>JAETNR010000045.1 GCA_021772055.1 Blautia sp. | reverse complement strand
TTGCAGCTGGGCTTACTGTCAGAAATCTTGTGCTTATACCTGCATTGGCTTAGGCGTTTTTTCTGCGCAGAAATTTTGCCATTTTGCGCTAAAAATCATTTATAAGCGGCCTAAAATTCCAGTAAACGATGAATGTAGATGAAGTCATCAATACAAAAGAAACTACCATTTTATTTACTCTCGTTCGTCAGATTATCATCCAACAATTTTTTATATTCTTTCATTTTCTGTTTCTTAAAGTACCACTTTTCTAAATTCTCCCTGATATTACATAAGTTTATTTTTAAAACTGTTACAGACAATCCTAACAATAACGTCATAGTAGCTGAAATTACTAAAATAATAGAATTGATCTTATCAGAAAAAGGTAACACTGAGCTAATAGCACAAATAAAAGAAGCCACAGGAATAAGTAATCCCGCAAATAAAACATCTGTAAACCTCTTAATTTTCTTTTCTGCTGTCGCACTTAACATAATATCTTTTTCTTTACGCTTTCTTATATTTTCTTCCTCTTCTCGCTTTTTTTTATCCACTTGCGCTAAAAGACCTTCACGGGAGGCTGCAACCTCAGCATAGGATTGGCTTAATGTTTCGATTTGTTTTTTATATGGATCAGTAATTTCACTTTCAATCTCTTGTAATAACTCTTCAGCAATTTTATCGGTAAACCTTGTCTCATCTCCAAGCGTTTTATTCATTATATAGTTATTTGTAAAAGCTTTTTGTTTCAATAAATGATATTGTCCCTCTGTGATTGTGGAGTCTAAAAAAGCTTTTTCTATAGATGTTTGAAGAGTTTGTAAAAGCTTTTCTGACGGTTCTATAAGGCTCATACAATCAGCCAATAATTTTTTTTGGCTGAAATCCTCAATTTTATTTACTGGAGTACCCAACCAAATGTTCGTTCCCAAATATACATCTGTTATACATGGGAAAATGTCATTCTCGCGATTAGGATTCTCTCCCTTCAAGCAACTTCTTGTCACGTATGCAAGAGTACTATTAGTTGTAACAAGTACATACTTTATTTGTCTATAAGTACGAGCTTTTTTCCTGTTCCATAATTTTAGTATCGCAGATACAGATTTAACATCATATCCAATCGTTGATTCCTTTTTCTTTGGATCAAATTCTTGAGAATTAGCTTTATAAATATTTATAATACCTTCCTCAATAAGCTTATCATCTATTTGGCTTTTATAGTACTTTCCCGCATAGTAATCTTCATCATCTATTTGAATCATATAATGCTTTATTTTTTCTTCTAACGTATCTATATACTCTTGTATATCTGCCTTTGTAAATTTCCGTTCAACAAAATTGCGTAATGCCATGCTTGCATGAAAAGTGTCATATTTATCATCCTCAATCCACCGCTTGCAATCTTTTAAAATTAAAACTAATTCATCGTATGTATGAGCAAAAATACGAAATTTAGCTTGCAGACTTTTCATTTGCTCCAAAAGAGCCAAAGCAGCTGCCTGTAATTCATTTCCATTTAGCCCCAGTATTCTGATCAAGAGTGGTGTATCGATATATATAATTAAATTCTTAAACGCATCTGATTGAGTTTTCTCATCAAATTCCGTATAAGCCAATGCAGAAGACAAGAGATATGCTGTTGCAAGATCCTGAATCATCATAAATGTCGAATAATCATTTTTATAACACTCTTTCACAAAAAGAGAAATAATATAAAAATGTTGTTTTGGTGTATGCATATCACTTTCAGAATACGAAAATTTGACAATTAATATTCCAGACGAATTCTCATTTAAAAAAGCTAATAAATATTTCTCTGCTTCATTTTCTGACAAAATAATAGAAAACTGTGATTCATAATAAGACACCAATTTTTTAATTACATCGTTATAACACTTCTTCTTCATCTCCAGTTTTTGCTCAGATATACAACATTCTTTGCACTTTTCTGCGTTAACTGAATAAATTGCATTTTTTCTGCGTTCAACCAACCCTTTTTTAACACATTTATTTAAAATCGTAATCATCGGTGCATGTTCAATTGTAAAACCAAACAGTTCTTCAAACTTTTTGCAAATATAATCAATTTTCACCGCATCCTCTTGATGAGATGCTTCCAGCAAAACTGTCGCAACAAACGGAATATACGATGATATAAAATCCGACTCAATCAAATCAGACTTTAGTACGGCTAAACTACCAATCAACTTATCATGAGAATTATCATTTTCTCTCATTACGCCTTCCTCCGAAATACATTTTTATCCAATTCAAAGATTGTACCTTCAATGTCTGCCATTCATATGTACTTAAACTTTATATACGACATTAAAATCTTTCTCTTTATTTACTATCAGAATACTTTAACCTTACGCCTTATTTCTCCCACAAGCTGAAACACTGTTGAACATGGACACATCTGAGATGGTATAATTTTCCCTTCACGTACACATTGCTCATACTTCTGCTCTGCTATTTGAATCGCTCTCTCCTCATTTCCTGTTCGGGAGATTTTTTCATATAATCCCATATCTGCTTTTGAGTACTTCTGTCCTGTCTTTCTTTGATATACATTGCCAAATTCACTGCAGCATGTCCACGATTCCGTGATTGCCGGCATGGCTCCATAATAGGCATACATCCATATTTCAAAGCAAGGATTCGACCAACCCACGCCTATTCCATTCGCTTCTGCTTCTTTTATGATCTCATTAAAATCCTTTACTTCATCCCGGTCAAATACAATCCACGGCATTCGATACTGCGCATCATAAGCAGTCATTTCCAGGCATTTATCAATCATTGTTCTTGTCTTGGTTTCCACCACTTTAATTACCAGTTTATTCTTAATATTCTCCGGCAAAGATTTATGCAATCCCTCAAAGTAACAACGTTCCGTTGCCTCCGTGTCTGTAACGATCAAATAATATCCGAGAGCAGGAAGCTTTATAGGAGTTCTCTGCTCTCTGGATTTCCGGTTACCGTTCCTGTCCTTTCTCGCCATATATCACTATCCCTCCTTAAAGATATCAATGCTCTTCAAAGTCGGAATAGCGCCATATTTTCCTATAAGATAATTCTTTTCATAGCTTTCATCTTTTCGGATTCTGGCTCCTGATTCATCTATAAAGTCTGCCAGGGAATACAGCTTTGATATTCCCTGCTCGTCTTTTTCTGTAAACCATATCTCATCCCTTCGGAGAAGCTGGTTCGACAGCTGCCATGTATCATGTGTTGTAAAAATCAATTGTGCATGATTCGTATTAATTTCCGGATTAAGGAAAGTAAGCAAAAAATTTCGAACCAGTAACGGATGTAAACGGGCATTCAACTCATCAATAAAAAATACGCTTCCTTTCTCCAACACATCCTGGAGTTCCGGATAAAGTGCAAACATTTTCAGAGTTCCTGCAGATTCCATCCCTAATGGGATTGCAGCAAATGTATCCGAATCAATTTTTTTGTGCAATGCGCTGATTTTGTACATTTCTTCTTTGCTTTCCCCGTCATGCGGAATCTTTTCTATTTCAAAATCTTTTATTTGTTCATCAAAAGAGGAAAAATACTCAATAACCTTTTTCTGCACATTCGCATCCTCTACAAATCCCTTCGGCAGGCGCCGCGATAAAAAGATATTTGTAAAAGGATCACCAAAATCTGCAAATTCATTCGCAAGAAACCAGTCCCGTATATCTTTGCACTTATTTACCTTCAGCTTTGCTCCCAGAGAAACAATCAAAACCTGTTGTTCCAATGCCACCTGAATATTTTCCCTGCTGTTCTTAGGAAGTCCGGATAAATCCAAAACATCCTCTTCCACAGAACGATAAAAAACACTTGTATATTTGCGAGCTGTTCTGGCCTTTGTGTTCAACCATTCCTCTGTTACCCCGTGACCATCCACACAAAAGCCATAATTATACGTTTTCTCTGATTTGTCCCCCGGAATCGTAAAATACACTTCAAAACTGGATTCCGCTCCCTCTGAAACACTGTCAAACAAAAACGGTGTTGGCTTGAATTCTTCAAATTTTTCCTCTTCATCTCCATATTTGAAAGACTCGATCACATAGTCTGCCATGTATTCAAATGCATTGTATATATTAGACTTTCCACTGGCATTGGCACCATAAATGGCAGCCATAGGTAAAACTCTTTCGTTACCTACTGTCACTACCCGTTCTACAAATTCTGTCATTTTGGCCGCTGACAGATCCAGTGTTACTTCATCCCGAAATGACTTGAAATTTTTAAAACTAAACTGGATAAGCATGATTGCACCTCACTTTCTCTCTATATACTATATATACTATTATATCCTTTTTGCATCTTTTTTCAACATCAAAATTTGATTTTATCTCATTTAAATGTATTTTTATCTTTATTTTGAAAATTTCATTATAAAAGGCGTTGCGAAATATGCACCGCCATAAACACTTTATCACTCAAAATAATCCGATAGATACTCTCCGCTGCCCAATATAATTTTTTTCTCACATGGATCAGACTCCAGATGGTCCATGAACAAATCCCATCTATTTATAAACACATCTAAAAAGTCCTGCGTATTTCCTCTCTCTAAGAACCGTTTTCTATATTCTTCTTTCAAACTCCGATCCGGATAACACAAATAATACGGTATCCCCTCTTCTCTAAGAAAAGAACAAACCAAACTGTCTGATGGTATTACGACATATCTATACTGCGGAAGCTGAAAAATAATTTCATCTAAATAGTTAAACGGCCAATCCATACTTATAATATTCTCCGGATCAGCCTTACACCTTTCCGGCTCAAATCCCAATGGCAGCTTTTCATATTTAAAAGGCATACATACTAAATCCAATGCCTCTATATTTTTTGAACAAAAGTATGTTTTACCTGTTCCTGTAAATGCAGCTATTACCTCTCCCATAAGAACCCCACTCCTGAAATCATTTGGTTTCTCTCAGAATAATTATTCACCACATTTCCAATCTGGCGAATAGTGAACCCCATAGTAAATTGCACGAATCAGGTCACCCATCCATACAATTTCGGCTAATCCAGATAGTGCTGTTTCGTCCATTATGCGTCAATCAATACGTCACAAATGGACAAAACAGCACCAAATAATACCATTTTTACGGCGTTTCCATAGTACGAGACAAAATGTTTGACTACATATGTTTTCAGAATCTCCTCAAATTAAACATGATAATTACCTAAAACCATCGGGTAATACTGTTGACACAGCTTTCCATAAAAAATTATTATTTTTTACATGAATTTTGTCACTCTCATGTTCTTATATATTGAAAGGAAAGGTGATTATATATGGGAGATGTATTAATCCGATCTCGTCAACGCAAAACTGGAACTGTTTATGAATACTATTTTGAAATAGCCTCTGTAGATGGTTCTCGTAAATGGACTTCAAAAGGTGGATTTAAAACAAAAAAGGAAGCCAAAGAAGCAGGTAAAAAAGCACAAGAATTATATGAAAAGGCGGGACAAGTCGTTATTCCTTCAGAAATGTCTGTATCAGATTTTCTGGATTTGTGGATAGAAAAAGATTGCCGAACGGATTTAAAAGATGTCACTGTTGCCGGATACGAGAAAAAAATACGACTTTACATTAAACCAAAACTGGGAAATTACCGCATTAAAGCAATTACAAAACCAATACTACAGGATTTAATCAAAGAGTTATTTAACAAAGGCTATTCAAAGAACACAATTTCCAGCGTGAAAGGAATCCTCACAAAATCTTTCGATTATGCAGCTGACAATCATTTTATTGCAATATCACCGGCTGTTAGGTTAAAAATTCCTATTAATCAACAGCCAGAAACTCCTACTCGATATGAACCGCACATATATATTCCTTCTGATAAAATGAAAGAAATATTTAATCGTTTTCCGCCCGGTTCTGTAAGTCATATTCCGCTTCAATTAGGATATCGTTGTGGGCTCAGACTCGGTGAAGCATTCGCATTAACGCGCGAGGATATAGACCTGGAAAAGCAGAAACTGGAAGTCAATCGTCAAGTACAATGGTTTCAAGATAAAACGCGAACAAAGGAAAAGAAAAAATCTGAGAATGGAAGTTCAAAAGCCGGAAATGGTTTCTGGTATTTCTCGGAACCTAAGTATCGGTCGTACCGAACCATTGACATAGATGACGAATTAGCAGAACTATTACGTCACGAAATAGAAAAGCAAGACAAGGCGTGTGAATACTATGGAAAATACTATAAACGTTATTTTGTTAATGCTCCATTAATATATGGCGGTAAAAAACCAGAAAAGTTACCTGACGCCATGAACCGGATACATCCGGATTCAGGAGCCATCGAAATCCACCCTTTACTCATAAGAGAAAATGGAGAATATATTACTGCACGAACAATGCAGCATACTTCATCTGTAATTCACCATAAATTAGACTTTCCAGAATTTGATTATCACAGTCTAAGACATACACATGCGACTATGCTTGAAGAGAACGGTGCTGATACGGTTTTTATCCAGCGAAGGCTTGGTCATGTAAAAAAATCCACCACTCCGATTTATACAAATCATTTAACTGAGGCTATGCAGATGCGTGGAATATCCATTCTACAAAATATGTATGAATAACTAAATTACGCATGCAAGTATGAACTGATTCTTGCTTACAAAAAAGTCAACATATTTTTGGTCAACATTTAAAATGAATGTTGACCAAATGTTGACTTTTTTTCATTTCTACCCCATTTTGCCTCTTTTTACAGAGAAGCAGGATAAAAAAAGGAGCTTTCAGGAAATATCCCAAAAGCCCCGGAACCCTTGTTTTTAAAGGATTTTTAAATTAGAACTTACCTTCCTTAGCAGCTTCCTCGATGGAAACAGCAACGGCAACAGTCATACCAACCATTGGGTTGTTGCCTGCGCCAATCAGGCCCATCATTTCTACGTGAGCCGGTACGGAAGAAGAACCAGCGAACTGTGCATCGGAGTGCATACGTCCTAAAGTATCAGTCATACCATAGGAAGCAGGACCTGCTGCCATGTTGTCCGGATGAAGGGTACGTCCTGTACCGCCGCCGGATGCAACAGAGAAGTATTTCTTGCCTTTCTCAATACGTTCTTTCTTGTATGTACCTGCTACCGGATGCTGGAAACGGGTCGGGTTGGTGGAGTTACCGGTGATGGAAACGTCAACGCCCTCTTTCCACATGATTGCAACGCCTTCCGGAACGCTGTTAGCGCCGTAGCAGTTAACTTTTGCACGAAGTCCTTCAGAGTAGGATTTTCTGAATACTTCTTTTACTTCGTTGGTATATGGATTATATTCTGTCTCAACGTATGTAAAGCCGTTGATTCTTGCGATGATCTGAGCAGCGTCTTTTCCAAGACCATTCAGGATGACACGCAGAGGTTTCTGACGAACTTTGTTTGCTTTTTCTGCAATACCGATTGCACCTTCTGCTGCTGCGAAAGACTCATGTCCGGCAAGGAATGCGAAGCACTCTGTCTCTTCTTCCAGAAGCATTTTTCCAAGGTTACCATGGCCAAGGCCTACTTTACGGGTATCTGCAACAGATCCGGGAATACAGAAAGCCTGAAGACCTTCACCGATTGCTGCTGCTGCATCTGCTGCTCTCTTGCAGCCTTTTTTAATTGCAATTGCTGCACCTACAATGTATGCCCAGCATGCATTCTCGAAACAAATCGGCTGAATGCCTTTGATCTGGTCATATACATTCAGACCAGCATCTTTTGTGATTTTTTCAGCTTCTTCAATGGAAGCAATACCATAACTATTTAAAACAGAATTGATCTTATCAATTCGTCTCTCGTATGATTCAAATAAAGCCATTTCCCGTTACCTCCTCAAATATAATTATTCTTTTCTAGGGTCAATAATCTTAACAGCATCTGCAACACGGCCATACTGACCTTTTGCTTTTTCCCATGCAGTGTTCGGGTCATCGCCCTTTTTAATGAAGTCAGTCATCTTGCCAAGGCTTACAAACTGATATCCGATGATCTCATTGTCAGCATCAAGAGCGATACCGGTAACATAGCCTTCTGCCATTTCCAGGTAACGAGGTCCTTTTTTCAGAGTTCCATACATTGTACCAACCTGAGAACGAAGTCCCTTACCAAGATCCTCAAGTCCTGCCCCGATGGGAAGTCCGTCTTCTGAGAAAGCAGACTGGGAACGTCCGTAAACGATCTGCAGGAACAGTTCTCTCATAGCTGTATTGATTGCATCACATACAAGGTCTGTGTTCAGAGCTTCCATTACAGTGCGGCCCGGAAGGATTTCAGAAGCCATAGCTGCGGAATGAGTCATACCGGAACATCCGATAGTCTCAACCAGTGCCTCCTGGATAATTCCTTCTTTTACATTCAGAGTCAGTTTACATGCACCCTGCTGCGGAGCACACCAGCCAATACCATGTGTCAGACCGGAAATGTCCTTAACTTCTTTTGCCTGTACCCATTTCGCTTCTTCCGGGATTGGAGCGGCTCCATGATGAACGCCCTGTGCAACTGGGCACATCTCTTCTACTTCGCGTGAATAAATCATTTTAAAACTCCTTTCAAGTATAGATTTGCTTATCATGTTGTTAAACACATAACAACCTAGTGTTATTCTCTCACAAAATTCCCTATTCGTCCAGTCATAATTTGTAAAAAATTAGTCTCACATTTTGTCCCCTTGACGAAACCCCGAATCTCCATCCCGGGAAATGTAACGGGAGAAGCTTTTTTTCAAAAACAAAAGATAGTATTTTACATAAACATAAATGTATGATAAAATATGTACGAATGTTCTGTATATTTAGGAGGTAGAATAATTTGGAAAATCGTCTGCCGGATTCTTTTCTTCCGGAAAAAATGCGTGTTTTAAGCGGCAGTGCACTGAAAATGATCGCCATCATTACCATGCTGATTGATCACTCGGCCCTTATGCTTTTGTCCCGGTACGATCCTGCCACACTGCCGCTCTTTTCTTTAAATGGAACTGCTTATTCTCTTTACCGTATCTGCCGGGATATCGGGAGGGTGGCTTTTCCGATTTTTTGTTTTCTTCTGATCGAGGGCTTTTTACATACAAGGAACCGTCTGAAGTATGGACGGAATCTTTTGCTTTTTGCACTGATTTCGGAAATCCCATGGAATTTTATGCATACCAATACATGGACTTTTGAAAAACAAAATGTATTTTTTACTCTGTTTCTGGGCTACCTGGCCTGCTGGGCCATTGAATATTTCTGGGAAAAACAGGTTATGATCCTGATCAGCCTTCTGGCTTTGTTATATCTCTCCATCATCTTAAATGCGGATTATGGATGGAGGGGGTTCATTTTTATCATAATCCTGTATGTGCTGCGTACAGATAAGCCTGCCCAGGCAATTGTAGGAAGCTGTTGGCTGTATTTTGAATGGAAGGCCTGTTTTGCTTTTATTTCCATCAATATGTACAACGGCAAGCGGGGATTTATCCGGGGAAAATGGATGAAATACTTGTTCTATCTGTTTTATCCCATTCATATTACAATCCTGGTTATTTTGAGAAACTGCCTTTTTCCATAATTTGTTCTTCCAAAGAAAAAAGTCACGGATAGAAACTTTTCCGTGGCTTTTTTGCAATTCTTATTTCAACTCAATAATCTCATCTTTGTTCTTATAAATATGATTTGCAGGCACACAGCCTCTTACAGGAGAAAGAGGATAAATATGAGCGCCTCTTCCAATCACAGTGCCCGGATTTAAAACAGAGCCGCAGCCCACTTCCACGTTATCTCCCAGCATAGCACCGAATTTCTTCATACCTGTTTCGATTGCTTCGCTGCCGTCTTTTACAACGACCAGTTTTTTGTCGGATTTTACATTGGAACAAATGGAACCTGCTCCCATATGTGCCTTAAAGCCAAGAACGGAGTCGCCTACGTAATTATAATGAGGAACCTGCACCTTATTAAAAAGAACCACATTTTTCAGCTCTGTGGAGTTTCCTACTACAGCACCCTCGCCTACGATCGCCTTGCCGCGGATAAATGCACAGTGGCGGATCTCCGCATCCTTTCCGATAATGGCCGGACCGTTGATGCTGGCTGTGGGAGCGACTTTGGCAGACTTTGCGATCCAGATATCGCCCTCATGATAATCATATTCATCCTTACTTAAGGTTTTCCCCAATTTCACAATAAAGTCCCCGATCTCAGGAAGTACTTCCCAGGGATAGGTTTTTCCCTCAAAAAGGTCTTTTGCGATGGTTTCATTCAGATCCAGAAGATTTGCAATGGTATAATCCTTCATCATCCTTATTTTCCTCCTTATTTCGAAACTCCGTTCTGCTTTCACACTGTACTTTTTTCCGCCTTCTTCGCGGTACCTGTTTTCTTCTCCGGCTCTGTCTTATAATACCGGGATGCAGCATCGAAGAACTGCCGAAGGGCGTACTGGTAATTGCTGGCTTCCACCTGACTGGTGCGTACCCGCACAAAATGCTCCAGCTTATCCATATATTCCTTCGGGGTAATGCTTCCCTCTGCTACATAATTCAGTCCTTTTTCCCAGCTTGCCGTCAGTTCCGGATTCAAAAGCTGGCGGATGGAGCAGTTGACTACGTCAAAGATCATTTCGCCCAAAAGAGTGGGCGTGATCACCTGCGTTTTTTTATTCAGTGAAAGATATTTGATAGTAAAAAGCTTTTTCAGAATTTCGGCTCTTGTGGCACTGGTACCAATGCCGCAGCCTTTGATCTGGGCACGCAGCTCTTCATCCTCGATCAGCTGTCCTGCATTTTCCATGGCAAGGATCATGGATCCGGAATTGTAGCGCTTGGGCGGAGAAGTTTCTCCCTCCTTTATGCTCAGATTTTCCACGGAAAGTATATCACTTTTTTTTAATCTCTGCAATGCCATAAGCAAATTCGTATCACAGGCTACTTCTGTTTCCTCCCCGTCCTTCTCGGATTCTGCAGGCTTCGCTTCCGATGCTTTCTTTTTTGCAAAAGAGTTGGCTGCGATCTTTAAGTAGCCTTCCTCCTTAAGCACTTTAAACGAAGCAAAAAAGGACTCCTCCTTCATTTTAACCACCAGGTTTACTTTCTGATAAGCCGCCGGAGGATAGAAGATACACAAAAATCTGCGCACGACTGTTTCATAAACCCTCTGAGAAGTCTGGGATAAGGAGCGCAATGCATTCAGCCCCTGTCCTGTAGGTATAATGGCGTAATGGTCCGTGATCTGCTTATCATTGACGTACCGGGTTTTTGCAATATTTTTGTAGCTGCCCATTTCCAGGACTTCCGCTGCAGCCGCTCCTGCGGGCTCATAGTTTCTAAGGCCTTGAATATTCTTGTGGATCTCCCTGGCCACCGCTGTAGAAAGCACACGGGCATCCGTCCTTGGATAGGTAACCAGTTTCTTTTCATAAAGCTCCTGTACAATACGAAGCGTCTCGTCAGGGCTTATTTTAAACAGCTTAGAACATACATTCTGAAGTTCTGCAAGATTAAAAAGAAGGGGTGGATTTTTATTTTCCTTTTTCCGCTCGATCTTGTCAACTATACACGAAAGCGGCCGGGGCTGACTTAAATATCGGATCAGCTCCTCTGCATGTTCTCTTTTCTTAAATCCATTTTCTTTATATAAATGAGGGGACTGGAAATACCTGCTGCCTTCCACAGCACGCCATTCTCCCTCAAACTTTTCTCCTTCCAGCGCAATCCCTGCAAGTACGCGGTAAAACGGTGTTTTTACAAAAGTGCGGATTTCCCGTTCCCTGCGCACTACCATTCCCAGGACACAGGTCATCACGCGCCCCACGGAAATTGCCTGATATTTGGTATTTAAATAATTGGAAACACTGTTTCCGTAGCGGAGCGTCAGCACACGGGAAAAATTAATTCCCATAAGGTAATCCTCTTTTGCCCTCAGATACGCAGAGGCAGATAAATTGTCATAGGCTGACAGATCCTTCGCTTCCCGGATTCCTCTTAAAATTTCTTCTTCTGTCTGGGAATCGATCCAGACACGTTTCTGGCTTTTTCCCTTGACTCCAGCTTCCTGGGCTACCAGACGGTAGATATATTCTCCCTCACGCCCGGAGTCCGTACATACATAGATGGTTTCCACATCTGCTCTGTTCAGCAGACTTTTTACAATTTCAAACTGCTTCTGTACGCCGGGAATCACTTCATATTTAAATTCACGCGGCAAAAAAGGCAGGGTATCAAAACTCCACCTTTTGTATTTGATATCATATTTTTCCGGGTAGCTCATGGTGACCAGGTGTCCTACACACCAGGTCACCACAGAATCCTCCGATTCCAGATAGCCGTCTCGTCTTTGTCCGTTGATCTTTAATGCTTTGGCAAATTCCTGTGCCACACTTGGCTTTTCTGCTATGTATAAAGCTTTTGCCATTATTCGTCTGCACTCATCTTTCTAAGAGGCCATGCCAGCAGCAGCGCGCCGCCTACCATATTTCCAAGAGTTACGATCAGCATGCTTTTGAGCATAGCACCAACAGATAAGCCAGGTACCATACAGAATGCTGTTACAAAAATTCCCATGTTTGCTACACAGTGCTCAAATCCGCTTACAACGAATCCTGAAATACACATTACGATCATTAAGAATTTTGCTGCCTCGCTCTTCAGCTTAATGCCGCAGAGAACTCCAAGACATACAAAGAAGTTGCAAAGTACTGCACGACAAAACATTTCTCCTACAGGAATTGACAATTTATTGTTAATAAATCCTGCGAAATAATCCTTCGTGCCGGATGCTCCTGCCCATACGAAAATCAGGCTTAAAATCAGACATCCTACAAAGTTCCCGATATAGCTTACTAACCATACCTTACCTGCGTCGCCCCAGGTTACTTTTTTGTCATAGGCACCGAATGCCATAACAAGGTTGTTTCCTGTAAAAAGCTCGCCGCCTACCAGGGAGATCAGAAGAACTGCAATGGAGAATACCACAGCACCTAAAAACTTGCCCCATGCAGGCAGTTCTGATGCGGAAAATACGTTTCCTACAACATTGGAGAATATCATGGCAACCACAATAAAAAAGCCGGCCATGACAGCACGCATGAAGTATTTTCCGAAGTTTTTGTTCAGCAGCGTGATCTTATTTTTCGCTGCATTTGAAAGTTTTTGTACATCCTCGTAAATCATATGTTTACCTCCTTCTTTTGGAAAGACTTCCTGTCTTTCGCTCCGTAATCTTCTTTTCTATTATATCACTTCCAACACAGTTTCACAACACTAACGGAGAAGATTCTGATATTTTTTTCACAATGCGTTACATTTCCACCCTTCCTCCCCTCCCGGGAAATGTAACGCATTACAAA
Source organism: Blautia sp. (assembly GCA_021772055.1). GTDB lineage: Bacteria > Bacillota > Clostridia > Lachnospirales > Lachnospiraceae > Blautia_A. The sequence goes on along the minus strand of JAETNR010000045.1, from coordinate 23,886 downwards.
AGGATGCCCCCGCGGAGACATCCTTCTTAATATGGCTTATTTCTTTGTGATAAATCCCTTTGCTTTCAGGGTTTCTGCGCACAGAACTGCTCCGCCTGCAGCACCTCTTACTGTGTTGTGGGAAAGGCCTACGAATTTGAAATCGTATACCGTATCTTCACGGAGACGTCCAATGGATACACCCATTCCTTTCTCGTAATTTACATCCTCTGTAACCTGGGGACGGTTATCCTCTTCCAGATACTGGATGAACTGCTTGGGAGCGCTTGGAAGTTCCAGTTCCTGCGGAATTCCTTTAAACTCTTTCAGCGCCTGGATCAGCTGCTCTTTGGTCGGTTTCTTGCGGAATTTCACAAATACGGCAGCTGTGTGTCCGTTTAATACAGGAACGCGGATACACTGGCAGGTGATCACAGGCTCTGTTGCCGGCACGATCACGCCATCCTGAATTTTGCCCCACAGTCTTAAGGGTTCCTTTTCACTCTTCTCTTCTTCTCCGCCGATATACGGAATAATATTGTGTTCCATTTCTGGCCAGTCCTTAAAGGTCTTTCCTGCACCGGAAATTGCCTGGTACGTTGTTGCAACCACTTCATACGGTTCAAATTTCTTCCATGCAGTAAGAACAGGAGCATAGCTCTGAATCGAACAGTTCGGTTTTACAGCAATAAATCCTCTTGTGGTTCCAAGACGTTTCTTCTGGAATTCAATCACATCAAAATGCTCCGGATTGATTTCCGGCACTACCATAGGAACGTCCGGAGTCCATCTGTGGGCACTGTTGTTGGAAACAACCGGAGTTTCTGTCTTCGCATATTCTTCCTCGATTGCCTTGATTTCATCCTTGGACATATCCACTGCGGAAAATACAAAGTCAACGGTTGCAGCCACTTTTTCCACTTCATTGACATTCATTACCACAATATTTTTTACTGCTTCCGGCATAGGGGTATCCATTTTCCATCTTCCGCCTACTGCTTCTTCATAAGTCTTTCCTGCGCTTCTGGCACTTGCAGCAAGTGTTACTACCTCAAACCAGGGATGATTCTCCAGAAGGGAAATAAATCTCTGACCTACCATACCGGTAGCACCTAAAATACCAACTCTCAGTTTCTCACTCATAATTCATTACTCCTCGTTTTGCATTTTTGCATGTCGTTCTGCGGCACACATCTGTTTTTCTTGTAAATACTATACCAATTTCAGAAAAAATGCAAGCATTTTTTTCAGTTTTTTATTTCTCAAGATATTTTTTGTTTTCCGAAATAACCTGTTCCATCACTTCCGGCCCTGGCGCACCATAAGTAACCCGCTTCTCCACGCAGGTACGCATGCTGATGGCTTCATAAATATCTTCCTCAAAAACAGGGCTGATTGCCTGATATTCCTCCAGGGGCAGCTCATCCAGAGAAATGCCCTTTTCTATGCAGGTAAGCACCAGACGACCGATGATTCCATGGGCATCCCGAAAAGGAACGCCGTGATTTACCAGATAGTCCGCAGCATCGGTAGCATTGGTAAAACCGTTTTTGGCACTGGACTCCATATTTTCTTTATGAAATTCCATGGTGGAGACCATTCCGGTAAACAGGGCAAGACAGCCCTTCACTGTATCAATGGCGTCAAATGTAAGCTCTTTATCCTCCTGCATATCTTTATTGTATGCAAGGGGAATGCCTTTCATCGTAGTCAGCATGGACACAAGTGCTCCATAAACCCTGCCTGTTTTTCCACGCACCAGTTCCGCAATATCCGGGTTCTTTTTCTGGGGCATAATGCTGCTTCCCGTGCTGTAGGCATCATCAATCTCCACAAAACGGTATTCATTGGAATTCCACAGAATAATCTCTTCGGAAAAGCGGCTGAGATGCATCATGATCGTGGAAAGGGCAGACAAGAGCTCGATCACATAATCCCTGTCAGAAACGGAATCCATGCTGTTTCTGGTAGGCTCGTCAAATCCCAGAAGCTCTGCTGTATAGGCCCTGTCCAGAGGATAGGTGGTTCCGGCAAGCGCCCCTGCGCCTAAGGGACACGTATTCATTCTCTTGCGGATATCTTCAAGACGCCCTCTGTCCCTGCGGAACATCTCAAAATAAGCCCCTACATGATGGGCAAGGGTCACAGGCTGTGCTTTCTGCAGATGGGTAAATCCGGGCATATAGGTATGTACATGTTCTTCCATGATCTCCAGAAGTGCCTGAAGAAGCTTCCTCACTTCCCCGTTAATCTCGTCGATCTCATCTCTTATATACAGCTTCATATCCAGTGCAACCTGGTCATTGCGGCTGCGTCCTGTGTGCAGCTTCTTGCCTGCATCTCCGATGCGGTCAATGAGATTAGCCTCCACGAAGCTGTGAATATCCTCATATTCAGAAGTGATCTCAAGCTTTCCTGCTCTTACATCCATAAGGATCCCATCCAGCCCTTTCAGGATTTCATCCCTCTCCTGCTCTGTAAGGATTCCCTGTTTTGCAAGCATTGTCACATGCGCCTTGCTTCCCCGGATGTCCTGCTCATAAAACTTCTGATCAAAGGAGATGGACGCATTAAAATTGTATACCAGTTTGTCCGTTTCTTTTGTAAAACGGCCGCCCCAAAGTTGTGCCATATTTTTTTCCTCTTTTCTCTTTTATAAAAATAATAAGCTTTTCCTTCAGTTCCTCTTCGAAAAAACGCAGCCACAGTAATTCTGCCTGTACAGATCATGCTCTTTAGACAGCTCAATAGATCGCTTATAGCCGTTTTTCTTTTTAAAGTCAGAGGGCAGATGACAGACCTGATAGATCCTGGAAAGCTCTTCCCCGATTTCATTCAGTTTTGCTGCATTTTTCAGCGGGCTGATGGACAGTGTGGTGGCAAAATAATCATATCCGCCCTCCCCAGCCAGACGCGCCGCTTCCTCCATACGCATGCGGTAACAGCGAAAACACCGTTCACCGCCTTCCGGAATCTTCTCAAGGCCCCTCGCCATCTCATAAAACTTTTCCGGATGATATGCGCCTTCCACAAAAGTCACTGGATAGCGAAACTGCATTTCCCCGATCAGCCGGCGGATTTCCTCCACCCGCTTCTCATATTCCTCCCTGGGAGAAATATTGGGATTATAATAAAAAACTGTAATCTCAAAATAATCAGAAAGGTATTCCAACACATAACTGCTGCAGGGTGCACAGCAGGCATGAAGAAACAGCCTTGGCACACGTTCCCGGTTATTCAGGGATAACAGGATTTTTTCCAGTTCTTTTTGGTAATTTCTGTTCACCAATCCGCTCTCCCATTCTTACAATTGTTTCATATCCGTTTTCTGTATTTTCCAGAAGATCATAATCCAGGCGGACTTTTCCATGCTGCAGAAGAAGGATCACGGTGGAACCGCCAAATTCAAAATATCCCTTTTCTTCTCCCCTATTTACTTTATGGGGAGTCTTGTAACGGTTCCGGATTTTTCCTACCATCATTGCTCCCACTTCCATCATCAGGATCGTCCCGAAATTTGCAGTCTGTAAAAGCGCGTATTCCCTTGCATTTTCTTTATAGATGGGATACTGCTCACCTGCCGCAGGATTTACCGTATGGAAGCAGCCTGCAAGAGATACCGTCGAAGACTGCACCCCTTCTGCAGGATAACAATAATGATGGTAATTATCTACTGTAAGCCGGATCACAACCGCATATCCATCCTCATATTTCCCGGCAAGTCTTGGACTTCTCAGAAGCTGCTCCAGTGTGTATTCCGTATCTTTGATAAAAAATCCGGAATCCGCACCGATCCGGTGTACAGACAGTTTCCCGTCACATGGACTTACCAGAATATTTTCACCCTTTGCCAAAGGTCTTGCCCCGGGTTTTATTTTTCTGGTAAAAAAATCATTGTAGGAGCTGTATTTCTTCTCCTCATAGTCCGACATATCTATGCCGTTCCTGGCGGCAAAGCCCGGGACAAAGCACGCGGAAACCCTGCTTTTTAAGACAACACCTGCAAGCCTGGAAACAAAAGGACGGATAAGAAGCTTAAGGCAAAGCCTGCCGCCCCAATCCGTATACAAATGCCTGATCAGTTTATCCTGGCTATTCTCTTCAATCGTAATATTACCCTTCCTGTCAATGTACTTCATTCTCTCACATCCTGTCGGTATGATTTGTTATTTCTTACACTCTACAGCATATGAAACATTTTTGCAAGTGCAAGACCTACTAATGCTACCAGAAGAAACAGCCCGGGATTATGAGGCTTCTTTACTTTTACATCGCTGATGAACAAAACACCCACAATTACCACGGCAGCATTCAAAACAAATAAAAAATGAATTCCGCAAAATCTCTGGATCAGATAAATAAAGGGAAGGATAATGGCCATGGAGGTAATGGGCAGTCCCTGATAATACTGGCGGAGTTCGCTTGACTCATTCTGTCTCTTTTCTTCTGTTACATTGAAAAAAGCCAGCCGGATCACAGATGCCACGCCATAAAGCGCCAGGATCATTTTGCTTACAGATCCTTTCATTCCCAGACAATAGCAGATCACAATGGGAAATGCCCCAAAGCAGACCACATCACAGAGAGAGTCGATCTGAATGCCAAATTTTTTCTCGTCTTCTGTACGGTCCTTCTTCGTTCTGGCGATTTTTCCGTCAAACATGTCACAAAGTCCGGATACTGCCAGGCACAGGATCGCATATCGGAAATTTCCTCCAAGTGCACAGAACATTCCAAAGATAGATATTATCAGGCTGACATAAGTCAGCACCACTGTATAATCATAAAATCCTAACATAAACGATTCTCCTCCTGTATTTCTTTTCTTCCAATCGTAAGCTGAGCCACACATGTCATTGCCGCACTGATCAGTACCTGCCCATAATAGGAAATCCCACGGCTCAGCAGCATGGAGGGAAGCAATATCTCTCCAAAGACCGGTACGAACATGATCAGATACAATGTTTCGCTGATTCCCATACCGCCCGGAAGAGGCAGCATGTCTACTGATACGGAAATCACAGACTGCAGAACAGTAATCGTTCCGATTCCTGTTCCGCGAAGTCCCAGTGCACAATATACCCAGTAGGTTACCGTAAATAAGATCAGCCTCTGCACCACGGTGATCAGAAATACATTCAGAATAACTCTTTTGTGGCCTGCAAGAAAGGCTGCTGTTTCGTGATACTGATCCATGGACTCTTCCAGCTTCTCCAATCGTTTCGCTCTTTTTTTCAAAAGCCGGAAATGCTCCATCAGCTTAAGTCCCCTGACCATAATCCATTTGGCAAGTCCCGGAGCAAACACCAGAACAAGCATCAGTGTTACGCAGAAGACATTCAGCCCAAGTCCCAGATAAAATACCCACATATAGTCGCCCAGATACCCTGCCAGAAAATCTCTTCCAAAGAAGAAAAGAAGTCCTCCGATCAATACCAGAACGGCTTTATAGGTAATGGTTACGAGCATAAGTACCAGGGTAGAAACCGGAATATCCAGCTTGTCCTTCTTCATATAGTAAATCTGCATTGGCTGCCCGCCTGTTGCAGACGGCGTGATACAGCTAAAGAAAAATCCCACAAAGGAGTATAAAGCGCAATGGCTCATTCTGACCTTTTCTCCAAGAGTCCTCATCATATAGAAGATGACCACGGATTCCCCTATCATAAAAAATACTACGCAGACGATTCCCAGAATAAGATATCGAATATCCGCAGTACGTATTACTGCAATGATACTATGTATATCCTCACCTTTAAACACCATATATACCGTAAGGACGAATATAACGATCAAAAATAAAAAATTCATCAGATTCTTTTTTTTGTTTTCTTTCATTTGATTTTTTTCTTCTGCATATGTTTCCTTTCCTGTCAATTGGCTTCCTGAAACAGCGTTACAGTTCATATTATATCATATCAACTGTCAAAAGCATATGATAAAATATACAAAAATGGAGGTAAATAAATGAAACCACTTCTGGAAGTCAGAGATGTTTCTCTTTCCTATCATACACTCCAGGGGGAAACGGCTGCCCTTTCTCATATATCGTTTACTTTGATGCCCGGTGAATTTCTGGCCATCGTCGGACCCTCCGGCTGCGGCAAATCCACCCTTTTAAACTCCATCTGCGCCCTTTTTGAAATTGAGGAGGGTTCTATTCTTATGGATGGAAGCCCCATAGGAACACAGTCCAATTCTTCCCGCATCGGCTACATGCTTCAGAAGGATCATTTGCTGGAATGGCGCAGTGTCTACAAAAATGTCCTTCTTGGTCTGGAAATCCGCAAAGAAGTCACTCCTGAAAAAAAAGCCCTGGTGGATGAAATGCTTGCCACCTATGGGTTGGACAAATTCAAAAATGCCCGTCCCTCCCAGCTCTCCGGCGGCATGCGTCAAAGAGCTGCCCTCATCCGCACTCTTGCCCTGAAACCGGACCTTCTCCTTTTGGATGAGCCGTTTTCCGCACTGGATTATCAGACGCGCCTCAATGTCAGCGATGATATCGGAAAAATCCTGAAAAAGGAACATAAGCCTGCAATTTTAGTAACCCATGATATTTCCGAAGCGATCAGCATGGCAGACAGAGTGATCATTCTCTCCAAAAGACCTGCAGCCATTGTACGGATCGTCCCAATTGACCTCGGAATAAAGGAGCGTACTCCTCTTGCTTCCCGAAATGCCCCGGAATTTAAGTCTTATTTTAATCTGATCTGGAAGGAGCTGAACAAAAATGCCTGAGTTATCTTCTGCACAGAAAGAATATCTTCTGCGTCATAAACACGAAAAGCAGTTTATCGCAGCGATGCGCCTGCTTCTCTTTGCTGCATTTCTTCTCCTTTGGGAAGTATCTGCACGCACGGGATGGATCGACTCTTTTATCTTCAGCAGTCCCTCTCGGATTTTTGATACCTTTCTCATGATGTGTATGGATCAGTCCCTCTTCACACACATCGGGATCACCCTGAAAGAAACGCTTTTAAGCTTTGCTTTTGTGGTGATCCTTGGAATCGGCACTGCAGTCCTCCTTTGGGCTTCCCCGAAGCTTTCTGCTATCCTGGAGCCCTATCTGGTAGTATTGAACAGCCTTCCCAAGTCAGCGCTGGCCCCTCTTCTGATCGTGTGGCTGGGGGCAAATGAACGGACCATCGTGGTTGCAGGGATGTCCGTGGCAATCTTTGGTTCCATCATAAGCCTGCACACCGGTTTTCAGGAGGTGGACCCGGAAAAAGGAAAGCTCATAGCCACCCTTGGCGGAACCAAAAAGGATGAACTTTTGAAAATCGTTCTTCCCTCTTCTGTTCCGCTGATCTTAAGTGTCATGAAGGTAAACATCGGGCTTTGTTTGGTAGGCGTTATCATCGGAGAATTCATTGGTGCCAGACAAGGGCTTGGCTATCTCATCATTTACGGAAGCCAGACCTTTAAGCTTACCTGGGTGCTGATGTCCATTGTCATTCTGTGTATCATCGCCATGGGGCTCTACGGGATTCTCGGCATCATCGAAAAGAAGTATCTCCGGCGAATGTAAAAAGACTTGTCTTTTCTTCATTCTATATAACGAGAAAGGGACGCATTTGGATTCAATGCGTCCCCGAAAATTGTGTAATTTTTATGAAACCATAAAATACCGGGTTACAAAACCCCTGGCATCTGTAGTATAATAGCTTCGTAAAACATATATTTCTGCAAAAAATTTATACGATCATATAAAAGGAGTTTATTATGAAGCACATAGAAGAATTAAAGATCGGCGTAACAGCCATTCTTTTCTGCCTGATCATGCTTTTGGTATATGGGATTTTCCCCAAGGACGGCTTCGTTCCCTCCACCAAGGCCCCCATGCCGGAAATCCCCTCTTCCGATAACTGGGAGGAAGAGGATAATTACGGCTTCCAGATTTATACACAGGAAAGCAATTACAATTACCAGGAGCCCTCTTCCCAGGAAACGGATTCCCAGGAACCAGTTCCGGAAGGAAGCGACATCCCCCAGACAGATCCTGCAGAAACCGTTCCCCCGGAAGAAACCACAGATCCTGAAACGCCTGCAGACCCCTCTGTTCCGGAGGATTCCTATCCGGAGGAGCCTTCCGATGATTCCTTCGTGGAAGAGCCTTCCGAGGACACTTCCTATGAAGATTCCTCCTATGAGGATTCTTCTTATGAGGATGAATTTAACTGGGATGAGAACGAGGAAACTTATCCGCCCGAATCATAATATCTCTTATTCCCCGACAATATTCTGCAGCCAGGAACCCTTTTTTACAAGGATAAAGCCAATGGTACATTTCAGCCAGTCGCCGATCTGTACCATGGCCAGAATATAAACCACATACAGATCCGTATAACGGCTCAGTATAAATGCAATAGGCACGCTGACGCACCAGACAAATACACTGTCAAAAAAGAAAGTAACCCATGTCTTTCCTCCGGAACGCAGGGTAAAATATGCTGCGTGGAGGAAAGCATTCTGGGGCATGGCAAGGGCATATACCATGATCATCTGCATGGCAATGGTTTTTGCCTCCTGAGTGGTATTGTATATTCTTGGAAACAGGGGGGATGTCGCAAACATCAGCGCTGCAATCAATGTACAGCACCCGACAGAAAAGGCAATCATCTTATTATCCGAATCTCTGGCTTCTTCCATCTTACCGGCTCCCAAAAGCTGTCCCACAACAATGGCAACCGAATCTCCAAGGGCTATGAATACCACATTAAACACATTATTCAGTGTATTGGCAATATTCAGTCCCGCAACCACATTGAGCCCCCTGATCGAATAGCACTGGGTCAGCATGGTCATAGCTGAAGCCCACAGGGTTTCGTTCACAAGCAGCGGAAATCCCCTGATAAAGAACTTCTTTGCCAATATCCCCGGAACCTTCATGGTACTGTAAATTCCTACAATATAGCTGTTCTTCTCTTTATGGCTGTGGGTCCAGTACAAAACGATCCCGGCCTCCACGTATCTGGAAATTACCGTGGCTACGGCAGCGCCCACCACTCCCAGGGCCGGCAGTCCCAGTTTCCCGTAGATCAGCAGATAATTGAACACCAGGTTTACCAGCACAGCCGTTACGCCGGCCTTCATAGGAACCACCGTCTCTCCGCACTCCCTCAAAGTGCTTGCATAAACCTGCAGCATCATAAACGGCGGCAGACCAAGCAGCATCACCCACAGATACTTTTTTCCGTACTCCAGGGTAGCCATCAGATCGCCGCCGTCACTGCCGCCGTTTAAGAAAAGCTGGATCAGTGTCTCTCCTCCCAGAAGAAGCGCAGCAATTGCGATCACTGTCAGGAGCAATGCCATCCAGATCTTATAGCGGAAGGTATGGCGGATGCCCTCATCATCCTTCTGCCCGAAATACTGGGCAGTAAAGATCCCCGCACCTGCAAGTCCCCCGAAAATACAAAGGTTATATACAAAAATGAGCTGGTTCACAATAGCAACACCGGACATCTGCTCTGTTCCGATCTGTCCTACCATAATATTGTCCAGCATACTGACGAAATTGGTAATCCCGTTCTGAATCATAATGGGAACGGCGATTCCCAGCACTGCTGCATAAAACTTCTTATCTCCGATAAATTTTTTTCGAAAAGTTCCTGTTCTCATAAAAAATCCCCTATTTTTTCAGCTTCAGATCCATGCTTCCGCTTCGGAATCCCTCCAGATCCAATGTAATATATGAGAAGCCGAGTTTCTTTAGTTTTGCAATAATTTCTGTCCTGTGTTCCAGAACTTTCGGCAGCTGTTCAGGATCAATCTCCAGGCGCAGGATCTCATCGTGGATGCGGATCCGCACATTTCCAAATCCCATTTCCCGGATCGCGCTCTCTCCACAGTCGATCCGTTCCAGCAGCTTCAGATCAATCTCCATTCCATAAGGAAGCCTTGTTGCAAGGCAGGGCGATGACGGACGGAATGCCACCGGTATCCTGTATTCCTCTGCCAGCATACGCACCTCTTTCTTGGTAATCCGGCACTCTGCCAAAGGACTCTTCACCCCCAGTTCCCTGACCGCCAGAAGTCCTGGACGGTAAACGTGAAGATCATCCTCATTGCTTCCCTCCAGAAGGACTTTCACCCCTTTTTCTTTTGCAAAGTCCAGCATACGGGAATAAAGCGCCTTCTTACAGAGATAGCAGCGGTTTACAGGATTAAACCGGATCTCCGGCACTGCCAGTTCATTTAAAGTAAGAACATGATGGACTGCCCCTGTGTGTGCCAACACCTTCCTGGCGATTTCCAGGTCTGCTTTCGGGTGAAGCACCGTATCCATCGTAAGAGCATACACCCTGGAGCCTGTTTTCTTTGCAGCTTCGCAGGCCATCACAAGGAGAAGGCTGGAATCCACCCCTCCTGAAAAAGCGACGCATACATCCTCTGCACAATATGTACTTAATAATTCCAAAAGCTGTTTCTTTTTTTCCATTGATTCCTCCGGCTGTCAAATTTGTAGAAATCGTCTGCCTATTCAGCCAGAGAAGATACCCATTGTACTGTATTTTCCAGATTTTCAGTATTCACCAGAATTGCCACACAGACCGGATCATAGGCAAGCTGAATGTGCTCCTGGATCTCGCCTCCGTCAAGCTTCAGATAATACTGCTCTGCCTGATTGCCAAAAGCAGCAAGCGTTTCCTCATCCAGAACATCCGACAATTCCGAAAAGTATTCCTGGGCAGCAAGCTTTTTGCACATCTCTTCCGTGGTTATGAGCACATCGATTCCTTTTGCCTGTGCCTGTGCAACAAAAGCCATCTGTGCATAATAATCAAAATCGTTCCCCGTTTCATCTGTATTCAGGTTCAGAATAAAGCTTACTCTCTCAAATTCGTCTGTACTTCCCAGGGAAGCCTTGATTTCCTCCGCCCAGGCATCGGTCTCCCCCATCCCGCCATTTACAATGGCAATGGATAGGATATCCTGTATCTTCGCATTGTAATACCAGTCTTTTATCACAAAAATAAGGACAATAGCGCCAATCACACCGAAAATCGCAGGCTTATAATACATCCAGATATATTCCAGCTTTTTGCCAAGGCCCATCCCCTTGATCTTCTCTTTCTCCAGAAGGCGTTTCTCTTTTCTGGTCATGTCCGATTCGTGTTTGACCTGTTTTCCCTGCGGTTCCTGCGTGCTGCCTTCTATTCCTTCCAGCCGCTTCTGCATAATGCTGGCATTCTCTTCTTCCCCCGTTTTCTTCTGTTTGTCTTCGCTCATGTAACCTCCTGTACTACTTCAAAAATCCGCTTACGATCTGTTCCTCTGCTTCTGCCTCTGTCAGTCCCAGGGTCATCAGCTTAATGATCTGCTCTCCTGCGATCTTTCCGATGGCAGCCTCATGAATCAGTGCCGCATCCACATGATTTGCGGAAAGCTCCGGTACTGCGCTGATTTTTGCATTGTCCATGATAATGGCATCGCATTCCGTATGTCCGCTGCAGCGGTTATTTCCATGAATATGGGAAGCAAACAGCTGATAAGAGTCATCCCGGGCAACGGAACGGGAAACTACATTTGCAGCACTTTCCTCTCCGTCCATGCTTACATCAAAATAGCTTTCTGCTTTCTGCGTACCGTGTGTCATCAGCCTTTCCATCACCACCAGCCTGGAACCGGCCTTTAAATGTGCCTTATTTTCCCTTTTTGTGGAATCCACACCCCGGATCTGAACAGTATCCATTTCCATAAAGCTGTCCTCTTCCAGGTGGATCTCTGTCACAGGGTTCATGATTCGTTCCCCTTTCCCGTCACCGCTTCCGTAATGCTTTTCCACGTATTTCACATGGGCATTCTTTCCAATAAAAAAGCGGTGGATTCCGTCATGACGGGTGGATGCGTCACCGCCGTTGTGGATACCGCAGCCTGCAATAATCGTTACATCGGCATCCTCACCCACATAAAAATCATTGTATACCACTTCCGAAAGTCCGGACTGGCTCATGATCACCGGAATGTGTACACTTTCACGCTTTGTTCCCGGTTTGATGTGAATTTCAATTCCTGAAGTATCCTTCTTCGTGATAATTTCAATATTTGCCGTGCTTTTTCGCTCTATGCTGGCGCCGTTGGCACGGATATTGTATGCCCCTGTGGGAATTTCATGCAGCCCAGCAACTGCCTCCAACAATTCTCTCTGGATCGCGTCCATCTCTCTGCCTCCTATTCTCTGACCCTCATCTTATTACAGGCAAATCCTGCTGCATCCGCCGTTCCCAAAAGCTGTGGAAGGATTTCTTCCTTTGTTCCCCGCTTCTTCAGTTCACCGTCTGCAATCAGGAGAATCTCATCTGCAATGTTCAGGATACGCTCCTGATGGGAAATAATCAAAATAGAGCCGTGAAGCTGATCATGCATTTCCTCAAATACCTGAATCAGATTCTGGAAGCTCCAAAGGTCAATGCCTGCCTCCGGTTCATCAAATACAGATACCCTTGTTTTTCTCGCCATGATGGTTGCGATCTCAATACGCTTGATTTCTCCGCCGGAAAGACTGGCATTCACTTCACGCTTAATATAATCCTTTGCACAAAGGCCTACCTTGGAGAGGTATTCACACGCCCCTGCAACGGAAATCTCTTTCCCGGCTGCCAGCCGGATCAGGTCAAATACCGTCACGCCTTTAAAGCGTACAGGCTGCTGGAATGCATAGCTGATTCCGAGCTTTGCTCTCTCTGTGATGCTCATGTCTGTAATATCCTGTCCGTCCCAGAGAATCCGCCCTGAAGTGGGCTTCTCAATTCCTGCGATCACCTTGGCAAGAGTGGACTTTCCGCCTCCGTTGGGTCCTGTAATGACGACAAATTTGTTATCATCCAGTGTAAAGCTTACATCTTTCAGAATACCGATCTCTTTTGCATTTCTTGACTTTTCATCAGGCACCTGAAAACAGATGTTGCGTAATTCTAACATATTCTGTCCTCCGTTTATATTTTTCATTTGCAAAATTTGCTGAAATTTTCTCAATATCGCTTATCATAACACATTTTCCAGGAAATGAACAGATATCTATTGTATGAAAATATTGTGAACGTTACGGGTGCAGCCAGCTGCTGTCCAGACGGGCTAAAAGCCTTGCGTTATGGTAGGCCATCCTTAAGGTAAGGCAGGTTCGTCCCAGATATCGGGTTCCGTCGGCTGTTTTTACACAGGCAAGGGCAAGATCCGGCTTTCCCGGGTTCTGCAGACAGATGGGAATCAGAAGCTGAATGGAATGGTTATAATACTGGGGAATGGCTGTCCGGTAATCCGCTTCCAGCATTCTTCTTGTATGGCGCAGCGCCCCGTCAAACAGCTGCACCTTCATGCCGCTGTTCCTCACATTTTCCGGAAGCCGCTGGGCATTTTCCTCTTCTCCGAAAATGTGCTCGTACTGGGGTACGATTTCCAGATGAGTGTCAAAGACCAGTTCCGAAGGGTCATTCACATATTCTGCCTTTTCAGGGAGCCTGGCGATTCCGGATTTCAGAAGATGGTATTCCGTATAGAAGCCATCCAGAAACCATTTTTGCCGCTCCGGCACCAGGTTGGGAACAAAGTATGCATAAACCGGCTGATAATATTGATTAAAAAGTCCTGTATTGAATATTGCATAATCCTGATTAATAAAAATTTTTCCCTCTTCAAAAACACGTTTGAATGTATATTCCAGATATCCTTTTAAAATTCCATTGTCCCCGGCTTCCCCGAAACTCCATTTCTCCGGAACCATTCTGGAGAGATTCTGTATCTGCCTGTTGTAATTGCCGCAATACGTAAAATCAAATAAATTCATATAAGCCTCCCGCTTGATTCATTTACTGTCTTTCGTATGCTTTATTCCTGGATACAGGTCATTTATTATATTGTATTATGGAAATTTCACGGCAGAACTGCCGCAGTCAGATTCTATCTTGCTGCTGTCCGCTGATCAGGCGCAAATCAGCAGCCCTTGTAATAAAAAATAGCACACTCTCTTTAAAATAGCAAGAGACTTTTCTCGACAAAGATGTTATAATTTTTTGTGGTGTTTTTTGGGGGGCGGCGAGGAAGTTCTCCTGCTTGGGCGGACTGCGGTTTCGGAGCGTAAGAAACAGTAAGTTTGCTGTACTTCTGCTAAAGGCGTTCAGAAAATCCGTGAACTCGCCTTTCGGCTCAGACAGCACGGATTTTCTGAACAACGCAGAAGTGCAGCGAACTAACTGTTTCTAACGCTCCTGCAAATGCAGTCTTCCCAAGCAGGAGAACTTCCTCGCCGCTGAAAAATCCGCAAGACTTTCTAAGGAGATAAAGTAAATGACGAAAAAAGAATTTCAAAGCCTGACTCGTGATGTAGTGTTGTTGGATGGGGCTACGGGGTCCAATTTGATGGCGCAGGGGATGCCGCGGGGGATTTGTCCCGAAATGTGGATTATGGAGCATAAGGATGTTATTCAGGAGCTTCAGCGTGGGTATGTAAAAGCTGGAAGCAGGATTATTTATGCGCCTACTTTTGGGGGAAATCGTATTAGTTTGTCTAAGCATGGGCTGGAAGACCGGATTGAAGAGATTAACCGGACTCTTATGAGCTATGCAAAAGAGGCGGCGGGAGCCAGCGCATATGTGGCCGGGGATATTACCACAACCGGGAGGATTCTCTCTGGAAATGATGATTATACTTATGAAATGGCTTTTGATAACTATTGTGAGCAGATTCGGTATCTTTCTGACGCTGGTGCTGACTGCCTGATTGCAGAAACGATGATCAATATTGAAGAGACCCTGGCTGCGGTTGATGCTGCTGTTTCGGTATGTGATCTGCCGATTCTCTGCTCTATGACTGTGGAAGCGGATGGCAGTATTTTTAGCGGAGGGAATGCCAGAGAAGCGGCGGAAGCACTGGAGAGTGCGGGGGCCAGTGCGGTGGGGATCAACTGTTCTGTGGGACCGGATCAGCTTGTTTCTGTTGTACGTTCCATCCGCGAGAGCGTTTCTATTCCGGTCATTGCAAAACCCAATGCGGGTATACCGTTTATTGATGATCTGGGCAATGCCGCCTATTCCATGGGACCGGATGCTTTTGCAAGACACATGAAAGTGCTGGTGGAAAACGGCGCAGGGCTTGTGGGCGGATGCTGCGGGACTACCCCGGAATATATTCTGAAAACTGCACAAATCCTGGGGCTTTGCTGATACCAGGCTCTGATTTCGCAAAAAAATCTGTCGGTTACCTGCCCCAAAAAGGGATTCGGAACCGACAGATTTTTTATTTTACTTTGATTGCTTTCTTCGGGCACATTTCCTGGCAGCAGAAACAGCGGATGCATTTTTTGTAATCATAAACAGGGGGCTTCCCTTTTCCGTTTTTAAAGTTTACCGCCTTGCCGGGGACAGGGCAGCTATTTACACAGACGCCGCAGCGGATGCACAGATTATCTTCAATGTAAGGTTTTTTCTGGAAAATGTTCAAAGCTTCTGCCATTCTCTCCCAGATGCCGCGGCGGACTGGTCTTCGGTCCACATGAAACGACGGGTTTCCATAAACCTTCACTGCCTCTTTCAAAGAAATTTCTCCATCTGGTGTAAGCAGTACAATATCCTCTTCTTTCCAGACACCAATCCCCATCTTTTCTCCATGATAATTGGTAGGAACCATCTGGGGTTTCAGATGTATCAGCGAGGAGAAAACACTGTCCAACGCCACCGGATCCTTTGACATCAGCAGCACACCCATCTTCACAGGGTCTCCGGAACCAGGTCCGTTTCCTTCCATGGCTGTGATTCCGTCCATCACATACAGGCGGGGCTTCACATACCTGTTCAGATCCACCAGCATCCTGGCAAAGCTGTCTGCACTGGGATACCTGGTATGCCCCTTCGCTTTGTTAAGACCGTAGACAAAGCCATAGCTGTTCTTTACCGCACCGGTGATGCGCTCCAATGCATGGGTTTTCATTTTACAAAGGGAAATCACACAGTCCGATTCCTCAAGCTCCTTTGGAATGATGAATTCTTTCGCCTGAATGCCCTGGGGATAAGAAACGTGTACCCCTTCTGAAAAATCCACTGCCGGTATTCCAAGCTTCTCAAGGGCCGTATCCATACCGGTGCCTCTGATTACCTTGCTGGTGCTTCCGGTTCCGCAGGAATCCCCCAGAATGATGTTTCCGTATCCTTCCTCTCTCAGGATCCGCCCAAATGCTCCTACTACAGCCGGATGGGTGATCACCGCCTTCTCCACCTCTGCCTTTTTTAAAAGATTGGGCTTCAGAAGGATCTTTTCTTCTTTTTTTATCAGGGAATCCAGTCCTCCGAGAAGTTCCAGTCCCTTTTTCAAATTGGTATAAATAAGTTCTTCCCTGTAGGAATCACAGGGAAGAAGGATTACTTTGCTCTTTTTATTCATATACGGTTTCCTCTGTCAGTCAAAGTCTTTCAGATTCGTCTCGCGGATAGCCTTCCGGACCGGAAGGATACAGGCAGGCACTACAGAAAGGGAATCCACACCCATCCGTAGAAATGTTTCAGTCAATGCCGTATCTGCCGCAAGCTCTCCGCAGATGCAGACCTTGCAGTTTTCCTGGTGTCCGGCTTCCACCACCATCTGGACCATGCGAAGGACTGCAGGATGATGGTCATTGTATTTTTTCTGCAAAAGAGGGTTCTGGCGATCCATGGCCAGGGTATACTGTGTCAGATCATTGGTTCCCAGGCTTAAAAAATCCACTCTCTTTGCCAGTTCCCGGCTGATCATGACAGCAGCAGGCGTCTCGATCATAATTCCTGTGCGGATATTCCGAAAGGGAATATTCTTTTCTTTTAAGCCTGCCTTCACTTCGGAAATAAGTTCCTCAATGGAATCCAGTTCCTCTTCTGAGGTAATCATGGGATACATCATTTCCAGATTTCCAAAAGCACTGGCCCTGTAGATTGCCCGGAGCTGTGCTTTAAACATATATTTGCGGTCAAGGCATAAACGAATGCCTCTGTTTCCCATAATGGGATTCGTCTCATCCGGAATATCCAGATAATCCGCCTGTTTGTCCGCGCCCAGATCTGCAGTACGGATCACTACCGGACGATTCCCCATGGTTTCTGCAATTTTCTTGTATGCAAGGAAAAGTTCACTTTCCCTGGGGTAATTTTCCCTTCCCAGATACTGGAATTCGCTCCGCAGAAGTCCAATGCCGGAAGCTCCGTAAAAAAATACACTGTTAAGGTCATCCATACTTGCCGTGTTTGCATAAAGTCCGATTTTCTTGCCGTCTTTGGTACAGTCCTGCTCATCCTTCAGTTTCAGAAGAGCTTCATGCTCCTGTATATCTGATTTCTGCCGCATTTCATATTCTTTTTGCAGTTCTTCATCCGGATGGAGATATAAAGTTCCTGTATAGCCATCCATAATGGCATCCTGCCCATCCCACTCTTCATGTATTTCCACATCTGTAAGGGAAGGAATCCCCATGGTTTTCGCCACAATGGTAGAGTGGGATACCGTAGACCCCTGATGCGTTACGACAGCCAGGAGCATTTCTTTTCCCATTTCCATCATTTCTGTAGGCGCAAGGGACTCTGCCACCAGGATCACCGGCTTTTCCCCCAGATCGATCCTCGGCGAAATTCCCCCGAGAGCCTCGATCAGGCGGTCTGAAATTTCCCGGATATTCTGAATCCGCCTGCGGATCACAGGCTCCTCCAGATTGCGGAAGGTATTGGAAATCTCATCCTTCGTGGTCATAACCGCATAGGCTGCATTTACTTTTTCGGAAGAAATGGCACTCTCTACCGCCCGCTGAAAGCTTCCCGACTGCAGCAGCTTCTCCTGCTCCAAAAAGATTCCTGCATGGGCTTCCTGTTCCTTTTTGTTCCGCTGGTACAGTGCCTGAAGCTGTTTTTGAACCTGAATCCTTGCTGCAGCGAAATCCTCCAGTTCTTTCTTTACATTGCCTGTAAGATACCGCCGTATCTGATATTCGCTTCTCTGATAAAGCAGTATTTTACCAATTGCAATTCCGGGAAAAGCGGCAGTTCCCTTATAAATTTCCATTTCTCCAACCTCCTGTCAGCGTTAATTGCAGGCAGCCCGGAATTCTGTCCAGTTCTTGCTGTACTGCTCTTCTGCTTCCTGGCTTACATTCTGTACGATTTCTCCGCTCTTAACAGAGTCCGGAACAACCAGGTCAGGGTTTACGCTGTCATCTGCTGCTTTATTGGTGCAGTAATAGCCAATGTAATCAAAACACTGGGCAGCGATCTCCGGTCTTAAGATATAATCTACAAACGCATAGGCTGCATCTTTATTCGGCGCATCGCTTGCAATAAACATCCCCATAATACCAAAGCCCAGTCCTTCCTCTGGATAAACCACCTTCAGATCCGGATTCTCCATAAGGGCAGCCGTCACCTGGGAAGTATAAAGGAACGCTACGCTTGCTTCCCCGCTTAACAGGGCATTCTGTGTATTGTCATCCTGAATCAGGCGGATGTTCGGGGCCAGCTCTAAAAGCTTCTCTCCTGTTTCTTTTATAGAATCCACATCCTCCTCATTCATGCTCTTTCCAAGAGTCAGATTGGTGATACCGTTGATTACACGGTAATTTGCGGTAAGGGCAATGCTTCCATTAAGCTGCGGATTCCAAAGGTCCTGATACCCTTTGATCTCCATATCCACCATCTCGGGATCATAAACGATCAGGGGAATCCCAGCACCGTAGGGGACTACATACTCGTCCTCCGGGTCGTAAAACTGTCCCTGGTAAAGAGGATTGATATTTTCCCAGCCTGTAAGCTTCTCTTTATCAAGCTTCTCCGCAAGGCCCTCCTGAATCACATTTTCCAGAATATAATCATCAGCAATGATCACATCATAATCTCCGCCCTTTGCCATGGAAAGCTTCTCCAGCATGGTCTCATCAGTATCAAAATTGGAATAAACGATCTCAATTCCCGTTTCTTCCTGGAATCCTTCCAGCACTTCCTGGGGGAACATCCCTTCCCAGGTATACAATACCATTTCGTCTGAATCTGCAAAAACGTTCACTGACATGGATGTCATTGCCAAAGCAGCACATAAAATACCTGCAGTTACTTTTTTCATAATGATTCTCCTCCAAATAGAAATAAGATGTCAACGGGTTACCGGGTTACCGGGCTGCCGGGCCATACGATCCGGACACCCTTATAGAAAACAGTATAGCCTACTTCTTTCCTCTTGAAAAGCCGGGATTTCATTTTTCCTGAATTTTCTTCCTTCCTTTCACTTTTCCTAAAATGGAATACAATAGAAGAACCAGCAGGATAATTCCCAGCATGATCGTACAAAGTGCGTTGATTTCCGGCGTAACGCCGGTCTTTATCTGTGTATATACTTTGATCGGCAGTGTGGACAGCTTCGGTCCGTTGACAAAAATACTGATGACCACATCATCCATAGACATGGCAAATGCCAGCAGGGAACCGGAAAGCACCGCGGGCATGATCAATGGAATGGTAATATCCCAAAAAGCCCGGAAAGATCCTGCGCCCAGATCTCTGGCCGCCTCCTCCAGGGAAGGATCCATTCCCGCCAGGCGGGCTTTTACTTCCATTAAAATATAAGGAACGCAGAAAACCGTATGCCCAATCAGCAGGGTAAGCATTCCGAAGGGCAGGCCCAGCATATAAAAGAAAGCCATCAGGACCATACCCAGAATGATCTCCGGAATCATGAGAGGCAGGATCGAGATATACTCCATCACCCCTTTTGTTTTCCAGCGAATACGAGAAAGGCCTACTGCGCCCAGTGTTCCGATCACTGCAGAGATCAGGCAGCTTAAAACTGCCAGAATCAGACTGTTGACCAGCGCTTCCTGCATGGCGCTGTTTTTAAAAAGCTTTTCATACCATTGCAGGGAAAACCTGGTAAAGCGTACCGGAAGCTTTGATTCATTAAAAGAAAATACCACTACCACACCAATGGGAAGATACATGAGAAAAAACATCAGACCAAGATATAACCCCGCAAATTTTCCATTTCTTTTCATCCGATTCCCTCCAGTTCTTTCACATTTGTAATCCTGCGGTAAAGAATGATCATAGCGGTTGTCAAAGCCATCAAAACCACAGCCAGGGCTGCCGCAAAGGGCCAGTTGCCCCCTCTTGTCATCTGCTCCTGAATCAGGCTTCCCACCAAAACGATTTTATTTCCTCCCAGAATATCCGCAATAAAAAACAGGCCCATAGAGGGGATAAATGTCAGAATAACTCCCGACAGAAGTCCCGGCAAAGTCAGTTTAAAGGTTACGGTCCAGAACGCCTTCGTCCTGGAAGCCCCCAGATCCCGGGCAGCTTCAATAAGCGACCAGTCCAGCTTCTCCGCACTGGAATAAACAGAAAGAATCATAAAGGGAAGCAGCACATAAACCATCCCCACTACGATCGCAGGATAGCTGTACAAAAGTTTCAGGGGTTTCTCAATGATTCCCAGCTTCTTCAGGATAAAATTCAGAATTCCCTTATTCTGCAGGATAATAATCCAGCCATAAAGGCGGATCAGAGAATTTACCCAGAAAGGAAGCATCAGAAACAGCATCGCCTTTTTCTTTCGGCTCTCAGACATTCTTGCCATAAAATAGCCGAAGGGATATCCTGTGAGGCAGATAATGACCGTACTGGTAACTGCAAGCTTAAAGGACTGGACAAAGGTATTTAAGTATACCGGATCCAGAATCCGCTTGTAATTCTCCAGTGTAAAGTTCCAGTTTACTCCATGGGTTTCATTTGGCACAGCAAAACTTAAGGCAAGCATATAAAGCAAAGGACCTGCCACAAAAACCAGTGTAAAAATATACAGAGGAAGTATCATCCACACGGAGCCTTTTCCTGACTTACGCATATACGTCCTCCCCCATGTACTGCCGCAGCGGCACTGTTCTTACCATTTCTTCCCTGTCAACCAGCACCGCATCCCCGGGCCGGAAATTCCAGCAGACTTTCTGTCCTACCCCCACATTTGCATCGATTCCGTAGCGGCTTGCGATCAGCTCTTTTCCTCCCGGAAGTGTAAGAGTCACGCGAAGCTGTCCTGCTGCAAAACTCTTTTCTTTCACAATTGCCTCCATGCCGATACTTGCGGATTCATCCAGAAGTATGTTTTCACTACGGATAGCCAGAGTTACCTTTTCTCCTGGTTTCAAATTCTTATCCTCTGTTTCCACCATGGCACTTCCGCAGTCAAAATGCACCAGCACTTTGCCTCCTTCTATCCTTTCTGCAGTTCCTTCCAGGATATTGGCATTTCCCACAAAAGTCGCCACATAGCTGGTTTTTGGATGATTGTAAATTTCATCCGGCGTACCAATCTGTTCAAACCTTCCTTGGTTCATCACCGCAATCCGGTCCGACATATTGATGGCTTCTTCCTGGTCATGGGTAATATAAATAAAAGTGATGCCCAGTTTTTTCTGCAGGCGCTTCAGTTCCGCCTGCATGGCCCTGCGAAGCTGCAGGTCCAGTGCGCCCAAGGGCTCATCTAGAAGAAGCACCCTGGGATTGTTGATCAGAGCCCGTGCAATGGCAACCCGCTGCTTCTGGCCTCCGGAAAGTTCGGATGGCTTACGCTTCTCATATCCGGGAAGCTGCACCAGTTCCAGCATCTCCCAGACTCTTTTTTTAATCTCACTTTTCGGGACCCGCTTTAATTTCAGGCCGTAACCAATGTTCTCCGCTACAGTCATATGGGGAAACAGGGCATAATTCTGAAATACGGTGTTCACATCCCTGTCTTCCGGCTCCAATGCGGTAACATCTTTTCCTTCCAGAAAAACCTGTCCCTCATCCGGCATCTCAAGTCCTGCAATAATCCGAAGGGTCGTTGTCTTTCCGCATCCGGAAGACCCAAGCAGGGTGATAAATTCTCCTTTTCCGATCGTCAGGCTGATTCCCTTAAGGACATCTTCCCCTTCCGTAAAACTTTTTTGAATATTTTTCAATTCTAAACAAATTTCTGACATTCTCTGCTCCTATATTATATCTGCTATTTTGCCGCTCATCCTTCAATTTAGCAGCCTATATCATACCATACTCTTCCTTTAATTGCACGTATTTTCCATTCTTCTTTCAAAAATCCCGAAACAGCCTGCGAACAGATTCCTCATCAAAATTGCGGATGCGTTTCAGAGGAATCCCGGCTGCCCGAAATGCCCTGTTCTTAAACGTATCCCTCTTTTTTGCCGTTTTGGTGTCATGGGAACTGTCATCCAGTTCCAGGACAAAAAGTACATGAAGATCTTCATCACACAGAACAAAATCCACATGCTTCTGGGCAATCTGCCGGAAGTATTTCATATACTGCTTTCGGCTGTCAACCTCCAGGAGATCCTTCAATCCTACTTTCGGACAAACGATCATTTTTCGTCTGGACGCTTCCCTGCGAAGAAGCAGATAAAACTTATACTCCCGTTTTGTAAGGATCGGCCTGGCACGATAAGAATATCGTTTTCTCAGAAAATGCCTGACGAGCAGCACCAGAAAAACGATACAGAACACCCCTGCTGCCAGCCAGATCAAAAACTTCTGCTCTAACATTTCATATCCCTCCCTTGCTCTTTGTATGCGTACAGACAACGGTAAAAAAGCCACTCAATCATTCACTGACTGGGTGGTATATGGTAATCTATATTTGTTTAACCGGACAATTATTTGGCAGGCGCACGTTTCTCCTGCATCTCTCGGGTTCCCCCTGTCTGAACCAGCGGCGTGTGGATCGTGCGAATTCTTCCATCTCAAATAATTGTCCGGGTAAAATCTTATTATTCTTCTACGTTAAGTATAACTATATTATTCTTTTTTGTAAAGAATTTTTTTGTTTCAGGATCAGTGCTGTGTTTGGCTTTCTGGATTCGATAATGTAGTCCGGTCTCTCTATAATTTGGCCAAAATAAGCAGAAAATTCATCCGTTATGCATTTATATATTTCCCTATCGATTTTTCCAATCGTGCGCACATTCGATACCTCTTTTGCATATTTTTCGTGATACTGTAAATTATCTTATGTATACAGCAGAAAGCCGGAACCCCGCTATTTACAAGGTTTCCGGCTCTTTATCAGTAAACTGGAAAAGAGACTCGAACTCTCGACCCCTTCATTACGAGTTTCCAAAATATCTTTTTCCTTTTTCTTCTGATTTCTCTTTTCCTTGATTTTCAAGGCTTTAAAGGTCATTTTGCTTTTGTGCTCTTATACATTTTTTGCCGTTTTTTATAACTTTGTTAGTCAAATGTTAGTCAATAAAACTCTCCATGGTAATGATAAAAAAAGCATAAATATAGCCCCGGTTATCATACAACCAGGGCTATAGATTTCTCCCTCCCGGCAAGATTTCTCCTGACGGGATACTTTTATACCTCTTTGATAATTGCGTCAAACCCCGCCTTCCTGAGTTTTTCCACCATCACCTGGGCGTTCTCCTTACTCTTGTACGCCCCGATCTGCACGCGATACTTAACCGCATCCGACTCCACCGGCGGCTTGGTTGCCGGCTTATTTGTGGAGGTTCCAGAAATGTCCTTACCAATAATCCCCTCTGCGATCAACTTGCCGTGGGCATTGTAGCCGAGTTTTTTTGCTTTCTGGTAGTCCGCAGCATTGTCGCAGAAAAAGCTTTCGATCAGCACAGCTTTCGCTTTTGTTTTGCGTGTCCAATACAGACCCGGTCTTTCCTGCGCTCCCCGGTTATGCCATACCGTACCAAGCTTGCTGCAGATGGCCTGTGCTACCGACAGGACTTTTCCATCATAGCTATACGCTTCGCAGCCGTAGGCGCTGCCATTAAAAGCATTAAGGTGGAGCTGTACGGCCAGATCATAGTTCTGCTTATGCTCCTCGTTCATAAAGTAGTTGATCTCGTCATTTAAGCTGTGAAGCTTGCCTTCCGGGGCGATGCAGAGGGTTGCTTT
>JAETNR010000044.1 GCA_021772055.1 Blautia sp. | reverse complement strand
ACTCCGTTCCCAGTAACGAGCCAAAATTCATTCCAGATTGCCTTCGGCAATGGAATTTTGGCTTGTATGTCTCGGGATTTTGGCATATTCATGCCAAAACACCTCGCGGGATAGTGGCGTGTGAAAAGTAACACTCTTTTACTATCAAAAAAGGAAACTACTCTTACATACACAAAGAAAGCAGCATTCCCTTATCCTAAGGCAAAATGCTGCTTCCACTTTCCTTGTATTCAGTTAACCCTTCTTTGAAGAATACGGAGTCTCCATACTGCCGTCTCCGCCCATGAGTCTTGTCATTTCCTCGATCCGCTCAATTGGAAACGGCGGCAGGGTCAGCGGCCGCATGGCGATGGACATCAGCTTCATGGGATTATCATCTGCCGCAATGCGGTTAGAGCTGAATGCACCGCATCTGCTGCATCGATGTATGATTGCCCATTCTCTGTCCTTTCTTACCCATACAGCTACGGGTTCCATGTGCCCTCCGCAGTCTGAAGCCCTGTCTCCCGGTTCTATATCTACATGAAGACTGGTGAGACAATTTGGGCAATGATTACGGTGATTGCTTCCGGCTCCTGTTGGTACTACAAATCGCCCGCATGCTTTGCAGGTAAAGGTTTCGCTGCAGGCATGATTTTTATAATATCCTTTTTTTAATAATTTCCTTTTATTTTCTCTGTTCATTTCTTTTTCTTCCCTATTTTATTTACAGAGGAGGGCTTATGCCATAAATAATAACGATTACATCCAAAAACATTCCGATATCCTTTCTTTCCGTGAACTTGCGGATAGAACCATCGCAACCTATGTTTCCTATCTCAGGATCTTCCTTGACTGGGTTACCTCTGAACTTGGCGCAAAACCAGTCCCCGGTGTTTCCTAGGAAGAAATCCGTTCTTTCTGCCTCTATCTCAAAAACGTAAAGCTTTTGAACCCACGGACTATCAATGTTTATATTGCACAGCTTCGGGACTTTTTTATCTATGTCCTTCACAAAGACAGGGACGTCCGTGAAGTTCCTTATCTCCATTATGACGAGCCGCTTCCCTCTTTCCTCACCGTTCCAGAGGTCAATCGGCTGATCAATTCTTTCACAAATATCAAACATAAAGCGGAGATTGCCCTTTTGTATTCTTCTGGTATCCGGGTCAGCGAACTCTGCCGCCTTCATTGTGGGGATATCTATCTTACTAAGAAACATATCTATATTTCCAGAAACAAAAACCGTTCTGACCGGTATGTTGTCCTGGCTGACCGTGTTGTCCCTATCCTGAAGCAATATATCCGGCAGGAACACGCATCTGCCACTAAAGATGACTGGCTTTTCCCCGGACAGAAGCCTGGCAGGCATATTTCCACCCAGTCCATTTACAATGAACTTATACAGCAGTATGCGTCCCTCGGCTGGAAGGAACGTGGATTCAACTGCCATACACTCCGCCACAGCTTCTGGCTTCATCTTTATGAAGCAGGTACGAACCTCATGACAATAAAAGAAGCTATGAGACACAAATCCATCTCCAGTATCACTGTATACCTCACCCTTGGCATCGGCAATGGAAGGAGCGTGACCAATCCTTATGATCTTTGATCCTTCCACAGGTGTTGTCACCCAATATCCTATCCGGGAGATTTTTCAGAAGTTTTATCCTGATTACGCCAGGCCCCTCTTGAAAAAAGTGGGTCATGGAACGTGAGTCTGAGCTGATCGAAGGGATTGCCTACTACCATGTCATCTTCACAATTCCCCATGAGCTCAACGACCTCATATATGTGAATCAGAAGCTTCTGTATGATCTCTTTTTTTCCTACGCATCAGATACTTTGATTACACTTTGCAGGGATAAGAATTATATGGGAGCCACTCCCGGGATTGTATCGGTATTACACGCATGGGGCCAGCAGCTGAATTTCCACACCCATCTCCACATTGCCTTATCCGGCGGCGGCATTACCCATACTGGAAACTTTATAGAGACCAGACATAAAGGGTTCATCATCCCGGAAGAGGTGATTGGAAAAATGTTCCGGGGAAAATACCTGGATGCACTGAAAAAGTATTACGGTTCCGGAAAGCTTTCCCTTACCGAGAGATGTGACACGCTCCGCAACAGTTATAACTGGCAGGAATTAATAGACACCCTTTACTCGAAAAAGTGGCATCCCTTTATAAAAGAAACTTTCAACGTGAATGGCAATGCTATGGAATATCTTGCCCGTTATGCTTACCGTTCAGCAATCAGTAACAGCCATATCGAAAGCATTTCCGAAGATGAAGTTTCTTTCCAATACACGGATTATTCCGACAATAACAAAAAGAAAATAAAAACTGTATCTGGTCAGGAATTTATCCGGCTTTTTCTGCAGCATGTGCCGCCAAAGGGCTTCCACGCATTCCAAGCCAGAACTTGCTGGTTTCATTGGCTCCTACTGGGATGCTGAGGATATCTTTGTACCCTTCCACTGTAACAATCCATAAAGACAAACGGATAAACCGGATTCAGAGGACGTGACTGCCACTCCTTGACCTGAGGAAGGATCTTATCTGTGATCTTGCTGACCATTTCTGCTGATAACTCAATCCCATAAAGATCCTGAAGCTGGTCATGAATGTCACGTATACTCATACCACGGGCATACAAAGAGATCACTTTTTCTTCAATCCCGGAAATATCCCTCTGATATTTAGGAATCAACTTTGGTTCAAATTCCCTATTGCGGTCTCTTGGTACATCAATTTGGAATTCACCGTACTGACTTTTTAAGTTCTTTGTGGAATAACCATTTCTTCTATTGTCTGTCAGTAGATCTCCCTTACGATTTTTTTCATAACCGAGGGTTGCATCCAACTCCGCCTCCATCAGCTCCTGCAGGATATCTTTGAAGCTGTCTTTCAGAAACGTGTATATATCTGCAACGCTACTAATATTGTTTTCTAAGATAATCTGTCGAATTTGTTCCTTTGCAACTGCCATAAAAATACTCCTTTACGATAAGAATTGTCATATCTGAATTCTTACCAAAATGGAGCTATTTTTTACCAGGAACACAAACTATATTACACTACCCCTTAAAAAGTTGCCTGTTCAGACAGATTGGTGAAGTTGTGTCCTTTTACGGCTTTCATCTACTTTCTTTCACACTAATGCTCCTATATACTTCTTGACTTTTCTCTGACAGGGACATATAAATAACAAGCTTCAACATTGAAGTTTTCGGGATTATGCAAATAATATTCGTATATTGGTAATGTATCATCGCCATATTCATAGCCGTACCTTGGCGCTAAAATCTCACCAATCCATTCATATGGTGGAATGCCGCCAGTCCATGGTTCAACATCCAATGCTCTAAATGTTTTATCGCATATTTGGATTTTCATGTATAAAGATGATGGTACTTTGATAACATCATAGCAATCAGGTTGTTCTTCGGTTTCCACTAAAAAGCCGAACATAACACTATTCGGACGTACTTTGGAAAGATAATTCAAACTAATGCACACTTCCCAATTTTCTTCACGTCTGTTTGGAATATTATTCGAAAATATTATCGAAGCTTCTTGTGCTATTTTTTCCACATCTGGCTCATCTATATTATTGACAGCATAACCAATCTTTCCACACCAAATAGTATCGCTCCAACTTATCAAATCAACATTGATACCATTACAATCAAATGTTTTTATGATTTTTTCTTGAGAATGTGCATTTTCCATATTTTTGACCTCCAAGGTTATTTTTCCTCCACCTGCACATAGGCATACGCAAGTCCTGCGCCGTGGTTGTACATTTCAATCTCCTGTGCTCCGTTCGTGCCAACTTTGTATCCTAAATCGTCCAGTGCATCTTTTATGACTCCAAACAATTCAAACACTTCGCATCCATCCCGTCCGAACGCAGTCTGTGCCACTTCACTTGTGCAGGAAAGACGGATATAAAGCGACTGTGGCATTCGATAAATATCATGAGCGGAATTTTGCTCGTCGTTTGTCACCTGTTGGGAGAACATCATCCCCCTGGGGGCTCTGCCTTCCTTCCAGTAGTCGATGCTAATAGCGTTATCCCAATCGGGATTAGCACGATGCAACTTTGGGTATTGACAGTTCTGCTGATATTTTTGAAGCAATGCGGAAATGTCTGGTTCATCGATCAGATTAGGTGCAAAGGCAACAGAGCCACACCAGATTGTTGCCGGAACAAAGATAAGTTCCAGGGGAATGCTATTGTAATTGATTTCCTTTATCAGGCTTTCACCGTGAATTGCTGTTATAAACATTATTAAGTCTCCTTTTTGTCGCTCTCATTTTTCTTTTACAGGAACAATCCAATGCCAAGGCGTATCAACCTGCTTGGGTGGATTTTCCTCCTCTGCTTGAATATATACTCTCGGAATCTCTATTCCTTATTTTATGCGGCCTCTGAGATTCCTTTTTTATAAATTCCCCCAACTTTTTTCAAAAGGGGGGGTGACAAACCGCCTGAAAAATGCGGCGCTTCGCGCCCTTGATTAAACTTTTTACGACTTCCAATCCCGCCTTTGGCTTTCTGATGATGCCAACTTCCCGCCCAAAGTTCATCCTCCAAAGAAAAAACCACAGAAGCCAGAGAAAAAAGGGGAGAAGGCCCCGCCTGTCGAAAAGCTCACCGCCAAGGATCTTTTCGAAAAATTTGAACAGGCACCTCCACAGGATATGAAACCTTGCCTGCGCCTTTTCCAAATATTCAAAGATCTTTTTCTCCTGAAATCCAACCAGAATGGCCTCATTGATCTCATGAGCCTTTCCATTGCCGGTGACGGCACTCCTGTTTACAGCGCCGCACAGGAGCGTAAAAAACGTACCTGCGGCTGCCTTGAAAAAGGGATACGGAACTGTAAATGCAGCCGTATCTACAGCCAGCCCGACTGTAACATCGGATGAAATTCCCACAGGGGGCGTTTCTACTTCGTCTATGACCTGTACATGCTCACAGCCTCGGACTCGGAAAATGATCTGCCCATCTTCCCTTTCCTCGGCCCAACCTCCAGGCATGACTCCTTCGGGTTCCTTTATGCCTGGTACTCTATGAAACAGTTCCTGCCGGAAGCAAACGTAGACAAACTCCTGTTGGATTCAGCCCATGATGCCATGCCTTATTACGAATACTGCCGCGACAACGGCATTACGCCATTCATTGATCTCAACGGCAAAGGCGGAAGACCTCCCGTCTACAAGGATGATTACACTTCAATGATGACGGTGTCCCAATATGCCGCGAAGGGCACGCCATGCGCAGGGACGGCACCGAATCCATAAAGGGCAGGACAGTACACCTTGTCATGGCTGATAACCCGGGGTATTTTAATGACCTGCCACGCAGCAGCATGGAATGGAACCTGGAATATAATGCAAGAACTTTTGCTGAACGCTGTAACAAATGTGAGAAAGTGGATTATAAACTGGAAGACGGCAGATACCGTTCATCTAAGATGTGGTACTGCCGCCTGTTCAGCATCATGATGTATCAGCATCTTGACCCATGGGGCCTGCCAAATACTTCCCGCGTAAAAGATTTCTTTGAGCAGGCCGCTTAATTTCATAAGCAATACCATTATAAACCATGTCTGACGCAAGGTCTAGTAAACTGCGCCCTTTTTCTCAAAATTCATTCCAACAATTCTGTTCTGGCACGTGGGTATCTGCTGGTGTCAAAACACAAACGATATAGATAAATCTATCTGTTTCTGCATCATAATCGCATGTCCAATCATATGTACTGTCGCTCAAAAGGTGCGGTAATTTCATTAACACATCCATCGAACCCTAAGCAAAAACATCATTCCATAAATCCGGAGCTGTGTTCCCTATGGAGCCGCCGTTACGGACTTCTTTTCCAATTACACGTGCTTGGGGTAAATGGTAAATCTCAAAATCATCCTCAAAAGTTTTGATCTCAAAAAAATTTTTCATAAGTATCCTTTCTTAATTCCTTTCTCAGAATACCCCTCGTATGGTAGTGTTTTCGATGAATATATTATATTTCTCCGGCTTAAACAGCAAAACACATAGATTTTCATCCGTATATCCGTTGAAAAAGTCCCCCAAATCGTAATACCATACTTGTTTTTTAACACGGGATCTGTACTGACTTCGACTTGTCCCACGAGCGAAATTCCCGTAAAACTCTCCTTATCAAACAGATTCACGCAAGTGCGTGAATCTCGTTTTGCACGGAGTGCTTTATTTGCACTTGTACCGGTACAGAACGCTATCCATTGAAACCCATCAGCCTTAGCTGCTGTAGTCATTGATGCATTAGGAGAGCCGTCCCCGTCTGTGAGTGACATCACCTAGTATAGTCCACAATAAATAACTTTATGATTCAACTATCGCATTGTCCTTTTTTTAGATTTGCGCTTCTTCTTTTTGGGAGCACGTTTCTTTATTATCGGGACTTGCTGCTTTTGCATTTACAACCTCATAAACGATTTAGCTGATATCTTCTTTCTCAAGATTAATGGTATCCATCCTGTATTTCCATTTATATGGAATCGGAACTGCATTGATTTCCTCAAGGTATTTCAGAATCCTCTCCTCTAATTCTTCTTTGGAATCAACGCGAATACCTGATAAAATCTGGCGAGTCATTTTGCTGAAGAAAGCTTCTACCATATTTAACCATGATTCGTATTTTTTCTCCTTTGGGATACTTCTCATCAATTAGCTTGAGAAAATTTACAAAGTCACTGCTTTTATGAGTACTACTTACAAGAGGGATCGCTTCTCCCGTTAGCAGGTCTATTGCTGCAAGAAGTGATACGGTTCCTGAATACCTGTTTTTTCATCGTATGATAATGTATGAACTGTTGCCATACGTGGATAGCCTTGTTCGTAAGCTGCGGAATTAATATACCGGGTCAGGCTTGTTGGATTCCATAGTTCCGCAGACAGCCCAAATGCAGTAGGCTTTTAGCATGCGATATTGACCACCCATGTTTTGGAATCATCTTAAAATGGCTTATACTAGTCGGAGCCGTACCGTTGAGCATCTGCGTATTGCATGGTACTGTGAGTAACAAGTGATTCTGCTTGATGTAGCAATTCCATATGTTACATTATGTATTTCCCTCCTTGAACTTAATCGGTAGAAATATCTGCTGTTGTGCGATGCCGAGGGCTTTATCAATGGCACCATCTGGGTTCGGCATATTACACATTCCGGGAAGATCACCATACTCGAAAACTTCGTTCCGATCAATCCACTTCCGCATTTCCAAAACTGTTTCGTTTAGGTCGTCATTGTCCAATTCATCGCAAGTTGCCACAAGAAACATTCCACCCGGAAATTCCACAATACTGTAGGGTGCGGTATCTTTTTGGGTCACACTATCCTTGATAGCAACGATCCATGTAGAACGATTGATATCATCATTTTCATGCCACAGAAAATTCTGCGGCTCAAAGATATGATCTTTTATGAGATTTCTGTGTGCATCCAACCATGCATTGAAACTATTTTCAATGAAAAATATTTCTTCCAAAGATCTGATTCCAGAGGATACCGCACGGAACTTGGGTATCTCCACCAGACGCATATTTTTCAGCTTACTCATTTTTTCCTCCTAGATGATTCTCCACATTTATCCTATTGGGAGGAGGTGTAATCCGTCAGGCACCGCCTCCCGGCTAGCGCACGGATGCACAGTACTGATTACAGTTCTTCATACAATTCTCCTGCTTTCTTTTTCAGTTATTTTTTTGTCTGTGTACATACATTCTTGTCATATCCGGTTCCCCGTCTCCCTGCACCATACACAAAAATTCCCATCCATACCGTTCATAAAAAGACGTATGATCTGTCACCAGGTAGAGAGTATCCACTCCCCTTTCGCTCATATCCCGGCAGACCGCGTCCAGCATCTTTCCGGCAATTCCCCGGCAGCGGTATTCTTCTTCCACATAAACTGCGCAGACATTCGGAGTCAGATCCTTACGGTCATGAAAATCATTCTCAATGATACCAAGGCCACCGATGATCTTATCACCATCCATCACAACATACCACTGGGGCACAGCATTTTTGCTTTCTATCCTGTTTTTTATGCAGCTTTCCATACTTTCTGTATAAGCTTCCAAAGGGATGCCCCACTTTTCATGAAACCAGCAGGCCACCCGTTCCTTCAAATATCCGTTTTCGGAAATTTTTAAAATCTGATATTCCTTCACTTTATTTTATCCTCACCCCTGATACACGCCGTATTTACAGGTATCTCTTTTCTCAGATATCTGTTTTTTTACCTTTTATTTTATGACTTCTCAGAATTCTCTGTATGCTTTTTTCAGCCAGGCAATAATGATCCGCAAGCTCCCGAATCGTACTTCCCGCCTGAAATGCAGCATAAATCTGTATATTCCGGTATTCCAAATCCTTTTTGGTAGTTGTCCCTGATCCCCAGGAGCGCTGACAGCCTTCCTTTCTTGGAATATAAATCATATGCCCATCCACATACTGCTGGATCAAAGCCAATACCTCCTTAGGCAGAACCTCCTCTGCCCTCAAATAGCCCATAGCAATCCTCCTGAAATTTATTCTTTTGGATTCTCAACGGCTATTACAACTTCACCCGGGTATGCAATAGCCATTGCTATGCAACCACAACATATCTTTTCATAAAATCTACAACCTCCTTATTTCTCACTCTATTTTATCAAAGGAACCTGCTGCTGCCAACCGCATAATTGTTTAGAATCAATTGTGTTCTTATATATTCTTCCCGCAGCATTTCTTATATTTTTTCCCGGAGCCGCAGGGGCAGGGATCGTTTCTTCCGATTTTTGGTGTCTCACGCACATATGGCTGAAGGACAGGCTGTGAAGCTGCTTCCTGAAAATACCAGGGGGAGAATTCCTCATCATCCATCATATCGCTTCCATCTTGCATTCTCTCGTTGAGCCTTTCGGCTGCCTGTTTTCCCCGCTGAGAACTGCTTTCCAGTTTTCGGATCAGTTTTGCAGCCTCACCAAATTCACAGCCTGTAATATGTGCTTCTGCCAAAAGATAAAGGAACTCTTCGGACATAATCTTCTCTTTGGCCTGATAATGCAGAAGCACCTTCATGTCTTCCCTGCTTACAAAACTGCAGGCCTGATGCATCGCTTCCTGAATTTCCAAAGGGAACTCACTCATATGCCTTGTCTTTGAGTCCTGAAACTCCCCGGCATTTTCCAGCATCCCTGTCTGCCACGGAGATATTCCTTTTTCCTCTGCATATTGGTCACGGCTGCGTCCTTTCAGCATAGGAAGCTCCAGATCCAGCATAAGCCCAACCGTATTTTCCCAAAGCCCGCACATTCCCTTAAGGCTTGACTCTTTTTTGCACATACCATATGCCTGATTCAATACTTCTGTGAGGGTATCTCCATTCATAATTGAAGTAAACATATCCTCCAGACATATTCCTGCCTGATATTCAGCCAAACCCAATTGAAAATGCAGCGTTACGAGAAGACTTTCCACCCAATGGCTCCTGTTCCCAATATTATCTGCCATCTTTTTTAATTCCGCTGCCGAAAATGGAACATGGTCCAAATCATCCGCATATTTCTTCGTTTTGTCAAGAACAGCCTGCATATCTAATTGTAAAGCACAAACATAATTCTTTCCGTCTAAAGTATATGCAGTCTGTACCAGATTATTAAAACGCGCATACCAGTATACATATCGTAAAAATGCTTCCCGCTCCATAGGTTCATGATAGATACGGCCGAACATTTCATACAAACAGTCAAGATCGACAAGTCCGTAAGCGAGAATCATACTTTCCAGTTTTGAGGAAAATTTTTTCAATTCCCTGTATGTCTTCTTTTTCAAATCTGCCTTCAGCGGACTTAAAATACGCCGAAGATCCTTCGCAAAGCTTAAGGTTGCTCTGCTGCCTGCCTTCGTTTTTTGCACGGTTATGTCTGCAAGCCCAAGGGCTGCCGCTTTGATCAGAGCATCCTCCTGCTCCGGTCTTTCCCGGACTATTCCACAAGGGAGCTTTGTCCACCGGAGAAACTCCTGGTACTCCCCTTCATCCAGCACATACAGCAGATATTCCGGATGCTCCTGAAATGTTTTGGCAGCCGCGTCCGTCATTTGCTTCTTCGTCCAGGAATCTTCTGCGGGAATCTGCAGATATTTACAATAATCCATTGCTTCCTTCAGATCAAGATCCTCAAGGAACTGTCCCTGTGTCTTCTCCCCGACAGCAATCTGCAGCACATTGCCTGCATTCTCCCATGATTCTTCCTCAAGAAACGGAAGCGTCATCTGTTGATAAGTGCTGTCTTCGGCTTTCTCTGTTGTATTGCTTTTGTCCTCCAGAAAATCTTTCCATTTATTAATTTTCTTTTCCATTGCGGATAGTGTTTTAGAATCAGCAGTTTTTGAAAAACGCTTTTCAAATTCATCGCACAATTTCCGAATAAAATAATCAGCCATTTTTTCCACATCCACTTCCATGGTTCCTGCTTCCATTTTCTCTGTAAGATCACCATGAACAGGACAAATAAATCTTTCCAGGCTTTTTTCAACCCCCTCCCGGTTGAACTCGCACCGGTTACATACGTCTTCGCCGCCTCCCCATATACCGCCGGTGTCTTCCTCAAAATTGTCACCTTTCACCTTCAGCAGAGAGGGATATCTTTTCTCATAGTTTTCTTCTGTTTTTTCGTAAATGATCTTATGTCTCCATTCATCCCCAAAATCATAGGTATAGCGTATCCATTTATTATCCAGGAGAAACTGCTCCACAAGCGTTTCCTCTTCCGGATAGTGATATCTGTCCCAGGACTCTTCTTCGCCATCTATACAGACATTCTGTGATGGAATGCGAAAATCATGAAGATGGCTGCCGGACCAGCCAAAAAGGATCTGGATGATCTCATGCAGCTCTGCAAACGTGATCATTTCCGGAATGATCACTCTTCTCCATACGGGAGGATGGGTATCCTCCATCACGATTTTTAAAATATAACCCGCCATTGTTCTTCCGCCTCTTTTAAAATAAAAATATTGCATAAATCATACACTAGAATGCCTTTATTGTAAATAATCGGAAGCTTTTTTTATACAGAAAATCCGCAGATAAAAAAATACACTCCCACATAAATCCATCTTCCAAGAGATGCCTTAGTGAGAGTGTATATTCTTATCATTTATGCATAAAAAGTTCTCTGGCCTTTTCCATCCGTTCTGCAATATGTACTCCGAACGGACATCGTGTTTCGCAGCTCTGGCAGCCCACACAGTCTTTCGCGTTTGCACTTAATTCCTCATAATGGGCCCGGACGGTTGCCGGGACCTCTTTCTGCATAACTGCCAGATCGTAAAGCTTATTTACCATGGCAATATCGATTTTCTGAGGGCAGGGGGCACAGTGGCCGCAGTAGGTGCACTGTCCGGAATAAGCATGGCGCGGTGCGCCGGCCAGCACGCCGGCGTAATTTTTCTCTTCCTCAGTCGCAGTCTCATAAGCAACTGCAGCTTTTACATGTTCCGGTGTATCATAGCCCACCATCACACTGGCAACCGCAGGTCTGGTCAGAGCATAATGCAGACACTGAACCGGAGTAAGAGCCACACCGAAGGGAGAGGTCTTCTCCGAAAACAGTCTTCCTCCTGCATATCCTTTCATCACGGTAATGCCAACACCATTCTGCTCACAGATACGGTACAGTTCCTCACGCTCCGGCGCAATGCCGTTAAGCGTTTCTTCATCATAAGAATCATCCGAAAAATACCGGTCCAGGTCTTCGCTGGCGGGCAGCATATCAAAAGCAGGATTTACACTGAACAGGATCATCTCTATCTCTCCGCTCTCGGCCGCCAGTTTCGCCACAGCAGGATTATGGGTGCTCATCCCAATATGCCGGATCACGCCTCTCTCCTTCAGCCCTTTAACATAAGTAAGAAACTCTCCGCTAATGATCTTGTCAAACTCTGCTGCCTCATCTACAAAGTGGAGCATCCCCAGATCAATATAATCCGTCCCAAGCCTGGTCAGAAGATCCTCAAAAGCGGTCTGCACTGCCTTAAGCTCTCTGGTGCGAACATACTGCCCATTCTGCCAGGTGGAGCCGATATGCCCCTGGATAATCCATCTTTCCCGTTTTCCCTGAATGGCTTTTCCAATGTTAGAACGCACATTCGGTTCAGACATCCAGCAGTCCAGAATATTGATTCCGTTCTCCTCGCAGCAGTCAATCACAGCCTTCACTTCCTCTGTGTTATGCCGCTCCAGCCATTCGCCTCCAAGACCGATCTCACTGACCTCAAGTCCCGTATTTCCAAGTTTCCGATAGCGCATATTTACACCTCCCGGTAATTATTTACTTCTACGCCTTTTCACCGTCAGATCTTTTAATTAAACGGCAATTCGTCAAAATAATCTTCATCATCTTCATCTGAACCTGTCAGGTATTTCTCCAGATACTGATCATATTTCTCAAGCGCGTCTTCCATCTGCTGTTTCTCTTCATTTTTCCCTATAGTTTCATACAGCTTTGAGGCTGCGGTAAACATAATGTCGTTTTCCTCCGTGCAGCTTGACCTGTCAGGAATAAATCTTCCCACCAGTTCCTCTGCGGCATCAAACTCCTCTGTTTCTATAAAGGCATATACTCCGGCTGTAGCTGCAGTCAAATTTTCCGGTTCCTTCTTCATCCACTCCCTGCAGTATTTTGCCGCTTCACTCACCCGCCCAAGTTCACAAAGGGCTGTGGTCTTTCGGAACTTCAGATCCGAGCCTGTATACTCCGGCCAATTGAAAAGATCAAGCAGATTATCACACATTTTCAGCAGAAGCACTTTTTCCTCTCTCATGTCAATTTCATCAAGGCAGTCCTCAAGCCATCCCTCTATGTCGTATTCATAGTCTGTGGCTTCTTCAAGCTGCTCTAATTCCAGCCCAAAACCAGGGTCTTTCTGCCTTTCCTCCAGAACGATTTCCTTAAGGAGGTCAAAGGCCTGCTCCCAGCAGCCAGCGTCTTTTTCTGCCCCAATCAAATTACTGTAACATTTCCCTGTCAGACTATTAAACTTTTTCCACTTTTTATTCCGCATATTCCTTACCCGCCTTCATTTTTCTACTATTATAAACCATGAAAAGCGAAAATACTATATAAAGGTTTGCAAATGCTACGGAGAATTAAAATTGGGTTAAATTTATATGGCAATTCCTATAAATCTATAATCAGGATTCTTCTTTTCTGCTAAAATATTATTAACAGCACATTCGCTTTACATTGCTATTCTGTTGCTGCCCTACATCAGCCAGGGAGACACAGATTATATGAAAAATGTGAATACACCCTATGATGATGTATTTCGGACTTTGCTGAATGACTGTACAGAATTGATTATCCCTGTTGTAAATGAAATTTTCGGTGAGAATTACAATGGAAATGAACCTATTGTTTTCTTCCAGAACGAACATTTTCTGAATCAGCAGGATGGAAATACAAATGAAAAAATTACCGATACCTATTTTGAAATTCAGGGAATCGTTTGTAAAAAATACCATATCGAATGTCAGAGCACTACAGACGGCAGTATGCTGGTTCGTCTCTTTGAATACGATTCACAGATTGCGCTGGATGATGCTGTAATGGACAGGAGGAACTGCAAAAAGAATACCTTATGATAAGAAACCGATTGGAAAAAGTATGCGCTGCAGGAGAGATCAGCGAATATATCAAATGTACCATCATCGATATGTCCGATAAAGTTCTGGCACATATCGCAGCGCATTACGCCAATGTCAGGAAAGGAGTGAAAGCTGTTATGGGCGGACGAGTCTAACCGCCAGCCGGTTCCCCCGGCTGGCAGAAATAATTTACTTATTTTTCCATCCGGATGCACTCCTGCTCCAGTTTTACCCCATATCTTCCCATATATTCCAGAACAGGCGCGATCCCGCTGTTTTTCTCTTTTTCCAGAAGGATCCCCAGACGTTTCCGGTCATTTTCCGTCAGCGCTCTTGTATACTCCCGGTAAGTTTTCAGCTGCTCTATCCCCATAAGATACGGCACAAAAACAATCCCCGTCCTTCTTAAAAGATCCCGGTAAATTTCAAAGCCGCCTACATCAATATCCCCGAAATGAAGATATTCCGCATCCGGCAGCATTGCATGGATATTTTGAAGAAGCTTTCTGCGGACATGGTTATGGTATCCCCCAAGATAGATCAGGATACTGTTTTCCTCCTCCCAGCGGAAAAAGGTCGTAAGATTTTCTATGGTAATTACTTTCTTTACTTCCGATAAATCCGTCCAGCGGATCGTATCCAGATCCTCTCCGGAAAGACCGATTCCCTGCCTGAGGCTTTTTAAATCCAGGCTGCAGGCCGAATCTTTTCCTGCATAAAGCCTTCCCCAGCCTTTTACATATACATAATTAGGGGTATGATAAATGCCATGCTCCGCCAGGATTGCATAATTATCCATTCCCTCATATCGATCTGAAAACCGCCGCATGATCTTTCCAATCAACCCCAGGCGTTTTTCCAGCATCTTGGTATCTCCGAAGCATTTGACAGAAAATTCCCGGATGTAACTCTCCTCCTGATTCTTCTCAATGGAAGAGATTGCCGTAATAAGTCTCTTTGTTTCTTCCCTATCCTCCAGGTCAACATATTCTTTAACTGATTTTCCCTCTTCCAGTCTTTCTCTAAGCCAGGCGGCAAATGCCCCTGCCACAGGGGTACTGCCTTCCGGCGAAAGCTGTTGAAGAACCTGGATCTGCTCCATTGCAAGCTCTCGTTTCGGAGTCCTTTTCACATAATGATAAACCTCCCAAATGTGTTCTTCATTTAAAACCACCTTCTGGATAATGTGGCCTTCCTTCCCGCCTTTCCACTGAATCCGCACAAGGCCCAACTCCTCCAGATGCTTTGCAGCCCCATGAATTTCCTCAAATGCCAGCGAGCTTTCATCAAAATAAGAAGGCATAGACTTTCTTGTAAAAGGGAAGGAAATGTGAACAGCCACTTTATTCTCCCCTCTGGAAAGAAGACTGTTTTCATAACTGTCCAAAAGAGCCTGCAATATTTTCCTTTCATACTGCATTGTGATATTCCTCCACAAAACTTACTTTCTCATCTGTCATCACCAGAAGAGTTTCCTCCATAGACGGACCGATATACTGAATTTTATCCGGCGGCGCCGCAATGACAAGCTGCAGTGGCAGCCGTTTCAAAAACTCCAGCACGCCTCCGATCCTTTCATCATCCATATTATTAAATGCCTCATCGAACATCACCAGCCCTGCAGCTTCACCGCCGATATTATTGCCATAAAGCTGCACAAAAGACGCAGCCACAGTCACATAAAACGGCGTCTGGGTCTCTCCTCCGCTCTTTTCCTCGCACACCTTTGAATAGTAAGAAAAGCTTCCGTCTGTATGGAGGATCTTAATGTCATAATCCATATAAGTCCTGTAATCCGTAAACTCCGCCAAAGTTTTGGTGCTGCTTTCATTATTCAGTGTCAGGCGCTCAAACAGCTCATCAATAACTTCTTTATGGGTTTCATGAAACACGCCGCTGAAAATGGACTCTCCCTGTACAATATTAAAATCATCCATGATCATCTCATAATAGCTGCGGTATTTACGGCTTGGCATAAACAAAAATTCATATCTTTCATTGCTGAAGGCAATATCCTTTAAAGCCTTGTTCAGCTCCCGGAATTCTCCCTGAGCCTGTTTCATATTTTCCTGCAGCTTTGCAAGAAATTGCTCCCGGAATTCATCCTCTGCAGCCATACGGGCAGATTGAACCTTTTCCTCATATTCCAAAAGCTCTGAGGTCCGCAGACGTTCATATACCATGGCAAACTCCGGATATCCCGCCATACTGGCCGCAGCTCCAAAGTCATGCTCCGTTTTATAAGCAATCATACTGTCGATCATACGCTCCTGGGCATTTTTCCGCATGGTTTCATTTGCCTTCCGCCTGCGGTCATAATTATCCCGGAACTGCTCATAGGTTTTCTGCCCGGTCTGGTTTTCGTATTCTTTCAGCCAAAGGGGCAGTACGTCCCCTGCCGCGGCTGCAAGCTGTGCCACTATATGCTCTATGCCTGCCTGCTCTGTCAAAAGAACTTCCATCCTTGTCTTTTTCTCCTGGATTCTCTGCCGGATAGTGCCGATCTGCTGATTTTTCAGGCTGATCTTTCCCTGAATCTCCTTTACCAGCTTTTCCAGAGTTTCCAATTGAATCTGTTTTTGAATCAAGGAAGAATTCCTCTTCAGAGTCCGGATATTATCTTCGCATTTTTTCATCTCGATCCGCACCATCGCAAGCCCGGAAAGCGTATCCAGGCGATATTTAATGTCCACATCCGCATCAGCCGACAGCGGAGCGAAAACAGATTCCATGGACTTAATCCGCTCTTCAAGAGCCTTTACCTGCACATCCAAGGCTGCCTTCTGCTTCTTTGCCTGTTCAAGCTGCACCTTGAAGGCATGGCTTCCGATAAAGGGCACGCTGAAGATTTCCGGTTTTATGGCGCTGGCTACCCGGTTCTGGTAACGCATACATTCTCTGGTAATAGAAATGGGATACTTTTTCAGATCCTCGTATCTGTCACACATCTGAACTTTTCCAAGAACCATGCGGATATATCTCTGGGCATACTTATTTTGGGAAGCAACCACACTGGCTAAGGTTCCTGCCTCTTCTTTGTCATATTTCTCCATATTCTGGGTGTTAATAAGCCCTACACCGTAAGCTTTCTTTTCTTTCCGCAGACGGTCGTAAATGCCAAGAGCAATGTCAAAGCTTTCCGGCTCTGCCAGAATATAAAAGCGCTGGGTGTTTAAATAGCCCTCTACTGCATTTCTCCACTGCTCATTCTTAATTTCCAGCAGTTCGCAAAGAACATGAGGCTCCGACTTGCGGCCGATACGGGCAAATTCTTCTCTTATGGCAGTGATCACCCGCTCCACCCCTTCCGGATATGTGAGCTTCTTCTTTTCCAGCTTTGTAATTTTCGCTGACAGCTCTTCCCGCTCCTGTCTGCGGCTGTTAAGGTCTACCTGAATCTCTGCCATCCTGCGCTGGATTTTGCCATACATTGTATTTTTATACCGGATGACTTTCTCTGTGAGCGCTTTCATTCCGGCGATATCTTTTAAATTTTCTATATTTTTCAGTAAAGTATAGTATTCCTGAATACAGGTATCCACGTCAGATACTTCCAGGAGCTTAAGCGCCCCATCTAATGCCTTTCTGACGCTTTTCATCAATTCCTTCTTTTCTTCCAGAAATCGTGCTTCCTCCCCCTGCAGCCGTTCCAGTTCTTTTTTCTGCTCTTCCAGAGCAAGAAAATCTTTATTCTGTTTCAGTTCTACCCGAAGGCTGGTTTCTATTTCCTGCTTCTGATCACACTCCCGGCCAAGCTTCTCAAGTTCCTGATCCGTTGCCCGGAGCCGGTATTCCTCTTCCTGCATAAGGATTTCTGTTTTCGCCAAAGCCTCTTTGGTAATATCTAGCTCTGCCTGCTGCAGAAAATATTCATACATGCGGTCTTTCCGCTCACATTCCACAGCCTCTTCATGCTCCTTCTCGATCACCGCAAGCTTACTCATCCGCCGTTTTACCGATTCCAGAGTCCTCTCCAGATCCTGGTAGGTACGCACGTTTTCCTGCAGAACATCAATGTTTACCTCTTTTGCATCCAAAACGTAAGAATATACAAAATCCTTAATATCATCAATAGGTTTAAAAGCCAACGCCTTGGGAATCAGTCTGAAAAATTTATCCTCGATTCTTCCCAGTCTGGCCAGTACCATTTTTCTGGCTTCTGCCTGGGTTTTGCACCACTGCTTAATTTCTTTATTTGCAGCCCGGAACTGGGAAATAGACCGAACATGGCGTCCGTTTAAAAACATGTCGTCTTTCAGCTGCTGATGATCTATCAGATACCGGACTGTGGTTTCCTGCCCCTCAGATGCAGAATCTACCACTGCCCCGATAATAAAATACCGTTTTTTGCTTTCTTCATAAAACTCCAGGGCAATATGAGCGCTCAGCTCCCCGGTACGCTCATAGGGATGGTTTTCTTTTCCTGTTTTGCACCGGATGTATCCGGTCAGCTTTCTTTTGCCGTTTTCGTGAGCTGCTTTATTAAAGGAATTGGCAGAACAGCTTACCACAAACTGAATCGCATCCAAAAGTGTGGATTTTCCCGCGCCATTTTCTCCGGAAATCAAGGTCGAACTGCCGAAGTCAATCGTACAGTTTGTAAAACGGTGCCAGTTAATCAGCTTCATTCTCGTCAGTTTCTTCATTATCAGCTTTTCCCTTTCTATACGCTTCCAGTTTTTCGTGTGCCTGCTTAATGTCCTCTACACGGACAGCCAGCAAGATGGCATCATAAATCAAAATCCTGGATTCTTCATTTCCAAGATCCCGATCCAGTATTTCTATGATCTGGAATCTCCGGAACATGCTTAAGGCATTGCGCATGGTTGTTTTGTCAATCATTTTATCCCGAATCTGCAGGCTTAAAAACTTATCCTGAATATCTCCCAGATTCACGATTACCTCATCACTGGCCGAAAGCTCCCGTTTTTTCTCATCATAAAGAATCCGCAGGATCAAAAGGATAATGGATTCAAACAGCTTCAGATTCAAATGATTGTAATTGTAAGGACTGGTAAGCTGAATCACGCCGTATTCCTCATTGATTTCCAAGCGGTACCCCAATATATCCAGGTATTTGCGGAATATTTCCCTGTGTTTCAGCACAAAATAGTAGTCAGAACGATTTGTAACATTTCCCTTGCATAAAAAACAGGTACTGATCAAGCGGTTGCAGATGCGTCTGAATTCGTCTTTTTCTTTTTGGATCATACCATCCAGCAATTCCATTACTTTTTCCTCCGAATCATAAAATCTTTAAACCGGTATCCGCCTGCCTCTGTCTTTTCCAGGCTTTCCACCTGATATGTCATATTTTTCCGCTGTCCGTATAAACGGATATAAATGATCTTAATGAAATCCTCCGCCTGGGCAAGAGGAAGTTCTGATGCCCGCATTTCCATCCTGTCTCCCAGATTTTCTTCTACATATTTCCCGATTTTCTCCGGGCTTAGGATTCTCTGCATTTTTTCTGCAAGCTTCCTCATCTTTTCTCTGCGAAGCTCTGTATCAGGCTCTGCCTCTTCAAGCTCCCGGGGAACAAATTCCCTGCGGCCTTCTGTTGGGGAATACAAAGAATTACTGTCCATTACACTGGAGTGATACATACGGATCAGTCCTTCCAGAAATTCAATACGGTAAATTCCTCCCAGCTCCAGATGTTCTTCATTCATAGCTTCGTTGATGCCAAGAAGGATTTCCTTAAGCTGTCCCCGCACGTCGTCATTGCCGGAGAGCAAAAATTTGGCACGGTTAATGGCAGCACGCTGGTACTGGGTATTCTTCTGGTTGATTTCCATAAGAATATCATCCATGTTCCGGAAGGCTTCTATGATTTCATGAAGATACCGGTACACCAGTTCCCTGGCTTCCTCCTGGGAAATTTCCCGGATTCCGGCAATTTCCTCTGCGGCTTGTTTCAGATAAGATTGGCTGTGGCTTTTGCTTTCCAGGCGTTCGATAATTTCAGGCCGGAATTTCGATACATTATCCGATGTCAAAAGTCGATGGTATGCTTTGTCCACAATGTTGGTAATATAATCGTTGAACAATGCGTCCATAATCTCCGCAACCGTGCTGTGCCTGGTCAGCTCATCAATATAATGCTTAATATTGGAATTCAGGTTTTTTAATCCTGTAATCAAAAGGTCAGTATTTTCCAGAATCTGCAGAAGCACGATTCCCGGATGATCCGTACTGCTTCGGAGAAGGCTGTAAATCGTATAAATATAACCCTGGTATTCAATCTGCCTTCCTTCTGCAATTTCCAGCAGGGTCTTCATAAGGCGGACCGCATATTCCTTAAAATTCACCCTCTGCACATAACTTTTGTCTGTTTCCACTTCGATCCAACCGTAAGCTTCCAGCTTCCGCAAGATTCTGTTGGCTTTCCCTCTGCTGTCCAAAGCCTGAAAGTCTTCTTCCACCGGATCTGCGGCATGCGTCTGGTCAAAATAATATTCCAGTTCATCCACCAGCACGTCCCTTTCCACACCAAAAGAAAGCTGATGCTCCATGGTAGAAAACAGCCTGCAGATACATTCCCAATATACGATTTTATTCGGGGAAGACAACGGAACAAAAAAATTCTCCGGTATGACGTGAAACATGGAGTTCTCCTTTATACGAAACTAATCTATCGTCTCAGTATAAGCTATTTTCCTGCATTTTACAAATAGTATTTGAAATATTAATATAATATCTCAGAAAGGGGACTGATATGCATTTCCTGCTTATCAATCCCCTTTTTCTTTGGTTATGATATTATAACCAGTGATCTGTAATTTCTTCTTTTATGATATCCACATATTTTTTCGCTTTGGAG
Source organism: Blautia sp. (assembly GCA_021772055.1). Classification (GTDB taxonomy): domain Bacteria; phylum Bacillota; class Clostridia; order Lachnospirales; family Lachnospiraceae; genus Blautia_A. The sequence goes on along the minus strand of JAETNR010000044.1, from coordinate 17,841 downwards.
ATATCATGGTTAATCGTATAAACATCTCTCTGGGTAATCTCCAGTTTGCAGCCTTTGGCAGCGTGAAGGGTCTTTCGGATGCTGTTCCTTACTGCGTCCTCGTCCAGTGTGGTTCCCACACCCAGGTAGTTAGGTGACGGTTTCCTGTGGAAGATCACCTTTCCGCCCCGGAGCCGTTCTCCCATGAATTCCTCGTCACACCACGGGGAAATAGAAACCTTGCGAAGATTTTCCAGTTTTGAGATACATTTATCCCAAACCGGATTTACCGGCTCACAGCAGCCGTAGGACAATAGGCCGAACTGGCCGGCGATCTTCTGATAACAGGGGAAAATAAATTCCTCAAACATCTCCGGAGAAAGTCCTACTGTTTCCTGGGAGTCCATAAATCCCCACACATCCTTTGTTACCAGTGGGCGTTTTGCCGCTTCTTCCCAATCCGGAAGCTCATGATTGTAGCACCAGCTTCCCTGTCCCAGGAATTCCCCTCCTACCGTTGGCAGAATGAGACGCTTTTTCTCCAGGAAACGATAATATGCCAGAGTATCATCTGCAATACGGTTCATCATCTCCTTAAAAAGGTCCGGATAGTCATAAATGTTGTACATCATATTTTCCATTTTCATAAAATGCACAACCATCTGGGTAGGTACGCTGTAAAGACAATCCATTTTTATTTTCACGGGCAAAATATCTCCGAAAGTCTCCTCCAGGACCTTTTTCTTTGCTATGGTGGATTCCATATCTGCGCCGAAAACAGTTTGTTTCAGTTTGTCATAATCTTCTTCCAGATCTTCCACTACAGAAATAAACTCATGGCCAAGGGAGCCTGCAGCTTCATGCTTATGTATTTCAATATTAAACAATGTAAAATACGTATCATAGGGAAGAGGATAATAGTCCAGTGTCACACGGTCATCATCAAAAAGTTCCTGGTTCAAAAAATGAGTATAAAGGGTTGTCTCAACCTCTCTGGCAAATTCACCTTCACACTGCAGTCTTTGAGGAATGATCTCCTGGGCAAATGTCCACATTTCCAAATGAATCATGGGGCGTTCCCCTTTCAGGGAGTTGTGGGCATACCACTCCTGTATCCTTTTTTTGTTTTTTTCCTGCTGAGAGTATTCGTATTGCTTTTTCGCAAGCTCACGAAGGATCACACGGTCTTTTTCACTAATAAAATATTGATTCATAAGGCATTCGCTCCTCTGTTTTTTCTTAATGATAATACAAAAGTTCCGTTTTTGCATTTGAGTAAATTGCCTCGTTATATCAAAATCTTGCTCTTTTTTCTTGACAAACTATTTTTCTGTTTTTATAATATTTATATTTACACCACATACAGGCTGCAGGTATGGGGCAATTTCTGCATCCGCTCTGTACCAAACGCCTGGTTTTCCCCTCTGCTTACAGATTACTCCCAGAAAGGAGCCGCTGACTATGAAGCATGCATATATTGAAGGAGTTTCCGACTCCTCTACTTCTTTTTTTCATACGCCCAGCAATCGGATTCCGGACTTTTTTTATTATCCTTTGTGTATCGGCCACTATCTCTGCAATATTCCCTATGGAGTGAACCGAAACCGTTATGACAGCTTTCTTCTTTTGTATACCAAAAGCGGGAAGGGTATTCTCTCTATGAATGGGATGGAAAAAGAACTGCTGCCAGGCGATGTGTGCCTGATCGACTGTTATCGTCCCCATATTTACCGCGCCCTGCAGGAATGGGAAATTCTGTGGATACATTTTGACGGCGGTTCCGCAAGAGCCTATTTTGAATATCTCACTGACCGGCCGTTTTTCCATATCTCCCTAAAGAATCCTGTGGTTCTGGAAAGAAACTGGCGTAATATCCATGAGCTTTTTCTGAGCCATCAGCTTTTGGCCGAACCGCTGTTATCCCAGTACATCGGTCAGCTTCTTACCACCCTTGCCCTGGCAAAGGATACCGACAAAGAAGAGGGCGGCTACAAAGCCGCCCCCGATTTCATTGATGATACCCTAAGATATATTAACCGCCATTTATCTTCTGATCTGCCTTTAAATTTTCTGGCGGAACGGGTTTCTCTAAGCCCCTTCTATTTTTCCAGAAAATTTAAGGAAGAAACCGGCTACACGCCCTACAGTTATATCCTGACTTCCAGGATAAACCTGGCAAAATTCTATCTGAAAGCCACGCAGAACACAATCAAAAGCATCGGCTTTACCTGCGGCTTTAAAAGTGAGCACAGCTTCTGCACTGCATTCAAAAGCGAAACCGGCCAGACGCCCAGTGAATTTCGGAAAAATTGATTCACAAAAATATCGTCTTTATTCTCCCAAATGCCAGATTTCCTCATTGTACTCCGCGATCGTCCTGTCAGAGGAGAAGAAACCGGCTTTGCTGATGTTGATAAGGGTTCTTCTCGTCCAGTCTGCGGGGTTCAGGGCGTAGTCTGCGATTGCCTGGTTTTTCCGAACAATGTATGCGTTAAAATCCGGCAGAGTCTGGAACCAATCCTTGTTGATCAGCTCATTTTTAAGACGTTCCAGGTTTTCCCGGCTTCCGTGGGCAAGCATTTCCTCCCCGGTAAGGAAATTAACAGCCCTGCGGATATTGGGATCCACCTCATACCATTCTCTTGCACAGTAATCTCCATGGCTGTATCTGCGGATCACCTGACTGCTGCTCTGGCCGAAAATATAAATATTGTCCTCACCTACTGCCTCTGCGATCTCCACGTTTGCACCGTCCATTGTTCCCAAAGTAAGAGCACCGTTCAGCATGAATTTCATATTTCCGGTTCCTGACGCCTCCTTGGATGCAAGGCTGATCTGCTCGGAAAGATCGCACGCCGGAATCATCTTTTCCGCAGCGGTTACATTATAATTTTCAATAAATACCACCTGCATCCACCGGGAAACCTCCGGGTCATCCCGGATCACCCTGGATAAGGCTAACAATGCATGAATAATATCTTTTGCAATGGTGTAGGCCGGCGCTGCCTTTGCCCCGAAGATCACAGTGACAGGCGTCTTGGGCGTATGCCCTGCCTTAATCTCACAATACTGGTGAATCAGGTACAGAAGATTTAACTGCTGACGCTTATATTCATGAAGACGCTTGGACTGGATCAAAAACATGCTGTCCGGATTTACCGCCACATTCTGGGTGTGCAGAAGCCATTCTGCAAGAGCTTCTTTATTGTCATGCTTTAATTGGGCAAGCTTTTGTAAAACCGTGTCATCCTCCTGAAATTCCAGAAGCTTTTCCAGTTTTGAAGCATCCTTCTTAAATTCCGATCCGATCAGACTCTCGATCAATTCCGTTAATTCCGGATTACATTTCAAAAGCCAGCGGCGGAATGTAATGCCGTTTGTTTTGTTATTAAATTTTTCCGGATATAATCTGTAAAAATGATTCAGCTCGCTGTTTTTCAAAATCTCCGTGTGGAGTGCTGCAACTCCGTTGGTACTATGGGTAAAGTGAATGTCCATATGAGCCATATGCACGATCTGGTGATCGTCAATGATCGCCGTAGATCTGTCCCCGGTCCTTGCGCGGATCATTTCATCCAGTTTTTCAATAATGGGCATAAGATTCGGAACTACTTTTTCCAGATAATATCTGGGCCATTTTTCCAGCGCTTCCGCAAGAATCGTGTGGTTCGTATAAGCACAAACCTTTGTCACGATTTCCGCTGCCTCTTCAAACCCTATCCCTCTTTCACATAAAAGACGGATCAGTTCCGGAATGACCATGGACGGATGGGTATCATTAATCTGAATCGCTGCATAGTCATACAGATCGTGCAGGCTGCTTCCCCGCTCCACGCACTCCTCCAGAATCATCTGCGCACCTGCACTTACCATGAGATACTGCTGGTAAATGCGCAGAAGCCTTCCTTCATCATCGCTGTCATCCGGATAGAGGAACAAAGTCAGATTTTTCTCAATATCTGTTTTATCAAAGGAAATTCCATCTCCGATCACAGATTCATCAATAGTATCCAGATCAAACAGGTTCAGATAGTTGGTGCGTCCTTCGTAACCGGTCACAGCAAGCCTGTAAAGCCTTGCTGTATAATCCTTTCCGGCAAGGGATACGGTGTAAGTCTTTTCCGTTTTTTTTGCCCATTCATCACCGCCAAGCCAGAAATCCGGCGTTTCCTTCTGAAGCTGATTCGTAAATTTCTGGCGGAAAAGCCCGCAGTGATAGCGAAGGCCAATCCCGTCTCCCGGAAGGTTCAGCGTAGCCAGAGAATCCAAAAAGCAGGCTGCCAGTCTTCCAAGTCCGCCGTTTCCGAGGCTGGGCTCCGGCTCGATTTCCTCCAGTTCAGTCATGGATTTGCCGTTCGCCTCCAGGCAGGCCTTTACCTCATCATAAAGTCCCAGATTAATAAGATTGTTGCTTAATAATTTTCCGATCAGAAATTCTGCAGATATATAATAAAGCTTACGTCCTTTTACAGGAGAAACATGCTTTTTGCTCTCTTCCTCTACAATTCCAAGCAGTGCCGTATACAATTCTTCATAGGAGCACTGGCTGATTTCTTTTTTACAGATTTCTGTTAAAGCTGTTTCAATATTCCTATTGTTTTCCTTTATCTTCATAATAAAGTCTCCTTTTCTTCGTTAGCATCATGCTTTATGTTATTTTTACCATATTTATAGAAATAATGCTTGTATAATACCATCAAAAAGTAGTACAATCCTATCATAAACGGAATATGGAGAATTGGGGAAGTATTATGAAAAGTTTGGAAAATACTGAAAATATGTCTGTTAGAAATCCTGCATATCAGGAAACAAAGCGTCATTCTGATACAATGTTTGCATTCAATGTGTATCCCTGTACAATACCGGCAGACTTTCCTTTTGTTCCGCTGCACTGGCAGGACAGCATAGAGATTATTTATATCAAGCGGGGAAACGGGATCGTCCAAGTGGATTTTAAAACTTATCCTGCAGAGGCAGGAGATATTTTCCTTGTTCTTCCCGGTCATCTCCATGGCATACGGGGAATCCTGCAAAACCGCATGGAATACGAAAATATTATTTTTGATATGAGTTTTCTCGGCAGTGACAGTGTAGATCTTTGCAGCCAGAAATACCTCCAGCCGATCATCAATGAGAACCTTGTGTTCCCGGCCTTTATCGGAAAAGATCATCCCCTCCATGAATCCATTACCAAATGCCTGGATTCCTCAGATCATCTCTGCTCCCTGCGGCCCAAAGGATACGAGCTGGGCGTAAAAGGGCATATGCTCATTTTATTTTCCCTGCTGGTACAGACAGCAGAGAACAGTGAAAACAAAACTGCAGGTCACCTGAATCATAAAAACATAGGGAAACTAAAAACCGTGCTTTCACGTGTTGAAAAAGATTACGACAAAAAACTGACTGTAGAGGACATCGCTATGGAATGCGGCTACAGCGCAAGCCATTTCATGCGATGGTTTAAAGAAATGACCGGAACAAGCTTCTCCGGGTATCTGATCGAATACCGCCTCGGCAAAGCCGCCCGGTCCCTTCGGAATTCCAATGATACCATCCTGGCAATATCCCAGCAGAATGGTTTTGATAATTTATCGAATTTTAACCGCCTGTTTAAACAGCGCTTCCAGATGACTCCCAGCCAGTTCCGGCGGCAGAGCTTTTAAAGCAGTTTCTCTTCACTTTTCAGATTCCTGAAAAATCCTGCGATGACAGGCACTGTGAGCATTCCTGAAATGAGATACGCAGCCGGCTGTGCTGTCTGGAGCCCGGTCAGGCCCAGAAAACGGGGAAGGATCAGAAGAAGCGGGATCACCACCAGGCCGCTCTGCATGGCCGCGATCAGCAAAGCCCTGCCCTTCTTTCCGATACTCTGGAACAGCATGCTTCCCACTGCAGAAAGAGGAAGGGTAAATAAGAATCTGCACATCCAGCGAAGTGCTCCGGTGCCTATATGGAGAATCTCCTCCTCCTTCCGGAAAAGCCGGACGATCGCCGGCGCATTTATGCAGCATCCTGTGCAAAGCACGCCCAGAATTCCCATTCCCATAATGATGGTAAACCAGGTGGCCTTTTTTACCCTGTCATATTTTTTTGCTCCATAATTAAATGCGCATACCGGCTGGAAACCCTGGGCAATTCCAAGTGCAAAGCTGAACAAAAGGTTGCTGCATCTTCCCACAATACTCATAGCCGCAATGGCTGCATCCCCAAAAACAGCGGCCTGCACATTGATCAAAGTTGTAGAAACGCTGTTCAATCCCTGCCGGGTCAGGCTTGGGAGACCGGTAAGCATAATATTTTTCACATCGCCCACATCTTTTGTAATGTGACGGACATGAATTCTGGTAACTGTTTTTCCCCGAAGGAATGGGATCAGAAGAATCACCGTACTGATATACTGTGAAACCGCAGTTGCCATTCCTGCCCCCGCAATCCCCATGTGAAAATAAAAGATCAGCACCGGATCCAGGAGCATATTCAAAATCCCTCCTGTAGTCAGCCCAACCATTGCAAAAGCTGCCCTTCCTTCATAGCGCAGGATATTGTTCAGCACACAGCCCACCGTCATAGCCGGACCTGCTGCCAGAATAAAGATTCCATATGTTTTTGCATCTCCTAATATCGTATCCGTACTTCCGAGAAGCCGCATCAATGGTTCCAGAAACAGCAGCCCGCCGCAGCCGATAATCGCCCCTGCCCCTAATGCCAGAAATACGCTGGTGGAAGCGAAAACACTGGCATGCTCCACTTTTCTCGCACCCAGGAGCCTGCTGATATTGCTCCCGGCGCCATGCCCGAACATAAATCCGAAAGCCTGCAGTATGGCCATCAGCGCAAACACGATTCCTGTTGCACCGCTGGCGGAAACACTGATCTTACTCACAAAAAACGTATCCGCCGTATTATAGATATTCGTAATCAGCATACTCACCGTTGTAGGAAGCCCAAGCATCAAAACCAGTTTCCACACAGGAGTACACGTCATTCTTTCATATTGTTTATTTTCTGCATCGCTCATGCTCCTCATCCCCTTCAGTTACTAATTCATTGAATTTATGAACTGTTCTATCGCATACAACGGCAGATTAACAAGCCAATCTTCTTTTTTATAGTCTGCCATTGAGGTGCGGACAGAAATTTCCGGTGAATATTTTTCCCGATAGGTTTTCAGGCTTTTTGCTTTCAGGTTCACTTCTGCTTTCACTTCCACCGGAACAATCTGCTCTCCTGTATCTACCACAAAATCCACCTCACAGGAGCCTCTGTCATTGGTGTAATAATAAATACCCAAATCCTCAATCGTTTTCAATTGCTGGCAAACATATTGCTCTGTAAGAGCTCCTTTAAATTCCACAAAAAGGTCATTGCCATCAAGTAACGTACGCGAGCGAAGTCCGGCCATACATCCCAAAAGTCCCACATCAAGAATAAATAGCTTGAAGGCTTTTAAGTCTTCATAAGCCTTTAGCGGAATCGCTGACGCATTAACACGGCTGACCTTATGAACGAGTCCACAGTCTGTAAGCCACATAATAGCAGTTTCATACTCCTTGGCACGCCCGCCCTCACGGACAAGGCCGTAAACAAACTTTTTATTCTCCTTAGCAAGCTGAGAAGGGATACTGTTCCAGATCATACGGATTTTGGGGACAATCTCATTCGGGGCATGTTTGGAGAAGTCCTGCTCATAAGCTTCAAGGATACGTTTTTGAATATTACGTACTTCGTTAAAATCTTTATTCTCAACAAAACTTTGTACAGCTTCCGGCATTCCTCCGACAAAGTAATAGTACTTCAAAGTATCCATATACGTTTGCTTAAAGCTTGTAATCATCTGAAAGTCCTGTTTATCAAGCAGAACCGCAAAACGTTCCTGGTTGATTGCCATCAAAAATTCCCTGAATGATAGTGGATAGAGCTTCAAAAAGTCCACTTTGCCAACCGGAAAAGATGTACCCTCATGTAATGCAATTCCAAGCAAAGAACCTGCACAGACAATATGATATTGCGGTGCGTTTTCGTAGAAATATTTGAGAGAAGCAAGCGCTCTCGGAACTTCCTGCACCTCATCAAAAATAAGCAGCGTGTTGTCAGGATTGATTTTTCTGCCGACATAGAGTTCTAATCCCATAACCAGACGCTCTGTATCCAAATCGGAAGCAAAAAGTTCTGCCATTCTGGAATTGGAGTCAAAGTTAATATATACAGTATCGGCATACGCCTGTTTTCCAAACTCTTTCATCAGCCAGGTTTTTCCAACCTGCCGCGCACCTTCAATAATCAAAGGCTTGCGGCGTTTGCTTTCTTTCCATTTTAATAATTTCCCAATTGCAATTCGATACATACACACGCCTCCTTTTTTACAAGTATAGTATGACATATCGGTACAGAAATTACAATGATAATTCGAGTTCTTTTTACACTTTTTACAACGAATAAATGCAATTTGTATATCGGGTAGGAGGCTACCCATTAGTTGAGTAGCCGACCTCCCACACCATATTGCGTAATCAAATTGATACAATTCCAAAATCGGAGCTATCGTTTTTTGAGTATACGAAAACGCCCATGGTTAGGGCGTTTTCTGTAATGTCGGATGCACCCTCGTAGGTGCTGTTATCGTTTTTCGAGTAGGGATTGTATCTTTTTCGTGAGCCTTGAGGGTATAATTTAACGATACTATCGTTTTCTGAGTAGGAATCGTTAAATTTGCACCCTTGGGTTTGAAAATGCACCCTATCGTTTTTTGAGTAGATATTGTTCCTTTTTTGCGACTGCCTATATAAAAATTTAACGATAGCGCCTTTTCATGTCTGCTATCGTTAAATTTGAGCCTTTTACCTGAAAATTTCCCTATTGTTAACTATAAATGAGCAAATATTGAAATTTGCACAAAAATGTGTTTATTACACAAACATTATTTCAAATCCACAGATAGTTTGTCTTTGCTACAAAAACAAATGACATGATTTTTTGTGCAGTTTTTGGAATTTGCTCATTTATAGTTGTTAAATTATCAACCTGACAGGATATTCAAAAAGAAACCGTCAATTGCATTTTGAACCGTTCCTCTCCGTACACTGCATGCGGAACATCCTTAGGCATAATGAGCGTTTCTCCCTCATTAAGAATAAATATTTTGCCCCCTACGGTGAATTTCCCTATGCCTTCCAGCACAGTTACCATCGCATCCCCACCGGATGCATGGGTGGAAATTTCTTCTCCTTTATCGAAGGAAAACAGCGTTATCTCCTATACCATCATAAACGGCTGGAGAGGCAGCCCTCACCCCCTGATGCAAATTCCTTAAATATTCTGTTTCAGGCAGTTCTTAATATCATCCTCCGCATTACTGATCAGCCGCAAATCAAAAGTGTCCACCAGATACTGCAGCACATTCGGACTCAAAAATGCCGGCAGGGTTGGACCCAGATAAATACCTTTTATTCCCAGACTCAGCAGCGCCAGCAAATCAGCAACTGCCTTTTGCTCATACCAGGATAAGATCAATGACAGCGGCAGCCCATTTACATCGGTATCAAAAGCATCTGCCAGGGCTGTCGCAATCCGTATTGCAGAATATACATCATTGCACTGCCCGACATCCAGAAGCCTGGGCAAGCCCGCTACTTCTCCAAATTCCAGTTTATTAAATCTGTATTTTCCACATGCCAGCGTTAAAATCATGCAGTCTTCCGGAACCAGCTTTGCAAACTCTGTATAATAATTTCGTCCGGGTCTTGCTCCGTCACAACCGCCAATCAGAAAGAAATGCCTGATTTTTCCCGCCTTTACAGCCTCCACGATTTTTTCAGCATAACTTAATGCGGCATGATGCCCAAATCCAACCAATATCTCCTGCGGCTCCTGATCTTCCGGATAACCGCCCAGTTCTATTGCCTGTTGAATGATTTCACTAAAATCCTTGTCCCCGTTTTCTTTTCTGCCGATGTGCTTTACTCCTTCCCATCCTACCACATTCGTGCTGTAGATCCGGTCTTTATAACTCTCCCTTGGCCGCATCAGGCAGTTCGTGGTCATCAAAATACATCCCGGAAGGTTGTCAAACTGCTTTTGCTGATCCTGCCATGCCCCTCCGAAATTTCCCACAAGATGAGGATATTTTTTTAATCCCTCATACCCATGACATGGCAGCATTTCTCCATGCGTATAAATATTGACTCCTTTCCCCTTTGTCTGTTCCAGCAGCATTTCCAGATCCTTGAGATCATGACCTGAAACAATAATAAAAGGCCCCTTCTTCATATGGATATTGACCTTGTGCGGAGCTGGATTTCCGTAAACCTCCGTATTTGCTTCATCCAGTTTTTTCATGACCGCAATTGCCATTTCTCCGGTACGCATGGTCATCCGGATCAGTTCTTCTACTGTAAGGCTATCGTCTGTGAGAGCCTCCAATGCCTGAATATAAAAATCATCTACCTGGTCACTGTAATAGCCCAGTTCTCTCGCCTGATGCCCGTATGCGCTGATACCTTTTAGTCCGTATAAAATCGTTTGCCTCAAAGAACGAATATCCGGATCTAAGGATTTATCATACATAATTCCTGCCAGATGCGCATCCTTTAACATCTCCGTCTTTGTTTCCGGAAGATCATAAGAAGCATGGGCAGTATGATTTTTAATCTCCCCTGCCCTTTCCCTTAAATTTTCTTTGATTTCCTGTGATTTTCTCAGCAATTTCACATGTTCCTTAGCATCAAAATTGACATTTGTAAGCGTGGTGAAAAGAATGTTTTCAATAAAACTTATCACGCTTTTTTCAATCTCCTGTCCAGCTGCCGCCAGTGATTTTCCAAAACAGCTGATCCCTTTGATCTGAAAAATCAATAAATCCTGCAGATTGGCAATTTCCGGTGTTTTTCCACAAACGCCTAACTTTGTACAGCCCTTTCCATTCGCTGTCTGTTCACACTGATAACAAAACATCTCATAACCTAAATCCATGTTATTGCTCATATACTGACCTTCCTTATCATTCATTTTTGTGATATAGTATTAGCCAGCATAAAAAAAATATACTTATCACAGGAAAAACTTCCCATATAGCAACTCTCTCTTCTGCCCGGGCTTTATCTCTTGTAGAACAGCCCATACACGCAACATAATTTCGCTCCGCCAGAAATAAAACATCCCCCGTATTATAAAACAGTAGTGTTTATAGACTTTCCCCAAGGTCTGTATGCTATACTACTGTGTTATATGGCTCAACACACCATTCTGAAGCATCCCCATTCCATGTAACACCGGCTTTTGTTACGTCTACCCATGCGGCTTGCTAAAACTTTTGTGATGCCCAGATGCGTCTTTTTTGTAAATAGTGGGCAAACTATAAACATTGTTGACGTTATCAACGCCGATTGCTATAATTTTCTCAATATATGTTTATTAATTTTTCGCAGCAAATTAAGGAGGTATGATTATGGATTTTTATAAACGGGCGCTGGCACTGCGTGAAGAAACTATCTCTCACCGCCGTTGGCTGCACCGCAACGCAGAAGTGGGTCTTCATATGCCAAAAGGACAAGCCTATATTATGGATCAGTTGAGAGGACATGGATTGGCTCCACATCCCTGCGGGCATGGAGTGACTGCGGAGTTGGGCAAGGAAGGGGGCAGAACAATCCTGCTCCGAGCGGATATGGATGCACTGCCTATGCCGGAGGAAAGCGGCGAACCCTTTTCCTGTCCAACCGGCACAGAGGCTCATACCTGCGGCCATGATTTCCATGCAGCCATGCTGCTGACAGCGGCAAAGATGCTGAAAGAAAATGAATCCATGCTGGCTGGCAGGGTCCGGTTTATGTTCCAGCCTGCGGAAGAAACCTTTGAGGGTGCGAAAGATATGCTGGCGCATGGGATACTGGAGGGTGTGGATGCAGCTCTAGCCTATCATGTCGGTTCTGGCAGGATGCCTGTGGGCTTATTCATGTACAACAGCGGCGGAACCATGATGTACTCTGTGGATGGTTTCCGAATCACAATCCATGGACGGGGTGCTCACGGCGCATATCCGCACAGTTCCATCGATCCAATCAATATCGGTGTTCATATGTACCTTGCCTTTGAATCGTTGATTGCGCGGGAAGCAGATCCCAGCAAATCCTGTGTGCTGACCATCGGCAATTTTTCCGCAGGTTCAGCACCCAACATCATCCCGGATACTGCCGTCCTCCAAGGAACCTTGCGCACCAATGACAGTGCCAGCCGCGAGAAACTGCTTCGGCGGCTGAAGGAGGTTGTTCACAAGACTGCGGAGGTATTTGGAGGATCGGCAGAGATTGAGATGATTTCTGAGGTGCCGCCGTTAGTATGTGATCCTGATATGACGAACGAAATAGTGGACTATATGAAAGAACTGCCAATCCCTGGTCTGACTCCTGTTCCTGACACATCAGCCAGTGCTTCTGAGGACTTTGCGAATATTGCAGAGAGAGTCCCCAGCGTATACATGTATCTTTCGGCAGGATATATGGATGAACGGGGAGATGCTCCTGCACACAATCCGAAAGTTCGGTTCAATGAGGATGTTTGTCCAATCGGCTCCGCTTGTTTGGCGCACTGTGCAGTCCGCTGGCTGGAAGAACACCAATAAATAAGATAAGGACATCCTGTTGAAGACTGGTATTTTTCCGAATATCCTGAATATGCGACCGAGATGAATATTCTTGCGGCTCGAAATCTCGAATCTGGAAATTTGGAAATCAGAGTTCCAGTACTCGGAAATCGCCTTTTTGTGCTTGATTACGTGTTCGTTTCTATGAGAATATTCGTCAAGGCCTTGCCGCATCTGCAGTACGCAGCAGCCTTTACGAATATTCTCGTAGAAATTATAATTCAGTATGCACAAATGTGAATCTAAAAAGTGATTTCCATATCACCAGACTTCACAATAGTCGGGGCAACGTATTACCATATGCAGATACTCATTTTTTATAGAAATTGAATGTTTCTTTGACACAAATAAGATCTAAATAACATCTTCCTCATCGAATTTTGCTAAAATCACATCCTTCATTACGCTCAAAAGATAAATACCTTGTCCTTTGAAAAGACAATTTTCCACAATCTCCCTCCGCTAACATACCATACTCTGAGCTGTTAACAGAAAACTCCATCCGGTCTCCACTTTCAACCTGAAATGTCACATAGTACCACGTAGAAGAAGATGTACTATATCCATGCACTCCCGTCGCATCACCAGCATTTGCATGACTGTGGTGCGTAACCTCTGTTCGTTTGGATACAATCACTGCCGATACAGACAAATGCGGAGACTGATTATTTTTATTCCACGTACTGATTCCTTTCACAGCCGTTACAATAAAGGTTCCAATGACGATTACAAATACTATAGTAAACATGATTTCAAATGCACCGAAACCCATGTCAAATCCGCCATAACCAAATCTCATTTCAGTTCCTCCCTATTTGTATCTGGAAACCATACACATTTATTAGTTTCAAAAATTATCCTCTCAAAATCTCCACAGTTCTCTGATCCCGTTCCCCATGGAAGAACTTGTCCAATACCTTCTGGAATACTTCACATTCCGGTTTTGCCAGAGCAAATAAGGTCATGGAAGATTTCAGTTTCAAGTTATCCGGCCGGCCCATCACTTCGTCCGCATCATTGGATTTTATCTCCAGAAGTGCCTGAGATATTTCAATCAGATTCGTTCCAAGCGTGTAATCTTCCATATATGCTTTCGCTTCTTCCATATTCTTAATAGCATAATACCGGGCAGTCTCACTGTAGCCAAGCCCCGCTATCTGCGGAAAAATAAACCACATCCAATGGCTGCGCTTCTTCCCGGATTTTATCTCCTGCAAGGCAGTTTGATAATAAGTCTGCTGTGCGATTAAAAATCGCTCTAAATTGTTATCCATTCTCTGTTGCCTCCTCTGTTTGCCATTATTCTACCACAGGTCAGGCTTTTTTCCTACCACAAACAAAAAAAGCCCGGAGCCGGACGGTTTCACACACACCGCGCCGAACTCCGGGCTGCCTGGTTTTAATTTATATTAAGAGGTGCCGTTATCCCTCGATGGCAATATATTTCTTTTCTTCAACCTCCGGCTTCCTTGTTTCTGCCTTCGGAATGCTCAGTTTCAATACCCCGCTTTCATATTTCGCATGAATATCTTCCTGCTTTACATCCTCCCCGACATAGAAAGACCGGCTCATGCTGCCTGCATAACGCTCCCGGCGGACAAATCTGCCTGTTTTCTTTTCCTTCTCGTCCTTGTCAAGCCCCTTCGCCGCGCTGATTACCAGATAGCCATCTTTCAGCTCCAGGGAAAGTTCGTCTTTCTTAAAGCCTGGCAGATCAATGTCCACCTCATAGTGGTCGTCATGTTCCTGCACATCGGTCTTCATCATATTCGCCGCATGGCGTCCATACAGTTTCCGCTCCGCTTTACGCATCGCCTTATCGTCAAAGGACGGGAAATCAAAAAAGTCATCAAAGAAATCGTCAAATAAGTTCTCTCCAAAAATACTAGGTGTCATCATAAGTCATCGCTCCTTTTCCTAATTAAAAACATCTTGTTAATTGGAACTGGGGATGATTGGGAAGAAACCGGAACCCTTTTCTGGTTCCTTTCTTTCCTTCTCCTTTGTTCTATCTGTGTTATAACACTTTTATTAGCACTCGTCAAGAGTGAGTGCTAATAATTTTTGTGAATTTTCTGTGAACTGTTATTCACACGTATGTAATTAACCCAAAAACTATCTGCTTTTATATCCATGCTTTTTCCCACCTATTTCGCATACCGCACTTCTATTTCATAATCTCCCTCGTCATACTCCACCTGCAGTTCATAATCCCCGATCTGCACACTTCCGTCATCCACAGCGTAAAACTTCTGTCCTTCTGCGTCAAAGATCACGAATTCTTCTACCAGCTGGTTTTCAACTGTTTCTAACATCTCCCGGATACAGTCATCACAAAATAACGATTTCATTCTCTGGACGCTGACAATCCCTCGTCCCCTCTGCACTGTCACAGTTCCTTCCTTATTCTCCGGAGTTTTTGTGATATGCAGACTTGTCTGGCTTACCTCATCATATCCAAAGCTCATGCTCATGTAACCATATTCGCCAGCGTCCGGATTCGCCCCTTTTTCAAATAAATCTAGGTCATACAGTTCTCCCGTATTGGTACACACAAGGTACACCTGTGACGGGAACCCTTCTCCGCATGTCCGGCAGATGTCTGCCGTATTGGGAATATAACGGATATAGTTCTCTATTTCCTGCCCATATTCAGAAAACACCAGGTCATGCCGTATGGTCTTTGCAATCTCCTCATATTCATCCTTCGTGGCAGAACCCATATATGTGGCTACCATTTCCATAAGTTCTTCCATATCTTCGCTGTTCTGGCGGCTCACCCGGATGTTACTGAACGCAATCGAAAAACTGCAAAGGGCGACCACGGACATGCAGACCATAAAAGCTCCATACCACAGTTCCCTTTTATCCGACTGGCTCAAATGCTTCACATAAGGATCATACTCATCATCCCTCCAGAATTTCCTCCATTTTGCCTTTATCCATTGGCACAACCTTTTCATACTCCACACCTTATCACTTTCTTCACTCTTATCACTCTTTCTTTTGTTTTCACTACTCTTACAATATAAAGTGCTATCACTTACCTGTCAAGTGACTGTATATTTCACATCCAATTTCGATTACCATTTACCTATACTAAAATTGGAGGACAGGGAATATGGCAACCAATAAAAGAGTATTTACTTTACGTTTGTCAGATGAAGTATTCGATAAAATCGGCATTCTGGCTACCAGCGAACACCGCTCCTTAACCAACTATATTGAATACATACTGATCAAACATTTAGAAGATGTGGAAAAAGAGCATGGAGAAATTAAAATGGAAGAATAAAGACTGCCATCTGTGTCTACTTTTTCACTTTTTGATGTAAAGTGCTATCACTTAGCTGTCTAGTGAACGTATAAATTTACCGCATATTGGTATACCATAAATTCATACCCGGAACGGAGGGCAAGGGAAATGGCAACCAACAAGCGTGTATTTACTCTGCGTCTGTCGGACGAAGTGTTTGACAAAATCGGGATTCTTGCTACAGATGAACACCGCTCTATGACGAATTACATTGAATATGTACTGATCCAGCATCTGGAGCAGATAGAAAAAGAACGCGGGGAGATCAAGACAGACCAGATACAATAACAAAATTAAGATAACCAGGTCAGTTTGATATACCTGGTTATTTTTATTGAAAAAAAACTGGCAGTTACTTCATAGTTGCAACTGCCGGTTTTTTCACGTTTCAAAACTATATCCGTACCCACCAACGGTCTTTATGTTGTATTTATTCATTTCCCATTTTTCTGAGTATCTGGCTAATCAACTGCCACCTTCTCCAGCCCCTTTCCACATTTTCATATGGACACATATTCCTTTATCGATAATAATAAACAAGACGGCATTTCAATTTATAGTTCAGCTATTTGAAATTTTATAAAATAATAATGTCACCGCATTAAGCTCTATGGTGTGTTCTATATAAAGAGGTAAAGATGATGAGAGCAGAAACATTATTTACTGAGCATATGGATCTTCTTTATCGAATGGCGCTATTCATGCTATCAAATACCCATGACGCTGAAGATGCCGTTCAGGAAACCTATGTGAGATATTTATTAAAAAAACCAAAGTTGAAAGATGAAGAGCATGCAAAAGCGTGGTTAATGCGCGTCTGCATCAATATATGCAAAAACCAAATCCGATACTGGAAACGTCATCCTTCTTCCCCTATTAGTGAAACGGATATATCTGAAACCACTTTAGGTGAACAGGAAATTTTGAGGGAGATTTCCTTATTACCCACAAAATATAAATCCGTTATCATTTTACATTCCATAGAAGGTTATTCGGTAAAGGAAATTTCAAACATATTAAAAATATCTGATGCTGCGGTAAAAAAACGGCTACAGCGGGCTCGTGAGCAATTAAAATTAAAAATAGGAGAATGACAATGAATGAATTGAAAACTGAAATCATGCTAAGTGAAAAGAAAAAAGTCCAGATTATTGAAAATGCACACCAAATTGCCAAGCAAAGGAAGAAGGCATTAAAATTGCGTTATTGCAGTGCTGTTTTTTTATTGCTTATCATTGGAATAACAGGATTTTTTGCGAATGGGCATTACGGGATAATGGATGAGTATCCGATTAAAGTATATGCCCAGGATCTATCCGGAGCCAGCGAGATTGACTTAATACCGGATAAAACATTTACGCTTGAAAAAATACAAACGCCTTTAGGTGAAGGATATTCTCTCTATATATCGGCAAACGACGGTTATTATTGTGAAACCATCTGTAATGACTCAGACGATGGCTTAGAACAGATTTTTTCAGACGAAGATTATATATACTGGATTCCTGATTATTGGAAAAATAAGGATATGAGGATTTACGATGCAGAAGGAAATATATTAGATCCGCAGGATTTGTTTTCAGTTTCAGATCAAACAGCAACCATTACTTATTGTGTATATAATGAACGTGACAGCTTGCAGTTTCAGATGACCGTTTCACTCCGTGAAATAGATGGGGTAGGAAAGGGAGAAATTCTTAGCTTGGTAAGTTATCCAGAACTGAAAACAGAATAAACTGTGCTATACATTAACAAAAATAAGGGTAGTGTAAAATAGTTTGTGTTTCTGGTAGAAAATGGCTCCTTTTTGGTAAGAATACAGATATGACTATTCTTATCGAAAAGGAGTATTTTTTATGGCAGTTGCAAAGGAACAAATTCGACAGATTATCTCAGAAAACAACATTAG
>JAETNR010000118.1 GCA_021772055.1 Blautia sp. | reverse complement strand
TATGGGGCTGGAAGGCATATTTATACCTTTGAAAATTTCTGCAGGGAAGACAAAGATATTCCATTGGGGGATGAAACAGTAAAAATATTCCTGAATGCAGACGGCCGGCTGGATGACGTAAGCAGGGAACTAAAGGCGTTTTTGGACTATGTGGCCGGGAAGACGCCGGATGACTCTTTTGTAAGGAGGCTGGAGGAAGCGGTAAAGGAAGCCAAGAAGAATAGGGAATGGAGGCATGAATATATGACGTTATTGATGCGTGACCAGGAAAATATTGAAAAAGGGAAAATTTACGGGATGATATCTGCCTATAGGGATTTGGAAGTGCCGGAGGATGAGATCTTGAAGAAAGTGCAGGAGAAGTTCCGGCTGTCATTAGAGGAAGCAAAGGAATATTTGTAGAAATATTATGATGCAAAGCGTTTCTGACTATTTTTAGGCTGGAAGCGCTTTTCCTATGATTTATTGCTGTTTTTATGTTCTTTCATTTTTTTTGCATATGGACAATAATCGCAAGGAATGCCATAGGAGAAAAAGTCAGTATAGTAAGGCCAAATGATCTTTGTGCAATAAAAGCGCGCAGAAGTGGGGGAACCAATGAAATTAATATATGTCTGGCTGGAGAATTACAACGATAAAATAGTGAATCAGGAGTTCCTTTTTTCGCCGGAATTTAAGATCCATTATGATAATGATTGGAATGAACTGTATATTTCCCGGAATAAGGACTACATTAGGGGGTTTTACGGGGAGAACGTGTTGGATGTTGCGGCAATCGTTGGGGAAAACGGCGCAGGAAAGACAACAGTAGCAAGATGTTTATATGATATATGCGAAGGCATTACTCCTATAGATGATGAGGGGGATGGGAATGGGTGTGCAAAAATTGTTATTTATTTAAAGGAAGGCTGTAACGGTCAAAAGGAAAAGCTTCTGGTTTATTATTTTCGCGAGGGGATATCCGAAAAAAAGGTGCATAGCGATATGGATTATAAGTTGATTAATTTATACCGCATGACAAAAGAAGGTTTTGGGGACGCTATGGAGGAACATGAAATGTCAACGGTATTTTTTACCAATGCTTTTGATGCAAGCCATATAACACCTAATCATGGCATGGGTGAGTTCATCGAAATGGGAGTGAAGAAATCCATGTGCTTTTCGCCCATACTCATGATAAAAAGAGAAATGCAGCATACACGGGAAAGCTATGGGGCGAAGGTCAGAGAGTCAGGCTTGGAATTGACAATTATCCAGCAGTATGCGTCAAAAATGGGGATAGATATCGGGGAAGCCTATGGGGCTGCTATCAACTATAATTTTCTTATTGTAGCAAGAAATGCATCTGCTGAAGTCAAGGGGATGCTCCCGGCATTTTCAGATTTTGGCTTATTGGTAGTGCCATTTGGGGAATATGTCTTAAGGAACAGAAGAATTGGAATGATGAGCCAATTTGATAAAAGCGTATATTTTATCAGAAAGAATATTTATGAAAATATTTTAGTGAATCTGTCTGGGAATAACTGGAAAATGTTGTATGCTAATATTGTATGCGAAATAGCCCTGTTCCTGAATCTTTTTAACGGTGACTATATAAATACTGATTTTGATATAATAGAAAAAAATTATCAAGATATAAAAAGCATGGCAGCATTTCATATAATGATGAACCAGATAGATGATTCGGATAAGAAGGAGCTGGTAATAAGGATAAGGGGCATTAGTGGTCTGGATATAGAAATATTGGATGGATTTTTTGAAATTGTGGATGAAAAGGAGCCTGTTTTAAAGGATACCCAGTGGTATCAACAGATAAAAGCATTTAGGTTTATGTATGAAAGCAGATATGGAAGCCTTGAAATACCGGACAGAGTAAACGGAGAACATACGGAACTGATTGATATATTGATGAAAGAATATAGGAATCCGGAATCATTTTGGGGAAGGATGTTCAAGGTGACACCGAATCCAATGTCCTCCGGCGAAGTGGCGTTGATCAATATATTTTCGTCTATTTATAAAGTCATGCTGGATGAAACGGAGGGGAATATACTGCTTATTGTGGATGAAATAGATGCATTCCTCCACCCTAAATGGCAGCAGGATATTTTGGTGCGCATGGTAGAATGGATGAACGGGGAGGAAAAGTTTAAAAAGAAGAAAGTACAAATAATACTTGCTTCGCATTCCCCCATTATACTTTCCGATATCCCAGATGACAGGGTGATTTACCTGAAGAAGTTATGCAGGGTTGTAAGGAAGGATAACCCTACATTTGGTGCGAATATCAGCCGGCTCTTTTACGATTCATTTTTTATGGATGACGGCAGTATTGGCGCATTCTCTAAGGGGAAAATACAAGCTGCGGCAGATTATGCCGGAAATAAAAAGTGCAGTATAGGGGAAAGGGAGGCAGAATATATCATTGAAAACATAGGGGAGCCTTTTGTAAAAAAGAAGCTGAAAAGGGATTTGGAATATAAGAAGTTTGCTGGTGGATGTAATGATTGAGATTCGGATAAATAGTGTGGAAAGGAAGAGAATTGAGGCCTTACATAAAGAATATACAAAAAAAGTGATTGCCGGAAGGCTGGAAAAAATACTGGGAGACAAAACGGGGGTGCAGAATAAAGGAAAGGTACTGTATTTTCTACAGGAACTGTTCGGGTATACTGAGCGGGATAGGGAGAAGCAGTTAGTGTATTTCTGTATTTCGGATGAATTGGAAAAAATAATCGGGATATTTGAAAAAAGATTTTTCGATTCTTTCGGGTTTCAATTCAGGGATGCAAAAAATGAGGAACAGAAAGCAACCGCTGAAGATATTGCCTATATTTTAAATCGTATTTTTTACTATGATGGTTTTAATGCAGGGAGCCGGATAGCAGGGCAGGACGGGGAGAAACATGTTTGGAACAGACACAGATATGTCGTTGCCACTAAGGTGAAAGTCTGCCCATACTGCAATAGACAATATATAACATCTTACGAGTCAAAGGACGGTACAGAAAAGACAACTGCTGATGTGGATCACTATTACCCACAGTCCGCATACCCATATCTGCAAATGAACATATACAATATGATTCCAAGCTGTAACATATGTAATTCCAAAACAAAAGGTTCCAAGGATGAGAGGCATTTGAACCCATATAAGGACAGTTCGGACAGCTTGCTTTTTGAAGTGCTATTGGACAATATAGATATGATGTATTCCTCGGAGATAGAGCGGATAGCTGTCAATAGTCGGGGCAATCCAAAGGCGATAGCTTCCAATGAGGTTTTTAAACTGGACGAAATATATCAGGCGCATATAGAGGATGTAAAAAGGCTGTTCTTCCATATCAAGGAATACGAAGCATTTAAGGAAGACTACTATATGAAAACAATGGGGTTGGACATGGGAAATATTTTCTCTTTGTGGTTTGATTTTCTTAATGACAGTCCATTGGAGAAACCGTTAGTCAAACTGAAAAGGGATGTATTTAAGCAATTAGAAACTTATTGCGGAATATATAAATGAATTTATACTGTTAGGAACGGCTATAATTCTTGAAACACCCGTTAATTGGAAAGATTTGGAATATAAGTATTTGCATAATCTTTAAAGGGCATTTAAGAACCTGATTTATTATTGGCTTTTCTATAGTAGGGTATGAACAGCGATGCTGGGATAAATAATCCTGAAGGGCATATAGAACAGCTGGGGGGTGGCATTTGAATGCTAATTCTCCCTGCTGATTGCGTCAGCCACTATTTTTTGGAACCGGGCTTCACGTTCCCGTGTCTGCCTTGTGTTTTCCCGCCGTTTATTGCCGGTTATATAGTTTACCGTATTGATGGCAAAGTGGATATGGGTATGGGCATCGTCCTTAGAAGGACGGTGGACCCCATAAATCACCTGGCAATGGTCTTTCTCGTAAAAATCATAGGCTAT
>JAETNR010000043.1 GCA_021772055.1 Blautia sp. | reverse complement strand
AAGGAAGCCGTGGAGGCAGCGGTGGATAGCTGTATTGCGAAAGGGATTCTGAGGGATATCCTGCTTGGAAACAAAGCGGAGGTGACGAAAATGATCCTGGAAGAATATGATGAGAATCTGCATATCTCCAATGAAAAAGAGATCAGTTATCAGGAGGGATTTGAAGATGGTCGTGAGGAAGAGCGACAGAATACACTGAAAGCGAACCAGCAGGTCAAAATCTTTCGCCTGAAGTATCAGGGCGGAAAAAGTGATGAAGAAATTGCGCAGATGATTGGGCTGCCGCTTGGAGATATACAGGAAATACTGAAGTCGGAGTAAGAGTGGAGGGAACCGCCGAGTGATACGCTTATGAAGAATGGGAGTGTGAGGAGAGAATGGGCGTTTATTTAAATAGCCGGAGCGCGTACAGTTTATTCTGCGAGGATTATGCGTCAACTTATTATGTGGATAAAACCGAGATACTTGCTGAACTTGTACAGATTGTAGAAGTGAAGGAGAATTTATTTGAGCGGTCAGGCACCAACCGAGGCAAGGGCCAGAAGTACGTGGCAATTACTAGACCGCGCCGCTTTGGTAAGACGGTTATGGCGAACATGATCGCCTCCTACTTTGGAAAGGGGGCGGACAGCGGCAGGCTTTTCCGTAATTTGAAAGTATCAAAGTTTGACTGGTTTGAGAGACACCTGAATAAGCACAATGTAATTCATATCATGTTTAATGGAATACCGGATGAGGTTACAACGTATGCACAGTATATTGGACGAATAAAGTCCTTGCTTTTAGATGACCTGATTATGGCATACCCAAATGTGAAAATAAGAGAAACAGATGCCATATGGGATGCACTGACGAAGGTTCATGAGTACTGTGATGGAGAGAAATTTATCTTTGTGCTGGATGAATGGGATTATATTTATCATCAGGATTTTGCTACAGAAAAAGATAAGGCTGGTTTTACAAAATTTCTCAGCAATCTGCTAAAAGATAAAGCCTATGTGGAGATGGCCTATATGACAGGTATTTTGCCAATTGCAAAATATTCCAGCGGCTCGGAATTGAATATGTTTTGTGAGTATACGATGGTCACAGAAGAAAGGTACAGCGGTTTTTTTGGCTTTACAGACAGTGAGGTGGATGAACTTTATGCACGTTATTTGAAACGATGGGGTGATCATAGAGAAGTGACACGTGAGGGACTGCGTACTTGGTATGATGGTTACCATACCAAATCAGGAGAACGTGTGTACAATCCCCGCTCAGTGGTTTTATCTTTAGAAAATAATAATCTCGGTAATTACTGGACCAGTTCAGGACCATATGATGAGTTATTTTATTATGTCGGAGCGAATGTAGATGAAGTAAAAGAGGATGTTGGCCTGCTGATTTCCGGCACTCCCGTACCAGCTAAAGTCCAGGAGTATGCGGCTACATCGATGGAGTTAAAGACGCGGGACGAGATTTTTTCCGCAATGGTGGTTTATGGATTCCTAAATTATGAGAATGGATGCGTCTCTATCCCAAATAAGGAACTGATGGACAAATTCGCAGAAATGGTGCAGAGGGAGGCTTCTCTTGGAAATGTTTACCGCCTTACAAAAGAATCCGGACGAATGCTTGCGGCAACGAAGGCCGGGGATACGGAAACCATGATGGAGATATTGCAATTTGTCCATAATACAGAGAGCCCTCTTTTGGGTTATAACACAGAGGCAGAACTGGCATCGGTCATAAAGCTGGTTTATTTGCAGGCGCGTGGTTCCTACCGTATTGAACGTGAAGACAAGGCCAGAGTCGGATATGTGGATATGATTTTCTATCCGTTTGTGAAAAATGATGACTGTATCATCATCGAACTGAAAGTAAACCACACAGCAGAGGAAGCAATCCAGCAGATCAAGGATCGGCAGTATGCACTCCGCTTTGAGGGAAAGTTCGGGGAAATCCCGGAGTACACGGGACGCATCCTTGCTGTTGGAATTGCCTATAGCAAAGATGATGAGAACAAGCGCCATGAGTGTAAGGTAGAGGTGCTGCGGGAGAGACACAGGAAATATTGAGGTCTGAGTAATTGTGAAAGGAAACACCCGGGGTTCGTGTTTTTTTGGAAAAGTATGCCTCGTCAGAGGAATCTGACGAGGCCTTTCATTTTTCATTTTTATCCCTGTATTGCTCCGGTGTGGGCGTAAAGGGATTTCATTTTACAGGACTTCCCTTGATGCAGATTTTGTGGTAGAATAGACCAAGATGTAGATTACAAACAAAGCTTATGACAGTGAAGCATCAAAGTGAGTACACCGGAGTATAACGGATGAGAAAGGAAGCGGCAGGAGCATGAGGGCAGAGGTTGTAAAAATGTCGGCGGACCATATGGATATGGAAGCCATTGAAAAAGCCGGCAGGATTTTAAAGGAAGGGGGACTGGTTGCGTTTCCTACAGAAACAGTTTATGGTTTAGGCGGAAATGCCCTGGATCCTCAGGCCTCTATGAAAATATATGCGGCGAAGGGAAGACCGTCAGATAACCCTCTGATCGTGCATATTGCAGAGATGGACAGGCTTGCGGATATCGCAGAGCAGATTCCGGAGAAGGCAAGGCTTCTGGCTGAGCACTTCTGGCCTGGGCCGCTGACCATGATCTTACCAAAAAAAGATGCAGTCCCGGGGGAAACCACCGGCGGGCTGGACAGTGTAGCTGTGCGTTTTCCCAGTGATAAGATCGCCCAGGAACTGATCAAGGCCGCAGGCGGCTTCGTGGCTGCCCCAAGTGCCAATACTTCCGGAAGGCCAAGCCCTACCAAAGCGGAGCATGTGGAGGAGGACCTGGGGGATGCCATTGATATGATCATTGACGGCGGACAGGTGGGCATCGGACTGGAATCCACCATTGTAGATTTTACGGAGGAAGTCCCGGTTGTGCTGCGGCCGGGCTATATTTCTCTGGAAATGCTTCAGGAGATTCTGGGAGAAGTGCGGATGGATAAGGGACTTTTGATCACGGACAGCAATGTGCGGCCAAAGGCTCCCGGCATGAAATACCGTCATTATGCCCCAAAGGCTGACCTGACCATTGTGGAAGGGGAAGAGGCGGCAGTGCTTCGGGAAATCAACCGGTTTGCAGCAGAGGCAAAAGAACTGGGAATGCAGGTGGGAATCATTGCAACAGATGAAACAGCAGGAAAATATCCTGCGGGCATTGTGAAGAGCATCGGAAGCAGGGAGGATGAAGATTCCATCGGACATCATCTTTTTGAAGTGCTGAGGGAGTTTGACCATTGCAATGTGTGTGCAATATATTCAGAAGCTTTTTATACCCCCAGAATCGGGCAGGCTATTATGAACCGGCTTTTAAAGGCAGCGGGGCATAAGATTATTTCCGTATCATAAGCGAAAGGAATAGAGGAGGAAGAAACATGCTGGCATTAGGATGTGATCATGGCGGTTATGAATTAAAACAGGAGATTAAAAAATATCTGGAGGAAAAAGGAATCGAGTACCTTGATTTCGGCTGCGACAGTACGGAAGCGGTGGATTATCCGGTCTATGCAAAAAAGGTGGCAAGATCTATCTTAAGCGGTGAATGTGAAAAGGGAATTTTGATCTGCGGGACCGGCATTGGAATTTCCATTACAGCAAATAAATTTAAGGGAATCCGTGCGGCACTTTGTACAGACTGTTTCTGCGCAGAAGCTACAAGAGCGCATAATGATGCCAACGTACTGGCCCTTGGCGGCAGAGTGGTGGGTCCGGGGCTTGCGCTGAAGATCGTGGATACTTTCCTGAATACCCCGTTTTCCGGCGCAGAACGCCATATGAACCGAATCAGCCAGATGGAGACAGACTGAAGAGAATAGTATGCCCCACGGTAATTGGGAGGAGTTTTTATGGATAAAAATTTTAAAAGAACAGATCATATTTCCTGGGATGAATACTTTATGGGAGTGGCCATTTTGTCCGGGATGCGCTCCAAGGATCCAAACTCCCAGGTGGGCGCCTGCATTGTAAGTCAGGATAATAAAATCTTATCCATGGGCTATAACGGATTTCCCATTGGATGCTCTGATGATGAATTCCCCTGGGCAAGAGAGGGGGAGGCACTGGATACCAAGTACCTTTATGTGACCCACAGCGAGCTGAACGCGATTCTGAATTACCGGGGCGGCAGCCTTGAGGGAGCCAAACTTTACGTGTCTCTCTTTCCCTGTAACGAGTGCGCAAAAGCTATCATCCAGGCAGGAATCAAAACCGTTGTATACGATTCTGACAAATACGCAGAGACGCCGTCTGTGATAGCATCCAAGCGTATGCTGGATGCAGCAGGGGTAAGATACTATAAATACAACCGTACAGGAAGGGAGATTTCCTTTTCCGTGTGAGAAAATTCAGGGAAAGCCCCCGGGCTCGGCTGCATATCATGGGAGGGGGAGGCGGAACGTGTTCCTGTCTATGTGGGCTGCGGTTTCGGAGCATAAGAAACAGTAAGTTTCCTGCACTTCTGCTAAAAGTGTTCAGAAAATCCGTGAACTCGCCTGACGGCTCAGACAGCACGGATTTTCTGAACAACGCAGAAGAACAGAAAACAAACTGTTTCTAAGGCTCCTGCAAATGCAGCCCACATAGACAGGAACACGTTCCGCCTCCCCCTCCCATGATATGCAGCCGAGCCCGGGGGCTTTCAAAATTCCCTGCAGAAAGGTACTTGACACTTTCCGGGATTTCGCATAGAATAGTTTCTAACGAAATGAATGAGTAAACTCATTACGGCGATGAAGAGAATAGTACATGAGGAGCAATCCCAGAGAGGGATCCGTATGGTGTGAGGATCCTGTGCGTGAATCGTGGAACCGGCCTCGGAGCCCCGTACAATTGAAGTACGGCGTCATTCCTGCGTTAGGGGAAATAGAGAGAGCAGAGGATGTTTTTCCGATGCTAATTAGGGTGGTACCGCCGAAGCAGTTCGGTCCCTTGTGAGGGATTGAGAGGCTTCTTTTTTTATTAATCTGAAAGAAAGCTTCTGATTCCGAAAATACAGATCACATAAAAAGGAGAAAGCAGAATCATGGCAAAAGAGAAGAAATTAGTAGAAGCCATCACTTCCATGGAGGAAGACTTCGCCCAGTGGTATACGGACGTAGTAAAAAAAGCAGAACTCTGCGATTATACCAGCGTCAAAGGCTGCATGGTCATCAAACCAGCAGGTTATGCCATCTGGGAAAACATCCAGCATGAGCTGGACCGCAGATTTAAGGAAACAGGTGTGGAAAATGTATAC
Source organism: Blautia sp. (assembly GCA_021772055.1). Taxonomy (GTDB): domain Bacteria; phylum Bacillota; class Clostridia; order Lachnospirales; family Lachnospiraceae; genus Blautia_A. The sequence continues at coordinate 33,888 of JAETNR010000043.1, read as the reverse complement.
ATGCCTATGTTTATTCCGGAATCTCTGCTGCAGAAAGAAAAAGATCACGTAGAAGGCTTTGCACCGGAGGTGGCATGGGTAACCCATGGCGGACTGGATCCGCTGCAGGAACGTCTTTGTGTACGTCCTACTTCTGAAACTCTGTTCTGTGATTTCTATCAGAAAGAAATTCATTCCCACAGAGACCTGCCGAAAGTATACAATCAGTGGTGTTCCGTTGTCCGCTGGGAAAAGACGACTCGTCCTTTCTTACGTTCCCGTGAATTTTTGTGGCAGGAGGGCCATACTGCACACGCCACTGCAGAGGAGGCAGAAGAGAGAACTATTCAGATGCTGAATCTGTATGCGGATTTCTGCGAAGAAGTGCTGGCAATTCCTGTTGTAAAAGGCAGAAAGACAGATAAAGAGAAATTTGCAGGTGCAGAAGCCACTTATACCATCGAATCCCTGATGCATGACGGAAAAGCCCTGCAGTCCGGCACGAGCCACAACTTTGGAGACGGCTTTGCAAAGGCTTTCGGCATTCAGTATACAGATAAAGAAAATAAACTGCAGTATGTACACCAGACCTCCTGGGGAATGACTACCCGTATGATCGGTGCCATCATTATGGTACACGGCGACAACAGCGGACTTGTCCTTCCTCCGAGAATTGCACCTGTACAGGCTGTTATTATTCCTATCCAGCAGCGTAAAGAGGGGGTTCTGGAAAAAGCGGACGAGCTGTACGCTGCTCTGAAAGCTGCAGGCATCCGCGCGAAAGTGGATGACACAGACAAGAGCCCGGGATTTAAGTTTGCAGAACAGGAGATGCGCGGCATTCCGGTTCGTATTGAATGCGGGCCAAAGGATATAGAAAACGGCCAGGCTGTTATCTGCCGTCGGGATACCAGAGAAAAATACACGGTGAAATTCGAGGAACTTTCAGAGAAAGTGCAGGAGATTCTGAATACGATGCAGAGCGATATGCTGGAACGTGCACGTGCCCACCGTGATGCTCATACTTATACAGCATCAGATTACGAAGAATTTAAGGAAATCATCAATACAAAACCAGGCTTCGTAAAAGCAATGTGGTGCGGCTGCCAGGAGTGTGAGGACAAGATCAAAGAGGACGTGCAGGCGACCTCCAGATGCATCCCGTTTGAGCAGGAAACCATAAGCGACAAATGCGTATGCTGCGGCAAACCAGCTAGGAAGATGGTATATTGGGGAAGAGCATACTAATAAAAAACACCAAAGCGGACAGGACGGAAAGTGTTCTGTCCGTTTGTAATATACTTGAATCTGGCATTCGGACATTCCTTGTGCTATAATTGTGACTAGAGAAGATTTGGAACTTCGGAAAGGGGGGCAGTGGAAAATGGGAATGTATTTAAACAGCAAGAAGGCGTCCATTCTTTATAAAGATGAGGCAGATGCAGCTTATTTTGTGGATAAGACAGCAATCCTTGATGAAATAGTTCCCCTTGTTGAGCAAAAAGGTAATAAGTATATATGCATTACCAGACCGCGCAGGTTTGGAAAATCAGTCATGGCCAGCATGATCGCATCCTATTTCGGAAAGGGTAAGGACAGTAAACAGACTTTTGATAAACTTACGGTAAGTTCCCGCCCATGGTATGAAAAACATTTAAATAAGCACAATGTTATTTATATTTCATTCAATGCCGTACCGAAGAATTGTACAACCTTTCAGCAGTATATGAACAGAATTCACAAATGTATAATCAGTGATTTGATGCGGGAATACCCTCATGCAGGAATTGAGGAAGATGATGCAGTATGGGACGCTTTGAATTGTATTCTTGAATTGGAAGAAGCAGATACAAAATTTATTTTTGTTTTTGATGAGTGGGATTTTATTTTTCACAGGGATTTTGTCACTAATAAAGATAAAGAAGCTTATATTGATTTTTTAAGTAATCTGCTGAAAGATCAGCCCTATGTTGAATTGGTTTATATGACGGGAATCCTGCCGATTGCAAAATATTCCAGCGGCTCTGAACTGAATATGTTTTATGAATATACGATAGCTGCAGAAGAACGGTATAGTGAATATTTTGGATTTACAGATGCGGAAGTTGACAGGTTATTTGATAAATATAAGAGGCTGACGGAAAATCGTAATATAACTCGTGACGGACTGCGGATGTGGTATGACGGGTATCACACAAAATCCGGTGAAAGGGTTTACAATCCTCGTTCCGTTGTGGCATCCCTGACGAATAATAATTTGGGAAATTACTGGACCAGTGCAGGTCCTTATGATGAAATTTATTATTATATTGATCACAATACAGCAGCCGTAAGGGATGACCTTGCTCGGATGATTTCCGGAATTCCGGTTAATGCAAAGGTACGGGAATATGCAGCAACCTCTATGAATCTGACAACAAAAGATGAGATATTTTCAGCAATGGTTGTATATGGCTTTCTTAGCTATGAAAATGGCTGCGTAAATATTCCAAACAGGGAACTCATGGAGAAATTTGAAGATATGCTGCAGAAGGAGCCGTCTTTAGGGTATGTACATCAGCTTGCAGTGAAATCTGAGGAGATGTTGAAAGCAACTCTGAAAGCAGATACAGCTGCGATGGTTCGAATTCTGGAATTTGCTCATAATACGGAAACTCCGCTTTTGAATTATAATGATGAAACAGACCTGACCGCAGTGATAAATCTTGTATATCTTGCAGCAAGAGATTTCTATCGCATAGAGAGAGAAGATAAAGCCGGAATAGGATATGTTGATTTTATTTTTTATCCGGAACAGGATCGAGATGCAGATGGATTGATTTTGGAACTGAAGGTGGATCGTACTGCAGAAGAAGCAATTCAGCAGATCAAGGACAGGAAATATGTGCTGAAATTTGAAGGAAAACTTGGTGAAAAACCAAAGTATACCGGACGAATCCTTGGAGTTGGAATTGCTTATGATAGAAAAACAAAAGTGCATAGCTGTAAGGTGGAAGTGCTGCGAAATGCAGGAGTGTTTGCTATGCCGTAAGAAAATGGCAGAGAGGACAGGTGACAGGATGAGGCTTACGATTCCGCAGAAAGCAGAAGAGATATTGCGTGTTTTGGAAATGCATGGATTTGAGGCATATGCAGTTGGCGGCTGTGTGCGGGATTCTGTGCTTGGAAGGATTCCGGATGACTGGGATATTACCACATCGGCCAGGCCGGAGCAGGTAAAAGCATTGTTTAAAAGGACTGTGGATACAGGACTTCAGCATGGAACCGTGACGGTTTTAATGGAAAAAGAAGGTTTTGAAGTAACCACCTACCGGGTGGATGGAGAGTACGAAGACGGCCGCCATCCAAAGGAGGTGGTTTTTACCGCCAGCCTGGAAGAGGATCTGAAAAGGCGGGATTTTACCATCAATGCGATGGCGTATCATCCGCGGAAAGGGGTAGTGGATCTTTTTGGAGGAATGGATGACCTGAAAAACGGAATCGTCCGCTGTGTAGGGAATCCCCTGGAGCGGTTTACGGAGGATGCCCTGCGGATCATGCGGGCAGTGCGCTTTTCTGCCCAGCTGGGGTTTCAGATCGAGGAAAAGACGAAGGATGCCATAAGGATTCTTGCACCGAATCTGAAGAATGTAAGTGCCGAGCGGATCCAAACAGAGCTTATCAAACTCCTGGTATCCCCCCATCCGGACTATCTCCGCATTGCATACGAGACAGGGATTACCAGGGAATTTCTGCCGGAACTGGATGCCTGCATGAAAACAGAACAGAACACGCCTCATCATTGCTATACCGTAGGGGAGCATATCATCCGAAGTCTTGTTGATGTTCCCGGGGATAAGGTTCTGCGCCTGACCATGCTCCTCCATGATATGGGAAAACCAGTGGTAAAGCGCACTGACGAAACAGGCCGGGATCATTTCAAAATGCATGGTCCTGCCAGTGAGAAAATGGCAAATGCCATTTTGCGCCGCCTGAAATTGGATAATGACACCATCTCCAGAGTCTGCCGCCTGATCAAATGGCATGATTACCGCCCGCTTCCGGAAATGAAAGCTGTCCGAAAGGCAGTGAATAAAATTGGAGCAGATTTGTTTCCTTTTTATCTGGAAGTGCAGAAGGCGGATATCCTTGCCCAGAGTACCTACAAAAGAGAAGAAAAGCTGGAACGCCTAAAGGGCGTGAGCCTCTGCTGGGAGAAAATTCAGGAGGAACACCAGTGCGTATCTTTGAAAACACTTGCAGTTACCGGGAGGGATCTGATTGCAGCGGGAATCGCACCCGGAAAGGAACTGGGGACACTTTTGGAACAGCTTCTGGAGCTGGTACTGGAAGATCCGGAATTGAATAAAAAAGAAATTCTGCTGAAAAAACTGACGGAAATCATGGAACATCCTGCCGGATAAGGCACAGGCAATTCTCATACAACCCATTGCATATCCCAACTCCCCCTCTCATAAGATAGAAGGTACAAAAACCAAGAGGGGGATTTTCTATTGTATGATTACGGACTCAGCACTTTGGAACAGTATGGTTTGACACCAAAATCCACCGTTCGGACAAGAGGTGCGCTCCTTTTAAGGACAGAGCAGGGTCTGCTGATCCTGAAGGAATTTAAAGGCTCCGAGAAGAAACTGAAAAAGCAGCAGGAGCTGCTTTTATCCCTGAAGGAAAGCGGTCTTTTAGTGGATTACTTTTTGACAAATCAGGAAGGTGAGCTGGTAAGCCGCGACAAAGATCATATCCCATACACCCTTGCATACTGGTATGAAGGCAGAGAGTGCGATACCGCATCAAGAGAGGATATTTCCAAAAGCCTTTCCACTCTTGCCGGATTACATAAAGCCATGAAGCTTCCCCTTGTGGAAGAATACATGGAAAAATCCCTGGAGGAGGAATATCTCCGGCACAATCAGGAGATTAGAAAAATCCGTAAGTTTATCCGCAAAAAAGGTCCTGCAAGCCCTTTTGAGAAGGATTATCTGGCAAGCGTGGAAGGATTCCTGGAAAAAGGGGAGGAAGCGCTTCTGATGCTTAAGGATTCCGGATATGAGGAACTGAGAAAGGAATCCATGGAAGAGGGCAAGGTCTGTCATGGAGAGTATAATCAGCACAATGTACTGATTCTGAAAAAAGGAACTGCAGTGACAAATTTCGGTCACTGGGGATTCGATGTGCAGATGGCGGATCTGTACCGTTTTATGCGGAAAATTCTTGAAAAATACGGGTGGGATGTGTCCCTTGCCAAAGAAATGCTGCGCACCTACCACAGAGAACGGCGGATCACCCCTTCGGAATGGCAGAATCTGCGGGTACGATTCACTTATCCGGAAAAATACTGGAAGCTTGCCAATTATTACTATTCCCACAACAAAGCATGGATTTCCGAAAAAAATATTGAAAAATTAAAAATTCTCATTAAGCAGAAAGAATTATGGGAAATTTTTACAGAAAAGTGTTTTGCAAAGTACCCATTTTAGGAAAGGCAGTCTTTCTTTTTTCGGCAGATTATAGTATAATAAACAATCATGGGATCCGGCGATCCCGTAGAATATAAAAGAGCAAAGGGAGGTACAAAAGTATGGATTACAAAGAGGTTTACACCCAATGGCTGGAAAACCCATACTTCGATGAAGAGACAAAGGCTGAATTAAAAGCGATTGGGACAGATGATAATGAGATAAAAGAACGTTTTTACATGGACCTGGAATTTGGAACAGCGGGCCTGCGTGGAATTATCGGTGCAGGAACCAACCGCATGAACATTTATGTGGTAAGACGTGCTACCCAGGGACTTGCCAACTATATCAGAAAGGTGGAAAAGCAGTCTCAGGGTGTTGCCATTGCCTATGATTCCCGTCATATGTCTCCGGAATTTGCGCAGGAAGCAGCGCTCTGCCTGGCAGCCAATGGAATCAAGGCTTATATTTTTGAGTCCTTAAGACCTACACCGGAGCTTTCTTTTGCAGTACGCCATTTAGGCTGCGCTGCAGGAATCAACATTACAGCAAGCCACAATCCGCCGGAATACAATGGATATAAAGTATATTGGGAAGACGGTGCGCAGATCACGCCGCCTCATGACACAGGAATCATGGCAGAAGTAAAATCTATTTCTGACTGGAATACCGTGAAGACGATGGACAAGGATGCTGCTGTAGAAGCAGGACTTTATGAGGTGATCGGCCAGGCAATCGATGATGCTTATATGGCAGAGCTGAAGAAACAGGTTCTCCATATGGATGCCATCAAGGCAGAAGGCAAAAATCTGAAGATCGTTTACAGCCCGCTCCATGGAACAGGAAACATTCCTGCGAGAAGGATCCTGAAAGAACTGGGATTTGAGAATGTTTATGTAGTAAAAGAGCAGGAACTCCCGGACGGAGACTTCCCCACTGTCAGCTATCCCAATCCGGAAGCAGCGGAAGCATTTGAGCTTGGCCTTAAGCTTGCAAAAGAAGTGGATGCAGATCTGGTTCTTGCCACAGACCCGGATGCAGACCGCCTTGGTGTTCGTGTAAAGGACAAAAACGGAGAATATCACGACCTTACCGGAAATATGTCCGGATGTCTCCTTGCAAATTACGAAATCAGCCAGAGAAAGGCAATCAACGGAAGCCTGCCGGAAGACGGCACTCTTATTAAGACGATCGTTACCACCAACCTGGCAGATGCCATTGCAAAAGGCTACGGCGTAAATCTGGTAGAAGTCCTCACCGGCTTTAAATTCATCGGACAGCAGATCCTTGGATTTGAAAACAGCGGAAAAGGCACTTATCTCTTTGGTTTTGAGGAGAGCTACGGCTGCCTGATCGGAACTTATGCAAGAGATAAGGATGCCATTGTGGCAACCATGGCCCTTTGCGAAGCAGCCGCATACTATAAGACCCAGGGCAAGACCCTTTGGGATGCCATGATCGAGATGTATGAAGAGTTCGGTTACTACAAGGATGCCATTCAGTCCGTATCCCTTAAGGGAATTGAAGGGCTTCAGAAGATTCAGGAAATCATGAATACCCTTCGGGAAAAACCGCCTGTAGAAATTGCAGGATGCAAGGTGATTTCTGCAAGAGACTACAAGAAGGACACCATTACCGACATTGCTACAGGAGAAGTGAGGCCCACAGGACTTCCAAACTCTAATGTTCTTTACTATGACCTGACAGATGATGCCTGGTTGTGTGTAAGACCTTCCGGTACTGAGCCGAAGGTAAAATTCTACTATGGCGTAAAAGGCACTTCCCTGGAAGATGCAGATAAGAAATCTGAGATCATGGGCAAGGCCGTTCTTGACATGGTCAATTCCATGATGTAAGCCATGGCGGAAAATGAGAAAGATACCTTTGCACAGTTTGTGGAAGTGGTAGGGGAGTTGCGTAAAAAATGCCCGTGGGACAGCATACAGACCCATGAAAGCTTAAAAATCTGTCTGAAAAATGAGACGGAGGAAGTCCTGGAGGGAATTGATATCTTGACCAGAGAGGGCAGCGGAGAGAATCTCTGCGAAGAACTGGGGGATCTTCTGATGCTGGTGGTGCTGCAAAGTGTGATTGCCCAGGAAGAGGGGCTGTTTACCATGGAGGATGTCATCTCAGGCATTTTGTTTAAAATGAAGTTCCGCCATCCCCGAATTTTTTCTCCCGAAGATAAGGAAGCTTCAGAACTATCCTGGGAAGAGCTGAAGCAGCACGAAAAGGCAATGCGCCAAAAGTCTCAGGAAAGTTCACAAAATCGCTTTCTTAATATCTCTGAAAAACCTTGACAAGTTGCATTAAAAGGTATATATATAGTAATCAGAGCGCTGTCGCCACGCCGGGCGGAGTGTGGATTCAAGCAGAATTAAGAAAAGAATGAAGAAAGAGATCATCTAGAGGAGGAAACACCATGAATAAAACAGAATTAGTAGCAGCAATGGCGAAAGAGACAAACTTAGCGAAGAAAGATGTAGAAGCAGTATTAAAATCTTTTATTGATGTTGTATCTGATGAACTGAAAAAAGGCGGAAAAATTCAGTTAGTAGGTTTTGGTACTTTTGAAGTATCCGAAAGAGCTGCAAGAGAAGGAAGAAATCCTCAGACTGGTGCTACTATGGAAATCAAAGCTTCCAAAGCTCCGAAATTTAAAGCAGGCAAAGCTTTAAAAGATTTGGTTAATGAGAATTAATATGAAGCATGACCAGGGGGAACAGGATGTTCCCCCTTTTTTTACCATCTACAGGAGGAATGAATATGCGTCTTGACAAATATCTGAAGGTTTCCAGACTGATCAAGCGCCGGACTGTGGCCAACGAAGCCTGTGATTCCGGCCGTGTGCTGATCAATGATAAGCCTGCGAAGGCATCTGCGCAGGTGAAGACCGGTGATACCATTGAGATCCAGTTTGGAAGCAGAAATGTAAAAGTAGAAGTACTTGATGTAAAAGAAACCGTAAAAAAAGAAGATGTAGAAAGCATGTACCGTTATATTTAAAGTCTAATTATCCTGTTTTTTTCATAAACTAACAGTGGAATATATCCCCTGGAGGTTTGCATTGGAAGAAAGAAAAACAACAGCGAGCCATAAACTTGTTCTGGATAACCGTGCACGTGGAACCATTACAGGAGTTCTGGACGTGGAGGATTTTGACGCGGAAAAGATTCAGGCGCAGACAGAAGCGGGAAAACTGCTGATAAAAGGGGAAAATCTGCATATTACCTCTTTAAATGTGGAAAAGGGCGAGCTGGAGCTGGAGGGAAAGGTTGACAGCCTGCTCTATACAGCCAAGGGTGCGATGAAAAAAGAGGAATCCTTTCTGAAACGGATGTTTCGTTAAGTTATGAGCAGTTATATGCATTTTGAAACCCTGCTTTTTGTGAAAGCAGCGGGACTTGGGGCAGTTCTGATCCTGTGCTATGATCTTTTGATCGCTTTTCGAAGGGTACTTCCGCACCATCCCATCGCTGTGGCAGCGGAAGACCTGCTTTTTTGGCTTTTAGCAGCGCTTATGATGTTCTCCGGGGTTTACTGTACAAACCAGGGAATTCTGCGGAGTTTTTTATTTTTAGGAATGATTCTTGGCGCTGTCCTTTGCGGCAATACGGTCAGCCCCCTCTTTATCAGGGGTGCAACTGCAATTTTAGGAATTCCGGTAGTTTTTGTAAAAATTTCAACAAAGCGGTTGCTATTTCTCGTCAGAAGATGTAGAATTTATAGGTATAAGTTTGCGATTTACGCAGACCAGAAGAAAAAAGCGCGGGTTCTGCGGATGAAGAGGAGCAAGCAAGTTGAAAAGTTCAAAAAAAGGAAAGGCCAACAGAATATCGAATAACCGTCCCGGTATGGCCGCCATTGCCATTGTTGCCTTTATATTGCTTGGCGTGACCTACAAAGAGAGCAAAAGCCTTGAGAACCGTGTTGCATATTATAATGCAAGAGCAGCTTCCCTGGAGGAATCCATCGAAGAGGAGAAGGCTCGTACAGAAGAGATCGAAGAGAAGAAGAAGTACATGGAGACGGATGCTTATGTGGAAGAGGTTGCCAGAAACAGGCTTGGCCTTGTGAAAGATCACGAGATCGTCTTTGAGGAAAAGAAATAGAAATACGGAACAAGTCTTATTTTGACGAAAACTTTTTGGTTTTCTTCGCCTGTGTTTGACAGATATTTCAGAAGAAGCCCCTTATAATAACCACTTAATGAGGACATTAAGGGGAGGGGAGAATATGCAGGAATGGATGATTGCCATGCTCGTTATCAGCGTGCTGCTGATGCTACGGGACATGGCAAAAACTATTTTGGCAGGGAAGAAGCCGAAGACAGAGGAACTGCTCCCTCTGGGAGAGAGTCATCCCCAGAAAGAAAAGGTGCAGCGCTATGCAGCATCTTTTCAGAAGCTGGCGGATACTTTTTATGGTATGCCGTATCGAAAGGATTATTTAAGCGGCGGACAGGTGGAACAGATCCTTTCGGATGTCAGGGAACAGGTGTGCAGCGGATGCTATCAGCGGGAGCTGTGCTGGGGAGAGCACAAGAAGGTAATGTGCCAGGGCGGAGAAGCCGTGATTCGCGCTCTGGAGGAAGGAAATGAAGAGAATATCCGCCAGATCCGTATTGACTGGATGAGCGTCTGCGGGAGGGCAGGGCAGTACCTTGAGTATCTGAATCAGTGCTTTCGCAGGGAAAAGCAGAACCTGATCTGGGATAATAAGATGATCGAAAGCCGCCTTGCCGTGGCACAGCAGCTTACGGAGATATCCAGAATCATGGAAATGGTGGCTGAGGATCTTTACGATATTAGCCCCGCTGCCCATCAATTCAGGGAAGATCTTCAGAAGGGGCTGAAAAAGCGTCACGTGATCTTAAAAGATGCCTGGGTGATGGACAAGGTGGAGGGAAGACGGCAGGTGTTTTTGTCCATGCGTGCAAGAAGCGGGCAGTGCATTTCCATGAATGAAGTTTCCCAGATATTATCAGAAATCTGCGGCTGTTCCATGACGCCCTCCCAGGGAAGCCGCTGTATTGTGAACGGGGAGTATCATACTGTTCATTTTGTGGAGGATGTAAGCTATCAGGTGCTTTACGGAGCAGCCAGGCTTACCAGGGAGGAAGAGAAGGTTTCCGGGGACAATTATATTTTTCATCGGGAGGACGGGGGCAGGTTTGTCATGTGCCTGTCAGACGGAATGGGCTCCGGAATGGAAGCCTGCCGGGAAAGTGAAGTGGTGGTGGAACTTCTGGAGCAATTCCTGGAATCCGGTTTTTCCCAGGAGACAGCAGCGCGGATGGTGAATTCCGCCCTCGTGCTGAATGGAAGAGAGGGAATGTTCTCCACTGTGGATATCTGTGCAGTGGATCTTTATACAGGAATCTGTAATTTTTTAAAGGCGGGCGCTTCGGCTACTTTCATCAAACGGGATCACTGGGTGGAAGCAATCTCTTCGGAGAGCCTGGCAGCAGGACTTGTGCAGAAGATGGATTTTGATACTGCTTCCAAAAAGCTTTACCATGGGGATTATCTGATCATGATGACAGACGGCGTACTGGATGCCCTCCCCTTAGACAGGGAAGAAGAGACCATGAAGGAGATCATTATGGATGTGCAGGAAGAGACTCCGAAAGAGATCAGCCGGGGAATCCTGGAAAGAGTCCTTGGCTACAGTGATTACCGTGCAAGAGATGATATGACCGTTCTGGTAGCGGGAATGTGGAAAAAATAAAGGATAAAGCAGCCTGTAAAAAGGCTGAAGGACGGAATATGATATATGAAAAAGTGAGAAAGTATATAAGGGACAACCAGATGCTGAAAGCCGGAGACCGGGTCCTTGCGGGGGTGTCCGGCGGAGGGGATTCCATGGCTATGCTTCATATCCTTTGGAGACTTTCCGGGGAACTGGATTTTTTTCTGGAGGCGGTTCATGTACATCATGGCATCCGGGGAGCGGAAGCGAACCGGGATATGGAACTGGCAAAGGAGTTTTGCATAGAGGCAGGCATTCCATTCCGGGTTTATCGGTTTTCTGTACCAAAGCTTGCAGAAGAGTGGAAGCTTGGACTGGAAGAAGCCGGGAGGGTCGTCCGCAGACAGGCCTTTATGGAGGAGCAAAAGCGGCTTGAAAAAGAGACCTTGGTGGCGCTTGCCCACAACCGGAATGACCTGGCGGAAACCATGCTCCACAATCTGGCAAGAGGCACAGGGCTTCGGGGGCTTGCAGGCATCAGGCCGGTAAATGAGAACATCATACGCCCTGTTTTATGTTTAGAACGGAGGGAGATTGACCATTATTTAAAGGAGAAGAAGATTCCTTACGCAACAGACAGCAGCAATCTTGAGGATGATTATACCAGAAACCGGATCCGCCATCATATTCTGCCTCTTCTGGAGGAGGAGATCAACCCGGGGGCGGTGGCCCATATGGCACTGGCAGGAGACATGCTTGCCCAGGCAGACGCATTTCTCGGAAAATGTGCAGATAAACTGCTGGAAGGATTCCGTCAGGAGGACGGAAGTTTTCTTCTAAGTGGGGAATTTTTTCAGGAAGAGCCGATCCTTCAAAGCTATGGGGTGCTGGAAGCCTTTGTGCGCTTAGCCGGAAAGAGAAAGGATATCAGTGCTGTTCATATACAACAGGTGCTGGGGCTTTGGGAAAAACAGACAGGCAGGAGGGTCCTGCTTCCCTATCAATTAAGGGCCCGCAGGGAATATGGGGGAGTTCGTATCAGACAGGGACAGATCAGGGAAACAGCCGAAACGATGGAGGAATCCTGGAAACTGGCCATTCCCGGAACGCTTCATTGCCCTTTGGGGGATTTTTGTACGGAAATATTTTCTTATTTTGGGCAGAAGATTTCCGAAAAAAAGTATACGAAATGGTTGGATTATGATAGAATAGAGGATAATCTGTCTGTCCGGACAAGAAAACCCGGAGACTACCTGTTTATCAATGAAGACGGCGCCCGCAAGAAGATCCGCAGGTGCATGATTGATGACAAAATTCCCGAAGAACAGAGGGAAAAGATTCCACTTGTCTTATGCGGGAATGAGGTGCTCTGGATGGTTGGCGGACGGATCAGCGGAAAATACAAGATCACCCCGAATACGAAACGGGTACTGGAAGTAAGATACCAAGGAGGAACTCAGGATGAGTGAAAAAATCAGGGTTTTAATCAGCGAAGAAGAAGTTGATGCAAGAATCAGGGAAATTGCCGCGAGGATCAGCAAAGATTATGCGGGCAAAGCAATTCATTTGATCTGTGTGCTTAAGGGCGGGGTATTCTTTACCTGTGAGCTTGCCAAGAGAATCACGGTTCCGGTATCGCTGGATTTTATGTCTGTTTCCAGCTATGGAGATGATACGAAGTCAAGCGGTGTGGTAAAAATCGTGAAGGATCTGGATCAGCCTTTGGAAGGAAAGGATGTGCTCATTGTAGAGGATATTATTGATTCCGGAAGGACATTAAGTTATCTGATCGAGATCCTGAAAGGACGGAAACCAAACAGTATTCATCTGTGCACCCTTTTGGACAAGCCGGAGCGCAGGGTAAAGAAGGATGTTGTTGTGGATTACAGCTGCTTCAACATTCCGGATGAGTTTGTGGTAGGATATGGTCTTGATTACGCGCAGAAATATAGAAATCTTCCGTTTATCGGTGTAGTAGAACTGGAAGAAGAATGATGCTCTCCGGGCCTCTTTGGCAGTGAGAGCAGATAAGCAGCGGCCGGGAAGTACATGCCGGCTACAGACGGACAGAAAGGAGATTTATTTTCGTGAATAAACAGTCAGGCAGAATTGGCCTGTATGCAGTGCTGGTGATTATGCTGGTCGTGGGATATCTGTATCTGAACAATCAGGTAAAAGGACAGAGTGATTATACTCTGGATGCACTGGAGCAGGCAGCAGCAGACGGAAGAGTATTGTCTGCGGAAATTTATCCCAACCGTGAGGTTCCGACCGGTGCGGTCATAGTGGAGCTTCAGGGGGAAGGAAGAAAAAAGATTTATGTAACAGATGTGACAGAGGTGGAGAAATTCCTGCGGGAAAAGGACATCCTTACCATGGTGGATAACGTTCCCCAGGAAAATGTGTTCCTTACGACACTGCTTCCCATTATCCTTACCTGCGGTCTGGTTCTGTTCCTTGTTTTTATGATGAACAGGCAGATGGCCGGAGGGGGTGGCGGCAATGCCAAGATGATGAACTTCGGCAAGAGCCGTGCCAGGATGACCATGCCGGATGAAAAGAAGGTGACTTTTCAGAATGTGGCAGGCCTTCAGGAAGAAAAAGAGGATCTGGAGGAAGTGGTGGATTTCTTAAAAGCACCACAGAAATATACAGGCGTAGGAGCCAGAATCCCCAAAGGCGTTCTTTTGGTAGGACCTCCCGGAACAGGAAAGACATTGCTTGCAAAGGCTGTGGCCGGGGAAGCCGGCGTTCCCTTCTTCTCTATTTCCGGTTCTGATTTTGTGGAAATGTTTGTAGGTGTAGGTGCATCCCGTGTCCGCGACCTCTTTGAAGAGGGGAAGAGGCATGCGCCCTGTATTATTTTTATTGATGAAATCGATGCTGTGGCAAGGCAGCGTGGAACCGGTATGGGTGGAGGCCATGATGAACGTGAACAGACTCTGAACCAGCTTCTTGTGGAAATGGATGGCTTTGGAGTAAATGAGGGAATCATTGTGATGGCTGCCACCAACCGTGTGGATATTCTGGATCCTGCCATTCTCCGTCCGGGCCGCTTTGACCGTAAGGTAGGGGTAGGCAGGCCGGATGTGAAGGGTAGGGAAGAAATCCTGAAGGTTCATGCTTCCGGGAAGCCTCTGGGCGAGGATGTGGATCTTCATCAGATCGCACAGACCACTGCCGGATTTACAGGGGCGGATCTTGAGAATCTTCTCAACGAGGCTGCCATTTATGCGGCGAAAGAAAATCGTGCTTACATTGTGCAGCAGGATATTAAGAAGGCATTCATTAAAGTCGGAATCGGTGCGGAGAAGAAGAGCAAGGTGATTTCCGAAAAAGAGAAGCGGATCACTGCTTATCATGAAGCCGGACATGCCATTCTCTTTCATGTGCTTCCGGATATGGAACCGGTATATACCATTTCCATCATTCCTACAGGAATGGGAGCAGCAGGATATACCATGCCCCTCCCGGAAAGTGACGAGATGTTTCTGACCAAGGGCAAGATGCAGCAGGAAATCACCACGCTTCTGGGCGGGCGTGCTGCGGAGGAGATCATCTTTAAAGATATTACCACGGGAGCATCCAATGATATCAAACGTGCCACCAGTACAGCCAGATCCATGGTTATGAAGTACGGCATGTCCGAAAACATCGGGCTGATCGCCTACGGAAATGACGATGACGAGGTATTTATCGGAAGAGACCTGGCACATACAAGAAGCTACAGCGAGGATGTGGCAAAAGAGATCGACCGCGAGATCCACCGTATTATTGAGGAATGCCACCAGCAGGCGAAACAGATCATTCTGGAGCATGAAGACGTCCTTCACAAATGCGCAAAACTGCTTTTGGAAAAGGAAAAAGTGCATAGAGACGAGTTTGAAGCACTTTTCACTACAGAAGAAATCGAAGGATAAAAAGGTAACATACAATTTATACAAAAAAGTGTGCCGAATTTTGTGAAGTTTGTGCACACTTTTTTATTGCATCATGCTATTATATACATCGTAAAAACCCCCCAATACATTATATAGTTTTTGCTACACCCCATAAGAAGAAATACCTTCTCCAAAAAAGACAGCTTATACCGCTGTCTTTTTTACTTTGTAAAAAAGTTTACCGGTTGTATCTTTTTTCAAAATAAGATAAAATAAAATATATATGCAAAGGGGACAGACAATGGAACGAGAAAACGTAGATAATATAAAGAAAATGCAGTATATTTTGAATATGCGTCCTGTATTGAACAAGGATGCATTGTTTAGTGACGGCACAGAATATTATAGAAGCCCTGCGGAGCCGAAAAGCGGGGAAGTGGTGATTATCCGTTTTCGTACACAGCGGAATAATGTGGATGCTGTATATCTGGTTTATGGTAAGAAAAAGCAGAAAATGAAAATATACAAGACCATGAATGGGTTTGATTATTTTGCTGCAAAGGTTATGATGACTGCGGAAGTGTTCCGTTATCATTTTGAAATCAAGTATGGATGGGTAACCTGCTATTACAATTGCCATGGAGTAAGTATGGAGGTACAGGATCGTCTGGATTTTGAGATTTATCCGGGATATGAAACACCGGACTGGGCGAAAGGGGCGGTAATTTACCAGATTTATGTGGATCGTTTCTGTAACGGGGATCCGACCAATGATGTGGAAACAGGAGAGTACGCTTATATCGGCGATATCAGCGTCAAAGTGGATCAGTGGGAGAAAACTCCGGAAGTGATGGGGGTGCGGGAGTTTTACGGCGGAGATCTTAAGGGGATTATGGATAAACTGGATTACCTTCAGGAACTGGGGGTGGAGGTTATTTATCTGAATCCTGTATTTGTTTCCCCAAGCAACCATAAATATGACTGCCAGGATTATGATTACATTGATCCTCATATTGGGGTGATTAAGAAGGACTGTGACGGGCTTCTGCAGAATGGAGACAGAGATAACAGCCATGCGCGGAAGTATATTGAGAGGGTGACGAATCTGGAAAACCTGGAAGCAAGCAATGCATTGTTTGCACAGCTCACGGAGGAAATTCACAGGAGAGGCATGAAAATCATCCTGGATGGGGTGTTTAACCATTGCGGCTCCTTTAATAAATGGATGGACAGGGAGCGGATCTATGAAGGGCAGAAGGATTATCAGCCGGGCGCCTTTATTTCGGAGGACAGCCCTTACCGCTCCTATTTCCGGTTTCGGGATCCGAATGGATGGCCATATAACACTTCCTATGACGGATGGTGGACCCATGATACCCTGCCGAAGTTAAACTATGAGGAATCCAGGGAACTCTATGATAAAATTCTGGAGGTCGGCCGCAAATGGGTATCTGCTCCTTATTATGTGGACGGGTGGCGGCTGGATGTGGCTGCAGACCTTGGACACAGTAATGAATTCAACCATCAGTTCTGGAAAGATTTCCGCAGGGCTGTGAAGGAAGCAAATCCCAATGCGATTATTCTGGCAGAGCATTACGGCAATCCGGAAGGATGGCTTTTGGGGGACGAGTGGGATACGGTAATGAACTATGATGCCTTTATGGAGCCGGTTACCTGGTTTTTGACAGGAATGGAGAAGCACAGCGATGAGTACCGGGCGGATTTGTACGGAAACAGTGATGCGTTTATCGGAGCCATGAAAAACCATATGCGTTCTCTGCACATGTCCGCGCTGGAGACGGCAATGAACGAGCTTTCCAATCATGATCATTCCAGGTTCCTCACAAGGACTAACCGGAGGGTAGGAAGGCTTTCCTATGCAGGAGCCCAGGCGGCTTCCGAAGGAATTAATGTGGCTGTGATGCGGGAGGCTGTTGCCATCCAGATGACCTGGCCGGGTGCGCCTACGGTGTATTATGGGGATGAAGCAGGGGTCTGCGGGTTTACGGATCCGGATAATCGCAGAACTTATCCCTGGGGGCATGAGGACCAAAGCCTGATCGCATTTCATAAGCTTGCTATCAGTCTACATAAAAAATACAGAGTGCTGCGGACAGGATCAGTGGCGTTTTTGTGGAACGATTATCAGGGACTTTGCTATGGACGATTCTCCCACAATGAGCAGGTGATCGTTGTGGTGAATAACAGGGAAGAAGAACGGGATGCAGTGATCGATGTCTGGAAAGCAGGAATCAGCAGAATGGGAAAATTCACACTGAAGAGAGTTCTTTTGTCTCATAAAGATGGGTTCACGGATGAAGAGGTACCTATGACAGTTGCTGCAGGAGTCCTTAAAATCCACATGCCTGCATGGAGCGTGACGGTTCTGCACCATAAGGATTAAGACGGCTTTTTTTCAGTTTTTTTGGCAAATAGGTAGACGGGATTGTGGAAATCTGTTAAACTATAAGGTATCCGGATATGGATCTGAACATATCCCAAGAAAGGTTAGGAGGAAATTAACATGTTAGTAAGTGCAGCAGAAATGTTAAAAAAAGCAAAAGCCGGCCATTATGCAGTAGGTCAGTTTAACATCAACAACCTTGAGTGGACCAAGGCAATCCTGTTGACCGCACAGGAACTGAACTCCCCGGTTATCCTGGGCGTATCTGAAGGTGCCGGCAAATATATGGCTGGTTACAAGACTGTTGTAGGTATGGTAAATGGAATGATGGAAGAGCAGAATATCACGGTTCCGGTAGCTCTTCATCTTGACCACGGCAGCTATGAAGGATGTCTGAAATGTGTGGAAGCAGGATTTTCTTCCATCATGTTTGACGGTTCTCATTATCCGATTGAAGAGAATATTGAAAAGACAAAAGCACTGGTGAAGATCTGTGCAGAACACGGAATGTCTCTGGAAGCAGAGGTTGGTTCTATCGGCGGAGAAGAAGACGGCGTAATCGGTATGGGTGAGTGTGCAGATCCGAAGGAATGCAAGATGATCGCTGATCTTGGAATTGACTTCCTGGCAGCAGGTATCGGCAACATCCATGGCAAATATCCGGAAAACTGGGCTGGTTTAAGCTTCGAAACTTTGGATGCAATCCAGAAGCTTACAGGCGATATGCCGTTAGTACTTCACGGCGGCACAGGAATCCCGGCTGATATGATCAAAAAAGCAATTGACCTTGGCGTTTCCAAGATCAATGTAAATACAGAGTGCCAGTTATCTTTTGCAGCTGCTACACGTAAATACGTGGAAGAAGGCAAGGATCTCCAGGGTAAGGGCTTTGACCCACGTAAACTCCTGGCTCCTGGCTTTGAAGCAATCAAGGCTACCGTAAAAGATAAAATGGAACTGTTCGGTTCTGTTGGCAAAGCCTGATGGCTTAAGGGAAGAAACGGATTTATTAAGAAGGGATCGTGCATTTTGCATGGTCCTTTCCTTATATCTGCATGTATGAAATGGAATAGGAGAAGGAATGATGGGTTTTCGATTTGTAATTATGGGTGCCGGGAGTATTGCGGAGAAATTCTGTGATGCGGTACAGCTGCTGGATGACTGTGAGATCGCGGCTGTTGCCAGTAAATCTATGAAAAAAGCGCAGGCATTTGCAGAGAAACATGGGATTCGGCAGGCTTATGACAGCTATGAGACTATGCTTTTAGAACAGCGTCCGGATTGTGTTTATATTGCCACCACTCCCAACTTTCATTATGAACTTGCCAAGCTGTGTCTGAAACATAAAACTCCGGTTTTGTGTGAAAAAGCCATGTTTATGAACAGCCGTGATGCAGGGGAAATTTTTGAAGCTTCCGAGAAGCAGGGGGTATTTGTCATGGAAGCCCTGTGGAGCCGCTTTCTGCCGGCCAATATAACGGCCAGACAGTGGATGGAGGAAGGCCGGATCGGGAAAGTGAACTGCTTAAGCTGTACCATAGGCTGTGCTTTTGACAAAATAAAAAACAGCCGTAATCTGGATCCTGCCCTTGGGGGCGGCGCGGCTTTTGATCTGACTGTGTATAATTATGAACTTGCCACCTGGTTCTTTGGAGATGAGATCCGGGATATGGATGTTACCGCCCTGTGGGAGGAAAGAGGGATTGACTCTTTCAATCAGATCTGCCTGCGCTATGAGGGAAAGCTGGCGGTTCTTTTGTCAAGCTGTGTCTCTATGCTGGAGGAAAAGCTGATTATTTCCGGAACGGAAGGGAAGATCGTGGTGCCTCATGCTCATTATGCAGAGGAAGCATTTCTGTATGATAAGGCAGGAAAGGAAATTGCACATTTTGCAGATCATGATACAAAAAACGGATTTGTATATGAGATATGTGAAGTCATGAAGTGCATACAGAAGGGAGCTATAGAAAGCAGGCATGTGCCCCACAGGGATACCCTGCGGTGTGCAGAGTTGTTTGACAGGATTTACGAGAACAGGAGGATGTGAAATGCAGATTTTTGTAAATGGAAATGCGGCATGTGATGGAAACGGCACGAAGGAGCGGCCTTTTCGCCGTATCAATGAGGCTGCAAAAATAGCACAGCCCGGGGATGAGGTGCTTGTGGCGCCCGGAGTATACAGGGAATATGTAAATCCGGTTTGTGCAGGAAGAGAGGATGCGCGGATCACCTATCGAAGCATGGAACCGCTGGGGGCAGTAATCACAGGGGCAGAGCAGGTAAAGAGCTGGAAGCTTTATGATGGAAATGTGTGGGTCTGCCGTATTGATAATAATGTTTTTGGGGATTACAATCCCTATACCACCTTTGTGTATGGAGACTGGTTTTTTGCAAAGGCGGATAAACATACAGGATGTGTTTATCTGAATGACAGGGCTATGTATGAGAGCACTTCTCTTTCGGACTGCCGGAAGGGGGAAGTCTATGAGTGCAGCTGGGTGCCTGAGGAATCCATCTATAAATGGTATACCGAGCAGGATGAAGAGACGAATGAGACTGTAATCTATGGGAATTTCCAGGGGAAAAATCCCAATGAAGAAAATGTGGAGATCAATGTAAGGCGGAGATGTTTTATGCCTTTGGAGACAGGCATCGGGTACATTACAGTCAGCGGTTTTCAGATTAGTAAGGCTGCTACTACCTGGGCGCCGCCGGCTGCTTTTCAGGATGGTATGATCGGCCCCCACTGGAGCAAAGGATGGATCATTGAGGATTGTGAGATTTCCAACAGCAAATGTGCGGGGATTTCCCTTGGAAAATACCTGGACCCGGAGAATGAGCATTATTTTACCTACAAGTATGTGAAAAGTCCTACACAGATGGAGCGGGATGCTGTCTGCCGCGGTCAGTATCATGGCTGGCTGAAAGAGAAAGTAGGGGGACATATCATCCGGCGTAACCATATCCACCACTGTGAACAGGGCGGTATTATTGGAAGAATGGGCGGTGTGTTCAGTGTGATCGAGGATAATCATATTCACCATATCAATAATATGATGGAGCTGGGCGGCGCTGAGATTGCGGGAATTAAGATGCATGCAGCCATTGATGTGATCATGCGGAGAAACCATATCCACCATTGTACAATGGGAATTTGGTGCGACTGGGAAGCCCAGGGAACGCGGATCACCCGGAATCTGCTTCATGATAACCAGAAACCTGCTTTTGCGAAAGTCCTGAAGGGAGGCATGATGTCCCAGGATTTGTTTGTGGAAGTCAGCCATGGGCCGACCCTGATCGACCATAATATTTTGCTTTCGGAGGTGAGTCTGCGCCTGGCTTCCCAGGGAGTGGCCATGGTGCATAATCTGGTATGCGGTGCCCTGACCTGTGTGGGGGACGGAACCGGTACCCGGTATACGCCCTATCATATTCCTCATCGTACAGAGGTGATGGGATTCATGACATTCCTTCATGGAGATGACAGATTTTACAATAATATTTTTGTGCAGAAATGGCCGGGGGATGATGTGGTAATCATGCATGACAGTGACGAGGGATTTGACCGGGAGAATCGGGCTGTGGGAACCTGGATGTTTGAGGAATATCCTTCTTATGAAGAGTGGATCGGGCAGTTTGATTTTTCAAAGCCTGCGGATATGAAGAAACTGGAGCCTGCGCATTTCGGGCATCTTCCCGTGTGGTGTGAAGGGAATGTGTATCTGGGCGGTGCAAAAGGCTGCAGGCATGAGAAGAACGGGCTGGTGAAAGACTGTGAGGATGTGAAGGTCGATCTGATTGAGAAAGATGGGAAGCACTATTTAGAAACCAATATTTATGAGATGATTGGGGACTTTAAAGGGAAGATGGTCCATACGGAGATACTGGGGAAGGCTTTTGAACCGGAACAGCGGTTTGAGAATCCGGATGGGACGGAAATTCGGTTTGATGTGGACTATTTTGGAGAACATAGAGGATTGGATGTGGTGCCGGGACCCTTTGCGGGGATACCAAAGCAGATAAGATTTTGAACAATTTATAAAAACCTCTGTCTTGCAGAAGGAACGGAAGGAGGATAAAATAAAACCGAGAACTTTTGCATAATGGGGGTGTATACATGAAAAAGGGAATAGAAGAATTGTTTGTAAGGCACGGTATTACAGCGAGAATTATACTATCGTATATTCTTTTTGTAATTGTGCCTTTTTTAATAATGGCTATGGTTGTGGTAAACATTTTTCAGGACTATATTTATTCTAATCTGGGAAACGCCACTATGGATGCCATGTCTTCTGCGGGATTTCAGATATCCAAGGAAATCAGAAAACGAAAAGAAGATTCCATGTTTGTATATTATAACGATATTATAGAATTTTTATGTAAAGAAGAACGTACAAAAGAGGATAAAGATGCTATTGAAAAAAAAATCAGTGCCGGTATGTATGCTACAGAAGGGGCATCAGGTGCCTGTGTCGTTGATCTGCAGGGTACGGTATATGGAAAAGGAGTTTATGCAGCAATTCCTTCACGAATGGATATATACCAGGAGGAAATCATGGCGGCAGGAGGGAAATGCTGCTGGTATGTGATGGATAATCTTTATGGAAAAGCCAGTGAAAATAAGTATATCCTGGCCAGAAGCCTGAAAAGCAAAGAGGGAAAAACGGTAGGCATTCTATATATTATTATGGGGGATTCCCTTGTAACCGATGCATTTGAGCAGTTGAACTCCGATTATTCTATCAGGTATCTTTTGGATGAGGATGGAAATATTCTCTATTGTTCTCAGGAAGGAAATAATAGAGGGCATCTGGATATTACAGCATTAAATCCTAAAAGAATCAGTGACTATCAGCTGGTGAAGATGGAAAATGGCAAAGAAGCTGTCATGGCCAGCAGGCGTATCTGGGAGACGGGTTGGTATTGTGTGGCAGTGATCGACATGAAGGATATGATGTGGAGTACACTGAAGCTTTTAAGGCCCTTTGGTTTGATTTCCGTAATTTATGTGCTGTTTCTTTTTCTGATGTTTTACATGCTTCGGCGCTATGTTTTTCGTCCTCTCGGGAAGCTGAAACGCAGTATGGATCAGTATGCCTGTGGGGAATTGCAGGCTATGGAAATAGAATCTGTTGGTGTGGGAGAACTCCAAAGCCTTTCCGGGCATTTTAACAGCATGACAGTGCGTATTGAAAATCTGATTCAAGATTACCGGGAGGAAGTGGAAGAAAAGAACAGGCAGAGGCTTCTTACGTTATCTGCACAGCTGACGCCGCATTTTATTTACAATGCGTTAAACACCATTAAGTGGGTAGCTGTTTTAAATCATCAGGAAAATGTACAGAAACTGATCGAATCGCTGATCCAGATATTTATGAATGCTTCCCGTGTGGATGAGGAGGGCTATACCGTAGGAGATGAAATCAGGCTGATCGAGAATTATGCGGTGATTCAGAAAGCCAGATTTATGAATTTTGATCTGACCATTGAGATGGAAGAGGCAAGTTCAAAACTTCGGATAAAGAAACTGATCATCCAGCCCATAGTGGAAAACGCGATTGTACATGGCCTTGGCAGAGGAAAAGTCCAGAATACGGTAATTCAGATTAAAATATGGGCAGATAATAACCTTCATATTCTGGTTGAAGATCATGGCGTAGGCTTTGATGTGGAAAAGTGGAGAAGCAGTCCGGAACATACAGAAGGACATACCAATATCGGTATTAGCAATGTAGAAAAAATGATTCAGATGGAATATGGAGAGGCTTACGGGATGCAGATAGAAAGCAGGGCTGGGGAAGGAACCAGAGTTACCTATCTGCTTCCTGTCATTTCGAAGGAGGATTAAAATGATTCGCACGATCATTGTTGATGACGAAATTCTTTCTAGAATTGGGCTGCAGTCTTTTATTGATGGAAAAGAGGGAATCGTGGTATCCGGTGTATTCGGGGAAGCGGTGGAAGCCATTGAATTTTTAAATGAGAATCCCGTAGATGTAGTATTGACAGATATCGAAATGACGGAAATCAATGGCTTGGAATTTATTCAGTATATACGGGAAAATTCTCTGGCAGGAGGAATCATTATTGTTAGCTGTCATAATGATTTTTCTTATGCCCAGCGGGCCATTTCCCTTGGCACAGACAGCTATATTTTGAAACATAGCGTGACAGAAGAAATATTGATTCATGAAGTAAAAAAAGCTTACGAAAAGAATGCAGGCATTGCCGGTCAGAGGCAGATCAGGAAAATGGAATATCGAAAAGAGAAAGAAATCCCCCAGGGGAAAATTTACAGGATCGGGGTTTTGAAGATGCTTTTTTTGAATCTTCCGGAGGTGGATAGCGAACAGCAAATGGAGGGGGATATGCTGGTACATCTGCTGGAGGGAATTGTAAACCGTTATCAGATGGGGACGTTGTTTGCTCCTTATAACCGGGAAATTTTTATCTTATTTCAGTTTGAAAAGGAGCAGGCACAGAAAGAAAGGGAGGAACTTATTGAGAAATGGCTGACAGAACTGGAAAAGAATATTGGTCAGTACGTGAATGGAAAGTTGGTTTGCGGTCTTGGAGAAGAGTATGAAAGCCTGAAAGAAACAAAAAGAGGCTATGAGCAGGCAGCACTTGCGGCGAAACAGAGTTTTTATTGGCCAGAAAAAGCAATATTTCGGTTCCGGAATGTGACAGAACCCTATAGGCTTAAGGGGTTTTCTGCTGAAAATTTTCTTGAGGAAGACTGGATTGAGAGAGTGTTTGAGAGAGAACTGGAAGAGGGACTTGTACAGGCTGCAAAAATGCAGGCATCTGTAGCAGATATGAAAGAGAAACTGATCCGGAATTTGAATCAGATGATATACCAGATTTTGGAAGAATACTGCTTTTCCGAAGGGTTTGGAAAGAAATGGAATTCCGAGGTGATGTTTATTTCTGCGATCAATCTGGCCTCTGACAGAGAGAAATTGAAAGCATCGCTTTTAAAAAGCATGGGCCAATTTCACAAAGAAGCCAGAGCGGAATGCGGGCAGAATGAATTATCGGAGGTTCTGCAGTACATCAATGCCCATTTAGAAGAAAAAATTACTTTGACAGAACTTTGCGATATTGGCTGTATGAGTATTCCTTCATTTCGCAAAAAGTTTAAAGAGCAGACAGGCATGACATTGGTGCAGTATTTGAATGAAAAACGCATTGAGCGGGCAAAGATACTTTTAAAGCAGCAAAAGTATTCCCTGTGGCAGATCGCGGATATGACCGGTTTTTCTAACACCAATTATCTTCTGCGGGTGTTTAAGAAGGTTACCGGGAAAACAATCAGCGAATATCGCAGACGGTTTGGAAATTTTGAATAATATTTTGAATCTGATTAGAATAATTTGAATGATGAAAAAAAGTCAGCGAAGATTGTGCGATGATTTGATAAATGCCTTCCTTGTTTCTGACAGAGAATGAGATTAGAATAAAGACATCAATTGGAAGTAAAAAGTATAAGGAGGATGTAAAAATGAAGAGTAAGAAGATTATCGCATTAACATGTGCAGGCGCAATGGCATTCAGTGCCACACCGGTACTGGCTTCGGAGACAAATGAGGATATAGCCGGTTCCATTGTTGTATGGGAACATGATTATGGTTTTGAGGAAGCCCTGAAAGCAGTGATCGAGGGATTTTCCGCAAAATATCCTAATGTGGAAGTAGAGTATGAAATTAAAGGAAGCGATTATCAGCAGGTTTTGGCGACTGCCTTACAGTCAGGAGAAGGTCCTGACTTGTTTTGGACAAACGGTTCTGCAACAGATATCATGCCCGGGTATGTGGCAAATAATATGATCGCCGATCTGACGGATGTGGTGGATTTTAGTGTAATGACAGAGGATGCGATGAAACTTGCTACGGTAGATGATAAGCAGTGGTCCGTTCCGTGGCTGACTATGGATACACGGGCATGCTTCTATAATAAAGATCTGTTTGAAGAAAACGGGTGGGAAGTGCCTTCTACATTTAGTGAATTTGAAGCATTGCTTGCCAATATTAAAGAGAATACAGATATTATTCCCATCTCACAATCCTATAGTGACTGGAATCTGCTGTTCATTTGGGAACCTGTAATGTCTGCGTTTGATGCAGAGTATACCAGAGGTCTGGATGATTACACCAGCAAAGTAGATGGAGAAGGTGCAAAAGGCTCACTGGAGAAATTGGTGGAATGGGCAGATGCGGGCTACTTTGGAGATAACTGGCTTGGGGTAACCAGCAGCGATGATCAGCTTCTTAGTTTTACCACCGGAAATGCGGCTATGATGATCGGCGGGACCTGGAATATCACTTCTATTGATCAGAACAACCCGGATCTGAATTATGGCGCATTTGCTATTCCGGCAGAGGATGGAACGGCTGGGTTGGTTGGCACTGCAGCAAATGGATTCTCGGTCAATGCAAATACTGCAAATATGGATGCAGCGACTGCATTTGCTGATTACTGCGCAAGCAAAGAGGGACAGACCTTATGGGTACAGACTATTGGAGGCGTTTCTGCTTCCACGGAGATCGAGTCCGCCCATCCGGTAGCTCAGGAAATTTCCTTAAGCGGCGGCGGCAATATTTACAGAAGCTGGCAGAATGTAGTAACAACTTATACAACCAGCGGTGATGAGGTAAATACTGTTTGGTCAGAAGATATTTTGAAGGTATTCAGTGGTGAGCTTGCGGTTGATGATATGATGTCAGATATTGCAAAAATGATGGAATGAGAGATACTCCTTTAATTGATGAGGAAAGACAGAGGATGCAGGCTCTTACGAGCCTGCATTTTTGAGAAAGAAGGAGGACGCTTTTATGAAAAAAAACAGGAATTATTTATTTTTTATTACCCCGGGATTTATTTTTTATACAATTTTTGCAGTTATTCCGATTATATATGTAATTTATTTGGCATTTACAAACTATACAGGAATGGGGGGATATGATTTTGTAGGAGTGGACAATTTTATAAGAATCTTTAATGATGAACGTTTTACCCCTGCATTTTTTAATGCGCTGAAGAATAATTTAAAGTATTTGCTTTGTGTATGGTTTATCATTACACCCTTCCAGTATCTTCTGGCGTATTTCTTTTTTATCAAAATACCGGCATATAAATATCTCAAATTTATGGTTTTCCTTCCCTATGTAATTAGTTCTGTAATTATTGGCTTTTTTGCCACTTTGCTCTTTAATCCTAATATTGGTCTTTTGAACACGATCTTCAAGAGTTTAGGCCTTTCACAGCAGGCGTGGTTTGGCGATCCGGATATTGCATTTAAGCTGCTTGTATTTTTAATCATGTGGCAGGGCGCCGGTTCCGGAATTATGATCTTTTATGCTAATTTTATGGATATTCCGCAGGAGGTTATGGAAGCCTGCCGTGTGGATGGCTGTACAGAATGGCAGCGTT
Organism: Blautia sp.; assembly: GCA_021772055.1. Lineage (GTDB taxonomy): Bacteria > Bacillota > Clostridia > Lachnospirales > Lachnospiraceae > Blautia_A. The sequence continues at coordinate 7,042 of JAETNR010000043.1, read as the reverse complement.
TTACAAAGATCCTGCTGCCGCTGTCACTGCCTTCCTGTGCTTCTATGATCATGATGAGTACGATTTGGGCTTTGAGTATTTTTGAACTGCCCTATATTCTGGGTGGTTCCAATGGGGGCGTTAAGGGAAGTATTGATTTTGCCAGCATGGTATTCTACCGATATACCTTTGGAAGCGGATTGAATGCAAAAACGAACCTTGGCTTTGGCTCGGCGATCAGCGTGGTGATGTTTGGCTTTATGCTGGTTGTCACGTTCATTCAGAATAAAGTGCTTGCAAAATTTGAGTACGAGAATTAAAAGGAGGATAGATTAAGATGAAAGAGAAAAAGAAAGTCAGCGATGAACGGGGCGGAAAAGAAGTTTTTTCTGCAAAGGGCAGGCTTTTACGATGGATAGTTACCTTCCTTTTGGTTCTGTATACCAGTATTACGATTTTTGTTGTATTCATTACTTTACTGGATTCGGCAAAAACAAGAAGTGATCTGCTGAAAAGCTTTATTGCTATTCCGAAAACATTTACTCTGGATGCATATAAGACAGTTCTTTTTGAAAATGATTTTCTTCGTTATTTTTTTAACAGCGCCATTCTGACAGTGGGCGGCACTGCGGGGTGTATCCTTTTGGCTGCAATGATGGCATATGGAATTGCACGTTATGAGTTTAAGGGAAAAAGTTTTCTGTACAGCTACCTGCTTCTGGGAATGATGGTTCCAATTCAGGTGACGATTCTGCCTCTGTTTTTGCTGCTGAAGTATATGGGGCTTTTGAACAATCTTGTGGGTGTCCTTCTATGCTACATTGCCGGAATTTCTATGTCCTGTATGGTATTCGAAAAGTTTTTCAAGACAATTCCAAGAGCTCTGGAGGAGTCTGCAAGGATGGATGGCTGTCATGATGTAAAAGCCTTTTTTCGGATTATTTTTCCCATTGCGAAACCGGTGATCGTAACAATGGCACTGATAAAGGCGATAGGCTGTTGGAATGATTTTTATATGCCGATGATCCTTCTGGGAGATAAAAAAACAAATACGCTGACCCTTGGAATTTACCGTTATATTGGACAGTTTACCAGATATATGAGTGAAACGATGGCAGCAGTCATAATCTGCCTGCTGCCGATTATTATTATTTATTTTGCGTTTTCTTCACAGATTATGGAAGGTATGACCAGCGGTGCGGTGAAAGGATAAAATGTGAGAGAAGGAGAAAGTATATGAGCAATAAGCCTGTTAATTTGTATGAGGCGAAATGGATTTCTACGGGAGGAAGCTGCTGTACCCCTATGATTCGTAAGGTTGTCGAGCTTCCGAAAGTAAAAAGCGCCCAAATCGTGATTGCGGGACTTGGTTTTTATGAGGTTTATATTAATGGAAAAAAGGTCAGTGACGATTTGTTTTTGCCGTTAAACACAGATTTTCATGAACGGCCGGATGTGCTGTACAGAGGTGTTCCCTATGATGAGAAAATGCGTCATCGCCTTTACTGCCCCATTTATGATATTACTTCTTATTTGAAAGAAGGGATAAATACCCTGTGCTTTGTAATGGGCCCCGGATGGTATGAGATTCCCAATGAATGCTATCAATATGGGAATATTAAACTATGCTACGCAGTTTCCTATTTGGACGAAAATGGAGAAGAGTATTGGCTGGGTTCTGGTGAAGATCATAAATGGAAGCAGAGCTATGTAAAAAAAGCAAATCTTTTCCAGGGGGAATTCCATGATTATGCAGATTTCGATGAGGAATGGATGCTTCCGGAATATGATGATAGTGACTGGGAAATGGTGACGGTGGAACAGGCCCCGGATACGGTGCTGTATGAACAGGATTGTCCGGCAGATAAGGTGATTCGCCATATCTCTCCAAAACTCATTGAAAAAAAAGGCGATGTCTGTATTTATGATGCAGGTGAATTGATTACCGGTTATCCGGTGCTGGTATCTGAGGCCCCGGCAGGAACAGAGATTACAGTTATGTATGGGGAATTGCTGAATAAAAAGGGGCGTCTTGCAAAGGCAAACGTCTATAAACAGAAAACGATTTTCATTACGGATGGGACAAGGAGAGAAATGCATTGCAGGTTTACCTGGTTTGGGTTCCGCTATTTTGAGGTGACCGGAAATGCCCAGGTAGTGGACTGCGCGGTGATCCACAGTGATGTGGCGGTGAATTCTGATTTTTCTTCTAACAGCAAGACATTAAACTGGATTCGGGAAGCCTATATAAGGACACAACTGGATAACATGCACTGCGGAATTCCTTCAGATTGTCCCCATGTGGAACGCAGAGGCTACACCGGTGATGGACAGTTGACCTGTTCGGCGGCCATGATGCAGTTAGACGCCCGGAAGTTTTACAGAAAATGGATTGGAGATATTGCAGACTGTCAGGATTCTATCACAGGTCATATGCAGTATACCGCACCCTATATTCCTTCCGGAGGCGGACCCGGAGGCTGGGGCTGCGCAATTGTGATGGTTCCTTATATCTACTATAAAAACTATGGGGATACAGAGATTCTCAAAGAGTTATATCCCCAGATGCTTCATTGGTTTGATTATCTGGAAAATCACAGTGAAGGCGATCTGGTTGTATCTGATCGGAAAGGGGAATGGTGCCTGGGAGACTGGTGTGTTCCAACAATGGGATTTGTAAACAATATGGATGCCATTTACATTCCGGCACCTCTGGTAAATACATACTTTTATATTAAGTCCATGGAAATCGTTCTGGAAATTGGAACTATTATTGGAAAAAATGAAGCAGATGAAGAACTGAGACAGAAAATCCGGCGGAAAAAGAAGGCTCTTGAGGATACATTTTTTGATCCGGAAACGGGAGATTTTGCGGAAAATCAGCAGGGAAGTAATTCCTTTGCTGTGGATTTAGGCATTGGAGATGAGAGAACATTCAAAAATATGCTTGCGCATTATGAGAAAATCGGGAAATATGATACTGGCATTTTTGCCACGGATGTTCTTACAAGGATTTTATTTGAACGGGATGAAAATGATCTTGCCATTGCTCTTCTGACTTCGGAAAAACCGGATACTTTTTATTCACGCATGATGTTGGGGGCAACTACCATACCGGAATACTGGACAGGACATCGCTCTCAGTGTCATCCAATGTTTGGGGCTGTGAGCAGATATCTGTTTGAGTATATTCTGGGAATTCGACAGAAAGCGGATTCAGTGCGATATGAGAAAGTGGTGATTGAACCTAAATGCATGACAACCATCACAGAAGCAAAAGGATACATTACTACGGCATCCGGAGTAATTTCTGTGAACTACGATAAAGAGCGTATCAGAATCTCTGTGCCGGAAAAGACGGAGGCGGTGCTGCTTCTGGATGGAAAAGAGTATCTTTTAAAATCAGGAACGGAGATAACTATGCTGAAATAAATATAAAATTACGCAAACGAGGAGATAATCTGTTACATGAAAAAGGATCCTGCTTGGCAGGATCCTTTTTCACATTTCCAGAATCAGGACTTGATAGCCCTGAAGTTCTATGGCCTGGCTGCTCTTGGGGGCATCCTTATAATTATTAAGAAGGATCTTTTTATAAGGAACATCCAGAGTGATTGTCTGGGAAGCTCTCTGATAATTGCCCACAACCAGGAGGGTTTTGTCTCCTTTGCGGTAGTAGGCCATGAGGTTGTGGCGGTCTTCCCATACGGGCTCCAGGGTGCCGTATACGATGGTTTCTTTGTATTCTGGATTTTTGCGCAGGGCGATGAGCTTTTTGTAGAAGCTTCTTACGGAATCGGGGTCTGTTTCCTGGCTGGCTGCGTTGATGGCGGTATAGTTTGGATTAGGTTTCAGCCAGGGGGTACCGGTGGTGAAGCCTGCATTTTCTTCTGCACTCCACTGCATGGGGGTTCTGGCGTTGTCACGGCTGAGTCGGCTTACGGCAGCCAGAGCTTCCTCGGGGGTGCAGCCTGCATCAAGGGCTACCTGATATTCGTCTTTGGTGGAGATGTCGTCTATCTCTTCTATGGACTGGAAGGGAACGTTCTCCATGCCCAGTTCCTGGCCCTGATAGATGAAGGGGAGGCCGCGGAGCATGAAGTTTAAGGCTGCCAGCATTTTCTTGCTTTCCGGGCAACAGTCTCCTTGGGGAATGTAGCGGCTGACTCCCCGGGGTTCATCGTGGTTTTCGATGATATTGGAGACAAAGCCTGTGCTGCCGATTTTTTGCTGCGTTTCAAAGCAGCAGCGTTTATAGTCGTCGGGCGTGATAGGCTTAGCGTCATACCATCCGTTCTGGCTGCTTCCGAAGACGGTTTCGTTAAAATCGAACATACTGGAAAAATAACCGTTATCACCGATAAAATCCGGGATTTCGTCTTCTTTTTCGTTAAATACTTCTCCTACGGAGAATGCATCGTATTTTTGGAAAGTGCGGGCGCGCATTTCGCCTAAAAATTCCCCAATGCCTTTTGCTTCCGCCAGCATGTTGTGCATGCTGGTAAGGCCGTCTTCCCTATCAGGGGCGTAGTTTTTGAAAGGAAGGGCTTTTTTGATATTGATGATGGCATCAATGCGGAAACCGGCCAGACCCTTGTCCAGCCACCAGTTGATGTTTTTGTAGACTTCTTCCCGGAGTCTTGGATTTTCCCAGTTGAGGTCGGGCTGTTTTTTGTGGAAAACATGGAGATACTGCTTGTTTGTACCGGGCAGATCCTCCCAAACAGGTCCGCCGAAATAGGAGCGCCAGTTTGTGGGAAGTTCCCCTTCTTTCTTGTCACGGAGATAGAAGAAATTGCCGTATTCTCCGTCCGGATCCTCACATGCTTTTTGAAACCATTCATGTTCGTCGGAGCAATGGTTTACCACCAGGTCCATAAGGATGTACATGTTTCTTTTTTTGGCTTCTGCGATGAGACGGTCCATATCCTCCATGGTGCCGAAGCGGGGGTCAATATCGTAGTAATCGGAAATGTCATATCCCTGGTCCGCCAAAGGGGAACGGTAGCAGGGGGACAGCCAGATAATGTCTATGCCCAGGTCTTTCAGGTAGTCTAATTTGCTGATGATTCCGGGAAGATCACCGATGCCGTCTCCGTTGGAATCGTAAAAGCTCTTCGGGTAAATCTGATAGGCAACTTTGTCGTGCCACCATTTTCTGATCATAGTAAAACCTCCTGATGAATTTATTATACGTGTTTTTTATTTATGAGCCGGCACCTGCACGCTGGCCAAAGTTGTGCATCCAGTCTGTTTTGAGATAGCAGATCAGGAATACAATGGAGCTAAGTGACCAGGTAATGGGGTATGCCCGGAACACTGTCTGCAGCGAGGGCTGTATTTTGACAGCGATGGTAATATAGCTTACGCGGATGATGCACCAGCAGACCATCATGACCAGCATGGGGATAATGGACTTTCCGGCTCCGCGGAAGATTCCTGCCAGACAGTGGGAAAAGGCAAGAAGAAAATAAAACAGCGTGACTGTGCGCGCGGCAGTTGTGCCGCAGGCAATCACCTCAGGCTCACGGTTAAAGCAGCTGATCAGCATGGGCATCAGGAAATACAGGAGAATTCCTACCAGTTCCGCAAGGCAGACTGAGCAGAGAATGCCAAAGCGGGCACCGCGCTTTACACGGTCATATTTTCTTGCTCCCAGATTTTGGCTGATAAAGGTGGTGAGAGCCATAGCAAAACAGGTAATAGGCAGAAAACCGAATCCTTCAATTTTGGAATAGGAGCCGCATCCTGCCATGGCGGCCGGTCCGAATGCATTGATATTGGACTGTACAAACACATTTGCAATGGAGATAATGGAATTTTGTAATCCTGCAGGCAGGCCATTGGAGATAATCTGCCTGAGCAGGAAAATATCAATTCCCAGTTTCCTAAGGGATACTCTGTAAGATTCGCGGACGCTCATCAGCCGGCGGAGGCAGAGAGCAGCACTTAAGAACTGTGAAATGATCGTTGCAAAAGCAGCAGCGCCTACGCCCTTTCTAAATACCACGATAAACAGCAGATCCAGAAGGATATTGGTGACAGAGGAAATGATCAGGTAGATCAAAGGCCGTTTGCTGTCTCCAACAGACTGGAGGATGCCCACAAAAATGTTGTAGAGTACAAATGCGAGAGAGCCCGCAAAATAAATACGGAAATAGCGGATGGAATTGGGAAGGACGTTTTCCGGAGTACCCATCCACACCAGCAGTCTCGGGGCAAGAAAAATGCCCAGAAAAGTCAGGAGAATGCCGCATAAAATGCCAAAGGTGACAGTGGTATGCACGGATTTTTCTACATTTCTGGTATCCCTGGCTCCGTAGCAGCGGGCGATTACCACTCCGGCGCCTATGGACATCCCGTTAAAAAAGCCTACTAATAGAAAAATAAGGCTTCCGGAAGAGCTTACGGCGGCCAGTGCGTCGCTTCCAAGAAAGTTTCCCACGATCAGAGAGTCCGCGGTGTTGTAAAGTTGCTGAAAAAGATTCCCCAGGAAGAGGGGAATCGCAAAAAAGGTGATTTTTTTCCAGACTGGCCCTTCGGTCAGCAATGTTTTTTGATGTTGCATGATAACCCTTTCTTTATGTAATGTATTGTCTGTTACTATAGTATCATAATGGAATAAAAATGCAAGAGTTGGATATATTGATTTGGGGGGACGCCGAAGGAAAGAGAGCAGCCGGCCGTGGGACTCCTCGGCTGATACTGGCTTATGAGGGAGGGAATCTTGGGAGAAATGATAGAATGATAAAAATAATAAAAAAGTTGTTGACAAAAGGATTTTATAGTGGTATTCTAATTAGGCTGTCAGAAAGAATTGCTTCTGAAAATGTGACAATTTTAAAATATTTCAGAAAAATAAAAAAGAGTGTTGACAGATGACAGAAATTATGATAAAGTAATCAAGTCGTTGACACAGAATGACAGAAACCACAGAAAACGTCAGTTTGATGATGAAAAACATCAAAAAAACTTAAAAAAGTTGTTGACAAATGTTGGAAGCTGTGGTAATCTAATGAAGCTGTCGCAAGACAGAAACCTTGATAACTAAACAGTGAAACAC
>JAETNR010000117.1 GCA_021772055.1 Blautia sp. | reverse complement strand
TCATCTTGGAACTTCAACATAATGTGCCTCCTTTCATAGTGTGTAGTGGTGTACAACTATAGGATAGCATATTTTGTTGAAGTTTTTTATATTAACTAGCACAACAGGTTAATTTATCATCAGCGTAGTACCGATGCAGATGAGCGCATGAAGCAGCTCTTAACGGATGCAGATAAACTTCTTGCCTTGTGTGAGTCTGATTACAATGGTTTAACAGAGTATGATTTGTTTGTCAGATGCCTGTCAGAACAGACCATTGTTGAAAATGAAAAACGCAGACTCCGCACAAAAGAAGACGGCGGCATGAAATCATCCATGATGCAGAATCCTTCTGATCCGGAAGCTACATTCCGAAGCAAAGCAGGAAAAGAGCATCGGGGATATGCGGCCAACCTTGAGGAATCTGTTGGAGAGAATGGTTCCGTTGTAACAGAGTATCAATATGACCAGAACAACCACAGTGACAGTCAGTTTATCCAGGAGCATCTTGAGCAGATGGATAAACAGGAAGAGAGGACTGTTATAGTTACGGATGGTGCATACAGTGGAACAGAAAACATACAACTTGCAGCTGATAAAAACGTAGAACTGATTACCACAAGCCTGCCGGGGAAACCAGCCCCGGATATCCTTGCTGATTTTGAATTCAACGAAGAGGGAACAAAAGTCCTCCGATGTCCAGCCAGCCATGCACCGAAAAGCTGTTCTTATATGAAACAAAGCAATCAGTGTGCCGTTTCCTTTCTGCATGAGCAGTGTGCCAACTGTCCGTATCAGGACCAATGCAAGCCAAAGATTTTTAAGCGGGTTGCAAAAATAGTAACATCCAAAGCAGCACATGAACGTGCAAAAATCCAGCAGAATATGAGCAGCGAAGAATTCAAAAATTATGCAAGACTCCGTAATGGAGTGGAAACTGTTCCGTCAAATATCCGTAAGAATTACCATTTGGAAAAGATACCTCGTGGGAAACAGCGAGGCAAGTTCTTTTTTGGATCCAAGATAGCTGCATTGAATTTCCGAAAACTCTTCAATTATGTGAAGGGCTTAGGACATTATGCTCAAAATCCGGTACTTGTATAAAACCAAGGAAAGGAATACCAGCATATATCCAAGAGAATTCCGGCATTACACTACAAAATATGAATTTTTCAAGATGCTATAGAAATAGGGGCAAAGTTATTTATGGTTTTGACCCCAACATCATTTTATGGTATACATAGGAAAATTTGTTTGAACAGAATGATTGAGAATGAATATGAAACTAAAAAATTTATTGACAGAGATGCGATGAAAGGATGATTTTTATGAAAAAAATTAAAATTAATCAGGGCTGGAAAGTAAGCAAAATCGACGGAAGAATGCTGGGACAACAGATCAATGGCTTTCCGGAAGGAAAGGAAGTAAATTTACCACACGATGCGATGATAGAAGAGGAAGCAAATGCGGATTGTCTTAATAATACCCAGACAGCACATCTTCCGGGTGGCTATTATCGTTATGTAAAAGAATTTACAGTGCCGATGGAATGGAAAGACAAAACAATCAGTCTGGAATTTGAAGGATCCTATATGAACAGCCGAGTGTATTTAAATCATAACTATGTGGGAGCCTGTCATTATGGTTATTCGAATTTTTATGTAAATCTTGACCAACATTTTTTATATGGAAAAGTGAACAGAGTAGAAGTTTTTGTAAACAATGAAGAGCTGAACAGCCGCTGGTACACAGGGACAGGTCTGTATCGAAATGTGTGGCTTTTCGAAGATGAGCTGGTGCACTTTTCTATTGATGGAATAAAGATTTCCACACCGGAAGTGGAAGACGATTTTGCGGTAGTTCTGGTACAGCCGACTGTGAAAAATGAAGACAGATTAAATCATAAGGTTGTGATTAAAACAGAAATTCTGGATGCAGATGGAAATGTTGTAACAGAAGAAAGCAGTTGTTCGACGATTTATGGAGGAACAGAGCAGAATCATTACCAGAGAATTGCGGTTGTGAATCCAATACTTTGGGCTTGTGAGAATCCATATCTTTATACCTGTCGACTAACACTGGAAAGTGATGGAGACTTTATAGAACAAACCGAAGTGAAATTTGGTATTCGAAAACTCCAAATGGATGCAGTACATGGTCTGCGAATCAATGGAAAACAGGTGAAACTTCGCGGGGCCTGTATCCATCACGACAATGGAATCATTGGTGCATGTACTCTGGAAATGGCAGAAGAACGCAGATGCCGTATTTTGAAAGAAGCAGGATTTAACTGTATCAGAAGTTCTCATCATCCGGTGAGCAAGGCAATGCTGGATGCCTGTGACAGATACGGAATGCTTGTAATGGATGAATTTTCTGATATGTGGACATTGTCAAAGAATATAAATGATTATGCGGCATATTTTGAAACAGACTGGGAAAAAGATGTAACCAGAATGGTAGAAAAAGATTTTAATCATCCATCGGTTATTCTTTACAGTACAGGAAATGAGATACAGGAAGTAGGAATGCCAAAAGGTGTGGAAGTAAATCGTATGATTGCTGAAAAAATCAGAAGTCTTGATTCATCACGCTATGTGACTTGTGGCTTTAATGGATGGCTTGCGGGAATTGATTATGAACAGACCATTTCCAAAGCAATTAATGAAAAAGCTGCCAGAGAAAACAAAGGGCTTAATGACATGATGGGAGAGGAACTTAATATATCTGATTCGAAAATGATTGCCCAGATGGAAGTACATCCGATTATGACAGAACGAATTGATGCGTTTATGGGAAGTCTGGATGTTGCAGGCTATAATTATCTGACACTTCGTCATGAAATGGATCATGAACGTAAACCTCACAGGGTAGTTCTGGGTTCAGAAACGTTCCCATGTGATATCCCTGAGCTTTGGGAGATTGTGAAGAAAAACAATCATTTGATTGGAGATATGACATGGACGGGCTATGATTATCTGGGAGAAGCAGGACTTGGTACAATCAAATTCGAAGGAGAAGAAGAAAAAATCGGAAGAACTTCCTGGTCGGGAGACATTGATATTACCGGAAAGCGCCGCACAGTTAGTTACCTTAGAGAAATTGTTTACGGACTTAGAAAAGCACCTTACATCGCGGTAGAAGATCCAGCACATTTCGGAGTGAAACAGAATAAGAGTAAATGGGCATTTGAAGACAGTATTTCAAGCTGGACATGGAGAGGTTACGAGGGAAAACCAGTTATCGTGGACGTATATTCTGCATCTGATGAGGTAGAACTGTTTATCAATGGTAAATCACAGGGACGAAAACCGGCAGGTGAGAAAAATCGCTTTACAACAAAATATGAAGTGGTATATGAACCGGGCACAGTAATGGTGAAGGCATACTATACGGATGATCAGTTGGAAGAGATTATCCTGATTGATGAAATCCATACTGCAGAAGAAAATGTTAGTCTGGTATTAAACAGTGACAGAAATGAGCTTCACGCAAATGGTGCAGATGTTGCATTTATTACTGTGGAATTATGTGACAGAAAAGGCATTGTCAATATGCAGGCTCAGAAAAATATCATGATTGAAGTAGAAGGGGCAGGTACTGTTCAAGGATATGGTAACGCAGATCCGTATTTCCAGGGAACTTATCAGCAGAAAACAATTCCTACCTTTGAAGGTCGTGTACAGGTGGCAATACGAGCAGGATACGAGGAAGGAGAAGTGACGGTACGTTTTAAGGCTGACGGATGCGATGCTGTAGAAATGAAAATTTCAGTGAAGGGATGTTAATGAAAAAGTGATTTGTTAAATAAAAGTATGATTTTGTGATCAAAAGGTATAGCAATAAAGGGAGGGAGACAATGAATCTGGGATGTGGTTTGTTTGGTGCTGCATATGAAATCGAAAAGGATATGTGGGGAAGTTTTAAAAAATATCGTGATGCCGGCTTTACGGCAGTAGAGCCGTTTTATGGACGAAAAAGCATGGTTCTGGATTCATCTATTCCTTCACATTTACGTTCTATCATATGGCGTGAGCAGGAAGTGGCGGAGTATCAACCAAG
>JAETNR010000042.1 GCA_021772055.1 Blautia sp. | reverse complement strand
TTTTGTCACTTCTGTAGAAGCACCATAAAGTTTTTTTCTGGCATGAAGAAGTGCCTGGATCATATTTTCAATCTGGATATTCTGTTTTTCGATGATCTGGTCTTTTGCGGCAAGCTTTTCCTTCTGCTTTTCTACAAGTGCCCGCAGCATCTGCAATTCTTCACGCTCTGTCATGGATCTTTTTTCCTCTGTTTTTGATACTTTTATTTTACCACTTTTGGGGATCCTTATCTACTTTTTCAGAGAGATTTGAAGCACTTACAAGAATGTTTGCAATTTCTTCCGGTGTTTCTTTGCATTTATAGAATACCCAACGGCTTAGAATTGCAATGAATCCAGCTTTAAAAAAAGCGAAATGATATTGCATACTCTCATCATTTTTTTTGCGAAAATGATTCATATATGGATTGCATGCAGATTCCAGTAAATTGGATAAACTATCGAGAAGTGTTCTTGGATTACTGTGATTAATGTAAATATCAAAGAAATCCTGATGTTCTTTGATATAGGTGAATAATTGAATTAAAGATGTATCGGAGAATGGAAAATCCGTGGAGTTATCTGGTAAACGTAATAACTCAATCATGCCACCAATATGCTTTACACCAATTTTGTAAATAAGATCAGGAATATCAAGATAGTGTTCATAAAAAGTAGAACGATTGATTTCCACAGCTTTACACAATTGACTGACGGTGATTTTTTCCGGAAGAGTGGTTTTACATAAACATAAAAAAGTCTGCTCCAGTTTTTTTTCTGTATTATGAAAACGTTGATTGTTTTTCGTATTCATAGATAATTCTCCTGTTCTATTAATCCAACAAATGTTGGGAAAATGATGGTTGAACTGATGTAATATATATTATTATAATAGAAATACATAAAAACAACAAGTGTTGGATTTAAAGGAGAGAATATTCATGAAAGCAGAAGAGATGTTTGCAAAAGGTTCTGTCTGGAAAGCAATTTTCAGAATGGGCATTCCGGCGGTGGTAACAATGATGGTCATGGTTATTTATAATATGGCGGATATGCATTTTGTTGGAAAAACAGGTGATGAGATGCAGATTGCAGCTATTTCGCTGGCTTCGCCAATATACATGCTGCAAACTGCAATGGGAACCCTGATTGGTGCTGGCGGCTGTGCAGCTATTTCAAATGCAATGGGAACTGGAAATATGAGGCTGGTGAAATCGTTGAGTTCGGCATGTCTTATATTGGTAATTTTGGCAAGTGCCGTGACAGGAATTTCTATTTTACTTTTTCCGGATAAGATATTATATTTTCTTGGAGTTAATGCAGAAACCTGGCAGTATACGAAAGATTACATTACAGTTCTGGCCGTGGGAATGCTGTTTATGTTGTTTTCACATGTTTTTGCCAATGTCATCAGAGCTGAAGGTGCAGCGAAGGAGTCCATGATTGGAAATGGCATTGGAACAATTACCAATATAATTTTGGATCCGATATTGATTCTGGGGCTGGATATGGGAGTAAAAGGTGCTGCTGTTGCCACTGTGGTTGGAAACATTCTGGCAAGTATTTATTATTGCTTCTATATTAAAAAGTCTAATTCTGATCTTGTATTGAATTTGAAATATGCGTGGGAAAATAAAGCTTCTTTTGGCAAAGTAATGTTTCTTGGAATTCCTAATGCAGTCAGCAATCTTTTGAGCAGTCTGACGAATACGATTTCCAATCATATTCTTATCGGATATGGGGCGGGTGCAATTGTAACTGTAAGTGTGGGAGGAAAAGCATCCATGATAGCCGGAATGATTGTTATGGGAATCTGTCTTGGAGTACAACCTGTAATTGCATATAATTATGGTGCGGGAAACAAAGAAAGAACCATAGAGGTACTTAAGAAAACCGCTGTAACTGCATTGACAGTGGGATTGGTGCTTACAATGGGATGTTATTGTTTAAGAACTGAAATTGCAGGCATGTTCCTTGTAGATGAAAAACTGATTAGGACAAGCGTACATATCATGGGAATTCAGTTATTAACAACAACCTTTCTAGGATTTTATTATATTGGAATTAATTTCCTGCAGTCAGCAGGGAATGCGATGGCAGCCACATTTTTATCAGTATGCCGTCAGGGAATTATTTTTATTCCGACCATTTTTATTCTCCATGCAGTGGCTGGACTGGAAGGTGTGTACTGGACTGGGGTGATTTGTGATGGTATTTCTATTGTTCTGGCGGTGATGCTTTTCGTAAGGCAGATGAAAAAAGGATTTGCTTCATAACAATGTCGGATTTGCTGTGTTTTCCATCGGATTTACGAGATTTTTTCCAAAAAGAATATGACATAATAAAACCACTTAATAAAGAGAAAAAATATTTCAGGAGGTTTTATCATGAAAAAGAGATTATCAGCACTTTTACTCAGTGCAGCACTTGCCACTTCTGTATTCGCTGGATACAGTGTAGTAAATGCGGAAGAAGCAGATCCGATGGCAAAAATCACAGAAGGTTATTATTCTTATGCATATGATGTGGAAGGTATTGGAACTTTCCCATATTACTTCCACTTTTATGAAGAACAGCCGGTACTTGGAAGCGTTTTCTATGCAGGCTTTGCAATGAACCAGATTACATTTGCCGGAACCTATACGGTAGAAGAAAAAGAATTCGAGTATGCATGTTTTGCAACACGTGAAGAAGCAGAGGTAGAAGGTGCAGTACCTCCGACAGGTACAGCACCATACACCATTACATTCTATGATTGGGACGGGAATGAAATGGACAGCTGCGGATTCGACGGAGATATTCTTTATCAGGATATGGATGTAGTTTCCGGAATTGGAGCAGGCCCGGCGTATTATCATCATGATACAGAAGGTGAAGCTTCCAAGCTGGCAGAATTTTATGAAGCGGAAGTTGGTATGACATATTTTGAATTTATGGCAGTAGAAGAAGAAACAAGCACAATCGCTTTATATCATAATGGTACATACCTTGACCTCGTAAATTTGCTTGTGGAAGGAACATGGACTATGGAAGAATCAGAAGAAGGTCTTGTTTATAGATTAACTCCTGAGACAGAATCCGATATTCCTGCAACCTTAACTGTAGCAGCAGATAAAATGACAGCAACCTATGCACTTGACGGTGAAGAAGGCATTGCAATGATCAATACAGCTGAGGCTGGTCCAAAAGCTGCTATGACACTTGCAGGCACCGCTCCGATTCCGGGTCAGGATGATGTAAGTGCAGATCTGGTTGGCACATTGTATGAAGATGGAACCTGTACACTGATTGCGACTGCTTTTGGTCAGGAAATTCCTCTTGACGCAGGTACATATTCTGTAGCAGAAGACGGATATACCATTACATTCCAGTTCGATGCGGCAGGAGAAATTGTTTCCACACTGGGAGAAGCTGGTGTAGAAATTCATTATGTACAGGCTGGAACAGCACTTAGTGATGTTGATACAACACTTGTTGTTACACTGGCTGAATAAAGGAGATTATTGCAGACTAATATGTCATTATGCAAATAAAAGATTTTTATTTTTTTGTTCTCTTGTTTATAAAGTTATGATGTGCAAAGGAGTCGGTAGATTGTGAAGAATCGCATTTTGCCGGCTCTTCTGCATTCCGGAGGGAACTCTATCGGTTTTCTGATAAAAACAATCGGATTTAGGCGGATTAATTCAGAAGTGAATATGCGAAAATATAATAAAAATCAGTATGGGAGGAATGGAAGAACAGACATTGAGTTTAAGGGTTGTTAATAAAGAATAGGGAGAAATTGTATGAATTTATTTGATCCAAACGGGAAATTTATGGAAATCTGGAATACAGTATTTGATTATTTCAAATTGGGATTGTTATGTATGCTGCTTTGTCTGCCGGTTATTACGGCTGGAGCTTCCATGACAGCCGCTTTTTTTGTAGCCATGAAAATGATTCGTGGGGAAGCACCTGCCATCTGGAAACCTTATTGGAGTTCTTTTAAACAGAATTTCAAACAGGCTACAGCACTGTGGCTGATGATTCTTGCAGTATTTGCCCTGCTTGGAATGGACTGGTATCTGGTTATGCAGATGGAGTCGACAGTTGTGAATAGAATTGTGAGAGCAGGTACCTTTATTGCGGTGTTGATTATTGCAATGATTTTCATTTATCTGTTTCCGCTGTTGGCACGTTATCAGTTAACCAATCGTGAAATTATGAAAAATGCAGTGATTTTTGCGATTTTGAATTTTCCGAAAAATCTTGTGGCAATTGTATTGATGATTCTATTTGGTTTTCTCTGTGATTATGTGTATGAGGGGCTGCCGTTTTATATCTGTGTATTTCCGGCAATCATGCTTTATTACGTGGGAAAAATAAGTGTAACTATTTTTAATAAAAAAATTGAGCAAAGAGAAGGAGAAATGAACGATGGGAAAAGTAATTTATGATGCGAAAAAAAGTCAGGAGTTTGGAATGCCTTACGTTGATATTGATGAATGGAGAGAACGTGAACTTACGGATGGGACAAAAGTTCCATATCGTTTTATCCATGGAGGCTTTCAGGAAAAAAAAGTAAAATTCAGTTTCTGTTTTCCGGAGAAGGAAGCCTATGAAGGAAGATTTTATCAGTATTTATCTCCGTTTCCTGGACCGGATGAAGAGATGGCATCTTTCGGACATAAAGGGGAAAATGACAGAATTGCTTTTTGTTTGCTACACGGGGCTTATTCAGTAGAAAGCAACATGGGATCTTCGCAGATGTTTGGCGGAATGTCTGATCCGACGATTGTATGGAGAGCAAGCGCGGCAGTGGCAGAATATTCAAGAGTAAAAGCGATGGAAATCTACGAATGCGAACGTCCTTATGGTTATGTGTATGGTGGAAGCGGCGGTGGATATAAGAGCATGGCATGTATTGAAAATACCAATGCCTGGGACGGAGCTCTTCCTTATGTAATCGGTTCACCGGTTTCATTGCCAAATACGATTACAATGCATGCACAGGGACAGCGTGTACTTCGAAACTGTTTCGGGAAGATTGTGGATGCACTGGATGCAGGCGGAAGTGGAAACATGTATGAGGGGCTACATGAAGATGAAACTGCTATGCTGAAAGAACTCACACAGATGGGATTTCCGCCGCTGGCATGGTATATGGAGGCAAAAGGAAAAATTGATGATGGCTCGCTTCCTGTTCTGACCCCGGGAGTAAAAGCAGCAGACCCGGAGTATTTTAGGGAATTCTGGGAAACAGAAGGGTATATGGGAGCGGATCCTTCCAGTACTGCGTGCAGAGATCGCCTTCAGTTTACAGGAATCGTAAAAGAAGTGAGTATTCCTGGAGCAGTGAAGGAGCGAAGTGCAGAAGAGGGTCTGAATGGTGTGGATGACGCATGGAAAAAAGCGCTGATAGATGGAAATGGTGCATGGATAGAGTTGGAAGAACTTCCGGAGGGAGAGGATTTGTATCTGCGAGGCGTAGCCCTTTCCCCATTGACTGGAAAGGCAGCAGGAAAACAGCTTCTTCTTGATCAGATGATTCGTAAAGAAGACGGAAAAGGTGGATATCTGACAATTGGAATGTGTTATGGAATGGATGATCTGCAGTCAGTATTGGCTTCCATCGAGCCGGGAGATCAGATTTCTATGGATAATTCTGATTATATTGCGATTCAGTCATATTATCGTCATCAGGTACCGGCAGATTTAAGTTTCCATGCATGGGATCAGTTTCGTGATGAAAATGGAAATCCGGTTTTACCTCAGAGAAGCAACGTGATGGGATATGGATTTACCGGAACGGGAACAGTTCAGGATGGAAATATTCAGGGAAAAGTGATTCAGCTTCAGGCGTTGATGGATGAATCTACATGTCCGTGGTGTGCGGATTGGTATCGGAATAAAGTAATTGAAACAAAAGGGTCTGCGGAGAATTATCGTACATACTTCATGGAACGCTGCATGCATGGGGATGTTGACTGGTGCGCTAATTATATGGTTGTAAATTATTTAGGAGCACTTCGTCAGGGGCTTCTTGATCTGGCTGCGTGGGTGGAAAAAGGCATAGAACCACTCAAAGATACGGTTTATACCTTGTGTGATGGGCAGATTTATGCAGAAAAAGATATCAGAAAGCGTTATGGAATGCAGGCATTAATTGATTTTAAAGCAAACGGAAGCCGATGCGCACATGTAAAAGTGGGTGAAGAGGTGATGTTTTCTATAGATGTACAGGTACCGGAGAATGCAGGTGAAGTAACGGAAATCGCAATGACCTTTGAAGAGGATGAAACTGTTATTCTGACAGCGGATCAGTTATTCCCAGATATATGTGAAGTAAAGCGTTATAAAGAAGATGTGATTTGTGGCGCAAAGGCAGAAGCAGTACATAAATATGAGAAACCGGGAACATATTTTGCAGTAGTAAGAGTGAAATCTCAGAGAAACGGAGATTCCTCCGATATATTTACCCAGGTGCAAAATCTGGAGCGCGTGCGCGTGATTGTGGGTTAGGAGAAATGTATGAAAAGCTTTGACGTGGAACAGGTTATTGAACAATTAACGCTTGAAGAAAAAGCACAGATGTGTTCAGGAAGAGATTTCTGGCATACGCAGAATTTGGACAGATTAGGAATTCCGTCCATTATGATGTGTGATGGTCCGAATGGTCTTCGTAAACAGATTGGAGAAGAAGATCATCTTGGAATTCATGAAAGCATTGAAACCGTATGCTATCCGACAGAATCAGCATTTGCATCATCCTTTGATCTGGATTTGTTATATGAACTTGGGAAGATGCTGGGGCAGGAATGTCAGGCAGAGCATGTGGGGATGCTTCTTGGTCCGGGAATTAATATAAAAAGAAGTCCCCTCTGCGGGAGAAATTTCGAGTATTTTAGTGAAGATCCTTATCTGTCAGGGAAACTTGCCACAGCTTATATTAAGGGCTTACAAAGTCAGGGAATAGCTGCATGTGTGAAGCATTTTGCAGCAAATAATCAGGAAACAAGACGTCTCTCTGGTTCATCAGAGGTGGACGAAAGGACACTGCATGAGATTTATCTTCCGGCATTTGAAGAAGCGGTAAAAGATGGCAAGGTTCGCAGTGTAATGTGTGCATATAATGCAGTAAAGGGGACTTTTTGCGCAGAAAATGGAATCCTTCTTCGGGATGTATTGAGAGATCAATTTGGGTTTGACGGATTTGTTGTGACGGACTGGGGAGCGATTAAGAATCGTGTAAAAGGTCTTCTTGCAGGTGTGGATCTGGAGATGCCGGGCAGTACGGAAGGAAAAACAGCAGCGATTATGAAAGCTGTCGAAGATGGCAGTTTGAAAGTGGAAATACTTGATGAAGCAGTCAGAAATATTCTGAGATTCGTAAAAGAGGCTGTTGATTCTCAAAAAGAACAGGCTGATTTTGACAGAGATGCCGCACATAAAAAAGCAGGAGAATTCGCAAAGGAATGTGCTGTATTATTGAAGAATGACGGAATTCTTCCGCTGAAAAAAGATCAGAAGATTGCCTTTATCGGGGAATTTGCAGAGAAGCCGAGATTTCAGGGAGCAGGAAGCAGTCATGTTAACGTGAAACATACAGTTTCCGCATTAGAATGTGTGAATGGACTTTCGGTTACTTATGTAAAAGGATATGAGGCCACTTCTGAAATAGTAAATGAACAGCTTGTGAGGGAGGCGAAAGCAGCAGCGCTTCAGGCCGATGTGGCAGTTATTTTTGCAGGACTTCCTGAGGCTTTTGAGTCAGAAGGGGCGGACCGGGAACACTTACGTCTTCCGGAAAATCAGAATCATCTCATTACGGAAATTTTAAAAGTACAGAAAAATACAGTGGTTGTTTTATACGGTGGTTCCGTGATGGAACTTCCATGGGAAGAAAATATTTCTGCGGTTCTTTGTATGCATTTAGGTGGAGACCATGTGGGAAAAGCTACTGTGGAGCTTCTTTTGGGAGAAGGAAACCCGTCCGGAAAATTGGCAGAAAGCTGGCCTGTGAAGGTGGAAGATAATCCATCATACCTGAATTTTCCAGGAGAAAATGGCATCGTAGAATATCATGAAGGAATCTTTGTGGGATATCGGTACTACGATAAGAAGAAAATGGAAGTGAAATATCCATTTGGACATGGTCTTTCTTATACAGAATTCCTCTATAGTGATCTGCAGTTTGATAAAAAACATATAAACAATCATGAAACCTTAAAGGTATCCTGCAAAGTGAGAAACAACGGAAAAAGCTTCGGTAAAGAAGTAGTACAGTTATATACTGGTGTTTCTGAAAGTACGGTACGTCGCCCGAAAAGAGAACTGAAAGGATTTCAGAAAATCGCTCTGTATCCGGGAGAGGAAAAGAAGGTAGAATTTTATCTTACAGGAAAAGATTTTGCTTATTATGAAACAAAGATTCATAACTGGTTTGTGGAAAGTGGAAAGGGAACTGTGGAAATCGGTTCCTCCAGCAGAGATATCAGACTCTCAGGAAATATTGTGATTGAATCAGATATGGAATTACCAATTCATTTTTACAGAACCTCTACTATCGGAGAACTTGCAAAGACCGTAAAAGGGAGAGAGGTTTTTGAAAAGCTTCTGATGATTCTTGGAAACCGTAAAGGGAATGATGAAAATGCGGTGGATAGTGCTATGGGCGAAGGCAGTAAACGCATGCGACAGGTAATGATGATGGAAATGCCGTTAAATGCCCTGGTGACATATGGAATTATGAAGGATGAAGCGTTGGAAGCAATGTTGGAAAATTTGAATGAAGATGTAAATGCATATAAAGCCGAAGTGATGGAATTATGAATTTATCACAAAAGTAAAGAACAGGGATGTTTGCTGCAATTCTTGTTTCTTGCATTGCCTGCTCCATTATTTGTTCCGGCAGCTCTGAATGTGGTTCGCTGTGCAGGGATCTGCGATGTTTATGGCTGTATTTAGTATTGTATCTGCGAATACAACAGGGCTTAGTGGAATTAGGGCAGCATTTGTGGGTCTGATGGTCATTGGAGTCATAGAAATGATACTGGCATTTTATGTGTCAAAAAGAAATGTGTAAAAGATTTTTATTTCAGGAAATCCGACAATCTGTCCGCAGGTTGTCGGATTTGTCGTAGAAGCAATCGGATTATAAAGATTTTTTTTCGAAACTATATGGCATAATGAAAAAAACAAAAACACCGACAAATTTTACAAGGGAGGTTTATTTATTATGAAGAGCAACCGTTTTATAGCTTTGACACTTTGTGCGGCAGTCGGATTACCGATGGCTTTAAGTGGATGCGGCGAAAAAGGAGCAGGAGATGACACGACATTCAGCTGGTGGATTTATTCTGGAGCAGATGCATCTTATTATACAGAATATGTAGAGAATCCGGCAGTTCAGTACACGCTTGGGAAAACATGGGGAGAAGATGACAAAAAAATCAGTCTGGAGTTCTGGCAGCCAGCGGCAGGGACAGCGCAGGATAATTATAATACAATGATTACATCAGGTGATCTTCCGGATATTATAGACGCAGTTATTTCAGATAATCCGCTTTCAATGTATGAAAAAGGATATACATTGGATATTACAGAATATGTGGAAAAATATATGCCGAATTATAAGGCCTTGGTTGAATCAAATGAAACAATCAAAAAGAATGCTGTTTATTTAATAGACGGGGAAGAACGTTATCTGGGTCTTGCAAATATATATGAGGATTACGAACCGTCTTTTCAGGGATATATGTATCGTCGTGACTGGATTGTGAAGTATGGTAAGAATCCGGAAACGGGTGAAGCCTTTACAGGAGGTTATACAGATTCAGCAAATGTGGACAGTTGGGAGGATGATGTGGTATTCCCAAGTGGTTCAGAGGATCCATTGTATATCAGTGACTGGGAATGGATGTTTGAAATCTTTGAAACAGCGTTGGCAGAGCAGGGAATTGATGACAGCTATTGTCTGAGCATGTATTATCCTGGATTTACCTGGAGCGGCGGATTATGCTCCTGCTTCGGTGAAAGCCTGCCTGTATGGTATATGGATGACGAAGGTATTGTAAAATTCGGTGCTGTTACTGATAATTTTCGTGCTTATCTAGAGTGCCTGAATACATGGTATGAAAAAGGATGGTTGGATCAGTCCTTTAACGAGAGAACAAGCGATGCCTTTTATGCCATTGACAGTACAAGTGTACGCCAGGGAAAAGTAGGTATGTGGGTAGGTCAGCAATCGGAACTTGGTGGAAGAATGGATCTGAATGATGGTGGTCTGACAGAAGGAATTTATGTGGCAGGAGCATCATATCCAATCAATGACCTGTATGGAACTGACGAATGTAAATACGTAGAGCCAAGATGCTTTATGGCACAGTCATTGACTTCAGGGGGTGTTTTAATTACAAAAGCTGCAGAAGGCAAGGATATGAGTGCATTGTTCAGTTATCTGGATTACTTCTATGGTGAAGAAGGTTCGATAGTGAAAACACTTGGATTGGATGCGGAACAGGCTTCTGAAGTGGAAAATTCTACCTTGTATGCGGATAATAATCTCAGTGACGGTGCGTATACAATTGGAGAGGATGGCAGATATGTGAAAAGTGATGTTCTGGTGAATGATGGTGCGGGGTTGCTTGCGGCAGCAAGTTTTGAAAAGGCGCCGGGACTTCAGCTGATCACAAGTGTGGATTTAGGATACACAGACAGTTATCAGCATCACCTGGATTGCTGGTCAAAATACCCGAATAAAGGATTTTTCCAGGGAACAATTACAACAAATAATATGTCAGAGGAAGACAGTAAGACCTGTAGCGAGCTGTTGACAAAAATTGTTGAGTTTATGACAAATAATGCAGTGGACTATATTAAAGGTACAAAAGATATTACAAATGACAAGGACTGGAAAAACTGGTGCACGATTATCGGAAAATATAACTATCAGAAAGCATCTGACATTTTCCAGAAATATGTGGAGCTTTATCCATTCATTTAAACATCGGAGGAAGTAATATGGCAGAGAAAAAGAAAAACATGCCGGCCGCCAGAGTGACATGGAAAAGAGATGTCAGAAGAAACTGGCCAATATATGTAATGTTCATCCCGGTTATTCTCTTTGAGATTGTGCTGCATTATATTCCGATGTTCGGAGTTGTCATGGCATTTCAGGACCACTCCTTAGTGGACGGATATTTTGGCAGTAAATGGGTTGGATTTGATAATTTTATAGAATTGTTTACCGGGGCAGATTTTCCGATTGCATTGAGAAATACTATCGCAATTGCTCTTCTGAAATGTACCATCGGGTTTGTGATGCCGATCATATTTGCATTTCTTTTAAGTATGCTGCACCATAAAAAATATAAACGTACAGTACAGACAATGTCTTATTTGCCAAACTTCGTGGCAGCAGTGGTAGTGGCATCATTAGTAATTGAGTTTTTGGCAAAGGATGGTCCATTGACACTTTTACTCACAAAATTTGGTGCAGAAAATCAAAATTGGCTGGCAAATAATCGTATTCCGGTATTTTGGGTTATTTATCTTGTGATGGGAATCTGGCAGAGTATTGGCTGGGGTTCTATTATGTATGTGGCAGCGATTGCAACGGTAAGTGGAGATTTGCATGAAGCAGCAGCCATTGACGGTGCGACCAGACTGCAGCGTATGACGAAAATAACACTTCCATGTATTATGCCAATGATTGTTATGATGCTCGTATTGAATGTGGGTCTCAGCTTTGCTGCTGGTTTTGACAATATTTTGCTCTTGTATATGCCATCAACTTACAATGTTGCAGATACAGTTTATACATATACTTATCGTATGGCATTTACCAGCGGTGCAAATTATTCACTTTCAGCAGCATCCGGTTTATTCCAGTCTGTAGTCGGAACAGTTCTTTTGATAAGCTCGAATGCATTGAGTAAGAAGCTCGGTGATACATCTTTATTCTAGGAGGACGAAAATGAAAAAAAGAAGAAAAATTGATGATATAGAACGTTCCTCCAGTATGGTTGAACATTTATCAGCAGCAGACCGTATTGTGGATGTGATTGTATATCTTTTATGTGGTCTGGTGGCAATCTGTTCGGTGATTCCGATGTGGCATGTATTGATGTCATCTATTTCTGATGGGAAAATGCTTCTGGCACACGAAGGTTTGGTGCTTTTACCTGTAGGTGAAGCAACACTGGATGGTTATAAACATATTTTTAAGAATGCCAGTATTATCAGAGGATACATAAATACCATTTTTTATACAGTGAGTGCTACTGCTTTGGGCTTTTTACTTGCAACTATAACAGGCTATGCATTAAGCAGGGATACAAAGATGAAGACACCGGTAACACTGATGATTATGGTTACGATGCTTTTTAGTGGCGGTATGGTTCCAACTTATATGGTTATCCGTGCACTTGGCTGGACGGGAACGCCATTGGCACTGATCATTCCGGGATGTACGAATGCTATGTATATGATTATGATGATGAATGCATTCAAATCTGTTCCTCACGAGATGTATGAAGCTGCGAGAATTGACGGCGCAGGACATTTTACAACATTGTTTAAAATAATGCTCCCACAGGCTATGAATCTTGGTTCTGTTATCATTCTGAACAGTGTGGTAGGACAGTGGAATTCGTGGTTATCCGCATCTATTTACGTTCCAAACAAGAAAAATCTCTGGCCATTACAGCTTTGGATCAAACAGATTACAGCTGATAATGAAAATTTCCTGCAGTCATCGAATCCTGATTACAGCAGATATCTTATTAAATTTGCAGTTATCGTGGCTGCTACTCTGCCAATCATCATTCTGTTTCCATTTTTCCAGGATAAATTGGAAAAGGGAGTAATTTCCGGTGGTGTAAAAGGCTAAGTATATAGAAAGAATCCGTAGAGAGAAAATCTACTCTGCGGGTTCTTTTTGTGATAAAATGAAGGCACAGGGAAAAAAGCTGAGAAAAGCCAGATAGATGAAGATGAGGTACATTTTATGTATGCAGAGATAAAAAAGAAAGGAAAACCACATTTTTTTAATCATTTGCTGAACCGGATTGTTTTGTTAATAGTTATTACATTTTTGCCTATTCTGATAGTGATGATATGTGTTGTTGGTTTTGCACTGGTAAAAGCATCTGATCAGATACAGGAGGCTTCGAAACGAGAACTGGATGTAGTAATGAATCAGATAGAAACTTCTATACTGACTGCAAATGATGAAATGGATGAGTTCGTTTTGGAATATCTGAGTGAACTTTCCACAGCAGGTAGGAACGAAGAAATAACTGCCTATCGTATGATTGGTGATCTGGGAAAAATATTACAGAAAACAGACCTTCCGGGAATCGTGTATCTCTATGACAGAAACGATGAGAGAACATATATGAAGTTTCAGAAATTATCGGATTCATTGCTGGAAATAGAAAAAATGAAAAAGGAAATAAATGATTTTGAGGCGGATTATACGTTATTATTGTTTGCTGACAGCGAATTCGTAGTAAAAACGTATTCTTATCACAATTATTTGATAGGTTTCGGATTTGATTTTTCGTTGTCACTGAAGGAAGATCTTCTTAATTTTTTACAGGAAGGTAACGAAATTTTCTGTAAAATTGATGATAAAGTGTATTCACTGGATGGGAATGAACTTAAAATAGCGAATTTGACGTGGGATTCCTGCCGTGAAGTAAATATAAAGCATTCCAGCACTGTCTGGGAAGGGGCTCAGATACCATTGGCTGTGAGTGTTCGTTCAAAAAGTATTCAGGCATGGCAGCTTGTACCGTCTATTTACTGGCTGTTTCTGATAGGAGCGGTTATTGGGGTATTGGCAGTTCCGTTTTTCTGGTGGGCTCTGAAGAAAGAGATTCTGCATCCGTTGGATACGATTCAGAAAGCAATGAGAGAAATACAGGAAGATCATCTGGATTATCGTATTGTGGATTATAGTATTCAGGATTCAAGTGAAATGATTTATCTTTATGAATCATTTAATGTCATGGCGGCTGAAGTGGAAAAATCAAGAGAAAAGGATGTGCAGATGTTAAGAACCCAGTTGGATAATCTGAGGCTGCAGGTAAATCCACATATGCTCTTAAATTCGCTTAATATGATTTACAGTCTTGCCCAAACGAAAAATTACGTTTGTATTCAGGAGTATGCATTGCATTTGGTAGATTATTTTCGATATGTTCTGCGGAAGAATGATGATATGGTTCCAATGAAACAGGAACTTAAATTTCTGGAAAGCTATATTCAAATGATGAAGATACGCTTTCCGGGAACATTTACCTGCGTTTACAATCTGGAAGATCATTGCGAAGAAGCATTGATTCCGCCACTGCTTATCCAGAACTTTGTGGAAAATGCCATGAAATATGCATTAGTTCCGGGGAAAACGATAGAAATATTTATTAATGTACGTAAAGAAAATGACAGACTGTTGATTTCCATTTGTGATACGGGGAAAGGAATCCGTCCGGAAATTTTGGAAGCAATCGAGCGGGGAGAGCCGTATATAGATAAAATGGGAAATAAACATATTGGAATATGGAATTGTATACGTCGAGTGGAAGTATTTTTTGGCGAAAACCCGGATATGAATATCAGCAGTGTCAGAGAACAGGGGACACAGGTTTGGTTAAATCTCCCGTTTAGAGAAGGAGGAAGTGTAAATGAAACTTTTGATCGTGGATGATGAATTTTTTGCAGTTTCCGGTGTTATGGATGGAGTAAACTGGGAGGTGCTGAAATTTAAAGAGGTATTGCAGGCATATAGTTATACGCAGGCCGTAGAAATCATGGAGAAAACATTTGTCGATATTCTTCTGTGCGATATAGAGATGCCGGATGAAAGTGGTCTTGAACTTGTGGAGTGGGTTCATGAACACAGTCCGAATACAGAATGTATTATACTGACTTGTCACGATGAATTTGATTATGCAAGACAGGCATTATTGCTGCAATGTCTGGATTATGCATTAAAACCTGTCCGCTATGAAGAATTGACAGCAATTCTGCAGAAAGCACAGGAAACAGCGGCGCGAAAACATCAACAGGCGGTAATGGAGGATTATGGAAAGAAATATCTGGAACATTTTGCTTCTTCCAATGATGAGAAACCGGCGGATATGATAGAGATTGTGGTAGATTATATTGAAAAACATCTGGGTGAAGGGTTAAGTGTAAAGCAGATTGCGGCTATCGCCTATGTTAGTCCGGATCACCTGACCAGAGTCTTTAAGAAAAAATACAATCAGACAGTTTCTGATTTTATTACAGAGCAGCGAATGAAACTGGCAGGAGAGCTTCTGAAACAGAATAATCTTACAGTTACTATGGTCTCAGACAGTGTGGGATTTACGAATTATTCTTATTTTACAGAGCAATTTAAGAAATACTATGGAATGACTCCACGAGATTTTCAAAAAGTAAACAGGAGAGAATGAGAATCATGAAAAAATGCCAGTGTTACATAGGATGTATATGTGCAGTGATTTTTCTTTTCTGCGGTTGTTCATGGAAAAGTGAAACAGAACGATCTGCAGAGAAAATTCAGGATGGAAATATCACACATCTCGTAATGACTTATCAGACGATAGACAATAGTAGGCTGGATGGTTTGGATGAAGTTTTAAATGCAGTGAATGAAATCAGCAGAGAAAAGATTGGGGTAGAAATTGAACTGAAGGCTTCTTCGGCACTTACGCAGTTTGATGATTATCCGCTCTGGCTGAATCAGGGGATTACGATTGATCTGATGATACTGAATTACCAGAATATTTTAAATTATATTGATCAGAATCTCATATATTCTCTGGATGAGCTATTGGAGAACTGCGGAGATGGGATTATGGAAATCATGGAAGAGAGCGGACAAAATTTATGTTCCGGAACAATAATAGACGGAAATAGTTATGGCATCAGAATTCCTGCAATAAACAGCGGAAGCGGTTGTGGTCTGTGGATCCCGAAAAAGTATCTGGAAGAAATCGGGTTCCCTTATGATGAGGATCATATCTACAGTATGGAGGAACAGGATATTCTTTTTAAGAGACTGAAAGAAAAATATCCCGAGAAATATCCATTGGGTTTGGTTACTTCCGGTAATACATTTTCTGCGTATACATACTTCGGTTGTTATGTAGAATCACTGGGAAGTGATATTTCTACAGGAGTATTAGATGAAAATGGAAAAATCGTAAATTTCTATGAGACTCAGCAATATACAGAATACCTGGAATGGATGAATAAATGGTATGAAGCAGGGTATATATATCCTGATGCAGCTTTTACGGACAGTTTCAATGTGGAGCTTATGAAAGCCGGTATTACCATGAGTGTTCCTACCAGTAGTTCACCGGGAATGATAAGTGAGGAGTATATTGGCGAAGAAGTGGTATGTCTTGCTACGAAAGATGTGTATGTAGGAGTAAAAGGTACATTGGGAGCTTTTTGGGTAGTTCCTAAAACCAGCACGAATCCTGAGGCTGCTATGAAATTTTTGGAATTGATGTATACAGACGAAGACATTATTAATCTTCTGGCAATTGGAATCGAAGGAAGAGATTATGTATTTCTGGATGAAGAGGCCAGAATTGTAGCATATCCGGAAGGAAAGGATTCGTCCAATGTTGAATACAGTAATCCATTAGGGCTTTATGGGGATCAGAGAAAACGATATGTGTTTGATTCGGATAAACTAAGAAAGGAACAGGAAGCATATGAGAAAAAGGTGAAAAAAATTGGTACTGAATATGAAAGCTTTGTATTTTCACAAAATTCGTTGAATGTGGAGCTTATGAAGGTGCAGGAGGTGCTGACACTATATCTTCCTATTCTCGACTGTGGGTGTGTGGATATCGAGAGCGTGTATCCGGAATTTATCCGGGAGTTGAAGGCTACAGGAGTGGATACGATTTTAGAGGAGAAACAACTGCAGTTTGATGAATGGAAGGAAAACGTGTCAGAATAGATAGGAAAGCAGGAAGGTGCTGTTTGAGAATGTATTTATGGAGAGCGGGAAAATGGAAGATAAAAGAAGAGGGAGAAAAAAGTTCTGGAACAGTTCTCTTACGAAAAAAATGAATTTTACTTTGTGCATATTAGTGATCATACCAATCATAATCCTTGGAAGTATTATGATTGTTTCTGTTTTTCAATCTAATATGGAAGAAATATATAAGGAAAATTACAGAAACATGAATACGGCAATGATGGAATTGGAAGCCTGTTCTACGGAAATATATAATTTTTGGATAGATTGTTTGGTGAATGATTCTCTGATACGTATTGGGAATAACAGAGCTCTGGATAAAGATTATATAGAGGTCAGAAACTGGATTGATGAATTTTCTAATAATCATACATATCTATTTAATGTTTGTATTACTTTGAAAAATGGCAGACAATTTCATGCAGGGGCTTTTCTTGAAGAGGATATCGAAAAAGTAGCGGACAAAATCGGAGAAGCGAAAAACACAATCTGGTATGTGGGAGAACGTTATAAAAGATTAATACCGGTAAATTCGGGTGTATATGAAAACTTACAGGTTTTTTATGCTCCGATTAATACCTATGAGAAAAATAATACGCAGGAGCTTGGAACAGTAAGTATCAAAATGGAGGAAGCATCTGTCTGTACATTATATGAACAGTTTTTCAGTGAAGAAAAAGCAGTTCTGTCATTAGTCAATGGAGAGGGAAAAATCATATCTTCCACAGATAAGGAAAGATTATATAAGACATTTGATGAAAGTGAGAGACTTTTGGAGGCAGTTGGCGAGAGAAATAAAGGGGCTTACTGGGAAAATGGGAAGGTATGTTTTTATCAGTTCAGTTCAAGTTTCGATCAGTTTCTGGTAGTCCAGCTTCCGATTGGTATTTTTCTGGAAAATATCACAGGAATTCTTACATTGGCAGTTTGTGCAATTGTCATGTGTTTGATCTTCAGTATTTTCTTTGGAAGAATGCAGAAAAGATATATTGTGAATCCGATTTTTGAGATGGTTGATGCGTTCAAAAAACTAGAAAAAGAAGAATTTTTGCCAGTTGCATGGAACGACAGAGAAGATGAGATTGGTATTTTGCAGAAGAGGTACAACAAAATGGTGGCGAGATTGGACAATCTTATTAATCAGGTTTATCGTGCAGATGCGGAGAAGAGTGCAGCGCAGCTTCGTGCTCTGACAGAGCAGATCAAACCGCATTTCTTATATAATACGCTGGATTCTATCCATTGGAAAGCGATTCGCAACAGAGACAGTGAGGTTGCAGAGCAGATTTTAGCCCTGTCTGATGTATATCGTTATTTATTGAATAAAGGGCAGGAATTTATCCTCATTAAGGATGAAGTGGATTTTCACGAGAGATATTTATATCTGATGCGAATGCGCTTTGGAAGTCGTCTGGTATATGAGAGCTATGTAGCGGAAGGGGCAGAGGAGATACAGATTCCGAAACTGATTATTCAGCCTTTGCTGGAAAATGCCATTGTACATGGGATTGAACCGATTGAAGAAGGTGGACGTATAGTTCTAAGAATCGAAAAAGAAGAAGGCGGTATTAAAATTATAGTAGATGATACTGGAATTGGTTTTGGAAAAGACATTAATTTATATAACGATGAGGTGGAAAGTTTAGAAGGTTCATTTGCACTGAAGAATATCAACCAGCGTCTGAAACTTTATTATAAAGAGAAGTATCAGTATCGCATCATAAGTAGTGCTGACGGCGGAAGTCGTATAGAAATTATGATCTGTACGGAGGAATAATATTATGAAGTTAATGATAGTTGATGATGATGATCAGATTCGCGAGGGGATGGCCTACGGAATCCAGTGGGACAACTTCGGTATTGTGAAAGTAATCTGTCTGAAGAATGGAAAAGAAGCGCTGCAGCATCTGGAAGAGGAATATTTCGATATTGTGATTACGGATATCAGTATGCCGGTTATGTCAGGTGTGGATTTGATGCGGGAAGCGAGAAGCAGATATCAGGATATCAGTTTCATCCTGATTAGTGGATATAAAGAATTTGAATATGCGCAGGCAGGAATTCAGTATGGTGCAGAAGGATATATTCTGAAACCGATACATTTGAATGAGCTTGTGGAACTGGTTTCCAAAGTAATCAAAAAGATAGAGGAACGAAAAGACATTGCAGAAAACCAGAGTCTTGTTGAAGAACTGGAAAAAGATCAGATTATGCGTCAGATTCTTCGCGGTGAAATGACAGATAACGACAGAATTAGTGGTTATTTATGTGAAAAGGGTGGTTTTTCTGCAAAGCATCTTTTACTGGGAGCCGTGGTGAAAGATGATTGTAAATTGTATCGTCTGGAAACGGATTCCAATGTAAAAGGTATTATCAGAAATAAAATGACAGAATATCTGGCGGGATATACCTATATGCTTTTTCAACTGGATGGAAATGAAGGATTTCTTTTGATTGATGTGGTGGATTCTACACTGCGCGTTTTCCATTTGAAACAGCAGATAGAAAGAATGCTTCGGAGTATAAACAGGGAAGTAATAAATGGCAGTTTCTCTCTGGGGATATCTTTAACCGGGCATATACAGGAAGTGG
Source organism: Blautia sp. (assembly GCA_021772055.1). Classification (GTDB taxonomy): domain Bacteria; phylum Bacillota; class Clostridia; order Lachnospirales; family Lachnospiraceae; genus Blautia_A. The sequence goes on along the minus strand of JAETNR010000042.1, from coordinate 20,912 downwards.
AACTAATGTACAGGCAGGGAAAAAGTGCTCTGGAGGAATGTTTTTTTCAGGGAAGGGCCAGTTGTATTTCCTATGAGGAATATGTTCAAAAATCAGAAAAAACAGGACCGATATTCTCAGCGGAGAAATGGAATAAAGAAATCTCAGGCACATTGGAAAAAGGAGATATGGATGAATTTCAGCGTGTTCTTGAGGAATGCGGGAAAGCTCTGAAATCATGTAAAAAGGATTTCATTCAAGAATATCTTTTTGAGAATCTTACCTGGAACAGTCATATGTACAATAAGGATAAAGAAGAAAAAACTTCTTATAAAGATATTTTCGAGATGGACACTTATACAGAAGCAGTCAGTAAGTGGCAGATGTATCTGAAAGAGATTATGGAAAATCACTGTATGCTGAAAGATTATTCCAGTGAAATTTCTGATGCACTGAAATATATTTGGAAGCATTATGGTGAGAGAATATCAGTGGATCAGATAGCAGAGGAACTGAATTTATCCACCGGCTATTTCAGCAGAATGTTTAAAAAGCAGGTAGGAACATCAGTAGTGAAATATATTAACCAATACCGGATTCAGAAAGCAGAGGAACTTCTGAGTACAACGAATATGAGGGTTTATGAAGTTGCTGATCAGGTGGGAATTTCTGATTATATTTATTTTTCTCAGGTATTTAAGAACCTCACCGGGAAGTCTCCATCAGATTTGCGTAAGTAAAATAGCAGAAAATCTTATAAAAAATCATTTTTGTCAAATATTTGCAACAGGGTGAAAGCGCTATAATAAACTCATCAGAAAACACGAATACAAATGAAAAATGGAGGATGAGTTATGTTAAACAAAACAATGAAACGTGGATTATGCAGTGTTCTTGCGGCTTCAATGCTTTTAGGCTCAGGTTTGGTATCAGTAGCCGCAGAGGAAAAACCAACTGTAACATTAATGCTTGAAATCGGCGGATATGCACCACTTGTAAAAGTAGTGGAAATGGCAAAGGAAAAATTCCCGGAATACAATATCATTTCTAAAGAATGGTCTATCGATGGCGTAAAGAAAGCCATTAAGACAACAATTGCTGCTGGCGGAGAAGAAAGTATTGATATCGCATTCTTCAGCTCCACAGGTATTTTAGGATTTGCAGAAACAGGCTTATTAACAGATTTAACTCCTTATCTGGATGAAGATGCAGAATGGAAAGAAAGTTTCCAGGAGGGAGCATTAAATTCCTGCACAATTGATGGTGTTTATTATGGAGTTCCATGGCAGTCTGCATACCCGGTTATGGTAGCAAATAAAGATATATTTGATGAATTGGGTATCGAAATCAAAGATGACTGGACATATGATGAATTAATAGAAGTTTGTGAAACATTAAAAGAAAATGGTTATTTCGCATTTGGTGTTAATACAGCGAACAGTTCATGGCTCATTCGCCAGTCTTATCTGAACGGATTTGAGACAGAAGAAGAAGTAACAGCGTTTAATAATGGTGAAATTTCTCTTTATGATGAAAAAGTAGTAGAAGCATTTGATCGTGTAAAAGCATTATATGAGAATAACTACTGCTATCCGGGAGAAGGTGCAATCGCTGCTACAGATGATGAAATTAAAGTAGGCGTGGCAAATGGAAAAGTTGCTTTGGCTGCTACAACAAATGGCGGAGTTGGTACTTTAGTTGCTGATACAGGTCTCGAAAATTATCAGGTGGTAAACTTCCCATCTTTCAGTAACTACTTAACAGCAAACCTTCTTGGTTCACCTGATGTTTACATTGTTCCGAAAAATGTAAACAATATAGAAGCAACAATGGATGTTTTGAAATATATTACAGGTGAAGAAGTATTAACAGAAATGGCAAATCTTGGTACAGTTGTAACACTGAAAGAAGTAAATGCAGAAGATCCAAATTATGCAGAATACAGCAAAGATATGGATCGTTTACATATGCAGGATTTTGCGAACCTCAGTGATGAAATCAGTGATTATATTTCCTCAGGTGCTGCTGTAACAACATACCTTTATGAAGGAGAATCTGCTTTGGATGAACTGGAAAAAATGAGAGAAACAGCAATTGCAAACAAATAGTAACAATGAATAGTTCATAAAAGGGTCATAGGGTTGTCCAGTGATCCTTTTTCCTTTAAAAGGGGAAGGTAAAAAGTGATGAAAACAAAAAAAATAAGTAAACAGACCATAATCGGCTTGCTGTTTCTGGCACCGGCAGCATTTTTTATTATTTTATTCATGATTGTTCCTTTAGTCTGGAATTTCTGTCTTTCTTTTGTTCAGTGGGATGGGATTTCATCCATGCAGTTTGTGGGTGTAGATAATTTTGTATCGCTGATGACGACGAAAGCTGTGACTTCAACTATGAGAAAATCTGTATTTATTGCATTGATTTCAACATTGGTTGCAATGGTACTTGGTGTTCTTTATGCATTGTTTTTATACAGACTTCGTAGATGGGAACAGATCACTTTCCGATTTATTTTCTTTAGTCCGGCGATGCTTCCATTATCGGTAGTAGGTATTTTGTTTATTTTCGTATTTTCCAATGACAGCGGTATTTTAAACAGTCTTCTTAGTGCAGTCGGCTTAGAGGAACTGCGAAAGGCATGGCTTGGTGATCCAAGTGTATCTCTGTGGGTGATTGCAATTGTTCAGGGATGGAGACAGAGCGGTGTCATTATGATCATGGTAACCACTGCATTACTGGCTCTTCCGAAAAGCTTATTTGAAAACGGAGCACTGGAGGGTACCAATTACTGGGATGATGTGAGATATATTATGCTTCCATTGATTAAACCGTCGATAAATCTTCTTTTGTCAACGACACTGATGGGTGGTTTCAAAACATACGATATGGTTTATGCCATGACGAAGGGCGGTCCTGGAGAAATGACATATACAGTTCCTATGAAAATTATTCAGATGGGCTTTAGCTATAACCGTTACGGTGAGGCCGCTGCTCTTGGAACGGTTCTTACAGTGATAGCTACAGCGTTTATTCTGGTTGCGAGATATGCAATGCGAGGTGAAATATATGAATACTAAAAAATTTAGTCTTTCCATCTGGATTATGCGAGTGTTTTTGATTGCAATGTCAGTGGTCAGCATTTTTCCGCTGATATTCGCGATCATGACTTCATTTAAAAATAATAAAGAATTTTATGCAAATATCTGGGCGCTGCCGGAAAAAATTGGGATTGAAAATTACGTAAAAGCAATTACCGAAGGAAAAATCGGCGAATATGTAATAAATAGTGTAATTATTTCAGCGATTACATTGACAATGGTATTAGTGATTGCGATTATGGCATCCTATGCGCTTTCAAGAATGAGAATTCCGGGAGCAGAAATTATTCTGGTACTGTTAATCCTGATTCAGATTCTGCCGACAGAATCTATTGTAATTCCGGAGTATATTATTGTTTCCAGACTTGGTTTATTAAGAACGAAATACTGGGCAATGATCATACCATACGTAGGCTGGATGCTTCCGGGAACCATTATTATTCTGGCAAATTTCTTTAAAACGATTCCTGTGGAACTTGTAGAAGCGGCGAGAATTGACGGAGCTTCCGAATGGATGACCATGATAAAAATTATCGTGCCGCTGATGAAATCCTGTATTTTGACTTGTCTTGTGTTTAACTTTTGTTTCGTTTGGGGCGAATTAATGTGGGCTCAGATTGCCACATTGGTAAAAGAAGAGGGAGTTCCTTTGACTATAGGATTGCTGAACTTTAAGGGGCTGTATTCTACAGATTGGGGAGCAACCGCAGCCGCCATCTGTATTATCACGTTGCCATTGTATGTATTATTCCTGTTTACACAGAAATATTTCATTGAGGGGCTGACAGCAGGTAGTGTAAAAGGGTGAAAAAATAAAAAAGAAACGGAGATTATCATTATGAAATATCAAAATCCAATTATTCCAGGCTGTAATCCGGATCCTTCTATTTGCAGAGTTGGAGACGATTTTTATTTAGTAGTATCATCATTCGAATTTTTTCCGGGAATTCCGATATATCATAGTAAGAATTTGGTTGATTGGGAGTTAATGGGGCATTGTCTTGATACAGATGAAAAATTGAATTTAAAAGAATGTGCAGCATCAGGTGGAATTTATGCACCGACTATCAGATACCACAATGGAACTTTCTTTCTGACGGCTACAAATGTTTCTGATAAAGGAAATTTTATAATTTATACAAAGGATTTGACGAAGGGATGGTCCGATCCGGTATGGGTTGATCAACAGGGAATTGATCCGTCACTTTTCTTTGATGAGGATGGAAAAGTGTACTATATGACGGCATTTGGGGAAGTGTTCATCAGCGAAATTAATCCATATACAGGAGAAAGACTTACGGATGTAAAAGTTTTTAATCCTGGTTGTGGTGGAAAGTGTCCAGAGGCACCTCATATTTATAAAATTGACGGGAAATATTATCTTTTGTTGGCAGAAGGGGGAACGGAATATGGGCATATGGGAACGATCCAGAGAGCTGATAATATCTATGGTCCATACGAAAAATGTCCTCATAATCCGATTTTTTCACACAAAGATCAGGTAAAAATAAATATTCAATGCATAGGTCATGGCGATTTAGTTCAGGACACGAATGGAAATTGGTGGGTGGTATGTCTGGGGATAAGAACTCTCTCCGATTTCTTTCTGAATCGTTTATTACATAATCTTGGAAGAGAAATTTTTCTTGCACCAGTAGTATGGGATGAATACGGATGGCCTGTAGTTGGGGAGAATGGGCTTTTCGATTATGAAATGGAAGGTGATTTGCCGGGAAAGATTTCGGGAAATATAAATCATGATTTTTACGATGATTTTTCAAAAAAAGAATTTTGTACATATTACAATTTTATCCGAAATCCGAAACAAGATGCGTATGTCAGGGATGTGGATAAGAAGCAGCTTATTCTTTATGGAAATCATGTAACTATAAATGAAATAGCATCCCCGACATGGATAGGTGTGAGACAGAAGGCATTTGATATGACAGCGAAAGTGAAAGTCAGGATCTCAGATGCAGTTTGTGAAACAAGAGTTGGAATGACAGCATATTATAACGAAAATTATCATTACGAAATATACCTGGATAAACAAGAAGATGGATATAGAGTTTGTCTTGGAAAACATATTCATGATATTCAGGTAATTTCATCTGCGAAAAATATTCAGGCGATCGACAGTGTATGGCTGAAAATAGATGCAGATAAAAAACGATATCGTTTTTCATATAGCATGGATGGAAAAGAATTTATAGAAATAGGTACAGGTGTTACTGCAGGCTTGTGTTCAGAGACAACGATGGACATGTCGTATACAGGAACATACATTGGGTTATTTGCAGAAAATGGAACGGGATATTTTAAGGAATTTCAGGTAAAAAACAATTAGCACTGAATTTGAGAATGAACTATGGAATTCATGTATAAATTAAAAATTGACAGTTTATTATAAAACACGACATCTCTGTTGTCCCTATATCACAGGTATAATTACCTCATAAAGATAAGGAAAGGGGTAATTACTTTGAGACAAAAAAAATATTACAGTTATCGCATGGCGATTCCAGGTGTTGTTTTGTGGCTTGTATTTTTTGCAGCGCCGACGATTATGGGAATTCTTTTTCTTTTGTAAATATCAGAGGACTCGATTTTTCTTCCATGGAATTTGCAGGGATACAACACTATGTGGATGTACTTACGACGAAGAGTATGAGTATTGCGATTAAGAATTCTTTTATTTTTGCGTTTCTTACTTCATTTTGTAAAGTGGGCCTGGGATTACTGCTGGCAGTATTTTTGAATAATAAGTTCCGGGCGGCAAATATTATGCGTACAGTGTTTTTCCTTCCGGCGGTTTTAAGTAGTGTGGCAGTAGGCTTGATTTTTACAGCTATGATGCATCCGACAAAAGGGCTGATTAATATTGTTTTACAGTCTGTAGGGCTTGGAGTACTGTGCCAGAACTGGCTGACGGATATTAAAATTGCGATTTATTCGGTTTCCTTCGTGGAAATTTGGAAATGGACCGGATTTACGATGGTAATTCTTCTGGCAGGGCTTCAGTCCATCGACAGCAGTTACTATGAAGCGACAGAACTGGACGGAGCAACTGCGTGGCAGAAGTTTCGTTATGTGACATTCCCTCTGATTATGCCGGCATTTACCAACGCAGTAGTGGTAAATCTGATTGGTGGCCTGAAAGCATTTGATATCGTGCAGTCAATTACCAAAGGCGGACCAGGAACAGCTACGGAAGTATTTGGTACATTGGTTTACCGCTCCTTTGGCGGTGGACGTTATGGAGAAGGATGTGCGGCCAGCATTATACTGAGTATTATCGTTCTGGTAATCGTATTCCCGATTTATCGATTCCTGACGAGCAAGGAGGTAGAGGTCTGATGTACAGAAGAAAAAAGACATTGAGAACTGTTGGTGAGATTATCGGATTGATTGCTTGTGTGTTTATGCTGATACCTTTTTGGATCGCACTGATCAATTCTTTTAAAACTAAGGAAGAAGCAGCACTTGTGAATATAGCGCTTCCAACAACCTGGCATATTATTGAAAACTACCGGGAAATGTGTGAAGGCAGTGGTGTTTTTACCGCACTGAGAAACAGTGTCATGCTTACGGTACCAACCGTACTTCTGGAGATTTTTGGAAGCTCCATGATTTCCTTTATTATTCAAAGACGAAATGATAAATCATCAAATATGCTGCAGAATATGATCATGCTTGGCATGTTTTTGCCGATTCAGATGATTCCTACTTATTTTATCTGCCATTATCTGCATCTGAAGTCCTTTGCCGCAACGGCTTGTGTACTTCTGGCAACAGGGCTTCCGATGGCAATGTTTTTATACACCGGTTACCTGAAGAGTGTACCGCGAGAGCTGGATGAATCAGCCATGTTAGATGGATGTACTTGTTTCCAGCTTTTCTGGAAAATTATTTTTCCGTTGTTAAAACCGATGACGGTCACAGTATTTATTATCAATTTTATGAACATTTGGAATGATTTCGGAACTACGATTTACTTTTTGAACAGTTCCCAAAACTATACGTTACCACTTACAATCTATAATTTCTTTGGAACTCACAGCTCAGATTGGAATCTGGTATTTGCAAACGTGGTTGTCGTTTCGATGCCTGTAATTATTGTATATTTCTTGGCGCAGAACCAGATTGTTGCAGGAATGACTGCCGGAGCAGTGAAAGGCTAAATTGCAAAACATTATAAAAAAAGACAGTAGATTATAAAATCTGGCAATTTTTTTAATCAGAAATGAATTTAGAATGATAGTATCAATCAATGAAGAAAGGTGGTATTTCGAAATGAAAAAAAGAATGATAGGGATGTTGTTAGCAGGAGCAATGGTATTGGGTATGGCTGCACCAGTATTTGCAGATGAGGTTGAGACCGTGACAATGCTTACATATGTTGACTGGTATGGGGCTGGTCTTCAGGCATTGGAAAATTATATTAATGAAAACTCAGTAGAACTGGGATTTAAGCTGGAGGTTCAGCAGATTGCCGGAGGAAGTCAGGGAGATGAGCTTGTAATGGCAAGAACAGCGACAGATGACCTGCCGGATCTTTTGAACACTTATAGTGCAAAGCTTTATTTCAGTTCTTATGGAGGAGAAGGAAAACTTCTTCCGCTTGAAAATCTAGAATGTATTGCTGACTATGGTGAAGATGTTCTTACAAGCAGATCATATAGTGAAGATGGTGTTCTGTATGGAATGCCTTTCGGAACTGCATATTATTACGGTATGTACTACAACAAGAAAGTTCTGGAAGCAGCTGGCGTCGAACAGTATCCGACTACATGGGATGAGTTCCTTGATGCATGTGAAAAAATTAAAGCGATTGGAATTACACCAGTGTATTTTTCCTGTGGAGACCCTTGGACAGCCTCCTGTTATGCAATGACAGGTTTCCACGGAGATTATGATGAACGTGGTATGACTTCGGAAGAATTTTGGAATGCCATTAATACAAATAAGATTAAATTTGCAGATTGTGCCAATACATGGGATGGACTGAAAAAATCAAAGGAACTGATTGAAAATGGCTTTGTACAGGAAACCTATCTGTCCGATACTTATGATATGGCTCAGACAGCTCTTGCAAATGGGGAATGTGCGTTTTATGCATGTGCTCATGTAGTTGTATCTGAAATTGCTGCAAAATATCCGGATAAAGCAGCTGATATCGGTGGAAATGTGATTCCATTATACGATGAAGAACATAATTATCTGGATGTTGCATTCCCGACAATTTTATCTGTAACTTCTGCTTCCAAGAATCCGGAACTTGCGCAGAAAGCACTGGACTTCATGTGCTCCAAAGAAGGTATGCAAATTTATGCTAATGCACAGCCAGGTGTTTATCTGACAAAAGGTATGGAAATAGAAGGAACTCCTGCTTTTGATGAACAGGGAGAAAAGACTCTTGTGAATACATGGGATTTTAAATATGATATCGCACCATATGTACACTATATTGATTATTATGTAGGTGCTGTTGAACTGGAAGAACTTGCAGCCGAATTTGATAATCTTACAGAAAAATCCGCAGTAGCCAACAGTGATGAAAACTGGGCTGAATAATTTAGAAATAAATTGCGGAAGGCATTTGATACTATGCTGGTTCTGCTTGCTTATACAGCAAGCAGAACCAGCTTTTTTCGATTCAAATCACAATCCTGAAGGAGGGAAGCTGCATGATAAAAATTGTAAAAAGTCTGAAGTTTAAAATATTGATCACGATAGTAGTGATATTGTCAACAGGGATATTTGCGGAGACGATTATCTGGACACAAAATACGATCAAACAGACAAAAGAGACCATGGTAAATAGCTTTACTTCTTCTTTATCTGTAGCGAATCAAAACTTTGAGACATCCATGAAGGATATCGAAAGAATTGTTGCTTTGGCAAGCAGTAATATGGGGGAGGGTGTAGTTATTAAAAATTATTTCCGTGTAATGCAGCCGGATTCTTTGGCTAGTGACTTGGAAAAACTGCAGGCCGGCCGGGAAGTAAAATCATTTCTGCTGGAATTGTGTCGTTTTCAGTTTTATCTGACAGGAGCATCCATCAATGATCTGAACGGACATCAGGAAACCTATGGAATCATTATGGGAGATGCGGAGCTTCGGGAACAGGAATGGCTGAATGACTTTCTGGAAAGTACGGATGAGGTAAGAATTATTGCACCACATGAAAGTTTTCCAAATGATACCACAAGAAGCAAAAGCGTGTTTTCCATTGTTCGTAAAATAATGAGTGGTTCGGAAGTAAGAGGAATTATGCTTACGGATATCAATTGTGATATACTTCAAGATTTCTATTACATGGAGGATTCATTCGCATATCCTGTTTTTATAAAAGACGGGATGGAAGGAGAAACACAGATTTTTCCGGAAGAGAATGAAAATGATGCCGAAAAAGAACGAAAAATAGAAATAACGCTTGATATACCGATTACAGGCTGGAGTGTTCATGGAATTATCCAGCAAAAAGAAATCGTGTCAAGTTCTATGCATATACTGTGGAGGATTTTTTTAATATCGATTGCACTGAATATTTTAATATGTATCGTAGTTGTCCTGGCAGTGTCATATATAACGAAAGAGTTGTCTGTTTTGGCTGATTCTGTGAAAAATGTATCCGGGGAGCAGCTGGAACTTGCCACAGTGATTAAAAGTGAAGACGAGGTGGGGGAACTTTACAAACAGATTAATCGAATGCTGAAGCAAATCCGGGAGTTGATCAAGGAAATCCAGGAATCTGAGCATGCTAAAAGAGATCTGGAAATTTTGGCACTGCAGGAGCAGATCAACCCTCATTTTTTATACAATACATTGAATACAATTACCTATCTTTCACAGTTAAGAGGGGCTAAAAATATAGAATTTGTGTCATCATCCTTGTCGGATATGCTTCATCTGGCGTTAAATCAGGAAAAGTATATTACGATCGAAAGAGAAATAGATTATCTCCGACAGTATCTGATGATTATGGAATACAAATATGCTGGTAAATTTATTCCTGAATTTCAAGTGGATGAAAGTGTTTATACATGTAAGATTCCTAAACTGATTATGCAGCCTTTGGTGGAGAATGCACTTAAACATGGCATAGCAGCTCTTTCAAGGCCGGGATATCTTCGTATATCTGTTGACGTGGAGGATAACAGGCTTAAGCTTTCAGTCTGGGACAATGGAAATGGGATCTCAGAAGAATTGCTTGCGAAAATTAATCAGATTCCTATGGAGAATGAGATGAGAACAGCACCGAGCATAGGGGTCTACAATGTAAGAAACAGAATCTATTTACTGTATGGCAGTCAGGGAAATTTTAAGATGATAAGTACGGTTGGTGAATATACACTGGCTGAGATAGAGATTCCTATAACCACAGAGGAGGACGGCGTATGAATATATTGATTGTAGATGATGAGGTTCTGGTGCGTATGAAACTGAAATCTCTGATCGAAATAGAAATTCCTCAGATACAGCAGGAAATAGAATTCAATCTCTGCGGAGAAGCGTCAAATGGAGCGGAAGCTCTGGAAAAGATTGAAAAGCTATATCCGGACCTTATTATATCGGATATGAAAATGCCTGTGATGGACGGATTAACATTGTGTGGCATCTGTCGGGAAAAATATCCAGAATGTGCATTTCTTGTTTTGAGTAACTATGATGATTTTTCTTATGTAAAAGAGACCTTGCTTCTGGGAGCCAGAGAATATTTGCTGAAGCATTCTCTGGATGCGAAGAATCTTCTGCTTGCTCTGGAAAAGATTTATAAAGAAGAGCGTATTGGAGAAAAAGAACGTTCTGCGACCGGAATAGCGGCTTTAAAGGAGGATGCCGTTCGGAATCTGTTAGGAGGAGTTTATACTCATGAACGACAGATTGGGTTGGATATCAGAAACCTTGATATGAACATATCCATACATCGGGTGGTTCCGGTAATGATGTGGATTCGTGAGTACGAAGACGGAGAATTTAAAATGAATAACACACTTTCATTTTCTGTAAAGAATATTGTGAACGAAATTTTAGCAGACCAGAAAAACGGGATAATCTGCCATGCGAACAGGGAGAAATATGCGATACTTCTTGGGTATGAAGAGATACGAAGTGAGCAGAAAATACGTGAACTTCTCCTTTTTTCACTTAATCGTATACGATTCTGTATGAATCATTTTCTTGGGATGTCTGTAAGTTTTATTGTGGGACGGATTCAGCCATCTGTCCTTACTGTAGGAGAAGAATATCATATTTTAGAAACAGAGTTTCGAAACAGTTTTTATCAGGAAAATGATGTCTGGATTTCGGAAATGGAAATGAATAAGACGCGAAAGAAAGAAGAGATCATCTTTTCAACAGAAGATGAGAAAAACCTGATCTATGAGCTGACTTCCGGAAATCAGGAGAATGCGAAGGTGCTTCTGGAATCGATTCTGGATAGAATCGAGAAGAACAAGCCTTCTGAAACCATTTATAAGATGCTTCTTGTAAGAATTTTCGACTGTCTGAAGAAGGCTGCAGAGCAAAGTGCGATTAAAGCGGATGATTTGTTTCAGGGAGAGGTTTTGGAAGAAAAAATATTGAAACTTCAATCATTTCATAAGATAAAAAAAGATCTGGATCAGATCTGTACAATTTTCTTTGAAGAGAAAAACAAAAAAATACAAGTTTCTTCAGGATATATGAAGAAAGCAGTTGCCTATATTCATCAGCATTTCAGGGAAAATATTTCACAGACGGAGGTTGCGGAACATGTAGGAATCAGTTCGGTTTATCTAAGTGTTCTGTTTAAAAATGAGATGGAAGAGAATTTTCCTTCTTATCTAAAATCTGTTCGTTTAAAGGAGGCAGAGCGCCTTTTAGAGAAAGGGAATACAAATCTTAAAGAAGTTGCAGATGAGAGCGGATTTAAAGATTATGTTTACTTTTTGAAGTGTTTTAAAAAGCAGTATTCCTGTACACCAAAAGAGTTTATAAAAAGATTGAAAAGATAACAAGTCGGAAAATCATAAAAAATATCGTTTTTTTTAATATTTTATCGGTGGAAAGAAAGCTACAATGAATATGAGATTATTATAGAAAGCTGGGCGAAAAAATGAACGTGACAATGAAAACAAAAATGGCGGATATTCTCGAACTTCAGGAATTTAGAAACTGCGAATATATGTTAAATCCTTTTATGGGAGATATTTTTAAGGAAGCGCTGGGGGACAGATACGGGGAACTTTCCAATGGGAGAAGTTACACAGATTACTCCCTTGAAGAAATGGAGGCTTTTATCCCTTCCTGGACCATTCCTTCTATTAAAGAAGGGTGGGAATATCTGGTGGAAAAATCAGAAGAAAAAAGATTGATTTATGATTATTGGAGTGAGGATGCGAAGAAAGCGGATTCGTCAAAAGAAAAAACAGGTCTTATGGCATTTGTGGTTCCGGGATGCAGAAAGTTTGTAATGATTTGCCCGGGCGGTGGTTATACGAACGTCTGCTCTATTTCCGAAGGATTTCCAATTGCCAAACAGTTTAATGAACTTGGATATTCTGCGTTTGTTCTGCAATATCGTACAAATGAAGCTGCCGGATATCCGAATCCGATGGATGATCTGGCGGAAGCATTGAAATATGTTTTTTCAAATGCAGATAAATTTGATGTAGATGTTAATGATTATGCAGTGGCAGGTTTTTCCGCAGGCGGACATTTGGCTGCATCGTTTGGAACAGAATCATTGGGGTATAAAAAATATGATTTACCGAAACCGGCAACTTTAATTCTCGGATATCCGGTTATTACGATGACAGATCTGACACATGGAGGAAGCAGGGACAAACTTCTGGGTGTTGATTTCAGAGAAAAAGATGTGCAGGCATATTCCATCGAGAAACAGGTAACAGAATGCTACCCGGAAACTTTCATCTGGTATTGTGAAGCAGATGCACTTGTTCCGGCAGAGAATTCTGAAATGCTGGTAGAACAGATTGAAAAATATGGAATCGAGTATGAACGTGAAGTGTATGAAGGTGATGCTCATGGATGGGGAACAGGTGATGGAACACCGGCTGCAGGATGGATTGCCAGAGCTGTGAGATTTTGGGAACAGCACTGGAAATACAATTGATAGATGAAGATAATTACAGCTAATAAAGATGTAGACAGATAGAACAGGAGATATGTATGGGAAATTGGGATAAATATTTTATTACATCGGATGGAACCAGAATTCATTATCTGGATACAGAAAAAGGGGAAACAGTATTGATTTTTCCTCATGGTTATGGCGGTAACGCTGAAGGATTCAGAGAACAGTTTAAACAAATGCCTGCAAAGTTTCGCTGTATTGCATTTGATCAGAGAGGATATGGAGAGTCTCCATTAACAGAATCTGCAAGTCTGCAACAGTCTGCCAGAGATATGTACGAATTAATCGAGTATCTTAAACTGAAGTATGTGATCGTCGTGGGATATTCCATGGGAGCGGCTGTATTATTTGCTTATGTGGAACAGTATGGATGTGAATATCTGGAAAAAGCAGTCATCGGTGATATGACTCCGAAACTTTTAAATGATGAGGATTGGAAGCTGGGGCTTTATCAGGGTTGGTTTACAGAAGATGATGTGAAATTAGATACGGCATTTTTGAGTGCGGAAGAGACAGAAGCGCGAAGTTACTACTTTATGGAACAATTATTTTTGAAGCATACAGTGGAAGAGGAAAGAACATATATTAATCCGATAGAGAATCCTGACGAATATAAAGAATGGAAAAACAACCTGAATACAATAGAATGTATGTTTGTTTTTGACGAGAAACAGGTCGCGGCAAATCGCTATTACATGAAATCCATGGCTGAATCTGATTTTCGTGAAGTTTTGCCTCGTATTACCGTGCCGGCTTTGCTTGTATTTGTAGCTCCGGGATCTATTTATAATGAAGCAACCGGACGATACGTGGAATCCAGAATACCGAATACAAGCTTTTTGCTGATAGAGGATGCGACACATATGCTTACTGCGGATCAGAACAGAAAATATATGCAGGCAGTAATCCAGTTTGCCGAAGAGTAGATTAAGAAACAGATGTTGGAAAGAGTGAGGTGTAACCTATGTGGTGTGATGCGCGATGGCTGAAGCTTCCGAAGGAAGAGATTAAGAATAAGAAGATATATCATGGAGATATGACGGGGCGCTTTGCATATTTTCGATGCGAAGTGGATTTGCCGGAAAAAGTAAGGCTCACGGCAGATATTACGGCAAGTTCCAGATATCGTCTATGGGTAAACGGTAAGTCGGTATTATCCGGACCGTGCAAAGGAGATACATATCGGCAATATTATGAAACCGTAGAATTAACAGAATATCTGGTGAGTGGGAAAAATATTTTCTGTGCACAGGTGCTTTACTGTGATCCTGATACGGCGGAAATGCAGACAGATGAGAGAGCATCCATTTATGGTGTCATCGGACAGAAAATGGGGCATCGTCTTGCCATAGAAGGGGATATTTGCGATGAAAAAGGTAACGTGTTTGAAACTATTACAACTGGCAAAGCTGACTGGCGTGTATGGCTGGAAGACAGCTTTTTCCTGAAATCAAGCGAGATTACCTGTTTTCTTGGAGCCGTGATTGAAGAAATTGATGTATTGAAAAGTTCTATAAGATGGAAAGAAGAGGAATTTGATTTTTCTCATTGGATGAAAGCGGAATTTGTAGATACGGTGAAGCCGACAAGTGCTTTGTACGCCTGTGGCGTAGAACCGAGATTTCGTATGAGAGAACGGGATATTCCATTATTATATGAAAGAAAGACGGAATTTATCAGAGATTTTTCGAGAAAAGATGGAAAATCCATGGGATTATTGGAAAAAGGAAGCATTGCCGTTCCGCCAGAGGAAACAGCGGAAATTATCCTGGATGCAGGAACAGTAAAAAATGGTTATCCGAAGTATCTGTTCCGGGGAGGAAAAGGAGCGAAGGTCGAAATAATTTATTTCGAAAAATTCGGTGGTCAGGGAGCGGATATTCGCCGTACAGATTATGAACATGGAGAAATCAGTGGTCTGACAGATACGCTGATTCTTGATGGAAAGGATCTTCAGTATGAACCGTTCTGGGTTCGTACCTTCCGTTTTATATGTATCAGAATTTATGCGGAGGAGGAACCGGTTACAATATTGGCTCCGGACTTTCAGAGAACCGGGTATCCTCTGAAAAAAGAATCATCTATTCATTCCTCAGAAGACTGGGTGGAAAAATTATGGGATATCTGTGTACGTACACTGGGAAATTGCATGCTGGAAACATATATGGATTGTCCGTATTATGAGCAGCTTCAGTTTGCTATGGATACCCGACTGGAAGCATTGTTTACTTATGCCGTGTCCAGTGACAGTGCACTGGCAAGGAAAGCCTTGATTGATTTCCATTATGGCATGCAGCCGGAAGGCCTGACCGCGGGAAAATATCCGTCGGTTTATCTGCAGATTCTTTCCACATTCTCGCTGCATTATATCTATATGCTGTGGGAGTACTATAAGCAGACAGGTGATAAAGAAATATTGCGATTGTGTCGCGGAGATATTGATAGAATACTTGATTATTACGATATTCATATTGGAAAAAATGGATTGGTTGGAGGCCTGGAATTCTGGGAGTTTGTGGACTGGCATCCGAGCTGGGCTGACTGCGGAGGAACACCGCGTGCTTTACAGTATGGTCCATCCACAATTATCAACCTTATGTATGCATATGCACTTCAGTGCGGTGCTCAGTTATTTGAAGCAACCGGACGTCCGGGATTGGTGGAAGAATATCGTTATCGGAGAAAACGTATTCTTGATGCTGTGCAGAGGGAATGCTGGGATGAAGAGAAAAAGATGTATCGCGAAGGTCCGGCATTTACGCAGTTTACCTATCATGCGCAAGGTTGGGCAGTGTTGAATGAAATGGTGGAAGAAGAAAAGGCAAAAGAAGTTCTCCTGAGTGCGATAAATGACGAAAATTGTCTGAAGTATTCTTTTTCAACTGCCTATGAATGGTTCCGGGCACTGGCAAAAGCCGGTATGTATGATGAAATACGGGAAGCTATGAATGAGTGGATTGAACTCCTGGAGCTGGATTGTATGACCTGTCCGGAGACGCCGAAAGAAGCCAGAAGTGAATGCCATGCATGGAGTGCGCTTCCGATGTATGAAATGATACGAACAATTGCTGGAATTGAAGCAGATGAAATCGGGTGGAAACATGTGAAAATTGCACCGCATATGATGAATCTGAATGATATTCAGGGAACTGCAGTGACACCGTATGGAAACATCGATTTTTATTATGAAATGAACGATGGGAAATGGAATTATAATCTGAAAATTCCGGAAGGAATACACGCGACATTTTATTTCGAGGACGGAAGAACACAGGAATTAAGTAGTAGCGGAGAATATCATCTTAGTTAAATTTCAGGAGAATTTACTGATATGTATATAAAAAGTTTTAATAATGATTGGTATTTTTGGAGAGAAAAGGATGCTTTTTCTCTAATCTGGGATATTCCGGAAAATGCGAGGCGTATAGATCTGCCTCATGATGCGATGTTGGAATCGACACCTTCTGCGGAAAGCAGAAATGGCGGAAACACCGGTTACAGAGATGGAGATGTCTATATTTATGTGAAGAGAATCTTTATTCCTGAAGAGACTGCGCAAAAAACATTAAAAATTAAGTTTGAGGGCGTTTATATGAATGCCTTTGTTTATGTGAACGGTCAGCAGGCGGGAAAAAATGTTTATGGCTATTCCGTTTTTTATGTGGCTTTAAATGATTATATAGAATATGGAAAAGAAAATGAAATCCGGGTGCAGGTAAGAGCCGGAGCGATGACAAACAGCCGCTGGTATTCCGGAGCAGGAATCTATCGTGATGTGTGGCTTCTGGAATCAGGTATTACTTATCTGGAGCCGGATGGTGTACAGATTAGGACAGAGTATGCGGATGAGGAATATGCAGTATTGGAAGTGAAGTCTGAGATTCACAACAGACATTTTCAGTATCAAAATTTAGTATTGGAATCTGTCATAACAGATGATGACGGAAATTTGATAGCGACAGAGCGTTTCCCGGTTCTTCTTGATGGCGGGGAGCGTCGTATTTGCACACAGAGATTTACTGTTGATTCACCGAAGCTTTGGAGTGCAGAAACTCCTGTGCTGTATAAAATAATCAGCCGCCTGTATCTGGAAAAGAAGCAAATATCTAAAAATTTGAAATTGGCAGATTGGGAGAATTACAAAAAAGAAGTTGTTTTACTGGATGAAAACGAAGAGGCATTTGGTATTCGTACACTTCGATTAAACAAGAAAAAAGGGTTGCTGGTGAATGGAGTACCAGTGAAACTCCGAGGAGCTTGTATCCATCATGACAGTGGCTTATTGGGAACAGCAACTTATGAATATGCGCAGTACAGGCAGATTAGAAAATTAAAGGAGGCCGGTTTTAATGCTATTCGAATGTCGCATCATCCTATGGCACCTGCGATGCTTCGCGCTTGTGACAGACTTGGAATGTATGTGATGGATGAAACCTTTGATATGTGGACGATTTTTAAAACTTCCTACGATTATGCTCTTTACTATAAAGAGTGCTGGGAAGAGGATGTAAGTGCGATGGTAAGAAAAAATTATAATCATCCATCAGTCATTCTTTACTCTGTGGGAAATGAGATTCCGGAAATCGGCAATGGACATGGTGCGAATATTTGTGATGACCTGTGTAAAAAGATTAAGGAAATGGATCCGACCAGATTTACGCTGGTGTCTATTAACGGTATTTTTGCGACAGGAACAGATATTACCGTGTTGCTGGAAGATATCGTGAAACGTCATGCAGATGAAAATAGTATGGATGAAAATCGTCAGGTTTCCGGCATCAATGTAAACGAATTTATGAGCCTGCAGGAAGCATATATGGACGAAATTGTGACACATGATATGGTAAGCCGCCGACTGGAAACGGCATGTGCATCTGTGGATATTGCAGGTTACAATTATATGACTGCAAGATATGAGCCAGACGGTATCAACTATCCGAACAGAATCATTGTAGGAAGCGAAACTTATCCGCCTGAAATTGGCCGAAACTGGACAGAGGTTAAGAAATTCAATTACGTGATTGGTGATTTCACGTGGACAGGCTGGGATTATATCGGAGAAGCAGGAATCGGAATTCCGGGCTATGCAGCCGGTGAAGGTGGTTTCGGAGCAGTCTATCCGGCACAGCTTGCTTATTGTGGAGACTATGATATTACTGGTTGGCGCAGACCTTTATCTTATTATCGGGAAATTGTTTTCGGATTACGTGAAACACCGTACATAGCTGTTCAGAATCCAGCCGGATATGGAAGGGAACTGATGAAAACACCATGGGTCATGAGTGATACTATTTCCAGTTGGACATGGGATGGATATGAAGGAAAACCGGTAAAAGTGGAAGTGTATTCATCTGGACAGGAAGTGGAACTTTTTAGTAACGGTGTTTCTATGGGAAGGAAAAACGTCGGGGAAGATCTGCCATATCGATCAGTGTTTGATATGGTTTACGAACCGGGAAGTTTAGTGGCAATTACTTATGAAAATGGAAAAGAACTGGGAAGATTTGAGCTTTCGACCGCTTCTGTGGAAAGAAAATTGATTATTTCTGTGGAAGAATCTTTGAAATATGCATCAAGATGTATGGAAAAATTCACGAAAGATATAGCAAAGCTGATTTATCTGAATGTGGAATTGAGAGACGAAAAAGATCAGCTTGTGATGAATGATGACAGAAAACTGCATGTGACGGTACAGGGAGCGGAACTCCTTGGATTTGGAAGTGCGAATCCGAAACCGCTTTACCATTATCAGGAAGATATAACAGAAACTTACCTTGGGCGTGCACAGATCATTCTGAAGGCCATAGAAGAGACTTCTTCAGAAGAAAAGAAGATAATTGTGGACGTGAAAGAGATTAGAAAGGATGAAAATGATGAGAAAAGAAATCACTGTCAAGGAAGAACACGAAGTATTATCATTGATTAACGATGTTGCATTTGCAAATGTGCCGGCATGGTATGATGCTACCAGAAAGACGCTGAAAATGAGTATTGTTTGTCCGAAAGTAAAAAAAGATCATGAACCGATGCCATTAATGGTATGGGTTTGTGGTGGGGCTTTTCGACTGGTGGACCGTGCTGTATGGGTTCCGGAAATGATTTATTTCGCAAGAAAAGGCTATGTAGTGGCAAGTGTGGAATATCGAACCAGTTCGGAAGTAGAATTCCCAGGAGCACTGTGTGATGTAAAGGCAGCAATTCGTTATCTGAGAGCTCATGCAGAGGATTATTGTATTGATCCGGAACGCGTAGTGATTATGGGAGAATCTGCAGGAGGTGCCCTGGCAAGTCTGGTTGGTACTACTGGAGGTTGTGAAGAATTTGAACAGGGAGATTTTCTTGAATATAGCAGTGCAGTAAATGCAGTGGTAGATTACTATGGTCTTGTAGATATTGAGAATGTAGATTTGTCAGGAGCAGTAACACATGATGTACCGCCTTTTACATGTGAAGACTGGATTGGTTTAAATTATACGAAGGAAATGGCACGCAAGGCCAGTGCGATAGGTTATGTCAACGAGAATACACCTCCATTTCTGATTTTCCAGGGAGAAGTCGACATTTGTGTGCTGCCGGAACAGAGCGAAGGATTTTACAAAAAACTGACAGAAAAAAATGTTTATGCAGAATATTATGTACTGAAGGGTGAAGGACATGGTACGGCGGCATTTTATCAGGATAGTGTTAAAGATATTGTGCTGGAGTTTTTGAAAAAGATTTTATAAATAAAGAAATACAGGGAGTGCAGGATTTTATTTGAAAATGATTTTCTGCACTTCTATTAGAAGGAAATAAATTTAATGGCAAAACCAGTTGATAAGGCTCGCCGAATTCGGTATAATTTTTATGGTATTTTAATTTACTCGACATATCTTATTATACCATGGATGGCAGGTTCTTCGGAGCCTGCTTTTCTATTTGTTTTTAGACATAAAAATGGAGCCATTGCTCCATAGATGATTATTCATCTATTTTGCAACGGCCCCTTAATAATATATTGCGAAATATGATGATGGTAGTGGGATTAGTAGTGGTTATATTAACGGCATGCACATTTTAAGAAAAGACGAAGGGTAAATCTACATAGAGAGCTATGATTTTTCTAAAGAAAACATTACGCATTGTTCTTTGCGGGGGGATGCGGCTACGGTGGAAAAATATATGAAGCGCTACAATAAAACGGTATTGAGTGACGAATGTGGATATGAAGGAAAGGTTTTCTGCCACTGGGGATACATTTCGGGCTTTGAAATGGTAAACCGTATCTGGCACTGTGCAGTAATGGGTAGTTATTGTACTGCACCGCAGTTGGGGACATGGAACTGCCTGAAAACAATACATACCGTATTGAAGTGATTGATGTTTAAGAGATGACATGAAAGATTATACTCACAGGTGTAAATGGGAAAGTGGAACTGAAGCTTCCGGGAAAAGAAGGAATCGCGGTACTTGCGGTGAAAGAAGCATAGAAGAGTTGTAGGAGAAAAGAAGATGAATCTGGGATGTGGTTTGTTTGGTGCTGCATATGAAATCGAAAAGGATATGTGGGGAAGTTTTAAAATATCGTGATGCCGGTTTTACGGCAGTAGAGCCGTTTTATGGACGAAAAAGCATGGTTCTGGATTCATCTATTCCTTCACATTTACGTTCTATCATATGGCGTGAGCAGGAAGTGGCGGAGTATCAACCAAG
>JAETNR010000116.1 GCA_021772055.1 Blautia sp. | reverse complement strand
TCTGCTGTTTTGTTGCTGGCATAAAAAATCCTCCTTTTTGATAAGAATTGTCATATCTTGATTCTTACCAAAAAAGAGGTATTTCTTTCCAAAGACACAAACTATTTTACACTACCTACTACGCTTATTAACATCACTTATTTTCCTGTTTCCCCTTTTCCCCATGCATACTATGCTTACAATTCGTATATCCGTTTCATACATGATTATATATTTTCTTATTGTCTGCAATGAAGTCCAATACTCTAATTTCTCTTATTACTATTATTGGGATTCCGTGTATCCCATGTTTTCCCCCACTACATATATAAATATAATCTTTGTTATTCATTTGTTTCCAATAAACATCCATACCTATCCATATGCATTTCTATCCTGCTCTGTAAATCCAGTCCATATGCCCTTATGTACCAGTTCCATAACTTATACTGTTTTTTATCTTTCCCATATGGGGTATCCTGTCTTATCCCTGTTCTTTTCTCCATATCTCCATCTTTGGGGTAGTGGTGGTATATAATTATTTACATGTTGTTTTTTATGCACATATAGAAAAGGCAGGGGGTTTACCCCTCCCTGCCAGTGGCTTCATTACTGCCTGTCATGTCCCTTTTTTCCATTTCCTGCGTTGATGCTTCAAGTATATTGTCCGCAAAGTTCTTTATGTCGCCGATACACAGTCCGATGCACTCAATTACATCAATTGCCTGTTTCTCTATTTTGTCATCTTTTAATCCCATACACGCGGTACATATCATGCTCTGTAAGGATTCCAGTTTTGCCGACACTGTACCCATGCCTTCCTTTAGCCTTAATTCATGAATACTTTCATCCATTTCCCTCCCCCTTCCCATGCTTTCATGTAAAGTACCGTTGCCAAGGTGCTTTCCTTAATACCCGTAAAAAGTGTTTATGATACACTAAAATTACCAAAAAAAAGCGTCAGAATTCCCTGAAATCAGCAAGGGAATTTCCCGAAAAAAGGCGGGACATATTGAATCCCTTTAACATTACATTTATCCTTTATCTAAGCACCACCAAAGATAAAGGAGGAAAGGAAGATGCTCACTATGTCCCAAATCAATCATATCAAAGATTTGAACAATTGTGGATACCGTATCAGTGAAATTTCCGAAAAAACCGGTACGGATCCGAAAACAATACGGAAATACCTTGCCAGAGAGGATTTCTCCCCGGCACCGCCGGTCATTCGGGAGATGCCTTCCAAGCTGGATCCTTTTAAGCCCGTCATACAGGAATGGCTGGAGGAGGACAAAAAACACTGGAGGAAGCAGCATCATACGGTCAAACGGGTCTATGGGCGCCTGAAAGAGGAGCATGGATTTGACGGAAGTTACAGTATTGTGCAGCGCTACATGAAAAAATGCAGGTCTGTACAAACGCAGAAAGCGAACCTGGAACTCATCTGGGATCCGGGACCGGCACAGGTAGATTTTGGCGAAGCAGATTTTTATGAGGCAGGAAAGCTGTGCCGCAAGAAATATCTTACTGCATCTTTCCCTTACAGTAACAACGGGTACAGCCAGGTCTTTGGCGGTGAAACTGCCGAGTGTGTCTGCCAGGGGCTGCAGGATATTTTTGAATTCATTGGCGGTGTACCACCGCTTCTGATCTTTGACAATGCAGCCGGTGTCGGACGGCGCATCGGCGATGCCATCCATGAATCGGAACTCTTCTCACGGTTCCGTGCGCACTATCACTTCCGGGTGCGTTTCTGTAACCCTTATTCCGGCTGGGAAAAGGGGAACGTAGAGCGCAAAGTGGATTTTAACCGTTCCAACCTGTTCGTGCCGGTGCCGCATTTCACGGAGATTGAAAAATATAACCGGAAGCTCCTTGCCCGCCATGAAAAGAAAGCAGCTGAACTTCATTATAAGAAGCAGGTACCCATCGGGGAACTGTTTGAAGAAGACAGGAAAGCGCTCCTGGTACTGCCGCCGAAAAGGTTTCACGTCTGCCGGTATGAGTGGCTGAAAGCTGATGGATATGGGAAAGTCTGTATGGATGGGAAGCATTTTTACTCCACTATGCCGGAAAACGCCAATCAGAAAGTACTGGTTGGAATTCATGCCCATACCATTGATATCCTCACGGAAGGCGGACAGGTCATCACTACCCACCGGCGCGCTTTCGGCGAAGGACGTACTGATATCAGTGATTACAGTACGACTCTGGCTGTTCTCATGAAAAACTCTGGTGCATGGGGGAACAGCGGGCTGCGCCGTGAGACTCCGGATACCCTGCGTACCTATATGGATGCACAGCCAAAAGAAAAACTGAAAGACTGTCTGCGGATCATGAATGAACTGACGAACCAGTATGGGTTCCATGCAGCCGCCAGTGCCATGGAAATGACCTGTGCAAGAGGGAGCATCAATATCTGTGATGCTTCGGTACTGGCCGCCCGCATTACCGGTTATGGTATTTATACACCGCCGGGGGCAGGTCCGTCACTGGAAGTATATGACAAAGCTTTCTTAAAGGAAGGAGGTACCACATCGTGATGACACCAAAAATGAAGGAAGCTCTCTGTGAACAGATACTCGGTGCCAGCAGGCAGCTCTTCCTGTCAGGCAGGATATCCGAAGTCTGCCAGGAAAAGGGCACCCAGAAGCAGCTGGAGTTCGTTCTGGAACTTATGACGGAAGAACTTGCCCTGCGGGATGAGAACCGCCGTAAGCGTCTGATCAAACGCGCCGGATTTCCAGTCTATAAGACATTTGAGGATTACAGCTATCAAAGCGTAAAGTTCCCTCCTGCATTCTGCCGGGAGGAGCTGGAAGCGCTGGAGTTTGTGCCAGGGAGGAAAAATCTGGTGCTTTACGGACCGGTGGGTATTGGGAAGACCCACATGGCAGTTGCAGCTGGTGTAAAAGCCTGTAATCTTGGTTATAAGACAAAGTTTTATACTGTGACAGAACTTGTGCTGAAACTGGCGGAAGCCCGTAAAAACGGAACGCTGGAGCGGCTCCTGCGGGAACTGCGCGGTCTTGACCTGCTGATCCTGGATGAATGGGGATATGTTCCGGTAGATAAGGATGGCTCACAGCTTTTGTTCCGTGTCATATCAGACAGTTACGAAAGCAAAAGTCTGATCCTGACTACGAATCTGGAATTTTCCAAATGGGGCGGTATTTTTACCGATGACCAGATGGCGGCAGCAATGATCGACCGCCTTGTCCACCACGGACACCTTTTGATCTTTGAAGGAAAAAGCTACCGCATGGAACATGCACTCATGCGCAGGGATGCATAAATGTTACCCGCCCAAAGCAGGGAAAATCCCTTGATGAAAATAGGGAATTCCGACGCTTTTTTCAGGAAAAAGTGGGTTCTTTCCTAAGTTTGTTGATAGATTTTTGAAATGTGGTATACTGAATCTATCATATATTTTAGGAGAGACCACCATGCAGGAGTTGCTTACATTGCTTGACAAAGATTTGATTTATGACGGACATGAGATTATAGATGGAACCTTTGTGATTACCGCACATTCTGGTAACCCAGTCTGCAAGTGCCGCTACTGCGGGAAAGAATCCGCCAGCGTTCATTCGGTGTATCGGCGCAGTGTGCAGGATCTGCCGATACAGGGGCACACCACTACCCTTGTGCTTACTGCAAGGAAAATGTTCTGTAAGAATCCACAGTGTGGACATAAAACATTTTCGGAAACATTTTCTTTTCTGGACAGGAATGCCAAGAAGACAGACCGCCTGAAAGAGCAGATCCTCAACGTGGCTCTCGAAACAAGTTCCGTGGCAGCGGCTGATACATTAAAACGGGAAGCCATACAGGCCAGTAAAAGTACAGTCTGTCTGCTCCTAAAAAAAATCGCTCCCCCTGTGGATAACTGACCATATCACGGAGGTATGTGTAGATGATTTCGCCCTGCGTAAAGGCCTGGCTTATGGAACGGTCATTATTGACAGCAAAAGCCACAGGGTGATCGACATGATCCCTTCAAGGGAGAGGCAGGATGTGGCAGCAAAGCTATCGGAATATGCGGACCTGAAAGTAGTCTCGCGGGACGGTTCCCCTACTTATGCAGCAGCAATTACAGACGTGAATCCGCAGATTTTGCAGATCAGTGACAGATTCCATTTGCTCAAAGGCCTGACGGAAGCCTGCGGCTGCGTTATCCGCAGGCTGTT
>JAETNR010000115.1 GCA_021772055.1 Blautia sp. | reverse complement strand
AACTGGATAAAATCAGACAGTGACGGACAGGCAAGGTAACAGCGCAACAATGCAGGGTATTAGAATTTTGCAGTCTTGGAATTGCGTTCTTGAAGATTGCAAGGTTGCAAAAATTATAGATATTGCAATGTTGCGCTGTTGGAAGAAAGCCGGAAAGCGGCGGCAACAAGGCGGCGAAAAGCCGCCCACCGTCCGCAGGACGGAAAGCCCCCGGCAGGGCGCAAAACCCGCTTGCGGGTTGCATTTTTGTTGGCGCAGCTGACAAAAGTGCTTTTGCGTTACTTTCGCAGAAAGTAACAAAGGCTATGCGCCGTATCCGGCGCTCATTACCCGATAGGGAGAAAGGAAAATATATTGAAGCGGACAATCAGCGTTATGACAGGGAAAGGCTCTGTCAACCACAATAGCAGAAAATTCCATGCAAAGAACACTGACCCGGAGCGGAGTTGTCTGAACGTGGAATACTGCAATGAGAATATCAAAGATGTATACCATGAATTATTTGATGAAGCACTCGCCCGATACAATGATAAGCAGACCAGAAGTGACCGCCGGATTGATGATTACTATGAGAAAACCTGTTCCGGAAAACAGGAAAAGCCGTTCCATGAGATTATTTTGCAAATCGGGAATAAAGACGATATGGGAGCAAAGACAGAGGACGGACAGCTTGCGGCAAAAATACTTGATAAATATATGCAGGACTTCCAACAGCGCAATCCTACATTGAGGGTGTTCTCTGCCTATCTCCATATGGACGAAGCCACGCCACATCTGCATATAGATTTTATACCCTATACAACTGGAAGCAAGCGGGGACTTGAAACAAGGGTGTCATTAAAAAAGGCACTGGCAGAACTTGGCTTTAAAGGTGGTACAAGGAGCGAAACAGAGCGTAACCAGTGGGTAGCGGCGGAAAAAGAACGGCTTGCGGAGATTATGTTGCAGCATGGTATAGAGTGGGAGAAAAAGGGAACACATGAGAAGCATTTATCCGTTTTGGATTTTGAGAAAAAGGAGCGTGCAAAAGAAGTTGCCGAACTGGAACAGACAATTTCCGGCAGTAAAGAGGAATTATCTTCTATTCTTCATCAGCGGATAACGGCAGGACAGGAAACGGAACAGATACGGAAAGAGGGCGAAGCAATCCGGCAGGAAGTATCAGAACTTTCCGTTACAAATCTTCTTTTGAAAGAGCAGACGGAAACACTGGCAGAGGATAAGGAAAAGTTGCTGTCTGAAAATGAAAAATTGGAGAAACAGCAGAAAAAGTTACAGCAGGAACTTAACAAAATGGTACAGTCAAAGGAAGTCATGGAGCGCAATATACACGCCTATGATGAAGATGTGAAATGGCAGTTGGCAGAGCCGGGGGCATTGATGAGTGCAAAGGCATACCGGGATAAAAAGGCTTTACCGCTTGTGGAGAAATTGAAAGAAGTCGTTAAAAATCTGACTATCAAGTGCATACAGCTTACGGAGCAGGGCAAGAAGTTGACTGCTAAAGTGGACGGGCAACAAGTACAGATTAGCCGCTTGATGGATAAGGTCATGGAGCAAAGCGACACCATAGAACGATTGCAGGAAAAAGTGTCTGATTTGGGGCGTTTGGAGCGTCACTTTGGCAGGGAACAGGTGCAGTCGATAGTAGAACGGTCAAAGGCGTTAGAACAGGCGGAGAGGGCAAATAAACGCCCGAAGCGTGCCTTTGAAATGAGCCGATAGGAAAGGGGATTGATAGGATATGACGGATATGGAGAAGAAAGTCATGGTGCGCCTGTGTGCTAAAATTGTAGCAGAAACAGACCTCTACGAAACGGACAAGGAAGTGCAGAATCTGATAGACTGGGTGTGCTTATCAGAGCAGATAAAAGAAAACAACAATACAATCCGCAATCTGACCGAAGAATATAAGAAGATAGAGCCGGATTGCCGGGAGGGAGTGCGGGCGCAGTTGGAGCGCATGAAAGAACTTTGCAAAGAACGAAACAGTTTGTATGAGAAGCAGAATGACTTGAAAGGGCAGAAATGGAAAATTGAAAAATCGTTGAAATGATAAGAAATGTGGGGCGTGGCGGTTGCTGTGCCCTGTATTTTATAGTGGAAAATAGAGGGTAAGGGTGGTATAATTAAAAGGTCAACTTGGGGCTGACAGAGGAAAGGCATAGACAAATTCAATTTGTGGAGAAGAAGTGAATATGGAAAAATGGGATGCTTATGATTCTAATTTTAAGAAAATAGATGGGAAAATACTTATCAGAGGTGAAGAAAAAGATATTCCCGATGGAGTATATCATTTGGTATGTGAAATTTTAGTGAAACATACTGACGGGAGTTATCTGTTGATGAAACGAGATTATAGAAAACACTATGGTGGAATGTGGGAAGCGACAGCAGGAGGGAGTGCCTTGATTGGAGAAACTCCGTTGCAATGTGCTATCAGAGAACTTAAAGAGGAAACTGGAATCGAAACATCAGCATTAACAAAAGTGGGTACAGAATTTAATGATAAAACACATTCTGTGTATGTGGAGTTTTTGTGTGTTACAAATTGGGAAAAGACAAACATACAAATGCAGGACGGTGAAACGATTGATTATAAATGGGTTAATCGAGAAGATTTGATTGCTATGAGTAAGAATGAATTGGTAACAGAGAGAATGCAAAAGTATATTGATGAATTGAAATAAACAACTTATCATTTGACGAAGCGATTAAAGAACGCTAAGGGGATAAATATGAAAAAGTTAATAGTGCTTAGAGGAAACTCTGGAAGCGGAAAAACAACTGTAGCTAAAGAATTACAAAAGCGTTTTGGAAGAAATACAATGCTTATTTCACAAGATGTAGTTAGAAGAGATATGCTTTGTGTCAAAGATGGAGAAACTACGGAAGCTTTGCCATTATTGAAAGAATTATTAAAATATGGGAGTGTTCATAGTGAGGTTGTAATTTTAGAGGGGATAATGAACGACAAATGGTATCACTCACTATTTGAGTTGGCTAAAAAGTTATATAATGATAATGTATATGCTTATTATTTTGATTTACCATTTGAGGAAACCCTAAAACGACACAAGACAAAACCGAATTGTCAGGAATTTGGGGAAGAGGCAATGCGGAGGTGGTGGATTGAAAAAGATTATTCAGAGATACTTGATGAATGCAGTATAACGCAAGAAAAGGATTTTGACAGCATAGTTGTAGAAATATATTCAAAAGTGATAAGTGGATAGTAAATTTAAGGTTGTCGATTAGAGTGGTAGGAAGTAATGAAGGATATTTTCTTTGTTAACATTCTATATACATGGTGCTAGCACCATGTAATAAGGTGGTTAAGGAAAAATTGCGCTTTGGGTGTGCAAAATTTCAAAAAGTGGATTGCTAATTTGCGGGGATTTGCTATAATAAATGCGTGGCAACATTTTGGCAACAGAAAATCAGCAAGCCATAATAAATGATGTAATTGATGTAAAAATAGGTGTGTATTTGTATAAAATTTAAACAAAAATAGTTAAGAGTGGTAAAGAACACGCCGAATTTGAATAGAAGTCGAATCCTCGGAAAAGCCTGTATTTATGGGCTTTCCCGGGGATTTGTTTTTGTCTCTGGAGTGCAAATGGAGTTAAAAATTATTTTGTTTGCTAGCCGGATTTCTTGAATAGACAAGGTTTTCCGGAATATTATTGCATTTCCAGAAGAGAATATCGGGAAATTTTTATAGAACAGTTTGTTTTGATGAAGTAGTTTTCATCAGGGCGGGCTGTTTTTTTATTGCTTTTGAATTTGTAAGGAAATTTTACCTTTGGAAAATTTGCAAAACTTCGGAAAAACGTGTCCGAAAATCCTCCCGCCAGTCCGATGTACATGAAGGGAAAACTTTCAGAACACAACGGAGGTACTGATTATGCAGAACAAATTATTTTTAAAAGCAGCTGATGTATGTGAACTTTTGGAGGTATCTACAACCTCTGCTTATGAGATCATTGCAAATTTGAACAGCGAATTGGAGAAGAAAGGGTATCTGGTTCTCAAAGGCAAGGTTCCGACCAAGTATTTTGTGGAACGTTTTTACGGGATTGAGGATGTCTGCCAGATTCCACAGGAGAAGGGAGTGGAATGGTTCCATGCGTAAAAGAAAGATGTATCTGTCAGTGGAAGACGTAGCGGAAGTATTTGATATCTCGGTTTCTTTTGCTTACAGGGTAGTGGAGCGGATGAACGCTG
>JAETNR010000114.1 GCA_021772055.1 Blautia sp. | reverse complement strand
GGGAGCGCATACGGAGCCGGAGGACAAAACTGTGCCTGTCACAGGAAGCACTTGCAGAGAAAGCGGGGATCAGCGCCAACACGGTAAGCCGGATTGAGGGAGGGCAGATGTCCATGGGCATCATGACTTTTATAAAGCTGGTACAGGCAATGGATGCAGACGCAAATGACCTGCTGGGAATCGCCCCCGGTCTGGAAAAAAAGCAGTATCAGGATATGCTTCACCGTATTATCCGTTTAAGACCAGAAGAGCAGGAGATTGTGCTTCGGACGGTTGAAACGCTGGTGAAGAGCCTGCAACAGGGCAGATAGCAGGGGATTCTACAGATATGTGGGGAAAATAGGTGGATTTCTACCTGTCCGGTGAGGAAAGCCGCCGCCGGTTCCATTAAAATATACATATAAGGTCAAAGGGCAGGCAGTAAAAAAGTTTCCAGCCCCGTCAAAAAAACGGGTGAGCCGGGAGCTGTTTTTTACTGCCTGTCCTGCGATGAAGGGCGGTCCTTGCAGTCAGAATAATACTGGTGCAGCCCGTTAGAAAGGCGGCCAGAATTGACAATGCATGAACTGAAAGAAATCATTGAAATCCCGGAACATGGGATAAAAATTCCCACTGCAAAATATTTAAGGGAAACAGGCAGGGCAGTGGCAGAAAAACAGCTTGAAAATAATACGTGGATTGCAGCCTATCAGAATGGTTATGCACTGTACCATGCCTACAGTCATTCCACCGTATTTCCGATCCATACATGCGGAGCTTACGTGTATGCGTCCAACGGCGTAAGCAGCTGCTTACCGGAACAATTTTTTGAGAAAGAGCCATGGTATGTCAGGCTGGTGCTTGAGGGTGAGGACAGACTGGAACACAACCAGAGGACAAAAGAGAAGGAGAGGACCGCTTCTTACAGCGCCATATCGGAAGAATGGCAGGTTATGGGAAGTTTGGAGGGAAACCCACTGAAACATCTTGTGGAAAGGGAGAACATAGAGGAAATACTGCAATGCCTGACAGAGAGACAGAAAACAGCAGTCAGCCTTTGTGTTTTCCAGCAGAGAACCCAAAGAGAAGCGGCAAGGGAGCTTGGCATCACCAGCCCGGCAGTATCCGCCATACTCTCACAGGCAACCCGGAGACTGCGGAAGAAATATCCGCCCAAAAATCAGGCAGAAAAGGCGGTGGCGGCTGTATGAGGGGAAAGAAACCAAAGGAGCGGGAAAAATATGTTATCCGGCTTGGTGACGGTACGCTGGTGGAAGTGAACCGGGAAATTTATCTGGAATGGTATCAGTCAGAGCGGAGGGAACGGTATCAACGAGAGCGTGACCGGAAATATGGGGTGTGCAGCATAGAAAAACTGCAAGAAAGAGGATATTTCCCAGAACAATCTATTTACAATGGAGATAAAGTACTGGAAACAATTCTACATAGTGAATGCCTGAATAAGCTGGAAAGTGCCCTTAAAAAACTGCCAGAGCAGGATGCAAGATTGCTGCAGTTTTTATATTTTGAGGAGATAACAGTAAAGAAAGCAACGGAAATTTTCGGATGCAGCAGAAAAACAATCCAGAACCGGCGGAAGCGGATTTTTGAGAAAATAAGGAAAATGATGGAAGAAATATAAACATTTCCATGAAGCAGAATAGCGTTAAAGGTTGGAATGGAGCGGAACCGTTGTCAAGAGGACCGTGGAATACCGGAGCGCAAAGCGCGAGGATATGCCGCGAAAGCCTCTTGACATAAGGTTCACGGATTATCCTTTTTGACAGAAAAGGGGCTGCTGCTCCTTTTCCTGCTTCCGGCGAGGACGGGTTCGGGCAGCGCCCGATAATGGGTCAAGGGACAAGTCCCTTGTGGGTTCTTAGGGCAGCGCCCTGAGCCCCCCGGAGGGCTTCCCGGCTATGATATCAGATGCCATTTGAACAGTTCTCTGATGGCTTTGTCTGCCAGTCCTATCCGCTTTAAAACACAGCAATATACTAGCTTCATAAGTATAAAAGTGGTCTCCGCTAATTTATTGTCTAATGGCATGAAACTTCCATGGGTGATGGTATTTCTGTATTTGACAGAGACTATCAGTTTGTTTTCTGGATAAGGATTCGCTTATTAAAGGTTGGTATTTATAAAAGCATTTTTCAGTAGCGTTGATATCAATTTTCTTCCATATTCAAATTTGTTCAGGTTTACAGTTTGGAATGGTAAGCTATTTCTTCTTGATAAGTTTTAGTTTTATATTTTTTCTGTCGGCGATTTTTTGAAACACCTCTGTCACATACAAACATTGTTCCTTAAATGGCAATGAGGCCAATCTGTCATTGGATTGTATTTGCCTTATCGCTTTTTGCAGCTCTGAAGGCTCTAATAAATTGACCGCGACACAAAAGAAATTTTTTCTGTGCCCGTCATTATAGTTGGAGAGAAGATAGGAAAGAATTTGTACTTTTTCCTGCTGTTCAAGATTATATTGCTCAATTCCTATATTTTCCGCTCTTTCTAAATCAGCTTTTCGCCGTCTGGACGTAATAAAAATATCATATTCATCAGTGCATTGATATTTTTCACATGGATATTTGCTGCATTCATAGCAATATTCAATCTTTCCGTGTTCAAGACTGCATCTCGCAATTTTGCATGACTGATTGCCATTACCGCAGCCGCCACAGTGGTTTCCCAAAAGCATAGGGCATAACCCACAGTTCAATCCGCAAAGAGAAAATAACTGGTTTTTCCGCTCAAATCCTTTCATAATGGCAGCCTCCCAAAATCCGGTTTATTTTTCTGCTGCGCTACTTTCCGGCAGGCTTGCATTTTCCATATTGCCAGCCGCTGCCTCTTTCAATTATTCCACTGTATCAGGAGCGGTAATATCCTTTCCCACCAAATCGATTATTTTTTTGAACCCATCCCTTTGTTTCATTCTGCTTCCCAGGGAAGTTATGACAGCAGTTATATTTTCTTTTCCCACCGCCTGCACAAACGTCCTTACTCCCGGGGGCATAGTTCCGGCCCAAAGGGGAAACACCACAATAATTTTGTCACCCATATCCGGTTCAATATAGTCTGCCGGTATCGTTTTTCCGCTGCAGGCCATTGCCCCGGCTTTCAGGTAATTCACTTTTCCATTCCAGTTCCTGTGGTCGTCAATCATCCTTGCCGTGGTATGGTAACGGGATGCTATCTGGTCGGCAACTGCCTTGCTTCTTCCGGTGCGTGAAAAATAATATATCTGCATTGAAGCCCCTCCTAAAATTATGATTTATGAAATGGTTTTTAAAAAGCCTTCCACCTCTTTGTTGAATGTAATATATCTCTTATTTGCAATAAAGTGATTGCCTTTAATAATAGATAATTTTGCCCCAGGTATATTTTCCGCAATCTCTTTTGTATGGGATTCCCTAATCATATCATTTCTGCCGCAGATCACAAGCGTGGGAGCTGTTATTTTTGCCAATTCACCTGGCTTAATATTCGGCTCATTGACCATCAGGCCAAGCATTTCGGCATTCTTTTTTGCTTCGGGCGATTTTGAAGCAAACCGCTTTGCTATTTTGTACCCGATTTCAATTGGGAGCTGTGTTGTTCTTTTTACCCCTTCCGGGTTCAGGTTTCCACCATTCAATATCAATGCCTTTACTTTACCTGGATATTTTATTGCGAATTTCATTGCTATATTTGCGCCATCTGAAAAACCCAGGATAACTGCATTTGAAATTTCAAGGCTTTCCATAAAATCGTATAAGTCACGGGAAAACTGTTCTATAGTAAAGGGAGCAGTGCCTCTTGGTGATTTACCATGCCCTCTTGTATCTAAAGCGATCACTCTGTATCTGTCACTAAAGTAATCTATTTGATTCTTGAAATATGTCCCATCTTCTCCATTCCCATGCAAAAGGATAAATGGCTCTTTATTTCCCTTTTCCTGATAATATAAGGTTATATCCATTTGTACTTCCTCACAAATCCCTGTTGACAATGTAATTATAATCCATTTTTATCTGGCACACAATTCCGAAAAGAGAGTATAAAAATAATTTCTAAAATTTCTATAAACTGTTTAATTTTCACCCTTTCCAGCCTGCTATTAGTGAAGGGGTAAATAAATCTCATTTTCACCTCATCAAATTTCCCTTTCACTGGACCTTGACAACTTCATAGCCTGCCCAGATTGATACCCGGCAGATGAGTGTGCATCCTGCATGCCCTGCCGGAGGGAACGCTGCGGAAAGTAGGTCCGGGGCTGGAACGGGTCTG
>JAETNR010000003.1 GCA_021772055.1 Blautia sp. | reverse complement strand
TACAGCAGTAAATCAATCTGATGCATTTTATGTCAGAATAATTTATGCTGTACCTTATTTTAATTTGAAGGAAATATAGGTGTTTTAATATCATACAAAATGCTGAATAACACAATTCATAGACTCCTCTTATCAACGCATCCAATAATGCTTTATCATATTTCTCCATCGCTCCAATAAGAGAATACGCCATTTTATTTACAGATATACAATCAAATGTGCTATCTCTTCCACGGACTATAGCACTTTCATCCATAATTTTTCTCAATGCAATATAGGATAACACTCCATCTGATGTCAGAGTATCACCAGTAACTAAATCGTTTTTCAAATAAATTTTATCCACTTTTTTCGCTCCTTTTTATAATGTTTTTTCTAGGGGGACAAAAACACTATTAAAATCACCTTTTCTGTCCCAAACATAGGGACAATTTCAGTTCAAAAATGACCATTTCTGGGACACTTATTAAAATAAAAGACTATTTAATAAGTAAAAGACATAGATATAGGTACTCGTTCCGAGTACTTTTTCATATTCATTTCTTTTTCATCTTCTCTAAAATTCCATCTTCCATTTTAAAAATAAATATACTTCTTTTCCCATCAGGATCCTTTTTATCTGGCTTGATGTCCACCATAGTATATCCATCATGTAACAACTCTCTTGCTATTTGTGGCGTAAAAACTATAATCGTTTCTTTCTTCATCTATGATATCCTCTATAAATATTATTTTTAAGAATACTCTCCTGTAACAAACCCGAATATGACAAGAATAAAAATATTTTCCATTTCACTATAGTTTGTGCAACAAAATTTTGTCACAACTTCCGATATGGTATTTCTCAACCTTTATTCCTCATAGTAATACTTCCCCTTCTATAAATCAGTGCCCGTAGACACCAACTTAATATATACCGTTTGAATGATATTCTTTCTCTTCTCTATAAAAAAATAATTCTCTCCGATTTTCTATACTTCAAGAAAATTAACAAAAATATCCTTTCTAACCCGTTGTATGCCCTAAGAGAAATGTTAAGTTTCTCTTTTGAAAAGTCTGTGCAAAAATGCACCATAGGAAAGTCAATCGCTTATTTTATAGCGTTTTCAACCAGTTCATTTATAATCTTTTCACGTTTTATTGAATATTGATACAAAATAAATATATTCAATACTGGCATAAATGCGAATAATATTACGTGAACAACTGAGAGCAACACTTTCAATGGATTACACTTTTCCGCTTTGCTATTCGGTTTATATCCCTTCTCTCGGCATAAAGTAATAAATTCTTCCACCACTGATATAAAGGCTATCAGGAATGCTATGCCGATAATCATATGTAGCCCTATAAGACAATTTAAAATGTTCATTTATCCTATATCTTCCTCTTCTGTGCTTTCAGCGCCAGATTCATCACGACTTTCTTTTAGCAACTGATTTAATATTTTACTGGGAGCAATCTTAACTTTTCTATATGCGGGTATATCCTCACAGGTTTTTGTGTGAAAATTATAAAATTTGCTTGCTTTATAATCCTTGACTTCAATTGTCATAAGCCCCCTCATAGCCACTTTCTCACCTTCACAGATATAATCCGTTATCAAATCTTGGAATCCTTCCAGGAAAATTTTAGTTTTATATTTAGGTAATCCTGTCTTTCTTGCCAAATCAGTTATCAATCTCTCTTTATTTACCATCTCTATTATCTCCTTTACATATTTTTTAAATATTGCAGCAGTTGTTCATAGTTGCCATCTTTTCTAAAACCATCACCAACTAACTGATAATGTGCCAGACATGCACAGTTGATATCTCTTGTATGCAGATAAGCTTTAAGGTTCTTTTTCTCTGCAAGAGATTTTAGTTCTGCCAGCTGACGGACTCTTTGTCTGATGACTTTTTCTTTTGCCTGCTTTTTATCATGATTCTTAATATAATCCCTGATCCATCGGTACGACCTCTGGAATATCTGATTGCACTGATGCAATAGCTTATCATCTTTGTTCTTATCGTCTCTGTTATGTATAAGCTGTCCATCCAACATCTTATAAATTAAGTGATTCTCCATCACATAATCATCTTTCCACCAACTTTTCCAGATACCAAATACACGCTCTGGGGAAACACTTCCATTCTTCTTTCCACAGAAATAGTATGCAAGTAATGCACATTTTTCTTTATAGCAATCAATTCTAACCATTCTTTTTACCTTTCTTTCTATGCTGTCTCTTATTTTCTGTTGCTTCAATTACAATCAAGTTTTTTGCATTGTAATCACTCTTATCATTCTGGAATGTCTTGAAATATACATAATACCCTCTGTCAATCTGCTCACCATATAATTGGGAGCAATGGATGAAGTATGTATTATTATCTTCTCCGAGAATAAATCCATAGCCCCTATCTGGATAATATCTTGTAACCTTACCATACATGATGTTTTCCTCTTAAAGGGCACCATTGAGGACTAACTTCTGGTATCGCGTTTTCCCCAAGTTTTCCCATATCATCACTTCTCCCTTCGTGATTGCAATAATACATCTGCTTATTAATAGCAATACACTTTAAATAGTCACATTTTTTGCATTGGAACCTTTTTTCATTCATCTTGAATCATCTCCTTTTCAATTTTTCTGTAAATGAAATTAACATTTTAATTAGAGCAAAATTTGCACCCATATATCATCTGGATCACTTATTTGCTCTGTACATATTCAATTTTTCTATATTGCTGCTTTATATCTGCCATATTTTGTTGCTGTGTATTTTTTTCTATCTTGTTTTTGGAAATAGGCAGCAGGTATATTGTTGAACCCAAAGCAGCTATAACTTGGTAATACTGTTGGTTCTCAGCAACGTAATCGCCTTTATTTACCATTTTATCATCTCCTTTCATATCTCCCTGGGGTTTATCATAAAAGTCTGTCAGAAGTCAAAATACGAGGTTATATAGATATTGTAGATGTAGCAGACATGATGAATTGATTTGATTATTTTATATGCTATTTTTGAACATCAAAAAAGCGCTAGGATAAATCTACAACTAAATTGCAAACTTATCTTAACGCTTTTCAGCAAAGTTTATTCTTTTTTAAGCGGAAACTATACGACTCTCCCTTCTTACTTATTTGAGTGCTTACTATTTTGCTTACTATTGTGTTTACCACCTAATCGAGGGTAATAAAAAACCCTGTAAAATCAACATTTACAGGGAATAAATAGTGCCGGCAGTGGGACTTGAACCCACACGTAGTTGCCTACAACAGATTTTGAGTCTGCCTCGTCTGCCATTCCGACATGCCGGCATTCGAACCGATATATATAATATCATAAAAGCAAAATATTAGCAAGTAATTTTTTTATTTTTATGAACCATTTTTTCTGTTCATGCCCAAACCCTGCAGGCAATGCAGAACCTGGATGCCAACAGCGCAGAGTAACCGGAAATCCGGTACTCTGCCTCTGTTATACCTTATTCATCATCCAACAGCTTTTCATAGATTGGCAGGCAGTCAAAGGTAGCAAAGTAATCCCTCGGGGTTTCTGCCCTGCGGATCATTTCGAAACTTCCATCTTCGTGCAGAAGGATTTCGGCAGATTTCAGCTTGCCGTTGTAATTATATCCCATCGCAAAGCCATGGGCACCGGTATCATGGATTACCAGAAGGTCTCCCTTGTCTATTTTCGGCAGATAGCGGTCAATAGCAAATTTATCATTGTTCTCACAAAGAGATCCAGTGATATCATACATATGGTCGCAGGGTTCCTCCTCCTTACCCATAACCGTAATGTGATGATATGCCCCGTACATGGCAGGACGCATCAGATTTACTGCACAGGCATCCACACCGATATATTCCTTATGGGTATGCTTCTCATGAATCGCACTGGTTACAAGGCAGCCGTAGGGACCCATCATAAAACGGCCAAGCTCTGTGTAGATTGCCACATCGCCCATTCCCTCCGGAACAAGCACTTCCTCATATACTCTGCGGACACCTTCTCCGATGGCATGAATGTCATTTGGCGTCTGGTCAGGCCGGTACGCAATCCCAATCCCTCCTGACAGATTGATAAATTTAATATGTGCCCCTGTCTCCTTCTGAAGCTTCACTGCAAGCTCAAACATTACCTTTGCAAGCATGGGATAGTATTCATTCGTCACCGTATTGCTTGCAAGAAAAGCGTGAATGCCAAATTCCTCTGCGCCCTTTGCCTTCAGGATCCGGAACGCCTCAAAAATCTGTTCTGTAGTCATACCGTATTTGGCATCCCCCGGGTTATCCATAATATCATTGCTGATTTTAAACAGTCCGCCCGGATTGTAACGGCAGCTTATGGTCCTGGGAATGCTCCCCACTGCTCTTTCCACACATTCAATATGGGTAATGTCATCCAGATTGATAATCCCGCCGATTTTATCTGCATAGCGAAACTCTTCCTCCGGCGTATCGTTGGAAGAGAACATAATATCCCCTTCTTTACAGCCGATTGCCCTGGACAGCATAAGCTCTGTCATGGAAGAACAATCGCAGCCGCAGCCATATTCCTGAAGGATCTGAATCAGATACGGATTTGGAGTCGCCTTTACAGCAAAAAATTCTTTAAATCCTTTATTCCATGAAAATGCCTCTTTCAGTGCTCTGGCATTTTCGCGGATTCCCTTTTCATCATAGAGATGGAAGGGAGTTGGGTATTTTGCTGTGATTTCTTGCAGCTTCTCCAGCGTTACAAATGGTTTTTTCTTCATAATCTTCCTCTCCTCGCGTCAGTCCTCATCTCTTACTTCACATGCTCATGGGTAAATAAGTGATCCTGACAATATTCATAATTTCCTTTGCATCTGGAACAAAAACGAAACTCCAGATTGGGATCGTCCAGTTCAGTCCTGCCACAGATGGCACATTTATGCTTGCTGATGCCTCCTGTGCCCCCATTTACCCGGCTTCCTGCAACCGCCTTTTTAAACTCCTGTTTTCTGCGGATCTCTTTGGGGTTGTAGCGGTACAGATCCCTGGTTCCCAGATAATAGATCACAAAATTCAGAAGAGAAGCCACGATCGGGACTACCATAAACCACAATCCCTGCCGGATATAACTAAGGATATTAAAGAGGATCATCACAACATAAAGGACAGCGATCCAGCCCATCTTCACCGGGATCACAAACATCAGCAGCACCTGCATATTGGGGTAGGTTGCTGCCAATGCCAGGAAAATAGACATACTGATATAATACGTATTAAAAATGCTTCCTCCCAGAGCAACGCGGAATCCGCCCAGTTCCACCACACCTCCTGTCACAATATACAGCAGAAACGCACCGATCACTGTAAAGAAAATTCCCGAAAAAATATACAGCGTATACCGGAAAGTTCCCCATGTACGTTCCAGGGAGGTCCCAATGGGATAATAAAAAAACAGAATAGTAATCACAAAAAACAGCAGGTTTTCCGAGGATGGCGGATAGATTACCCAGGTCACAAGACGCCAGATCTGCCCCCTCAGGATTTGGGAAACGTCCAGGCTCAGCATGCTGAGCACTGATGGATTCAGATACAGCAGAAGATACCCCAGCACATAACAGGCAATTACATATACCGTCAGATTGGGAATCCCATACCTGCCGAATTTTCGTTCCAGTTTGTCAATCCACTTCATAAAAATCTCATCTCCTTCATTATTTCGGAAAGATGCCGCCTTCTCTCAGAAAAAGCGTTTCTTTGTAAGAACGATTGCTGCAATGATGCTGGCAGCCAGGGAAAGCAAAATGATGACCAAAAATCCCCACTGGGTACTTGAAAAGGGCATCCCCGCCGGATTTAGGTTCATTCCATAAGCACCAAATACCATCGTCGGAATACTCATTACAATGGTAATGATAGACAGAACCTTCATCACATCATTCAGATTATTGGAAATAACCGAAGCAAAGGCATCCATCATGCTCTTTAAAATTCCGCTGTAAATATTCGCCATCTCAATGGCCTGGGTATTCTCGATGATAACATCATCCAAAAGCTCCGTATCCTCCGGGTACTTCTTAATACTGTCCACCTTCAGCAACTTCTCCAGCACCACCTCATTAGAACGTAGGGAGGTGGTAAAGTATACCAGAGATTTTTCCAGTTCCAGAAGCTCGATCAGTTCCTGATTTCTTGGAGATAAATGCAGCTTCTCTTCCACCTGTTCACTCTTTTTATCTATAATACGCAGATAGCGCAGATACATACTCGCATTCCGGTAAAGTATCTGCAGAATGAAGCGAGTCTTCATATAAGTGAAAAAGTTGCGTACACGTCCTTCCATAAATCTGGTCAGTACCTGTGTATCTTCCAGACAAACCGTAAAGATCATTTTATCCGTTACAATAATGCCAAGAGGAATGGTACCATACCAATCCTTATCATTACGCTCCTCTATGATCGGGACATCCACAAGAATCAGGGTATAAGTATCCTCCACTTCGATACGGGAACGTTCTTCCACATCCAAAGGGGCTCGCAGATCGTCAACCTCTATCTCAAATTGCTCTGATATTTCAAAGACCTCGGTTGCAGTCGGATTCGTCAAAGCGATCCAGCACCCATCCTGTGGTTCCTGAATCTGATGAATAGCACCATCAATTGACTTAAACATCCTTATCACGATTACCACTTCCCTTCTATGATCTATTTCCCCCACAATGCTTATAAAAAATTCAACTTCCATTATAAATAGTAGATAGTTTTTTGTCAATTCCAATGGTTTCGGTTTACAATTTTTTTATACTTCGTTATAATAATTTCCAGATCACATTGAACCAATTTAACGGTTATAGAAAGGACGACTATGGGAAAATCATCATTTGGAAATCTATTTACTGTAACAACCTGGGGAGAATCTCACGGAAAAGCCCTCGGAGCCGTGATTGACGGATGTCCTGCAGGACTTCCGCTCTCAGAAGAAGATATTCAGAAATTCCTTGACCGAAGAAAACCCGGGCAGAGCCGCTATACAACAGCACGAAAAGAAGGGGATCTTGCAGAAATACTCTCCGGTGTTTTTGAAGGAAAAACTACAGGCACGCCGATTTCTGTTATGGTTCGAAATACAGACCAGCGTTCCCGGGATTACGGAAACATTGCCGTTTCCTACCGTCCGGGACATGCGGATTATACTTTTGACCAGAAGTACGGCATCCGTGACTATCGGGGAGGCGGCCGTTCTTCCGGAAGGGAGACCATCGGACGTACCGCTGCCGGAGCCATCGCAGCCAGACTCCTTGAAGAGCTTGGCATCCGCTTCTGCACCTACACCAGATCCATCGGCCCTGTTTCCATTACTGAGTTTCATCCTGAGGAAATCTTAAAAAATGATTTCTACATGCCGGATGCCGCTGCAGCAGAAAAAGCAGGATCCTACCTTGAGAAGTGTATGCAAAAAAAGGACAGCGCAGGCGGGGTCATTGAATGCCGGATCACCGGTGTCCCGGCAGGCCTTGGAGACCCTGTTTTCGGGAAACTGGACGCCCTGCTTGCACAGGCAGTCATGTCCATCGGCGCCGTAAAGGCAGTAGAGATCGGTGACGGAATGCAGGCAGCAGTACTGAATGGTTCCACAGACAATGACGGCTTCTGCAGCCAGAATGGCACCATCCAGAAAACCTCCAATCACGCCGGAGGGATCATGGGCGGCATCAGCGACGGCAGTGAAATCATTCTCCGGGCAGCCGTGAAGCCCACGCCTTCCATCAGCAGGCCTCAGGAGACGGTTTCCAGCAGCGGAGAAAACATTACGCTGGAGATTCACGGCCGCCATGATCCGGTTATTGTCCCAAGAGCTGTGGTAGTAGTGGAATCCATGTGTGCCATCACCCTTGCCGATGCACTGATGTCCAATATGAGTGCCCGTCTGGATCCTATTAAGGATTTTTACGGCGCTCTTCGCTGACTGCCGTTTCCATCCATATACAAGATAAAAAAAAGAAGTACAGGGAGCCGGAAAACTCCCTGTACTTCTTTTTTTATCTTCACGCCTTAAGGAAATCATTCCTCAGGCTCTTCATACTGAATATCATCTGCCGGATTATTCAGATCCGGGACAAGCCACATATGGATACTGTTGGGAGTCTCCACTTTCAGCGGTTTGCTGTTCATTATGATGATATTTTTCTCATAATCTACCTTAAAGGTGGTAATGGTATTGCTTGCGTGGTTTGCAATGGCAATATGCTGATTATCCGGAAAGATCACCAGATCCTTGGGATAATCTCCGCTGATGGGAAGTGTAAATTTCTTTTCCAGAAGACCGGTTTCCGGATCGATCTCATACATGGAAACTGTGTTCTCTC
The DNA here is from genome assembly GCA_021772055.1 of Blautia sp. Classification (GTDB taxonomy): domain Bacteria; phylum Bacillota; class Clostridia; order Lachnospirales; family Lachnospiraceae; genus Blautia_A. Next base: position 145,180 of record JAETNR010000003.1, on the reverse strand, counting down.
CTGCTGTTGTACAGAACAGATGCTTGCCGTCCGGTGCCAGCGCAAGACCGGATGCCGCATTATGAATGGAATCCTCATCCCGCTTCGTCAACGTGGAAATAGTCTGAAGCAGCTCGAATTCCGGCGTATTTCCAGTTCCGTCATAGCTGTAGACTTTAATCTCATTGCTCAGTTCAAAAAGAATATACACAAAACGTCCGTCAGCGCTGAAACGCAGAATACGCGGCCCGCTCTCTCTGGGGCATCTTAAAATATCCACAAGCTCCAGTTTATGTCTTCTCTTATTGATCCGGTAAATCTTCACCTGGTCGATCCCGTTATCTACTGCACACAAGTATTTATTATCCGGAGTAGGACGCACACAGTTTACATGAGGACGGAAATTACGTTCTGCAACACTTCCAAGGCCGGTATGGAATACTCCGTCCATCAGGCTTCCCAGACGGCCGTCTTTATGGGTATGAACAACCGTTACTTTTCCGTCATGGTAGCCTGCCACATATAAATATTTGCCATCCACGTCTGTAGCAAGGAAGCAGCCGCGCATTCCATCAATATTGACGCTGTTAATACGCTCCAGGTCGCCGTTCTCGTCTCTCTTAAATACGGCAACTCCTTCATCCTCGATTGAATAAAGAAATCTTCTGTTCTTGGAAATAGCTGTGTGGGATGCATTGCTGACTTTCACCTCAGCACGCTCTGTCAGTACACCATTCTCCACATCTACATCATACACATGAATGCCCTTACTGTTTCCGTGTGTATAGGTTCCCACATAGGCTACATATTTCATATTTTCCATTCGTCCTGCCTCCCACTGTCTTCTCGTATCCTTCCTATAAGCTTGTTTCACTTATATTCCGCTCCTGCTATTATAACATAAAGCCTTTTGAAGGACAATATTTCTAAATGCATCCATTGCATTTTCTCAAATGCATTGTTTCACTGTATCCAGGGTTTCCCCGATCACCTCTTCCGTATGGGCAGCGGAAAGGAACATTGCCTCAAACTGAGAGGGCGCCAGATGAATGCCTTTTTCCAGCATCTTCTTAAAATACAGGGCAAAAGCCGCCGTATCTGCCGTTTTGGCAGAAGTATAATCCACCACATCCCGGTCTGTGAAGAACAGACAGCCCAGGGATCCTACGGAATTGACCCGGAAGTGAATTTCCTTTTCCGCAAGAATCTCTCTCATTCCGCCGTAAAGCAGTTCTCCTTTTCCGGCAAGTTCCTGATAGATTTCAGGATGCTGGTACAGATATTTAAGCTGGGTAAGGCCTGCTGCCATGGCAATGGGATTTCCGCTTAAGGTTCCGGCCTGATAAACCTTGCCCACAGGGGAAACCATCTCCATGATCTCCCTGCGTCCGCCGTAAGCGCCTACCGGCATTCCTGCACCAATAATCTTACCGTAAGTAACCATATCCGGGCGGATGCCGAAATACTCTGCAGCCCCTCCGAAAGCCAGGCGGAAACCTGTGATTACCTCATCAAAAATCAGCAGGGCACCATGTTGATCGCAAAGCTCTCTAAGCCCTTTCAGGAAGCCATCCACAGGCGGCACAACGCCCATATTCGCCCCCACAGGCTCCACGATCACTGCGGCAACTTCTCCCCGTGCCTGCTCCATTAACGCGCGCACACTCTCCAGGTCATTGTAGACAGCCGTCATGGTATCTCTGGTGCATCCGTCCGGCACGCCAGCACTGTCCGGCACGCCGCTGGTCATCACACCAGAGCCTGCACTAACCAGCATGGCATCGCTGTGTCCGTGATAGCAGCCGGCAAACTTGATGATCTTATTTCTTCCGGTAAATCCCCTTGCCGCACGGACAGCGCTCATCACTGCTTCCGTACCGGAATTTACCATACGAATCATCTCCACATGGGGAATATGTTCACAGATAAACTCTGCCATTTCCACTTCGATCTCTGTAGCGCAGCCAAAGCTTAAGCCATTTTCGCTGGCTTTGATCACGCTCTCCCTGATAGCAGAAAAATTATGTCCCAGAATCATAGGTCCCCAGGAGTCGATATAGTCAATATACCGTTTTCCGTCCACATCGTAAATATAACAGCCATCAGCCCTCTCAATGAACCTGGGGGCTTCTCCAATGGCTCCGTAGGCACGGACCGGGCTGTTGACACCTCCCGGAATTCTCTTCACTGCACGTGCAAATAATGCTTCTGATCTTGTCATCAGCCGATTCTCCCTTCATCCATAAACTTTGCCAGTTCTTTTGCAAAATAGGTGATATAAATCTGGGCTCCGGCACGGTAAGTTCCCACTGCCATCTCACAGATGATTCTTTCTTCATCGATCCAGCCCATCCTGGCTGCCGCTTTTACCATCGCATATTCTCCGCTGACACTATAGGCTGCAACCGGAACATTCGTAGCCTTGCTGATTTCGGAGACCATATCCAGATAGGACATAGCCGGTTTTACCATAATGATGTCTGCACCCTCTTCAATATCCGTAAGTGCTTCCTTCATTCCCTCCCTGCGGTTGTGGAAATCCATCTGATAGCTCTTGCGGTCTCCGAAGGATGGTGCAGAACCTGCTGCATCACGGAACGGGCCGTAAAATGCAGAGGCATATTTCACAGCATAAGACATGATCGGTGTGCCGGTATATCCATTGCTGTCCAGGCAATCCCGGATTGCTCTTACACGGCCGTCCATCATATCAGAGGGCGCTACCATATCTGCTCCTGCCTGTACATGGGAAAGAGCGGTTTTTGCCAGAAGCTTCAAAGTTCCATCATTATCCACCTCATGTCCGCAAAGCACGCCGCAATGCCCATGAGACGTATATTCGCACATGCAGACATCTGTAATATAGTATAAATCCGGGAACTGCTTTTTTGCTTCCCGAAGGGCACGCTGCACGATCCCGTCCTGAACATAGGCGCCGCTTCCCACTTCATCCTTTTTGTCTGGAATGCCAAACAGCATAATGCTGCTCACCCCTGCATTCTGAAGACGCTCCAGTTCATATGGAAGACGATCCACACTATAGCGGTACTGTCCCTCCATGGAAGGAATTTCTTCCTGGATTCCGGTTCCTTCTTTTACAAAAAGGGGATAGATCAGGGACGATTTGTCCATTCTGGTCTCCCTTACCATTTTTCGCAGTACTTCACTGCCCCGCAGTCTTCTTGGTCTTTGAATCAATTCCATTTTATATTCCTCACTTTCAAACAGATCTATTCTGTTTTCTCTCCTGCTTTCATCTCCATCACCAGCGATATCAGGCTGTCAATCGTTGCTTTTTCTGCCATAAAGGTCTGCATTCCATAGGCATCCGCAGCAGCACGGGTCTGTTTTCCGATACATGCGGCACGAATTCCTGAATAATCATCACAGCCGGTTCCTTCCACAAATCCCCGAACCGTGGATGCACTTGTAAATACCACACAGTCAATATTTCCGGATTCCAACTCCTTCTTTTCATCAATTAAGGAACTGCTCTCATAAAGTGTCCGGTAGGTGGGAATGTCATCCACCCGGGCTCCTGTCTCCAGAAGAAGCTTCACCAGATTTTCATTTCCCTTCTCAGCACGGGGGATCAGGATCTTTTCTGTTCCGTCCAGGATCTCTGCCAGAGCCGCTCCCAGGGAATCTCCGTCATAGACCTCCGGCATCAGGTCCGGAATCAGGCGATAATCTGAAAGTTTCTTCCTGGTTCCTTCTCCAATGACCGCAATCTTCACAGAGCCAAGGGCCCGGATATCCTTTCCAAAAGAACCCATTTCTTCAAAAAATACCTCTGCACCCGTAGGACTGGTAAATACCAACCATTGATACGTATGCAGCTGTTCCAAAGCCTCCCGGATCAAAGATTTATCTTCTAAAGGCTCCGTACGGATGGCTGGCAGCTCCAGCACCTCCGCACCCTGCTCCCGCAGTTTCGCTGCTGTTTTGGAGATGAGATTTCTGGGTCTTGTGACCAGAACCTTCCAGCCGGAAAGGGGAAGGCTCTCATACCAGGCAAATTTCTCCCCGAGCGTACAAACCTTACCTACAACAATAATTGCCGGGGTTCCAATTCCATGGCGCGCCGCTTCTTCCTTCAATGTGGAAACAGTTGCCACCACCCGTTTCTGGCCTGCAGTTGTTCCCTTCTCCAGAATAGCGGCAGGCATGTCCGGAAAAATCCCACCTTTCAGAAGCCCCTGCATGATATCCTCAAGGGCAGTGACTCCCATAAGAAATACAAGAGTTCCTTTTGTCCGCACAAGAGCCTCAAAATCAATGTCATATTCTTCTCCTGCCCGTTTATGTCCTGTGATAATATGCAAAGAGGAACAGAAATCCCGGTGCGTTACCGGTATTCCGTTATAGGCAGGAACTGCCAGGGGCGACGTAACTCCCGGCACCACCTCATAGGGAATTCCTTCCTCTTTCAAAAGTTCCAGTTCTTCGCCGCCTCTGCCGAACAGGAAGGGATCCCCTCCTTTCAGCCTTACTACCCGGAAGCCCTTTTTTGCCTCCTCCACAAGAACCTGATTAATTTCCTCCTGGGGCATAGTGTGATGACTGGCACGCTTGCCCACATTGATCAGTTTTATCCCCTGCGGAATCTTTGACAGGACTCCCTGCCCTACAAGGCTGTCGTATACCACCACATCCGCACGGTTCAGTACTTCCATCCCTTTTAAGGTAAAAAGGCCGATATCTCCCGGGCCTGCGCCCACCAGCCATACTTTGCCTACGCTCATGTCAATTCTCCTTTATTTCTTCCCGGCAGGTTTCCATCTGCCGCCTCAGATTTTCCGCAAGAGTTTCTCCCAAAACCGCTGCATCTTCCGCTTTTCCCCGGATACTGCCCTTGTTCCAGGTTCCGTCTGCTTCATGGTAATACAGCCCTCTTAAGAACAGCTCTTCCCCTTCTACTTCCCCATAGGCAGCAACAGGTGAGGAGCAGCCTCCGTTCAGGTATTTGACAAAAGCGCGCTCTGCCGTTCCGGCGATCCAGGCATTTCTGTCACAGTACCCATCCAAAAAGCGATAGTCTTCCTTCAGACTTCCCTGTACTGCAATGATTCCCTGTCCTGCTGCAGGAATGATCTCATCCGGCGTAAAATAGCGGCAGATTCTGTGTTCCAGTCCCATCCGCTTCATGCCTGCTGCAGCCAGCACCAGCCCGGAGTATTCCCCGCTGTCTAATTTGCGAAGCCGCGTCTGCAGATTTCCCCGTACGCTTTTTACTTCCATCCCGGGATACAGCTCCTTCAGCTGTAAAACACGCCGAAGGCTTGAACTTCCCAATGGCTTGGACGGATCCAGTTCCCTGGTACCCTCCGGCAGAACAAGCACATCCCTCGGATCTTCTCTTTTGGAAAAAGCCAGAAGGGGAAGTTCTTCCGGCACTTCCATGGGCATATCCTTTAAACTATGTACGGAAAGCTGACTCCTTCCGTCAAGAAGGGCAAGATCCAGTTCTTTTACAAACAGTCCCTTGCCGCCTACTTTGTCAAGAGTGCGATCCAGAATCATATCCCCTGTGGTTTTCATGGTCAGAATCTCAACGGAAAGTTCCGGATTTCTCTTCTTTATGTAATCCCGCACCATTTCGGTCTGGCAAAGTGCCAGTGCACTTTCGCGGCTTCCTATTACAATCTTGTCTCTCATGTATCGTCAATCCTTTTCTGAGGCTTCTGCCATAGCCTGTTCTATGGCAAGACGCACTCTTCTTGCTTTTTTATGATCCAGCCCGCTGGCTGTGATTCCCACTACAAGCTCATCCTGCATAAAAATGCCCGGGAAATAAAAATCGCATTTCTCTTTGTCATCTGCGATATTTACATAAATTCCTTCTTCTTTGCATACCCGGTAGATCTCATCGTTCAGCTTGTGATCGTTGGTGGCCGCAATGACCATATACGCCGTGGTAAGATCAGAATGCTTTACCCCTCGCTGCAGTACATTCACCATTCCCGTTTTTCCAAGCTCCACAAGCTCAGGAGTCATCATAGGGGCAACCGCAGTCACGTTTCTGGTAAACTGCAGAAGGGTTTTTACTCTTCTGGTTGCTATATTTCCGCCGCCAACCACAACAATATTTTTATCGGATAAGTCCACAAACATGGGAAAATATCGTTTATTCTTCATAAATCCTCTCCAGTCCTGCCACACATTCCAGGAAAACCTCCTGATTCAGGCTGTCCCGAAGACCGAAGATCAGTTTATTTACAACCTTGCCTGCGGCTGTATCCACTGCGCGCTCCAGCTTTTCCCTGTCAGAGGATTCCATAGGTGTGTTCTTTAGTATTTTGGCAATACGCAGGTTCAGATCGTGAACGGCTTCCTGCCGGATTTCCTGAATCCTCGGGATCACATCCCGTCCATCCAGCCACAGATAAAATTCATCCATCTGCTCCCGGACGATTGCCCCTGCTGCCTCCAGGTTTTCTTCCAGTTCCTTTGGCGCTTCCGGCATACGGAAGCTGTCCATATCATAAAGGGTTATGCCCTCTTTTTCTCCAAGGGCAGGTTCAATGTCCCTGGGCACTGCCAGATCGATCAGCACCAGATTTTCTTTACAGACGATTCCTTCAAAAAGTTCTTCTCTGAGTGTATAATTCGGGCTTGCCGTCGCGCTCACCACCAGATCACATTCCGGCAGATACTCCATACGTTCGCCGTAGTTGATACGCTTGCAGCCCACAGGGATGTTCACAACACCGCTCCTGTACTGACGGATGGTCACGGTCACATCCCCGCCGCACTCCCGAAGCGTCTGGGCAGCCACCTTTCCCATTTCCCCGTTTCCGATCACAAGACAGACTTTATTCCGGACGGAATATCCCTGTTCCTCCAGAAACTGAATAGCCTTGTGGATAACCGATGGATTTCCGTGGGCAAAAGGCACTTCCGTCTTGATCTTCTTCCCTGCTGTAACAGCCATACGAAACAACACTTCCAGCACACTGTCTGTTGTATAATGTTCTCTTGCAAGGCTTAAGGCATCCTTCACCTGGGTCAGGATCTGATCCTCCCCCATAATCTGGGATTTCAGGCCGCTTGCCAGATAAAACAGATGTTCCACGGCTTCCCTGTCCTCTCGTTTTATAAAATAAGGTTCATAGGAAGCATCCCGGATTCCTTTCAGCCTGCAAAGGCAGTCATAAAGAGAAATTTCTGCGTCTTCCTCCCTGCTGACCCAGATTTCCAGGCGGTTGCAGGTGGATAAAATGATGCAGCCATTGATTCCTTCTTCTTCTTTCAATTTTTCCATGGCCTCTCCTGCATTTTTTTTGGAAAAAGCAAAAAGCGCACGGATATCCAGGGGAGCCTTGCTGTGATCGACTCCAATCATGGAAATACTCATAACGTATCGTTCTCCTTTGTACTACTATACTTTATCATCATAAACACTCAGCGGACTAATGTCAAGCCAGGTACTGACTATTGCATACAATTAAAAACTAACTTGTTACCGGTGCCGTGTGAACAGTAACATTGACTTTTCTTATATGAAATACTATAATAAATTACCTTTTCAAAAATTCTTTCCTTAACGAGGACACCTATATGAGCCTGCAATTAAATAAATCAGAAAAATCAGAACATCTTTATATGGAAGTTTATCACTACTACAGGAATCTGATTCTGGAGCAGAGGCTGACTCCCGGCAGCAAAATGCCCTCTCTGCGCAAATGCGCGCAGGAACTTCGGCTAAGCCGCACGACCATCGAAAATGCATACCTTCAGCTTGCTGCAGACGGCTATATCATTTCCAAAGCCCAAAGCGGCTATTACGTTACGGATATTGCCCAGAGGCAGGTCGTTCCCTCTTCTTTAAAAAACAGCAAAAGCACCCTGTATCAGTATGATTTTGCCTCCTCCGGCGTAGACAGGGAGAGCTTTCGTTTTGACCTTTGGCGACGTTATATCAAAAGCGCCCTGCGCCAGGACGAACGTCTTCTTTCCTACGGCGAACCCCAGGGAGAGGCGGATTTCCGTCAGGCTCTGTGCGAATATATCCGGGAAAGACGGAATATTCTGTGCAGTGCGGACGATATTGTGGTGGGGGCAGGAGTCCAAAGCCTGCTCCATATCCTGTGCCCTCTTGTCCTGGATAAGAAAACCGTATCCTTCCCCACCCCGTCTTTTATACAGGGCAGTACGGTGTTTTCGGACTACGGATTTGAAGTCCGCTACCGGAACAAGGACAGCGGCGTAATCTATGTCTCCCCTGCCCACATGACCAAATGGGGAGAGATCATGCCTGTTTCCAGACGTCTGGAACTAATCCGCTATGCTGCCCAAAACCAAAGTCTCATCATAGAAGATGATTTCGAAAATGAATTTGTTTATCTCCAGAAGCCTACCCCGTCCCTCTTCGGACTTGCAGGCGGCCAGGGAGTGGTTTATATCGGCTCCTTTTCCAGGCTTCTGCTTCCCTCCATCCGAATCAGCTTCATGGTGCTTCCCTCTGTCTTAAAGGAAGCCTACCAGCAAAAAGCAGCAAGCTACAACCAGACTGCCTCAAAGGCAGAGCAGATTGCCCTCTGCCAGTTTATCCGGGACGGCCACCTTGCCGCCCAGACCAGAAAGCTGAAGCGGCTGTACTCCGTAAAGCTCAGGCAGCTGCTCTCTGCCGTTCAGACGGTTTTCGGAAACACCAGCCGGATACAGATCGGTTCCGCAGGTACCAGTCTGGCACTGACCTTATCTGTTCCTTTTTCAGGAGAAGAGCTGAAAAAAAGAGCTGCTGCAGAAAGCCTGCGTATTCAGATCCTGAAGGATGCTCCCGGGGAGGTAACGGTAATTCTCTCCTGTTCTTCCATGAGGGAACAGGATTTCCTCCCTGCATGCCGTCTTTTAAAAAGCATCTGTTAATCCCTTTTATTATCGATCATATAAAGCAGCGCATTGCAGATACATGCTGCAATGTTGCTGCCCCCTTTTCTTCCCCTTGCTACAATATAGGGAACCTCTGTCTCCATGATCAGTTCCTTTGACTGTACCACATTCACAAATCCCACGGGAACACCGATAATCAGTTCCGGCGCAATCGTTCCTTCCTCGATCAGCTCATAAAGCCGAATCAGCGCAGTGGGAGCATTTCCAATGGCGAAGATCAGCTTTTTATCCATGGCTGCAGCCTTGTCCATACTGGCTGTGGCTCTTGTGGTGCCCTTTTCCTTTGCGATCTTTGCCACATCCTCATCAGACATAAAGCAATAAACCTCACCGCCATACCTGGCAAGTGCACGTTTGTTGATACCGGATTTCGCCATCTGGGTATCTGTGACAATACAGGCGCCGTTTTTGATTGCTTCCATGGCCTTTTCCACTGCATGTTCGGAGAAGCAGAGATTTTTGGCATAATCAAAGTCTGCGCTTGTGTGGATGCAGCGCTTTACCACAAGCTCTGTGCCGGGAATCAGCGGAGTGTCCCCCAGTTCTTCCGTAATCATGGCAAAGCTTCGCGCCTCAATGTCCATCGGTTTTACATTTTCCAGTTCTACTTTCATGTTACACGCCTTCCTCCAGAATTTCATAAATCTTCTTCATATCCAGATGCATCCGAAGCTCCCGGGCCAGAATATCATACTGGGTTTCCTTAAAAGCAGCAAAATCCACACCGGTCATATCTTCCACATTGATTCCCTTTTTCTTACCAAGAACACGGACCAGGGCCTTTGCCGCAGCCTCGCAGTCAAATACTCCGTGGACATAAGTTCCGCACACATTTTTCCAGCATGCGCCTTCCTTCTTTTCCACACCGCTTACACTGTCACGGATATCCGTAAAGCTTCTGACTCCCTCCTTTAAAACAGAATCGCCCATATGAATCTCATAGCCAGCCAATTCTGCGCCTGTAAATGGTTCCCATTCCTCCGCCATTTCCCGGAATACGCCGGAAACTCTGGTTCTGGTCTTGGTTTTTGCAAATACCGTATCCATGGGAATGAGCCCCATTCCTTTCATGGATCCTCCCGCTTCCACGTCAAAGGGATCGCTTAAAGTATCTCCCAGCATCTGATACCCCCCGCAGATGCCCATGATCAGCTTGCCTTTGGCAGCCTCCTTAAGAACTGCTGCCTCCATACCGGTTTCCCGCATCCATTTCAGGTCATCCATGGTGTTTTTCGTTCCCGGAAGAATGATCATATCCGGATTTCCCAGCTCTTTCACATGCTTCACATAGCGCAGGGAAACGCCGGGAATGCTCTCCAAGGGATTAAAATCCGTAAAATTGGAAATTCTGGGCACCCGCACCACTGCAATATCAATCTGCCCGATTTCCTGGTTTCTGTCAAAGCGTTCCGTAAGGCTGTCCTCATCTTCCACCTGAATCTGCAGATAAGGGGCCACTCCCACTACCGGAATGCCGCTTTTCTCCTCCAGCATGGAAACGCCGGGGTCCAGGATGGACTTATCGCCCCGGAATTTGTTGATGATCAGCCCCTTTACCATGGCCCTCTCATCCTCTTCCAGAAGCTCCACCGTTCCAATCAGCTGTGCAAAAACACCGCCCCGGTCAATATCCCCTACCAGGAGTACAGGAGCTTTCGCCATTTTCGCCATACCCATGTTCACAATATCTTCTTCTTTTAGATTGATCTCCGCAGGGCTTCCTGCCCCCTCGATCACAATAATATCGTTTTCTTCGGAAAGCTTCCGGAACGCCTGCATAATATCAGGTACAAGCTTTTTCTTATATTGAAAATAATCACGGGCACTCATGGTTCCAAGGACTTCCCCGTTTACGATCACCTGGGAGCCTACATCATTGGTAGGCTTTAAAAGAATGGGATTCATCACTACGGACGGTTTTATTCCCGCCGCTTCCGCCTGCATCACCTGGGCACGTCCCATCTCCAGGCCTTCCTCTGTGATAAAGGAATTCAGCGCCATATTCTGTGATTTGAAAGGCGCAACCCGATAGCCATCCTGATGGAAGATCCGGCAAAGCCCTGCTGCTAAAAGACTTTTTCCTGCATTGGACATGGTTCCCTGAATCATAATTGTCTTTGCCATTATCATTTTCCTTCCTGTTTCTGAATTTTTGCAAAAGCTTCCACGAGTTTCTGGTTTTCTTCATGTGTTTTTACTGCAATGCGGTAATATCCTTTCGAAAGTCCGGGATAATTGCTGCAGTCCCGGATCAGGATGCCTTCCCTTACACAGGATTCAAAAAAATCCTCCGGGCCTTTAAAAAATACATAATTGGCCTTTGAGGGAAATACAGCGAATCCAAGGCTTTTTAAGGATTCCTTTAAAAACTCCGCCTCCCGGAATACCAGCTGCCTTCCCCGTTCCACATACTCTTTCTCCTTAAGGGCTGCAATTCCTGCTTCCTGTGCCACAGTGGATACATTCCAGGGCTGGGTGACAGAAGCCATTTTTTCCAGAAGTCTCTGATTTCCGGTCATTCCGTATCCCAGCCGGATTCCAGCCATAGCATAACGCTTGGTGAACGCTTTCAAAAGAAACAAATTGGGATTGCCCCCAAGCTGTTCTTTTAGAGTGTATTCCTCCGGATGATCTACAAAATCCAGGAAGCACTCATCCACCACAAGCATGATTTCAAGCTCCCTGCATTTTTTCAGGATTTCTGTCAGAAAATCTCGTTCCGTCAGCATTCCTGTGGGATTATTAGGGTTGCAGAGAAATACCATATCCAGGTCCTTATGAAGTGCCTCAAGAAATCCTCGCTGCATCCGAAAGCCTTCCTCTTCCTTTAAAACATAACGGGTCACCCTGCAATCCTCGCTGTTCAGCGCCTGTTCATATTCCGCAAAAGTGGGGGCCGGAATCAGCGCATGCTTTGGTTTCAGCGCCCTGCACAGGGAAAAGATCAGATCCGCAGCCCCGTTCCCGCATATGATCTGCTCCGGCGAAACTCTCTCGTATTCCCCGATTGCCTCCCGCAAAGGAGCACAGCCCACTCTGGGATATTCATAAATATGGGCAAGACTTTTCTCTGCCGCCCGGATCACCCCTTTGGGTGTGCCAAGGGGATTGCAGTTTGCCGAAAAATCCAGGCAGTTTTCATATTGATAAATATTTCCTCCATGGATATGATTTTTCATGTATGTTTCTCCTGATAAAGTGTATTTCTCACCGGAATACCAGTATAACGTCTTCCAAATAACTGGACTATATACGCAGGATAAATTTTCATTCTGCAAGGCGGAAGAAGGCGGCGTAGCGGTGGCTACGCCAACTGATGACAACACAGCAGATGGAAATTCAGACAAGTATAGAATCCAGTTAATTTGGAGACGTTATACCAGCACCCGAAGTGCCAGAAAAACGGCTGCCCCAAGAATCGCCGTTCCGTATAAAAGACGATTGGAACGCCGGATATCCTCAGCCTCTACAGGGCGGATGGGATCACCGATCGTCGGTTTCTCATATAGTTTTCCAAAATAATAGGCATTTCCCGCAAGCTGTATCTTCAGTGCGCCTGCCATCACCGCTTCTGTCTGGGCGGAATTGGGGCTGGCATGATTTTTCCTGTCCCTGAAATAGATTTTTGCGGCATTTTTCCCATCCATTCCGAAGAGATAAGACGCCGCGATCATCAAAAATCCGGAAATTCTGGCTGGAAAAAAGTTGGCCGCATCATCCAACTTTGCGGCACATCTGCCGAAATACAAATATTTGTCGTTTTTGTAGCCAAGCATGGAATCCATGGTATTGATTCCTTTATAAAGGAACATCAGCGGCACACCGCCTAAAGCCATATAAAGCATGGGAGCAATGATTCCGTCGGAGGTATTTTCCGCAACCGTCTCCACAGTCGCTTTGATGACTCCCTCCTCGCTAAGTTCCCCTGTATCCCGCCCCACGATCATGGAAACTGCATAGCGCGCATCGGAAAGGGTTCCGTTTTTCAGCCGGTCATACACCTTCATACTTTCTGTTTTCAGGGATTTTGTGGCAAAAAGCTGGTAACACCAAAAAGTTTCCAGCACCAGTCCCAGAACCGGGCAAAATCGGTATAACACAGCTAAGATACCGAAGGGAATTCCAAAGGAAAGTACACAGACCAACAGTACCTCCAATGCACCCCCAAAAAGCTCTCCCTTCTGCGTTTTCGGAAATATCTTCCGGATTCTTTTTTCCAGAAAGGAAATGAGGTTTCCGATAAAACAGATAGGATGATACAGCCACCGGGGATCCCCTATGAGCAAATCTATGAGAAAGCCTGCTGCCAGGGCAATTGTTCCGTAGTTCATTTTTTATTCCTCTTTTTTACGTTCTTTTTGATACTCCAGACATTTTTCCAGAAATGCCTGTGCGACCCCGGGATTCCCGTAATAATAAAGATGGGGAAAACCGGCCATCATACGCTCCGTGCTGTGGATGCATTCCCATCCTCTTTTGCTCATGGGCTTGGATGCATGAAAATCCGTTCCACAGTTCTCGGACTCAAAATAATGAAATTCATGAGCAGGAATCGGACCTGTACATTGTCCTTTCAAAAACCTGCCTGTTGTTTCTTCCAAAGTAATATAGCCAAATCTGGTAAGCTTTGGTGTGCGGTACACTTTTCCTGGAATCACCCCTGCCATTTTACAAAGCCTTCCATCCATATCCTCCATTTCTTCATGAAGATACATAAATCCTCCGCATTCCGCCATGCAGGGCATCCCCTTTTGAAGGGCCAGTCGCACACCTGTACGCATTTCCCTGTTTTCTTCCAGGACTTTTCCGTTCAATTCCGGGTATCCGCCATAAAGCAGGATTCCATCCAGATTTTCCGGAAGAGCTTTGTCATGGATGGGTGAAAAAGGGAGAAGCTCTGCCCCCATTTCCTTTAATAAACGGAAATTATCCTGGTAAAAGAAGCAGAAGGCTTCATCATCTGCAACACCGATCCTCACTTTTTCCGGAAGTTTCCAGAAAAAGGCGGAGTCTTTCAATTTTGTTTCTGCAAGGGAACCTGCAGATGCGGCAAGCGAGAGAATTCCCTCCATATCCAAAGTTTTTTCCAGAATCTCCGCAAGTTTTATAAGCCGCTCCCGAAGCTCAGGAATTTCATCCGGAAGCACCAGGCCCAGATGCCTGCTCTCGATCACACAGTCGTCCACCTTAGGCACATACCCAAGAACCCTGATCCCAAGCTCCTCTTCCAGAAGCGTTTTCATCCGGGGATAAAGCATGGGGGACATCTGGTTTAAGATTACTCCCTGAATACGGCTGTTTTTTTTGTATTCCAAAAAGCCTTTTACACAGGCAGCCAGGGAAGCGCTCATCCCCTTGCTGTTTACAATAAAAATGACAGGTGTATCTGTGACAGAAGCCAGGTCATAAGCGCTGGCTTGATCCGTAATTCCTCCAACACCGTCATAATATCCCATGACCCCTTCGATCACCGAAATATCACAATCCTCGGAATTTTTTGCCAGAAGATATCTGGTCGTTTCCGGAGAGGTAAAAAACGTGTCCAGATTCCTGGATTTCGTTCCGATCACGCGGCTGTGAAACATGGGGTCTATGTAATCCGGGCCGCATTTAAAAGAAGCCACCTTCTTTCCGCGATTTACCAGTGCCTGCAGTATCCCGCAGGTGATTAGCGTTTTTCCGCTTCCGCTTGCTCCCGCAGCCAGAAGAATCCTGGGTGTTTCCATAAAAGCAGCCCTCCTTTTCATTTCTTTTTCTGACAGGTAATAATGTAGATGGGGTTCTCGCCCATCATCAAATGATAACGCCCCAGTTCCTTTGCCCGGGAAGCACAAAGCTGCACCACTTCCGTCTCCTCAAAGGCAAATTCCCGGACAGCGGCCAACGCTTCCGATATGGTTTCCAGGGTAATACAGTTGATGACGATCCGGACATTTTCATTTTTTTTCAGGAGAACCTGAAGGATCTCCCTTAGATTTCCCGAGGAGCCCCCGATAAAAGCGTGGGTAGGCGCAGGCAATTCTTCCAGAGCCTCCGGCGCAGTCCCCCGGATGATTTCCAGATTATCCGCAGCAAATTTCTTTTTATTTTCCAGAAGAAGCATCGCTGCCTCCTCCTTTTTTTCAATGGCATAAACCATTCCCTGGTGTGCCCGAAGAGCCATCTCCACGGAGACAGAACCGGTTCCTGCCCCCACATCATAACAGACAGACTCCTCTGTAAGCTTCAGCTTGGAGAGGGATACGGTTCGTACCTCTTCCTTGGTCATGGGCGCTTTTCCCCGGATAAATTCCTCATCCGTGATTCCGTGTGTAGCAGGCATGGGAACTGCCTGTTCGTGAAGGGCGCATACCACGCTTAATGCATCTCCTTTATAATCCGTAAGCTCCCTGGCAGGTGCGGAGAAAATCTTTTCATTTTTATAGGAAAGATTTTCTCCTACGTGAAGAATCACCTCTCCCATGCCGTACTCCTCAAGCTTCGCAGCCAACTTCGCCACACCGTCTGCAGTTCCAAGAATAGAAAATACCTTCCGATGATGACGGATCAGAGACATCAGATTGCAGCTTCTTCCATGGGCACTGACGATTTTCGCATCATCCCAGGACAGCCCTGCTTTTGCCATAAAATATGCCACAGAAGAAATCCCACAGATGACTTCCGTTTCTTCTCCCAGAAGCTCCAGCAGCCTTTTTGCGCCGCTAAAGAATCCCACATCCCCGGAAAGGGCAATCACCACATGTTCAAATTCCGGATGGGTTTCAATATATTCTGCAATAGATTCACTTCTGTATTCGTAAAAGACCTGATGATGGGGCAGCTTCACAGAATCTGCCATTCTTCTGGCCCCGATCACCAAATCCGCCTTTTCAAGCGTCTTCTGCCCCTGTATGGTCAGGGTTTCCCTGCTTCCCATGCCGATGCCGAGAAGCGTTATATGAGGTTTCCGCACAATATGAAATTTCTCTGCCAGCATGGCTTTGCACTCTGCCAGGGAAATTCCTTCTTCCTTCAAAGGCCGTCCGATGATTACCAGCTTTACATGGCAGGCAAGGGCAGCTTCGGCCTTTTCCAGAAATCCGCCTGCCCTGCCGGAATCTTTGGTTACCAGGTAACGGCAGTCATACTGCCTGAGCATGGCAGCATTTAATTCTGCGGAAAAAGGGCCCTGCATTCCAATGAGATGCTTTCCCTCCATTCCGAGTTCCGCACACGCGCTCATCACAGAAGGGAGGGAAAGCACCCTTGCAAAGATCCGCTCTTTCAATCCCGGAACCGCCGTAAATTTTCCAAGCTCCTTGCTTCCGGTGGTGAGCAGAATATTGCCTTCTGTTCCTTTCAGATATTCTGCTGCCGCTTCCGGGCTGTCCACATAAACCGCTTCCTCCTGGTGACTGCTTTCCTCCCGCAGCACACGCTGATAGCTTTTCTTCGTGCGCTCACAGGCAGTGCGGATATTTTCCGTTACTTCAGCTGCATAGGGATGGGTGGCATCCAGTACGATCTCCGGCTGGATTTTCGTAAACAGTTCTTCCATTTCCGCCACGGAAAGGCGATCTGCATGAACTTTCAGGCAAGGGCTTTCTTCCACAGATCTGCTTCCGTACTCCGTTGCAACACAGGCATACACCGGCACCTGGCTGCCTGCTAAAAAGCGGCAAAGTGCATAACCCTCTGTAGTGCCTGCGAATACGATTGCTTTATACATCATCTTCTGTAGCCTCTGGGCGTTACCATTTTTCCGTTGATTTCTTTTGTCTGGGAATTTCCGATAAATACAGTGGTAAACATATCCACCTGTGTATCACGAAGTTCTTTTAAAGTCATGACCTGTGACATCTCTCCCTCCCGGGCAATGTTTGCCACAATGCCGCATACCGTTTCCGGCGCTTTGTACCGCATCATCAGATCGCATGCTTTTTTCAGATAGTCATGACGTTTTCTGCTGGAAGGGTTATAGAGGCAGATGACAAAATCCGCCTGGGATGCCCCCAAAAGTCTTGCCTCTATCTTTTCCCAGGGAGTCAGAAGGTCGCTTAAGCTGATCAGGCAGAAATCATGGATCAGGGGTGCTCCCAAAACGGCCGCACCTCCTGTTGCTGCTGTTACGCCGGGAAGGATTTCCAGCTCTACATCCGGATAATCTTCTCCTACCTCATACATCAGTCCGGCCATTCCGTACACGCCCGCATCGCCGCTGCAGATCATGGAAACTGTTTTTCCCTTCTTCGCTTCCTCAAAAGCAAGAACACAGCGATCCACCTCTTTTTTCATAGGAGTCGTCAAAAATTCTTTATCTGCAAAATGGTCTTTTACAAGGTCTACATAAACTGTATATCCAATGATCACGTCGCTTTCCTGCAAAGCAGAAATTGCTTTTCCTGTCATCTGATCGTATGCTCCGGGGCCAATGCCCACTACATAAATTTTACTCAAAACGTATCCTCCGTTCTCTGACTGCCAGGGCTGTTGTCACGCCGCAGCCTTTTATTTTTTTCTGTATCAGTTTTCCCTGCCCTGCGGCAAGAACCGCACTTCGCTCACACACATTGTCCACGCCTGTCACCTGGCGGACAAAGGAGGAAGGCGTAAACTCTCCCGGCACTGCCGAAAGCTCCTCCTTGGCAAAGGTCTCAAAGGGAATCTCCCACTCCTTAGAAAGAGCCAGAATCCCGGCCTCCGCCTTTTTCAGATCCACGCTTGCAATGGAACTAAGAGCCTCCCGGTAAATTCCGGTATTTTTCAGACAGTCTTCCGCTGCTTCCCGGACAGCCGCCGCTTCCCTGCCTTTTTTACATCCGAGCCCAAGAACTGCAGCCCTTGGAACCACTTGTACCGTAGAAGAAAAGGGCAGTACATTTTTATATATAGTCACTGCGATTCCGATTTCCGGCCTTTTGATTTTAGCCGTTCCATCCTGTGGCAAACAAACATTTCCATTCCGGTCACAGGGAAGCAATCCCTCAGGCAAACTCCCTTCATAAGGAAAATCGCTGTAAAATCCCACCTGTTCTCCTGCCAGAAGGGCAGCCGAAGCTTCCTTCGCCGCCTTCATATGAAAAATCCCGCAGTCATTCTTTTTTGCAAATACATCTACTGCGAAACAGCGATGAAGGTCTGTCGCCGTTGTTACAACCGGCAGTGCTCCAAGAATATCCGCACAGGTGCGTGCAAGGTCATTTGCACCGCCTAAATGACCGGACAACAAAGAAATCACGAATTTCCCGCATTCATCGATCACCAGCACCGCAGGATCCGTTTTTTTGCTCTTCACAAAAGGCGCAATGCTGCGCACTGCAATCCCGCATGCACCGATAAACACAATGGCATCCGCATTCTGAAACTGCTGCTCTGTCCATAAATGATGGCTGATCTTTATGGATTCCGGCAGATATTTGCTTTTTCCATCCAAAGTTACATCAAAGCCCTTGAAAGCAAGTCCTTCCTTCAGACGTGAGCCTGTGTGATAGCCATTCAGACTAAAGCAGAGAATTGCTGTTTTCATGCTGTTCCTTCTCTCTTTTTTATTTCGATGCTTTTCGGAATTCTGTGGTAAATTCCGGGTCATAAAGCTTCGAACGGTCATAGTGGGCGCCGCTTACCACATCCCCAATGATCATCAGGGCCGTTTTCGTAATATTGTTTTCCTTTGCTGTCTGTGCCAGGGTTCCTACAGTACATACAAAAGTCTTCTCATCTTCCCAGGTAGCCTTATAAACAATGGCAGCCGGGGTGTTCTCCTGATATCCGCCCTCAATGAGCCTGCGGCTTAATTCCTCCAGCATTCCGGTGCTCAGAAATACCACCATGGTTGCCTGATGGGCAGCAAAGGACTGAATGCTTTCTTTTGCCGGAACCGGAGTTCTGCCTTCCATTCTGGTAATGATCACGCTCTGGGAAATATCCGGTAACGTATATTCCAGATTCAGGGCGCTTGCAGCACCGCAAAAAGAGCTGACGCCGGGACAGTAATCATAGGAAATTCCCTTTTCATCCAGGATATCCATCTGCTCCCGGATCGCACCGTACAGGCAGGGATCCCCTGTGTGAAGACGCACGGTCATCTTCCCTGCCTCTTCTGCACGTTCTATAACGGAGATCACTTCCTCCAGAGTCATCTTGGCGCTGTTATGAATGGTGCACACATCCTTGCTGTATTCCAGAAGCTTCGGGTTCACAAGAGAACCTGCATAGATGATCACATCTGCCTCTTCCAGATATTGTTTTCCTCTGATTGTAATTAAGTCCGGTGCCCCGGAACCTGCTCCTACAAAATGTACCATTGCTTCTCTCCTTTGTTTTTTGTTCCATCTTCTTATTCTATATTTGCACTTTTATCTCAGCAGATTTTATGCTTTTACCGTTCTCCCTCAGTCTCATCCTTCACGATGATCAGAGAATAATATCCTGCATTGTCCGGAATTTCTTCAATAGAACGATAAATTTTCTCATCCGGCATGCCGCAGTTTTCAATCATGACCCCTTTTGCACCCAGCTCCTGAATCCGGTTCTTCACTGCCTTCATCTTCTTTCCGGCCTTCATAAGAACCTTGGTTCCCGGAAGTTTTAGCGCTTCCTCGATCTGGTAGGAAGCAGGGATCACATGCAGGGGTTCTGCCTTTTCCACAAGTCCTGTATTCAGCCTGGCAGAAACTGCACAGAAGGAGGGAATCCCGCTGACAATCTCTGTTTCATAGCCAAGGCTTAAGATTCTTTTGTGAATATAAAGATAAGTGGAATATACCGTTGGATCACCCAATGTCAAAAAGACTACCGTGTGTCCTTTGTCCAATTCTTTCTGCACGGCAGAAGTTCCCTGGGCATGAAATTTCTCCAACAATTCTTTATCCTTTGTCATGGGCATGGGGACTGCCAGCAGTTCTTTTTCATCCAACTTAGGATAGGCGCCTTTCACTATTTTGTATGCAACGCTTTCTTTTGGTTCCTCCCCCGGAACCGCAATGATATCCGCCTCTCCGATCAGACGCAGTGCCTTTAATGTCAGCAGCTCCGGATCTCCGGGGCCCACTCCTACTCCATATAACTTTCCGCTCATAATATATCCTTTCTCTCACAATATTTCTTGTACTTATTTTTGATTATTTGTAACTATTCAGTAGGTAATATCCCGAGACATACAAGCCAAAATTCCTTCACCGAAGGTGATCTCTAATGAATTTTAGCTCGTAACTGTGAAGGTACTGAACAGTTACAATTATTTTTACTATTTTTTGATTTGTTTTAATTCTCTTTCGAGATCAGTTCCATCAGTTTTCCAGCATCTTCTGTCTGCCCCAGATAGCCATAAGTATTATGAAATACCACTGCGCCCAGAAGAATCTGTTCATAAGAACGATGATTCAGATAAAACTGGATCCGTTTCATGACTTCCGCCATGGTGTCAGGAAGAATGTGGTTTTCCGCAAGGATATCCAATGCTTCGTCCGTAGTGCCTGCATCCAGGATCCTTTTGGCACAGCTCAGGCTTCCTCCTGAACGAATGGCATTGGATGCCAGGATTTCCATACGCCCGTCTGCACTGTGAGAATGAGTGTTCATAATCCCCGCTGCCACCTTGACAAATTTTCCGATATGGGATACAAACAATATGCCTTTTATGCCCATATCGATTGCCATGTCAATGGTTTCTCCCACATAATTGCTGCATTTGATATTTTTTTCAAATGGCAGATCCATATGATTCCGAAGATAATCAGCGCCATAGTTTCCCGGCGTTACGAGAAGATATTCTTCCCCCTGGGCAGCATGCTGCTTCATCTCCACACGGATGCTTTCTATCAGAGCCTTCTCACTCATCGGCTCCACAATCCCCGAGGTCCCCAGAATCGAAATCCCCCCTTCAATCCCAAGCCGGGGATTAAAAGTCTTTTTTGCGATCTCTGCGCCTTCGGGTACAGAAATCGTAATCTTCAATCCCCGTTCATAGGCAAATCGCTCGGCTGCTTCCTCTGCGCTTCGAAGGATCATTGCTTTGGGAACCGGATTGATGGCAGCCTCCCCCACCTTCTGAGAAAGTCCCGGTCTGGTGACACGGCCCACACCGATTCCTCCCTCAATAACAATTCCCGGATCATCCCGTTTTTCTGCCCGGGCATAGATCAGGATTCCATTGGTGGTATCCGGGTCATCCCCTGCATCCTTGCGTACTGCACAGGATACATAGTCCGCCGTCTGCACCGCTTCTTCAAGCTCCAGATGGAGAAGGATTCCCTTCGGTGTCATAAGAGCGACTTCCGTCACATTTTCTCCTCCAAGAAGCATCGTCACTGCCCCTTTGCAGGCCGCTGCCGCACAGGAGCCTGTGGTATAGCCAAAGCGCATTTTCTTTTGATTGCGGATCACATAGTAATCCTCCAGTCCTGTTTTATGTTCCATGTTATCCTCTCCAGGTATTTCTCCGTCCGGTGCTCTTGGCAGCAAAAAAAAAGAAATTCTGCCATGACAACAAAATTTCCTTTGCTATCAGAATCCCCTGGTTGCCGCAGGTGATTCCGCACCTGAAAAAGCACTCAGTATCTGACTATCACAGTAACGGACTTGCGCAGGACTTTCACCCGCTTCCTGGAATGCTTTTCCTCTTTAATTCCGCTATTCATTATATTATCAAAACACAGAAAAGTCAATGTTGAGAAATGTGCCACTTTTAATTCTTGCTGTTTCTTAACCATCACTTTCCAGCATCAGATCCTCGAGATCCACTTTCAGTACCTCGTTTAGATGAAGCTTCAGGATTCTGTCAACCTTCGGCAAAGGCTGCGCCGAGTAAGCATACGCTGCGGATTCAAAAAGTATATAAACATCCGCTCCGTCAATGTATATCTGCTGCAGCTTCTGCGGTAAGGTAATTTTATTCAGGGTATATCTTGTTTGGGTTCTATGCATAACAGCATTATAGTTATAAACCAGAAGAGAAGACCTGGCAGCTCCGTAAGACTGTGCAAGAATCACTTTATTTTTATAAATGGCGAACCCCTGTATCTTCTTGGGGATTTTTTTTACCTCCTCCGGCATGACAATTTCCTGGTCAATACCGATTTCTGCTCCTGAACTGGTTTTCAGGGCACCATTTTCCGTTATTTTAAATTTCTGCACCATACTGATTTGTTTTTTGGAAAAATGGCCGATATACAGATACCCGTCCTCATAACTCATAAAGGAATCCCTTTCCAGTGTATACAAGTCATGTGCATAGGTATATTCCATAGGTGCCTGGGTTTCTTCAAAATTGTATGCCTCCAGATTCTGCAGAGAAAAGGCAGAAGCAGCCGCCCTGCCGTTATGACTGGTAGACACCCAGACCATATTATGTTCTTTATCAAATGCCAGACCGCCCACATGATTCTTATCCTTCAATACAATCGTTTTGAGCAGTTCATGTGTATTTTTATCCATCACATATACTACTGAGTTATGTTTATGCGTATGACAGTAGGCGCTGACCAGAATATAGTCCCTGGCAATTGCAAGTCCCTGCGGCGTCATAGAAGTACATATTTCTGTTTTTCCTCCCTCGTTTTCCGTAAGGGTTTTTGTGGCCTCTAATCCGGGAATGACTGTCATACCATAATCAGTCTCAGCCGCCCGTCCCGAAAATGCCAGTCTATACAATTCCTCAAATTGTCTGAGAACAAACATCTGATGCTTCGTAGAATAAAGCACCGCTTTTGTAGAAGTTGATACAGCATCTGTCTTTGGCTCGGTATTCTGACGGTATAGAACCACATATCCCAGATACAGAAATACGGTCAATAAGAGGAAAAGTGCCGCCGCTGCTGCTTTTTTTCGTTGTCCAAATCCATTCCGGTTCATAGCATTACACCTCTGTCCAAGTTCTTTATCTTATGCATTTTTCTATTCCTCTTTCAGCAAAAAAGATTGCCCAACCGGACAATCTTTTACTATTATTATACGAAGTACCCTCTTTTCTGTCAATGCATTTTAAAAATTCTGGTTGCTTGAGTTTCCGCTCAAAATCTGTTATCCTTAAACCCAACAGGGGAATGTTTGCTGCTGCAGCATATTTCCCCATCTTTTTCCGGGAAAAGGCGGTGGATATTTTGGACAGAACTGTAGTTTATAAAATCACTTCAAATGAAGACGGATGTGAAATCCTTGCATTCCTTCGAAATAAAGGGTTTTCCAGGCACATCCTTGCTCAAATGAAAGCTGACAAAAATGCCATTATACGAAATGGCGAAAAAGCATTCGGCCGGACAGTTCTTAAAAAAGGCGATCATTTGAAAATCCATGTTCCGGAAACAGAAACCTCCGAAAAAATCCTGCCTGTAAAAATGGAACTGCATATTCTCTATGAGGATGAGGATCTTATCGTAATCAATAAGCCCGCAGGCATGCCCATCCACCCTTCTCAGGGAAATTATGAAAATACCCTGGCCAATGGAGCAGCCTTTTATTATAGGGAAAAAGGCAAATCCTTTGTTTACCGATGTGTAAATCGTCTGGACCGGGATACCACAGGCGCACTGATCCTTGCCAAAAATCCTTTAAGCGCAGCAATCCTCTCCGCGCAGATGCGAAGCCGCAGGATCCGGCGCACTTATCTTGCTATTGTGGAGGGAATCCCTCCGGAAAAAG
The DNA here is from genome assembly GCA_021772055.1 of Blautia sp. Classification (GTDB taxonomy): domain Bacteria; phylum Bacillota; class Clostridia; order Lachnospirales; family Lachnospiraceae; genus Blautia_A. The sequence continues at coordinate 121,690 of JAETNR010000003.1, read as the reverse complement.
GAACCATTTCCGCTCCCATTGCCAGGAGAAAGGATTCTGTCATAGAGCGGGAAGTGAATTTTGAAACCGGGGAGACAGCAGTCACCCACTTTGAGCGTCTTGCCATTGGAAATGGCTGTTCCCTTATGGAACTTCATCTGGAGACCGGCCGCACCCACCAGATTCGGGTACATATGAAATATCTGGGATATCCTCTCCCGGGAGATTACCTTTACCATCCCGTATATGACCGTATCCAAAGGCAGCCTCTTCACTCCTATCAGCTGGAGTTCACACATCCCGTCACCGGAACGCCAATGCTCTTCACCGCGCCTGTACCGGAAGATTTTGTGAAGGCATTTTAGCTAAAAAAGAGGAATATGCTGCCTATTCCAGACAAGCATCTTCCTCTTTTTCTTTTCCAATCTATTTCTTATTTTTCTCGTAAATGACCAGAAGCCCTTTCAGCAGCAGATCCTCTTCCAAAATAATCTCCCGCCTGCAGTGGGGAATGATTTTTTTTGCCATTCCTCCTGTTGCGATCACGGTTACCTTCTGTCCCAACTCTTCCTCGATCCTGTCAATGATACCGTCCACTGCTGCTGCATTTCCGTAGAGGATACCGCTTTTCATGCAGTCAATGGTATTCTTGCCGATGAGTTTTTTCGGCTCCTCGATACTGATGCCGCTTAACAGGGATGCACGGGAAACAAGGGCATCCAGGGAAACTTTCACACCAGGCATGATCATTCCCCCAATATAGCGCTTCTTATCATCCACAACAGAGAAGGTGGTAGCAGTTCCCATATCCACGGTAACTAACGGCACCGGATATTCCGCCAACGCAGCCACAGCATCGGCCACCCGGTCTGCTCCCATCTCACTTGGATTATCCAGCATGATATTCAGGCCGGTTTTTACCCCCGGTCCGATTACCATAACTTCTTTTTTCAGGATCATCTCTGCCGCCTTTACGGCAACATTGGTAATCTGGGGAACCACTGAGGAAATAATGCATCCCTCGAGATCCGTCCGTTTCATATGATAAATGTCCAGAACCGTTTTCAGATCAATGGCATATTCCAGCTCCGTCTTTGTCCGGACAGTAGAAAGCCGCTCGATAAAATAGGTTTTTTCTTGATCAATGCATCCTACTACTATATTGGTATTTCCGATATCAATGGCTAAAATCATGTTGGTAACTCCTTTATGCCTTTGCCAGCTTCTTGCTGTTCATCTGTGCTGCCGGAATCAGGTGTGCACGGGACAGGGCAGCTCCCACAGCGCCTGTGATCACAGTAGAGGAAACCATTTCACATACTGCATTGATTCCTACAAATGTACAAACAAACACAATGATATTTCTTCCCCCGATCATCTCCTGGAGATACTCTGTATTTCCAAAGAGAACCACCAGTGCAGTCATAAAAAATGTGGTGTTCAGAAAAGCGGAAAAGAATCCGGTTACCGCGCAGGAAACATAGATATTGGTTCTTTTTCTCATTCCGTTGAAGATGTAGCCAAGCAGCAGTCCATCCAGAATACGGGGAATAAATCTCTGAATAAATGCCAGAACCGGGTTGATACCAAAGAGCATAACGCCCATGGCGCTGGTTCCACCGATTCCGATACACTGGAGAAAACTTGTAAGGCCAAAAATGGCTCCTGCAATTGCTCCGCCTACCGGTCCTAAGACTATGGCACTTATCGCAACCGGAATTACATTAAAGCTAATCGCTAACGGTCCGATGTTCAGATAGCCGAGAGGCGTATATGCCATCAGTAAAAGTACGGATGCAATCAGTCCAAGCATTGTGATTTGTGATGTTGTCAGTTTCGTTTTCATGTTTTTTCCTCCTTGTTATCGTTCCCTCCCAAAGGGATACAATACGGTGATGGAATTGCGGGGATATGCCCGCATCCTATCGTTTACGGGTTACTTTTCTCTTTCCATCATAATGGAAAGAATTTTATCCAGGATTTTTGTGGCTGCATCCTCCTTGCTCATCAGCTGGAGTGATACGTCTTCCTCCTGTGTAATCAGGGTCAAAACATTGGTATCGCCCTGGAATCCGGCGCCGGGCACTTTCAGATTGTTGGCCGCCACCATATCCAGATGCTTTTTCAAAAGCTTGTCCCTGGAATTACCAAGCATATTCTGTGTTTCCATAGAAAAGCCGCACAAAAACTGTCCGGGACGGCGGTGCTCTCCCAGGTATTTCAGGATGTCATCCGTCTTTTCCAGTTCTATGGATAATTCCTCATCATGTTTCTTTACTTTCTCGTCACTGACCTGCTTTGGCCGATAGTCAGCCACAGCAGCCGCTTTGATAATAATATCCTGCTCTTTGCTTCGGGAAGTAACTGCTTCAAACATTTCCCGTGCAGTGGCAACGGGTATCAGCTTTACAAAAGGCGGCGATGCAATAGATACCGGCCCGCTTACCAGCGTCACCTCTGCCCCCCTGAGCATCGCCATTTTGGCAAGGGCATATCCCATTTTTCCGGAAGAATGATTGGTAATATAGCGTACCGGGTCGATAGCCTCCTGGGTAGGGCCTGCTGTAACAAGCACCTTCCTGCCCCTCAAGTCCTTGGAAAAGGCAATTTCTTTTAAAATATAGGAAAGAAGAGTCTCCGGCTCCGGCATTTTTCCTGCTCCCACATCACCGCAGGCCAGATAACCGCTTGCCGGTTCTATCACCTCATATCCGTACCCCTGCAGTTTCTTCAGGTTGTCCTGCAGAATGGGATTTTCGTACATATTGGTATTCATGGCAGGTGCAATAATCTTATGGCATTTGCAGGCCATAATGGTCGTTGTGAGCATATCGTCTGCAATCCCGTTGGCAATCTTGCCGATCACATTGGCACTTGCCGGGGCGATCAATGCCACATCCGCCTGTTTTGCAATAGAGACATGCTCTACCTGAAACTGAAAGTTCCGGTCAAAGGTATCCACCAGACATTTCGTCCCGGTAAGGGATTCAAAGGTAATGGGAGTAATAAAATTCGTCGCGTTCTTCGTCATGAGGACGTGAACCTCTGCGTGAAGCTTCTTCAAAGCACTTGCAAGATAAGCAATTTTATATGCGGCAATACTTCCGGTCACTCCCAGAAGAACTGTTTTTCCTTTCAGCATGGATCCGCTCTCCTTCCGTCTGGTTTCTTTTCAGCGTCCTTATTATAAATCAAAGCATCTGCAGATGCAATGCATTTTTTTCTGTGTTCATTTTTTTATACAACTCATTTTTTGTTGAAATAACCGAAATTATCCAGTATAGTATTCTTAATTTCTTAAAAAAAAAATGTCATTAAGGAGATTTTATGAGAAATTTTAAAATTACAGAATGGTGTTCTCACTTTATAGAGGAACAGGTCATGCCCGGAGATCTTTGTATTGATGCTACTATGGGAAATGGAAATGATACCCTTCTTCTTTCCGGACTTTGCGGGGAGCACGGACAGGTTCTGGCATTTGACGTGCAGGAAATTGCACTGTTCAATACCAAACAAAAATTAATAGCGCAGCATGCGCCGGAAAATTACCGGCTGATTCTGGATTCCCATGCAAATATGGGTGCTTATGCAAAAGAAGGTACCGTCAGTTGTATTGTCTTTAATCTTGGCTATCTGCCCGGAGGCGACCACAAAATGGCAACCAGAAAGGAAAGCAGCATCCAGGCACTCTCCGCCAGCCTTACCCTGTTAAAAAAAGGCGGGATGATCTCCCTTTGCATTTACAGCGGCGGCGATTCCGGCTTTGACGAGCTGGAGGGAGTGCTAGCATGGCTTAAGGAACTGGATCCCCGGAAGTATCTGGTGATCAAAAGCGATTACTATAACCGCCCCAATCACCCGCCAATTCCGGTTCTGATCATTAAGATGTAGAAATCGGCAGCAAGGATCATACCCACTCCAGGGTAATTCTTCCAAGCCTGCCGCTTCGGAAGTCATCAAAAAGAATGCCTGCGGTTTTGGAGTAATCCAGCTCCTCCCCCTTTTTCAGGCATCCCCTGGCACGGGCGATTCCCTCCAGAAGATTCACGCTGCTTCCTTCTTCCTCTATGCCATAGCGCCCGCTTAATGCACCGGGATACTTTTCCCGAAGGAAATCAATCAGGTTTAAGGAAAGCTCTTCCATGTTCAGGATATCGTCCTTAATGGAGCCTACGCAGGCAAGGCGGATGCCCACCTCCTGGTCTTCAAATTTCGGCCAGAGAATTCCGGGGGTATCCAGAAGTTCCACCCCTTTATTCAGGCGGATCCACTGCTTTCCCTTGGTTACACCGGGCTTATTGCCTGTTTTGGTGCAGGCCTTTCCTGCAAAGGTATTGATAAAGGTGGATTTTCCCACATTAGGAATTCCCGCCACCATGGCACGAATGGGACGATTCTTAATGCCTCTTCTTCTGTCACGTTCGATCTTCTCTTTGCATGCTTCCTGAATCACATTCTGAATGGCTTTCATCCCGGAACCGGATCTGGAATCCACTTTTACCACAAAGAATCCCTTTTTCTCAAAAAAAGCCTTCCACGCTTCATTTTGACGTTCATCTGCCAGATCTGCTTTATTCAGCAGGATCAAACGGGATTTGTTTTTGCCCAGCTCATCAATATCCGGATTTCTGCTGGATAAGGGCACACGGGCATCCACAAGCTCAATAATCAGATCGATCAGCCTGATATCTTCCTGCATCTGTCTTTTTGCCTTGGTCATATGACCTGGGTACCACTGTACATTCATAATATTCTCCAATCGCTAGCCTTCCAGAAAACCGATCTTCTTCACCGGATAGCAGGTGAACCAGAGTTTTCCTGAAATATATTTTTTCTTCACAATGCCAATATCGCCGTATCGGCTGTCTTCGCTGTTGTTTCTGTTATCTCCCAGAACAAAATATTCTCCTGATTCCAAAGTAATGGGGCTTGCGGCCGTTCCCGGATTGCTGATCACCGGGAAGTCTCTTCCCTCTTTGTAAGTCTCACCGTTGATCAGGATCTGTCCGTCGGAAATCTGAATCGTCTCTCCCGGAAGCCCTATCACCCTGCGGATATGCAGAGCAGCCTCATCACTGGCATTGGTGCGGAAAACAATGATATCCCCTCTCTCCGGAGAGGAAACACGGTAGACCAGGCGGTTTATAAAAAAGCGGTCTCCAACCGAGAGGGTGGGCTCCATAGAACTTTCCTGCATGGTCACAGACTGGAACAGGATAATTGCCACAAGGGCTGCGAAAGCCAAAGTAACCGCTATCTCAAAAATAAGGCGTACTGCACTTCGTACTTTCCTGTTTTCCAGTTTTTCTCTCGCCTCTTTTATTTTTTCATGTTCTCTCCAGTTTGTTTTTTCTTTTCTTCTGTTCTTTTTCTTTTTGCTGAATTCCATATCACGTTCTCCATGAACCGGTATTCCAGGTGATCAGTCTGGCGATTTATAAACCGATGTGCTAGAAAAAAGAGGGACAATAGCTTATGTTATTGTCCCTGCCTTTCATTACTGTGAAATTTTCATTATCTAACGCGCTCTTTAACTTTAGCAGCTTTTCCTACACGATCTCTTAAGTAGTTCAGTTTCGCACGGCGTACTTTACCATGACGAATCACTTCTACTTTGATTACATGCGGGGAGTGCAGAGGCCATGTCTTCTCTACACCTACTCCGTTGGAGCTCTTTCTTACTGTAAATGTTTCTCTGTTGCTTCCGCCCTGTTTCTTCAGGACTGTACCTTCGAAAATCTGAACTCTCTCGCGGTTGCCTTCCTTGATCAGTGCGTGTACTCTTACAGTATCACCTACGTTAAACTGCGGTACTTCTGCTTTTAACTGAGCAGCTTCAATGTTTCTGATAATGTCGTTCATTTTATTTTCTCCTATTCTATCTGGATGTTCTTAATACATGAATTGTAACAGAGGACCATCTTTTTTTACAACACAAGAAATTATACAATAGAATAGAAAGGATTGCAAGAGGGAATTTCATTAGATTTTATGGGGTGGAGAAGGACACCTGTGTATACAAGCTGCATTTGCTGATACATTCCGCAAGTTCCAGAACGGAAGCCGCATATCCTGTCAGAGTCTCTTTCCAGTTTGACAGACATTCCTTCCCGCTGTCTGTGATCCGGTATTTTTTCTTGTACTTATTCACGCCCTCTTTATCATCAAACTGTTCCAGAAGCCCTCTCTTTTCCATAAGCCTGAGATACCGGTAAATTCCCGTGGCATCCGGCTTTTCCTCCCGAAACATGGAAAAACTCCCAACTCTCTTAAATATCCCATATCCCGTATCCGGTCCGTCTGTGAGGATCAAAAGTATGATGGGCTGTATAAACCTGTCCAGATTTCCTCCCTTACAGGCACATTTCTTTGTTTTTATTTCCATTTAATCAACCTTCTTTCCAGAAGTCCAATTCCCATATTTAATATGGAAACTACTGCGCCGACAAGAATAATGCCGGCAGCCACATTAGTATAATTTGCATAGTCCGAATAATTTTTAATAAAGTATCCCAGTCCGCTGGATGCCCCCATCATCTCCGCCATTGTTAAAATAAGAAAAGAGGTAGACAGTGTTACCCGAAGATTGCGGATGATTCCAGGCCATACATAGGGAAATAGGATTCTGCTAAGCATGGTCCAGGTATTGGGGCACAACGCCCTTGCGGAATCCAGGAGTTTTTTTTCCATTCCGGTCACACGAAGCACGGTATTCATAAACGCAGGCCAGAAAATTCCCAGCACCACTACCGCTACCGATGCACTTCTGAAACTTGGCATCAAAGCCACCACATAGGGAGTATAAATAATGGGCGGAATGGGGCTTATGACTCTTGCTATGGGAAACAACATCCTGTTCAGGCGGGGGATCCACCCTGCCGCGATTCCAAAGCCCACACCAAGGGTAAGCCCCAGAACCATCCCCGTAAGCAGCAGTTCCATTGAAGAAAAGATTCCCGTTATCATTAGCCTGCGCTGTGTCACAAACACCTGAAAAACATTCTCCGGTGACGGCACAAGAACGGGATGTGCCATATTCAGCTTCGTACAAAAAAGCTCCCAGGTCAGCAGCAGCACCAAAACAAGGGTGAGGATGTCATGCAGCGTTTCTATAAATTTTCCCTGGAGGCACCGCAGAATCCATAATCCTCCCAAAGCGCATACCACTGTAAGAAATACCGTACAGGATTCCGTCTCCCGTTTCCCGGGCATAGAGATCAGACAAATCAAAATCACCCACAGAAAAAAAGGCAGAGAACATATCGCTTTTTTCATTCCGTCACACCGCCTTCCTCCTCAAACAATTCCGCAATTATCTTGCGGAAGGAGCAGAAACACTGGCTGCCTGTGAGCTCACCGATTTTTCTCGGTCTTTGAAGGGGAACCCTGACTTCCTCATATTGTCCCTTTTTCCTCAGATACAAGATACGGTCGCCCAGAAAAACCGCCTCATCAATGTCATGTGTCACAAATACCACCGTCTTTGGCATCCCCTCTTCTTTTCTCTTCTGCCAGAGAGAAACCAGCAGTTCCTGTAGCATTGTCCTGCGTCTGGGATCCACCGCGCCAAATGGTTCATCCATAAGAAAAATATCGCTGTCCATCGCGAAAGTTCTGGCGATAGCGGTTCGCTGCTGCATCCCTCCGGACAATTCCCCGGGATATTTACTGCCCTCTTTTTCCATTCCAACCCGGAGAAGTGCCTGATACGCCTGCTCTTTTTCCTCCCTGCGGCTGATTCCGGGTCTGGCCTGCCGAATTCCGAAGCGCACATTTTTCTCCACTGTCATCCAGGGGAACAGGGAATCATGCTGAAAGATCACGGACTTTCGAAGATCCGGGCCTGTAACTTCTTTTCCATCTATTGTTATACTGCCCTTTTGCGGAAGGATCAGCCCTTCCAGAAGAGAAAGCAGCGTACTTTTCCCACATCCGCTCTGTCCGATCACAACCAGGAATTCTCCCTTTTCTATTTTCAGGGAAAAATCCCTGAGGATCTCCTCATACCCTTTTTTCGACGGATATCCGAATGAAACATGGTTAAATTCTATATAGCTCATATTTACTGATTATTTTCTTCAAAATCCTCTCTCAGTTCCTGCCACAGTGTTTCCTCAGGTTCCCTCTCCATCATGACATTCAGCGCTTCTTCATAAATGGACGGATCCACAGCCTCCTTAAGATTCCACTTGCTGTCCTCTGGAATGTCTCCGTTGGCAGCCATGATTTCATAGAAATCCTGAATCCTGTTTTTCGCGGGATCCATGGTGATTTTCATGACATCTGCATAAATGCAGTATTCTACATACTCTTCTGACTGTCCGGAAAATTCCATTAATTTCTCAATTGTAGTTTCCCGGTCTTCCTGCTTAAGCTTCATGGCGCGAAGGTTCGCAATCTGAAATTTCACCAGCGCATCTCTTTTTTCTTCTATCACACGTTTGGAAGTCGTTTGGCGGCAGCACACTGCATCCGGTACAAAATCTCCCACGTTCAGTGCAACTTTCAGCCCCTGCTGCTCTGCCACCTGTCCGAAACCGCTGTTGACAAATCCCACATCCGCAGTTCCTTTGCTCACTGCTTCAATCACTGACTGAAATCCATCCATCTCCACAAAATTCACGGTATCCATAGACACTCCCGCTTCCCGGATCAGGTTTTCCGCAATCATATGTCCGGTTTCCGGACGAACACAGGAAATGGTCTTTCCTGCAAAATCCTTCATTTCATGAATGGTATCCTGATTATCCTCCGTTACCACTGCCTGGCTGCCCTCCGCAATGGTTCCGCCAAAGATCACAAAATCAGATCCCTGAGAAATAAACGTCACAGAGGGAATCACCCCAAGAGGAAGAATATCTGCCTTTCCAAGGTCAATTGCAGTCAGTCCCGCATTCAGATCCGTAACATTTTCAAATGTGACATCCAGCCCTTCCTCTTCATAATATCCCATCTCAGAAGCCAGAACTACCATGGCTGCTTTTATGCTGTTTCCGGTATTGGCTACTACGAGGCTGTTATCTGCCGCCTGCACAGTTACTCCCATAAGCATTCCTGCTGCAATGACGGATACGATTCCTTTCATGGTTCTTCTTTTCATAAGTTTCTTCCTCTCCTGTATTCATTTTCTTTTCCCGGATAAAAGGGACATTTCTCTTTTTTGCACTCTTTGTTATTTTCAAAATAGTGACAGACTATCTTCTCCAATCTTTTCAGTTCCAGCCCTAACCGCTCCCGCACGATTTCCACCGCCTCATTAAATGCCAGAAAGGCATTTCTCTTGCAGCACCTTGACCCCTCCACGGAGGCAATTTTGATCAGGCACCTTCCGGTTGCCTCATTTACCCATTGCCAGGTCACCTCCGAAAGGGGTGTGGTTTTTGTATAAATACTCAAAAAGATTCCGACGCCGACCCCTGCCCCGCAATTTCCATAATTTCCGCTGAAACCTCCCAGTACCTTTTTGGCCCGCTTGTCTGCCTCAGCCAAAAGCTTTTCCGCAAGACACTTTTCCCGAATTGCCGCATAATAATCCATCGTTTTTCCTCCCTTATTTTCCGGCCGGTCCAAAACTTTCTACTTTGCCCGGATACCATTTGATAGCCTCTTTCACGCTTTTGGCCGCCGGAAGCCCGTTTCCCGCCAGGATCACAATCTCATTCAGGGCATTTACCTCTTTGTCATAGGGCTTGATACTGAAAAGATTGCCCACGCAGTCCAGATACCAGGTTGCATTTTCCAGCCGTACAAACCCCTTTACCCGGTAGGTATCTTCCAGAAACATCTCCACAAATTTTTCCAGTTCATAAAGGCTGAAGCTTTCGTTGATCTTTAAAAGGTAGCTGCGAAGGGTAATATCCTTTGTCTGTACTTCCGGCTTTTCAGCTGAAAGGGCCGGTTTTTTTATTTCCTCCAGTATTTTATCCGAAATTTTTCCGAAGCTGGTTTCATAAATCGGAATATCCGGACGGTGTTCCCGGACTGTCTGACGAACATTCTCCAGTTCCTCCGGTGTCGCCAGGTCTGTCTTATTGATCAGAATGATGTCACTGATTCCGATCTGCTTTTTTACTACAGTAGCAGTCTTATATACCTTATGAAATCTCTTGGCATCCAGAAGGCAGATGCTTCCCATATATTCCAGTCCCTGAAACTTCTCCTCCTGGGCCATGATTTTCCTGACATTGGTGGGATTTGAAAGCCCGGAAGCCTCAATAATAATCACATCCGGCGCTGCGCTCAATGCATTTTGAAGCACCTCCTCAAACTTATCCAGCCTGCAGGAGCAGAAGATGGATCCGTTGTTGATCTCATCCAGCACAGTTCCCAATTCCTTTAAGAGCTGCCCGTCAATGCCTTCCTTACCATATTCATTTACAATGACGTGAATCCTCTGTCCTTCAAAAAGCCGGATAAAATTTTTCAAAAAAGTGGTTTTTCCGGCTCCGAGGAAACCGGTGATCAAATAAAGTTTTGACATTTTTCTTTCCTCCCGTGTGGTTTCCTGTGCAGAAACAAAAAATGCTTCCCAAATGGATTATTAGACTTTGTCTAATAGATTATCTCCATTATAGGAAGCATTCCAGAACTTTTCTATAAATTTCTATTTATTTTTTGTATTTTTTTTGTATTACTGAAAATTTTTATAATACCTCATTGATAGCAGCCTCTAATTCTTCCTTGGCAGGAACAATAGAGCTGAATTTCAGTTTTCCATTGATATAAATGGAAGGCAGATTTTTAACGCCCATTTTTTTGCATCTGGCAATATTTTCTTTTACGGTAAATTTGTACTCAATCATGTCAATCTTGTCGCCAAAAGTTGCTTTTGCCTCATTCGCAGCGCCCATCATATATGTGCAGGCGGCACAGGTTGCAGAATCCAGAGTAAATACTTCCATGAAAGGCTTTTCCAGATGCTCATAATCCGGAAGCTCGATCTCAATATCATCATCTGCAGCAACATAATTCTTTACCATCTCTCTTACCTCATCCGGCTGGGTAACAGCCTGTACGGCGCCGATGGTATTCTCAACCGGAACTGCATAAGGCATATCACATCCCGGGGAAAGAATGAAGTTTCTCTTATCCGGCATGCTGTCCAGAAGATCGATCACATATTTCATATTATCCTGCTGGGTTCCGTGCAGCATAATGGTGGTCAGAGGGATATTTCCGCCGATGCACACATTATATTTGTCTGTGATCTCTTTTGCAGCAAGAAGGTTGACATTCTCATCTACAGAAATGGCATCCGGTTTCGTCTGGCACATTACTTCAATATTTCTGGTGGCATCGCCGCATACAAAGAAGGAGGAGTATGCACCTTTTTCACGGATATGTGCAAACAGTTCTGTAAACGGCTTGCTCATAAACTCATTGAAATGGTTGGAGGAAATCTGGGAAATCAGCGGATCCACCACTGCGATCACATCCATTCCAGCTTCAATATAGTAGTCTGCCATTGCCTTTGCCACTTTGCAGCAGTAATCCATAAAGTCTTCCACAGCTTCCGGATCATCAAACATATCCATGAAAATATTGTTTCCGCGCAGATGAGCTGCAAGGGTAAAGGGACCGCAGATCAGACCATAAAGTGCTGTCTCCTCTCCAATTGTCTCCTTCACCCTTCTCATTACATCCAGGATCATGGGAATTCGTCCGTCTTCCTTTGTAGGGATAGTACATTCACAGGGTGTTACCAGATCTTCGTCATCTTCCATTGGATGGTGAGATACAGATGGCGGAGCGTCGTCTGCCCATGTCAGTTCACATCCAAGGCACTCTGCCTCTACCTGAAGGTCAAAAATCACCGGAAGACCGGAAGGTTTGTACAGCTTATGAACCTCCATCAGCGCTTTGTAAAGGTTATCTCCGTTGGATAAAACCTCTCTCGCATTGCAGCCGATCAGCTGGCCTGCATGTACTCCTGCAAAAGGAACCCAGGCTACCTGGGGTGTTTCCTTATGTCTTAATGTAGCTAAAATCAACTCTTTTGGTGTCATGTTTTTATTTCCTTTCTTTTGGAATTTTTTCAGAATTTACTTGATACACTTATTATAATTTTTATTTATTTCACGTCAATAGATTTTCCCCAAGTAACAAATTCCGTCCCAAAATTCAATAAAAAATCCCAAAATCACATACTATTGGATGATGTCTAATAGTTTCCTGTCAGCCAGTTACTGCAAAAGAATCCACGAAAATACCCTGATCTTCTCTTCCGGTCTTTCGTAAGCATATCACGTTTTGTGTACCAGCCTGAAGCTTTACAGACGTTCGCATGATACTGGCATTTCTCATAGAAAAGGTTCCCGTACTTTCGAATCGGATCTGCCCCTGGATTTCTCCGTCTACTGCAAGTTCATACTCAGAGCTGCCCGCCTCGCCTCTGCTGTAGCGGATCTCCAGGTCAAAGGTTCCGCCTGTTCCGCCGTTTACATTCGCTACAGTTACCGCATATCCCGGTTTTTCCAGATACTTTACAACTCTTCCGCTAAATGCAAAATAGTCGTTTTCTCTCTGGGGAAGCCCGTCCCAGCATCCGTTTCCGGATGGAGTAAGGGCTCCGTTCGCCGCTGCATAAACCTGACAACAGCTATTCTCCGTTTCTAATGTAATATGGTCAATCGCAAGCTTTCCATACTGGTATCGGTCAGACTGTACGCATATTTTGTTTACCCCCGGTTTTACCTTCACAGGAACACGTATCTCCGCAGGATTCTCCCCCAAAGAAGCTCTGCCGTTTACCGGAAACCGAATGCTTTTCTGATAAACATCATTGATCATAAGTTCCAGTTCTACAGCCTCATCCCTGCAGCAGTAAGGAATCACGAGCTCCCCGTAACCGCCTGCTCCTCCATCCAGAAATCCCTGAAGAGAAGCTCCTTTCAGCTCCATATTTCCAAGAGCGCGGCGGCAGCTGGCATCCGGGTCATAAATTCTGGCAGCCCCCCGGCCCACAAAAGAATACACAGGTTCTACAGTGCTTTTTTTCTTCCCGTTGTCAAAAGAAAACCAGTCCAGTATCACAGGTTCCTCTGCACACAGGCATAAGGATTTTGTCCCCCAGCCGCAGGTAAGCACACAGCGATAGATCCCTGTTTCAAAAGAGGGTGCAGCGTCTCCGATAATGCATGTTCCAAGGATTTTTCCGTCAGCATTATTTTCCCTGATCTCCAGCACGGCTTTCTTTTCCGGATTCAAAGCTTTTCCGCAAAACTGCATTTTCGTATTTTGCTCTACATTGGCAATATTCGGAAAACAGAGCATCTCCCCCCGGTCAAGTTTTACTGCAAATCCGCCGCCCTGAAGCTCCATTTTGCATTCCCGGGATGCGGAAAAGTACCATTCCGCCTCGATCTTTTCCCATGCAGCATCATACTGTCCGCATCCGTACTCCATGATTTTCTGGTCAATGACAATACTTCCATCCTCCCGGTAATGGCAGGGGGCAAGATAAGAAGCTCTCAGGTAACGGTTGGGATTATCCATTCCGCCGGAAGCAAAATAAGTCTGGTTATGATAGGTGAAATAGCTTCCATGATCAATATTGCAGCCGGTATTTCCCATATACTGATAGGGACCGTAAACATTGTCCGATACCGCATAATAGGAAGAGTGGGTCAGGTAATACCGGTTTCCGTATTTATGGACAGAAGGCTTATCCTCCGGACAGGGATTCCCCCTATATTCTATGGGCTTCAAAGGCTCCGCAAGGCTTACCATATCTTCCTTCAGCCTTGCGATAAAATAACAATTGCAGGGGGCAGGCAGCCTGCACTCGCCGACGATCAGATAGGCGCTGCCGTCATCATCCTGAAAGACACAGGGATCCCATTTCGGAAAGTTCACCGGTTCCACCCGATAGTCAACAAGAGGCCTTCCCAGCGCATCTTTAAAAGGACCTGCAGGATTCTCTGCTACTCCCACACCGACGCCCCAGTCCCCTGTGGAAAAGTACCAGTAATATCTGCCGTTTTTATATGCTGCATCAACAGCCCAGCACTGATCCAGCGCTCCGCAATAAAAATCTTCCGGATGAAGCACTGCCTCCTGCTTCCATTCCACCAGATTTTCCGAAGACCAGATCTGCCAGTCTTCCATATGAAATCCTTCCTCATATCCCGGAGAATCATGGGTCGCATATAAATAAACTTTGTCACCAAAAACATGAATGTGGGGATCACAGATCCCCTGTCTGAATATAATCGGATTCATACTGAGTTTCCCTTTCCCGTCATCCTAAAATTTCTTCCATTGCAATCCTGTTCCAGACAATTAAGTTTTCCAGGTTATTTCCGGCCGTGCTGATATCTTTCAGCAGAATTTCGCATGGTGTTCCGTTCTTCTCACAGGCTTTTAAAAGAGATCTGATTTCCTGCCTGATCAGCTCAGGATTGGAAGATGCATACGGAAGATTTGCAGGATTGGGCTTTGCAGAAATCACATAGTCTCTGCCCACTGCCTCCGCTGCCCTGTTAATGTCAGCCCATGGGGTAATGGAAATTTTGCGCAGATTGGGAATCTTTTTTACAATGTCGATCTTTGTATCCAATGGTTCACAGCATCCGTAGTATACAAGCCCGAAAGGCGCCAGCACCTTCTTTGCATAATCGATCTCAAACTCCTCATGCATCGCAGGAGAAACCGATGCAAGGATCTGGGCAAGTCCTCTGCCCCAGACATTTTTTGCCTTGACATGCTGATAATCTATGGGCTCCTTCAAAAGATCCCGGGATGCAGCGCTGGAGCAATGACAATACGCACTGTCCGGATCAATCAGGTTCAGTTCTTCATACTGCTTAATCGTATCCGCAAAAATATCTGCCAGTTTTCCCACAAGAGCATGCATCATCTCCGGCTCATCGATCAGATTATACAAAAGATTGTCCACGCTCATAAAGGTGGAGATTGTGTCCCATGCTGTATGGCCGAGTTCATATCCTGTCGATTCTCCGGTAAGCTTCACAGGAACAAGATCCCCCACGGCTTCACACAGTTTCCAATAGTTCTCCCTGGATTTTTTCTCATCATAGGTAATTACTTCATGATGCAGTTTTTGTACATCATCTATTGTTTGAAACTGGTTTTCATATTTGTGGGAAACAATGTTATTATCCCTGTTCGTAGCCAGAGTTTCCTCTTTCACTTCCACGCCGATTCCTGTCGTATGTATGATCTTCCGTACCGGCAAATAAGGCTTCACGATCATATCCCCAGGGAAATATTTATGTTGAAAAATCGTTTTCCGCATAAGATCTTCTGCATCCCGGAATAACGGATCCTGGCAGTGAAGAGTCAGAGAGCCGTCCCCATTCAGCTCATGCCAGGGCAGCTCATTGATCAGAACGATGGGCCTTACCGGATGAAGATCATTCAGGCTGGCATGAAGGTTCCAAACATTATTTTTCTCATTTTCTGCGGCAATCTGTGCATACTGATTTGCCAGTTCCCGTAAAATTACAATATCCTGATTCATTACAATTCCTCCTGATTTTGATTGACTTTTTTTCTTAATTTATTAAAATGATTATATACAAAATCCACAATGAAAGGATAGGGAAAAACTTGCCTGAAAACGGCATTTTCTTGCGCATATCATGAAAGCAGAAGATTATTATCACTACTCTTATTTTAAAACTCCCGAATCATGGGCAGAAAAATGCCTGCTGGTATCTGACGGAATGGGGTATACTGCGGATCCCGAGTTTCGCATTGACAGAAAGACCTTTTATAATTATCTTGCATTCTATGTATACAAAGGTACCTTTTATTTAGAACAATATGGAAAGAAGCAGGCACTGCACGCAGGAACTACAGGAATTGTCAGTCTTATGGATCCCCATCTTTATTATTCTGACACCACTGATATCGCTCATCTCCTGTGGTGCCATTTCCGTGGAGCAGGAACCGGAAATATTATCGAACAATTGAAGCAAAACAAAGCGCTTCCCTGGGTCTTTTACATGCCGAAAATAGAGCAGGAATTCCTGAAAACCTTCGCTCTCACAGCATCCGGCAAAAGCGAGCTGGAGCTTTCCGGGCACATATATGGACTGCTCATGCAGATCCTGCAGGCACGACCGAAAACGCCCTGGAATCTATCAAATATTCCTCCCCATCTGCAGCAAACTGTACGCTTTATGGAGGAGCAAGCCAGTTCCTCCCTTACGCTGGAGGAAATCAGTGCCCATGCAGGCATGGATAAGTATCATTTCAGCCATATTTTTAAAAAGTGGTACGGAATTTCTCCCATGCAGTATTATAATGGAAAGAAAATGGAACAGGCCTGTTTCCTTCTTCTGGAAACAGACCTGAGTGTTGATAAAATCGCAGAGCAGCTTGGCTACCTGGATACCGGATACTTCCGAAAAGCATTCAAAAATAATTTCGGGATTACCCCCACCTCCTACCGCAAAGGCCACAGATAATCTAAATTTAAAGTCAATACTTAGACCATGCGCGGAAAACCTCATAGACATTTTCCGGTTTTGCCCCTGGTCCGAACTCGCACTGTGCGATACATCCTCCCTGTCTCCATAAGGTTTCACGTACCCTTGCCACCGCACTGCGGATATCGTCCGTAGATCCCTCTACCAGAAGATGCTGGCGATCCATTTCTCCCCAGAACGTAATCTTGCCTGCCAGGGGGTCCAACTTCTCCAATCCAATGCAGAAAATCTGAGAATTGATCGCATCCAGCCCCATCTCCGCAAGGTCCGGAATGATATCCAGAATGTAACCGTCTGAATGCATAAAAATCTTTTTATTGTGGCGTTTCGCAATATCAATGAAGTCTTTATACATCGGCTTAAAAATCTCACGCCATAATGCCGGACTGATCAGCAGGCTGTTCTGGCTTCCCCAGTCATCCATGAAATTAATTGCATCCACTTCTGTTTTTGCCCATTCTTCCAAAAGCTCACAGTAGAAGCTGTGCATGTTCTTCATGAATTTCCGCATATTATCCGGAATATCCATGAGATCCATGTATAAGTTCTCTGTCTTCCTGATAAACTGCATCTGCTCAAAAGGTCTTGGACAGCATCCGCAGTTTACAAATTTATCAGTACTTCTGCAAAATGCATTAACAGCTTCTCTGTCAAAGCTCAGCCACTCTCTTGGAATATGGATCTTATCCACATCCTCCCAGTCATCGTCTGTCACAAGAGGATCAAGCACTTCTCCTATCACGCCCTCATGAATATTCGTCACGATACATCCCCATGCGTCACGGCTTACCCCTTTTCTATAAGGATCTCCCTCTTCAATGGTTTTTTCCTTCAATACAGCCGGAGCACTGACAATATCATCAGGATAATCCCTGTGGATTTTCTCTATCGTATCTCCATACTTCCATTCGCTGTAAGGAAGAGTCCACATCTGTCTGGGTACTCTGTCTGATTTGTTCTCAAATGCAAGGGTCGCGTATACCAATTCTCTTGGTGTCATTTCATTGCCTCCTCCTATCACTATTTCTATCATTTATTTTTCTTACTGTTTTATGAGCACATTATACAACACCCCAAAACGCCCTTCATTCACAATAGAACTCAGTATTTTTTTATACATCCATTACAAAAAAGTCCGGGTTAGCTATTCCGTATAAATTCCTTCTTCTCTCCAGATTTTATGCATCAATTCATAACGTTCCAGGGAAAGTCCTGTATAGGCGCAGTTCGAAGTACAGAAGATATATCCGTACCCTGGCATTCCTTCTCTTAGGGATCTGCGGATATCCGCTTCACATTCCTCCTGAGATCCCGTCTGGAGCAGACCGCAGTTTACATTTCCGCACAGAGCAACTTTATCCCCCACCAGGGCCTTCACTTCTTTTAAGCTTACCCCGCCCTGAGGGTCAATGGAGTGAAGAGCATCCGGACCGCATTCCACCATCTGATCCAGAATCGGCATGATATTTCCATCCGTATGCTTGATGGTATAATATCCCATGCTTCTGTATTCATCCAGAATTTCTTTCAGATAGGGCGTGATATATTCGGCAAATAAATCCGGGCTGAAAAACGGATTCACATTAAAGCAATAGTCCGAACAAAGGGTAAAGCCATCCAGCAGCCCTTTATGCTGCGCCATTTTTTCTGCAAAAGTTCTGAAGTGATCTACTCTTTTCTGTGCCAGAGCCTTCATTTTGTCCTCTTCCTCATAAAGAAGGGCGGAAAACTCTACCATATCATCTCCTGTCGGAATTGCAAACGTAGGGTCTCCATGAACCATGGTATAATACCTGTCCCCTGACTGATTGCGGATTTCCTCCAGAATACGCACGGTTCTGTCAAAACACTTCATATCACTGGTATCAATCTGAACAAAGACCGCACTGTGATCATACTTCTGTGCAGTCTGAATATAGGTTTCCGCAATATCTTTGATATGCAGATCCTGTTCTCTCCTGCTCATCTGATCCCACTGATCAAAGCAGCGATGCTGGGGATGAATTTTCCCGATTGCCTCCATGGTCAGAAAAAATACCAGTTCAAAATGCGGTACATGGCCGGTAATTGGTTCACGCTTTAAACATTTGATAAATTTCTCTCTTGGTGTCATGCTTCTCTCCCTATAACATCTATTTAAAATCGCCTCTGTATTCACGGACAATCTCAATCATATTCAGGTACCCTTCCGTAGGAACATAAGAAGGAATGGAGTTTCCTGTTCCAAAGGCAAAGCCGCCTTGTCCCTTGGATTTCTGAATAATATCAAGGATATACTCCTTCAATTCCTGTTTAGAACAATGGCATACCATATCTACGTCAGCTCCGCCGAAGTTTCCGATCCTGTCTCCGTATTTCTCCACCCATACAGGGAATGGCGCGATCTGATCTTCATTGGAATGCTTCGCGTCAATTCCAACCTTTTCGATCAGATCCTCCATCACATTAAAAATCTTCCCGCAGGAATGAAGGAGAAACGGTTTGTTGTAACTATGTACCAAATCTACGATGGGCTTATACTGGGGCAGAATAAGCTGCTTCACGTCACTAGTGGAAAGCATGGTGCTGGATTTATAGCCAAGGTCATCCCCAAAACGAAGAACACAGTAAATATCACCGAATTCTTTCATAAACCTCTGCCATATCTTCAGATTTGTTTCTCCTACTTTCTGAAACAGATTCTGATACAATTCCTCATCATCTGCAGAGATATAGCACAGTCCCTGGAAACCGGTTACATCCTGAACACATTCGAAAATTCCATTTCCCACTCCGCCGATTGCCTTCATTCCTTCCGGCATTTCCTCCCGAAGGGCACGGAAATATTTGGAATTTCTCTCAAAATAATAATCCGGGATCTCATCCCATGGATAATTGTTAAAATCATCTTCATCCTGGATCACCGGAATCACTCTGCTGTCTCCAAGTGCACCGCTGCCCGGCATAATTGTACCGATACATTCCTCAAAAGTCACTACATCATAACCATATTCTTTAAAAAAATTACAGTATACACGGAAAAACTCCCGAATATCTCTTTCATCTCCCTGATACAGGGCCATCATATCCACGCCCTTGATTTCTCCGATCTTTTCAAAAGAAACATTATGCTCATAAAGAGGCAGTCTCTCTGCTTCTATGTTTCTCGCACAATTTATAATATTTTTATAATTCGGTTCAAACATCCTTCATCTCTCCTATTCGTAAATTCCCTCTTCTCTCCATACACGATGCATCAGTTCATATCTTTCCAATGCAAGGCCTGTGTATGCACAATTGGAAGTTTGTTCTGCCTTTCATAAAATCGATCTTATTTATTGACTTTCTATGGTACCTATTATACAATTCTAAAAAAATAATTGCTATCAATTATATACAACGTACAATTTTAAAAGCGGAGGTTTTCTATGAATTCTGCAATCAACTGGCAAGATCAATATACGATCACAAAAGACCGCGCAATCTATGTTCAGGAGCAGCACCATATCCCGGGAGTTCATACTCTTGCACATCGTACTATGACAAATGCCATTCCTTCCTTAGAATGGCATTATCATGAGAACTGCTTTGAATTTACCATTGCCGCCAAAGGCAGCATTAACTTCTGTACCCAGTCATCTTCCTATAAATTCTCAGGGGGTGATGTTTTTGTGTCTTTTCCAAACGAAATTCACGGTACAAACACGGTTCCCATTGCCTTGGGGGAACTTTACTGGTTCCAGCTTGATATCAGTAACGAGGATAACTTCCTTTATCTCAACAAGGAAACTGCCCACTATATGATCGAACAGCTGAAAGAAATCCCGCACCATGTGGTAAAGGCAAATGCAGAAGAGGTCTATCCTCTGCTTAAGCAGGCCTTCCGCCTTACTCAAATGGGGGCGGATCCCCGTATGATTCCACCTATCTGCTGCTGTTTCTTCACCTTGTAATCGCCTGTTCCCAGAAGGAGCAGTTCCTGCTCACTCCTGACATCGGAAAAACCCTGAACTATATATTGGATCATATTACTTCTGAGCTTTCCCTGGAGGAACTGGCCTCCATTGCCCATCTCTCCTGCTCCCAGTATAAGCAGAAATTTAAAAAGCAGCTGGGAATCTCTCCGCGGCGATTCATTAACCAGCAAAAAATAGAGTATGCAAAAATCCTGCTGCAGGAGGACATGGCGATCACAGACATTGCCATGCTTCTCGGTTTCACCACAAGTGGGTATTTTTCCACGGTTTTCAAAAAATACACGCTCCGCACCCCTACGGAATATATCGAATCCCTGACGGATCATGCAAAACGCCCGTAATCAGCATGGGCGTTTTGCATTGTTATTCTTCATTTCCATTGGGATGATGTATCTGTTCCCTGTAGGCCTGGGGAGTCACGCCGATTTTCTTACGGAAATAGGTGTAAAAATAATTGGTGCTCACAAATCCGCATTCCTCTGCGATCTCTTTTGCCGGTCTGTCTGTATTTTCAAGTTCACTGATCACCCATTTCAGCCGCTCTCCATTGATATAATCCGCCACAGACACTCCGGCATCTTTTTTGAACAGACGTCCCAGATAATTGGGAGAAACGCCGAATTCTTCTCCAAGCTTTTCAAGGGTAATATTGGGATCACGGAAATTCTGCTCAATATAAAGCTTCACTTCATCCAGTTTTCCTGTTACCCCTTTCTTTACAGCAGTTTTATTCTGGTTTCCTGCAATCTTTTCAAACAGATCCAGAAACAGTGCTTCCGTCTCCGAAGCTTTTCTGCACTGCGCCAGCTGAACCAGGAATTCGTTTCCCAGAGATTCTGAACACGCATAATTTTTCGCTCCACGGACAATAGATATTCCAAGCCAGGTCATCGCACTCATATAACCTGCCATAGAACATTCTTTTAATTTCTTTGAAACAGCCTGATAGGTATCTTTCGCATTCTCCCCTGCATTGAGATTTTTGCTGATACTGCTCACGTCCAGTTTCTGAAAATCCACACTCTGAGCATGGTTTTCCATAATCTCATCATAAGTCACATAAGTATTGCTGGGATAAAAGAATCCTTCAGCCGTCACATTCACAAGCTGGCTGTTCATCTCGGGAATACGTTCCAGATTCTCCGCTCTTCCGATTCCGAACAGCATAAAATCCCAGGGAACAAACACTTTCACATTCTCACAGAATTTCCGGAAATATTCTTCAATTTCATTCAGTCCATCATCCCTGATTTCCAGAATAAAGGTCATGGTTTCATCATCATTGATCAATCCCAGTGTCCGGAAATGCTCCCCGAAGGTTTCCTCAAAAATATTGCAGAATCCATATTTGATATCATACGTTCCTTTTTCCCCGAAGATCTCCTGATACTTCTCATAATTTTCCAGCATAAGGATCACTTCTGTAAACTTCTGGTCTTCGGAAACAGAAAAACCAATTTTTTCCATCTCCGTTCGCAGGCTTTGTTTGCTGAAAACCCTCCTGTTATAAATAAAGTCAAGCAGAAAACGTTCCTTGAGGATATGGGGATTGGATTTTCTGGCCTGTGTGATACGGGCATATTTCATTTCCAGCTTTCCGTGAAGCCTGGCAATGGATACGGAAATCCAGAGAGAGATCAGAAGCACCGCCATTACACAGACAACTGAGAAAATGACCATTCTCCTCTGAAGCTCTGTCAGCGTGCGGAACACGGTTCCCCACTTTGTTACTTTGATATAGTTCCACTTACTCCCTGCTGAATACAGATAAAAAATGCTGTATTTTTCTTCCTTTTCCGTATATTCCCTGTACTTCTCTCCTTCAGAAGCCATCTTCTTCACCGTTTCCCGGATTTCCGGAGACTCTGCAAAGTCCATGGTCTGCTGCTCCACCAGCCGTTTATTCTTCTCATCGATCACCCGGATAACGCTGTCCTTCATAAATTCCATCTGAAGGATTTCATGGATCATGCTGTCAAATTTCATATTTACCACCACCACATTCCCCTCCGGATCCCTGGGGGTAAACATCAGGCAGGAGTAAACCATTTCCCGTTTTTCCGACTGATTGGAATTTCCGAAGGTCGCTTCTCTCGGAATCAGTGTCTGCGTATAGTATGTATCCGGTTCCTGAATCAGTTCCACAATCCCTGTATCTGAAAAATCATCGCTTCCCGCAGCTTTCAGACCGGATCCCGAACTAACCCAAAAATCTGCAGTCCGGTTATAAAGATAAATAGAATCAATCGTAAAATTTGTATTCTGATACATGGAAAGCTGGTTTCGGACCCTGTTCAGCAAAATACTGTTCATATTCTGCCGTGATGCCCCATATAAAAATTCCGAGCAGATATCATCCAGCATTACCTGGGTGGCAATGGTATTTGCCGTATGATTTGCCTCCTCAAACTGTGACTGCACCTGGGAAAATGCCTGAAGGGACAACTGTATGTTCTGCTGTATAATGACATCCTTTACAATTTCATAAATAAGCCCTATGCCCAGCAGGATCACGATCAGCATACTTACAGAAATCTGTAAAAAGTTCTTTCTGAAAGTACGCTTTCTTTCCATCTGCTGCTGCACTTTTGTTCTCTGGATAAAATACTCCTGCTGTTTTCCCCACGCCCTCATCCTATATTTCCTCCGAAACTGTGATATCCTTATTTTCTTATAATCTTTCCAAAAATGCAACTATTTTTTCAGCACGAACAGCAACGCTGCGGATAGATTTTCCCATCCGCAGCGCTGTTCCTAAATATGGGCTATATGAAACTGTCGTTCAAATTACTGTTCAGCAAGGAATGCATCCACCTGAGCCTGCATTTCTTCAAGCACCGTATTTACGCCTGCAACTTCCAGTTTTTCCAAGAATTCTGCATTGGTCTCTTCTACAGGAAGCTCGCCGCCTACAAGGCTTTCATACTCTTTTACAACCTTGGATACGTTTGTGATTTCCATTTTTACAGGTTCCGGGTCAAAGGAGAAGCCAAGGATCGGAGATGTTTTTGCACTGTCGTTCAATGTCTTGGTCTGCTCCCATACATCCTCCGGCTGTCCTGCCAGAGAGTAGGTATTAAATACGTTTCCAACTGCCCAGGACTGGCCATGGGAATATCCGCTGTTAGGAATCAGTTCGATGGAGGTATCACCGGTTTTATTATAATGTGTTCCTTCAATACCATAGGAAATCAAATTCATGACATACGGATCTGTATTCACAAGTTCAAAGTATTTCAGCGTTTCTGCTGGATGTTTGGATGTTGCGGAAATACCATACATTGTTGCAATAACACTGTTTGTGGAAATATAGGGAGCTGTGTCAGCAACTGCCATGACGCAGTCATAGCCAGCACGTGCAGATTCCTCTGCCTCAACGCCCGGTTTATAGGTTCCTGAGTAGAATGCGGATGTTTTTTTCGCTACACGCTGGCTTTCGCTGTATTCATCCATGTAGCCGCACTCGCCGTCAAGAAGTCCTTTTTCATTTAAATCTACAAGTTCATTCAGCATTGCTTTCCACTCGTCCGTTGCATAGAAGTTTACAACTTTTGCTTCTGCATCGTCCATTTTAATGGCACCTGCTGCCATATAGTCGCTGATGTATTCATATCCGCAGTAGTCTGCAGCCTGTGCGCGGTTTACACCGCCCACCTTTGCGCCATATTCATCAAATGCCTTCTGTGCATACTCGCCCATATCTGTTAAATTCTTAACGGTGCTGATGTCTGTACCTGTTCCTTCCACGAATTCTGCAGGCATAAGGGCCCCAAGCTGACGTGCTACGATCTGCTGATTGGGAACTGCATAAATTCCGCCCTTTACAGTAGCAGCTTTCCACATGTATTCCGGGATGACTTCCTTCAGAGCCGGTACTTCTTCCAGCATGTCTGTAATATCAATGAAAGCACCCTTTACCACGTCCGTATTATAGGGATTCAGCCAGTTGGAGGTAAAGCAGGCATCATATTCTTCACCGGAAGCAATGATCGTCTGAATCTTGTCGCCATAGGAACCGCCGTGGAATACATATTCTACTTCTACGCCGATTTTTTCTTTTGTGTACTCATTCAGAGCTTCCATAACAGCATCTCCGTCTGCCTGCTCCGGAATAGGTGTGTGAATCTTGATTTTTACAATGTCATCTGCCTTTACAGGCTGTGCTCCTGTCATTGTACATGTTCCGGCTGCCATAATAGCTGCCATACCAAGAGCAAATACTTTCTTTCCTCTCATGAATTGTTTCCTCCTTAAAATTATTTTTTATTTTGTAATTGCGAAAGCAATTTACATTCTCTGTTTCTTTTTATCAACCTTTCACACCGCCTACCGTAAGACCTTTTACAAAGTACTTCTGGAAAAACGGGAAGATAACCAGCATCGGTCCGGCCGCAATCACACACATGGCCATACGCATGGACTCTGTAGGCATATCTGCAATACTGATGCCCATTCCGGAAATTGCGGAGTTCTTCATCATCTCCTGTACGTCTCTCATAAGGATATACAATCTGTACTGCAGATTATACAGATCCCTGTTGTCAACATACATCAGCGGCTGGAACCAGTCATTCCAGTAATTCAGCGTGATAAACATCCCTACGGTTGCCAGCGCCGGTTTTGCCAGGGGAAGTACGATCTTAAAGAAGATGGTAAATTCTCCCGCTCCGTCCACGGTTGCTGCCTCCATAAGCGAGGACGGTATTTCTGAGAAGAATGTTCTCAGAAGAATAATGAACCAGGGTACGATCAGAAGCGGAAGAAGCATCGCCCAGATCGTATTTTTCAGATTCAGGTATTTTGTCATCCAAATATAGGTAGGAACCAGTCCTCCGTTCAGTACCATAGGGATGATCAAAAATACGGTAAGTTGTTTGCGGTAAACATAATCTCTTCTGGAAAGTACATAGGCGATCATGGCGTTTAACAATAGTCCGCCCCCAAGTCCCATAAGAGTTACCAGAATTGTTACACCGTAAGAGCGTAAAATTGCTTCTGAGTCTTTAAAAACATATTTATAAGCATCTAATACAAACCCTTTTGGAAAGATTCCGTATCCTTCCTTTGCA
This sequence comes from Blautia sp., assembly GCA_021772055.1. Lineage (GTDB taxonomy): Bacteria > Bacillota > Clostridia > Lachnospirales > Lachnospiraceae > Blautia_A. Next base: position 96,232 of record JAETNR010000003.1, on the reverse strand, counting down.
ATCTGCAGATCACTGGAAAATGAAATGGAGACTACAGTAATGATGGGAATGACACAGATCAGGCAAATTAAGACCAGAAATAGGTAAATCGCAAGCTTTGGTCCAAATGATATGTCTTTCTTCATAATGATCCCCCTTAGAACAATGCGCTGTCTCTGTCAATTTTGCGGACAATAAGATTGGATCCCATAATAAGGATAAATCCTACCACTGCCTGAAAACATCCTACAGCAGAACCGATTCCAATATCTCCTGTTACACGAAGCGCTCTGTAAATATAAGTATCAAGAACATCCGTTGTTGCATAAAGTGCACCCTGATCCCTTGTCAGATTGTAGAAAAGGCCAAAATCTGAGTACATAATTCGTCCGATCTGAAGAATCGTCATTACAATGATCAGGCTCTTGATCATGGGCAGGGTAATCTTCCAGACCATCTGCCAGCGGCTGGCACCGTCCAGTGCTGCTGCCTCATAATAAGTATCGTCGATCCCAATGATTCCTGCATAATAAATAACGCTGTAATATCCTGCATTTTTCCACACGAACATAAAAGTCAGTATGGCAGGCCAGTATGCCGATTTCGCATACCAGGAAACACTGTGCAATCCAAAGAAGGCAAGTACCTGGTTCAGGATCCCGTAATCATGATGCAGATATGCATACAGCAGATATCCGACTACAACCCATGACATAAAGTACGGAAAAAACATGATGGTCTGCACGATCTTGATCACACCGCGGCTGCGTACCTCATTCATCACCAAAGCAACCGCAACGGAAACGATAAGTGTCATTGCAATAAACAGAAAATTCAATCCGATCGTATTCCGCAATACCACCCATGCGTCATTGGATCTGAAGAAAAATTCAAAGTTCTTAAATCCGATCCACTCACTTCCCAAAAATCCTTTATCATAGCGGAAATCTTTAAAAGCGATCACCAGTCCCACGATCGGCACATAGGAAAAGATAAAAAGAAGCAGTGCCGCCGGAAATGCCATTGCGGTCAGGGTCATTGTTTTCTTTCTTCCGGCTCTGCCTATCCGCTTATTCATTTGCTGTCCCTCCTTATTTTTTCTTTGCAGGATTTTTCTCTTTGGTCCTGCGCCTGTCTCTATTGTTAACCTATTTTCTTGTATTTTTCAACTTCCAAATCCTGTGATTTCACAGTTTTCCAATGAAAAAAACTTCTAATTCTGCACCCGGATCATTTTGGCAGAATAACAAATCAATGTTTTTCCGCTTCACGGATCATTGCCAGAATGTTTTCCGGAGGAATGATATCTACCATGGTATTGCAGGTAGATAAGATAAATCCCCCTCCCGGAGAAGCAATCTCGATGGTTCTTCTCACATCCTCCCGAACTTCTTCCGTGGAACCGAAGCACATAATGTAATCAAGATCAATATTTCCCCACAGGCACAGCCTGTCCCCGTATTTCTCTTTGATTTCTCCAATATCCATTCCTGCGGAGGGCTGCAGAGACTGTATTCCGTCAAAGCCGCATTCGACAAGATCGTCCATCACCTTATTCAAATTTCCATCACTGTGAATAAAAACCGGAACATCCCTGTAAGCTTTGATTTCCTGCACCATCTGTTTATAAAACGGATACACATTCTCCTCCATCACATAGGGCGGAAGAAAGGTTCCCGTATTAAAAGCCATATCGTCAGCAATGAGGATTCCATCTGCGCCTTTATCAATAAAAAGCTTTGCCTTTTTGATTTCATAAGCAATTACCTTTTCTGAGATCATCCGCGTTTCCTCCGGATAAGTAATACAGTTTACCATGTAATCCTCCATAGGAAACATTTCATTGAGCATGGAAATAGGACCGCCGATCTGGGCAAATACAAAAAAATCCGTTTCCTTTGCATAGCGCTCTACCAGTTCCCCGGTTACTTTGGAAATATCCGGCTCCTCATATTCTTCTGCATCTTCAATATCAAGAGGGGGATGCAAAAGGCATTTACTCTCGTCTCCTACCAAAAACGTCTGTCCGTAAACGCTTTTTACAATTTTTTTACCGTCCTCTGTCTCTCCGATCTGCCACTCAGGCCAGTCACCCACATTGATCACATCCATACACAGAAGCTCCCTCACTGCCTTGTCTCTTTCAAAGCACTGATGATCCAGCGGATATTCTTTTCCAAGAAGCTTATTGGCAATCTGCGGCTGAATATAAAGCTCTCCCTTTGGAATTTTATCAGGCTCCTGATGATGGATTGCTGCCAAAACACGTTCTTTCTTTGTCATTGTTTTTTCCCCTTTTTTATGACTTCTTCTCCTGCTTTTATTTCAATCTGTTCCATCCTGTGGAAATACAAATGTCCCAGTTTCTGATTCCGGTCTCCGTCCACCAGAAGGGTCACTTTTGCGTCATAATCCGAAGGATTGGTGATTTTCAGACAAAACTCATCCTCTTCATTTTTCCAAAACTCTGCTTTCACATTCACATGGTCAGAGCACCAGATCAGTTCCTTCTCAGAGTCCACATAAATTCCCGGGATTTCTGTGTAAGTAAGAAGCATGGTAACTTCCGGCCAGTTGGAACCGTAAAGAAACTCCCCTATGGTTTCTTTTCCCTCCCAGTCGCAGGTCTGTACACGCTCATTAAAGTATCCGGAAGGCAGATTTTTTCCCGCCAGAGTATAGACCGGACGGTTTTCAAGTGACACGAACTGGGAAAGCGCATGGCTGATCCTGCTCATCCAGGTAAGATACCTGGTATCCCCTGTAAATCGGTAAAGCTTCAGCATGGAATTTCCAGAAAGTGTACAGATTCCCGGAGCAGAATGCTTATTCTGGGCATTGGCAAAAACCGTTCCCCTTGTATGGGCGCCCAGGCCTGCCGCTGTGCTTTCCTTTGGAAAATGGAAGTCATAGCTTACCACCCACGTAATCGCCAGCTCGAAGGCTTCTTTTGCCCTGGAAAGCCAGATCTCTTTTCCTGTGGTTTCATAGAGCTGGACGCAGGATTCCAGAAAGGCGAAAGCAGATTCACTGTCAGGAGCCTGGCAGATTTCTCCGGGCCCGCCGTTCAACACACCTTTCTGAAGAAATTCCCTGTCATAAAGCTCTCCAAGCGCTTCCGCAGTCGTCAGATAAGCTTCTTCTCCAAAATATTCATAGGCCAGCGCCAGCGCTGCTGGGACAATGGCTGCACAGGCAGTTCCGCCCTGCAGCAGCGTATCCCTATCTGTATCCACAAACTGGCCAAGCTGACCGTTCTTTCGGAAAAACCGTACAAATGCATCTGCCTGAAGCCGGATACTTTCTTCCAAACCGGGAAGCATTTCCTTTTGGTTTTTCAGTTCCATTGCCTGTTTCAAAAGGAAATAGACCATATCCCCATTCTTCCTTGTAAGGGAAATATTGCTTCCATCATCCTGGAAGTTATCGCCGTACCTTTTTCCTTTTGCATACATCGGTACATACCAGCCGCTTTCCTGCTGAAGATGCTCTATGATAAACTTCAATGTACTTAACGACTGTTCGCGGGCAATTCCATGGTCCTCTCTCAGGAAGGAGCAGGTATTCATTCCCCCGCCCACCCATCCTGCCTGCCAGTAGGCAGGAGGCACCTCGGTTTCCGTTCCTACGCGGTAATATCCCTCTTCTGTGAAATTATATTTCTCATATTTCGCCTTCACCGCATCATAGGCGGCAGAGAAGGGAATACTGCAAAAGTCCGTTCCTTCTTCCATATCCTCGCGAAGTACATTACATTTTTTCAGGTATTCCGGAATTGTCTGTGACGCGATCCGATATTTGCGTACCTCAAAACGGATCTTCTCTCCCTGTTTCAAAATCATCCCTCTGTCATCAGAAGCGTAATCACAGGTAGGATAAAAGCCGGAACCATCCGGGAGTTCGCCGAAATAATATTTCTTTTCTTCCCTTACAGCCGGAACCTGAACACGGAAGGCAGCAGCATTTTCTGTTTCTTCCACCGTAAATCCGGTGTACTCGCCGTTTATTTCATGTTTTGCAAGAAGGATCTCTCCTCCGTCTTTTTCTCCGTCGTAATATCCCATCGCCGGAGTCGTCATATCTCCGGAACGAAACTGAATCCTGGATTCTGCCTTTTCTCTGTCAAGATGAGGAATATCCGTAATGACTGAATCCCACCTGCCATCCATCATGCCTGCATGATAGGGCGGATACGGAATTTTCATACTTTTCATACGGTTTCCATCATACACTGCGCCCGGCATAAAGACATATTCCGTTTTTTTCCAGTTTTCTTTTTTATATTCCAAAGCGAGAGACACAGGTTCCTGTAATTTTTCCAAAAGCTCCGCTTCCAGAAGCACACTCTCCCTGTCTTCCCGGCTGCTGAAACGGAAGTGGATCCTTACCGGAAATTCACGGAAATCTTTCACCTGTTCCCCGGTTCTTTCTTCCGGACTCCATCGTTCTTCTTTTACCGGAGTACTTTCTTTGTATTGTTTAAAGATTACCTGATAACTCATAAAAGCCTCCCTGTATCGCATATCATATGTAACTTTGTCATTGTAAACACACTCCTCTTTCCCACATTTTTTGTACTAACAGTACTCTATAAAAAAAAATTCTCCCGGGCAACAAACAAATATTGTGATTTCTCTGATTTTCAACAATCCCGGCTCCATTTTTTAACACTTTCCTTTTTTCCAAAAAGAAAGCCTGCCCGGAAAAAAATACCCGGCAGGCTGTTCAGAAGATGCTATTCACTTGATAAATATGTTTCTGTAATATGAGCCAGATCTGTTTCTTCTATCCACAGATTGTCTTTCAGTTCCATGGACGGAAATGACTGCTTTTTCTGAAAAAGATCTAAAAAAGTATCCAGTACTGTCTGAGACAGTGCAGAAGTTACCACCATCTCTCCCACATGGATTTCTCCATTTTGCTGATAATACGGCATCTTTAAATACCGAAGATTCCCGAAGGGGACAGAGTCAGCGTCCCCGGGCAGCAGATCCATGATCCGCAGGCAGATCTCCTCTCCTTCCGGAATAGGGGAAGCAGTGAAATAGATTCCCGGGTTATCCAGATATAAAGTTTCCGCAGGCAGAATTTCTCCGGGCTGACAATCCAGGATCCCGGCACGGAGAGGGATCGGGGTTGGTTCGGAAGGTTCCCGGGTCTGCTGAGATTCTTCTATTGAAACATGGTTCCTCTCTTCTTCCACTTTTTGAATATCTGTCTCCAGCTCTGCTTTCTGTTCCTTCAACTGATCTATGGTCTTTTGGCTTTCTTCCAGTTCCTTTGTAAACTGCTCGTCCAGCTGCCTGTTATCCTTTTTCAGGAGGTAAGCGTTTCGCAGCAGATATCCGGCACCTGCTGCGATACACAGGCAAAGGACGATTCCAAGAAGTATCGGCATTTTCTTATTTTGATTCTTCATATTGCTTATTCTCCGGAACTTACATCTGACATGATCTTATTCAGTTCACTGATCATTTCATCATCTTTCAGACGGAACTTCACCTCTACACGGCGGGAAGCATCTTTATCCACGTTTCCCTCTGCATCCAGAATCGGGTTTGCCATGGAATGGCCATTGACTGTCAGGTAATTCTCCAGGCTCTTAATCTGGGAATCATTCAAAAACTCATACTGGATATCCAGAAGGTACTGGGCAACTGCAAGAGAACGCTGCTGGGAAAGTTCCAGATTGTAGCTGTAGTCACCGTCCGTATCCGTATATCCATCAATAATGATTTCCGCCAGATAAGGCATATGCTCTTCTTCCAGAAGCACTTTACAATAGATAGGAAGAACCTGCTCCAAAGCAGATTTTCCCTCTTCTGTAAGCTCTGCTTCATTATAGTCAAACATCACGTTTGCATCCAGTGCCAATGCACCTGTTTGGGAATCAATATCTACATTTACATTGTTTTTTGCAAATTCTTTTCTTAAGGATTCTACTACTTCGGCTTTTACGCCGATGATCTGGTCGATCTGCGCCTGCTGATCTTTCAGAAGGGCAGTCTTTTCATCCAGGGAAGTCTGCTGTGCATTCAGCGTTTTCTCCTGTTCCTTCAGCTTGGCGGCCAGTTCTGCGAGAAGAAGCTTCTGCTCCTCCAGTTTTTCATCCTGGGATTTCAGCTGCTCATCCTGATTTTTTAGCAGTCCCTCTTTTTCTTCCAGAGCGTTTTGCTGTGCAAGAAGTTCCAGGGTATATTGTTCCTGCAGGGCGATTTTTTCATCACGCTCCTTGATGCTGTCATTATAGCTTTTCTGGGCCTGGAATAAAGTAACACACATAATCAGGACAAAAAGAAGCAGGACACCCGCCATCATATCGGAATAAGAACGCCAGATATTAAATCCTCCGTTATCTGATTTTTTTCTTCTGCGCATGCGTCTCTCCTTTTATTTGAATATACTGAATTTACCCTTCTGTGCATTTCTGGAAAGATCCTTAATGCTTTTGGACATTTCATCAAGTGCTGCCTGCTGACGTTCATTCTGTTCCTCAAACATACTCTGCATCTGTCTCAGGGTCTCCCTGCTGCTGTTCTGGGCAGACAGATTTCCGCCTGACAGGTAAACATCCTTGCTGTTCTTGGCCACAGTAATATCTGTAAGGAGAGCACGCACCTGATCCATGGTCTGGTAGGATTTTTTCTGATATTCCATAAATTCGCCCATTCTGGAATTGAATTCCTCAATCAGACGTTTATTGGAGCGAAGAACCTCTTCGCTTGCCTGACTGTTAGAAGAAATATGTTCTACCGTACTGGATGCAGACTCCACATACTTCTGCATAGTCTGATTACATGCCACCCAGAATTTCGCTGAGGATCTTTCTGCATCCTTCATATAATCCGCAATATGCTGATAGTCCGCCTGCTGCATTTTCTGAATCTCTCTGTTATCCTGAAGGATCCGGCTGGCTGTATCCATATATTTGCCCTGGGTATTCGTCATCTCTTCCATGAGAGACCGCATCATACGCTCCTGCTTCATATAAGAATCCGTAAGCTGGCGGGTCATCGTCTGGTACAGCTCGCTGGTATATGCGGCATTATCATTCTGCGCCTTCTTAAGCTTCTCCAGCGAATCAGTGAAATCCTTAAACTGAAAATTGAAAGAAGAATGCATCTCCTTTAAAAATACATCCAGGATATCCTTCACTGCATCCTTCTGACAGCGAAGCACAGATGTTGCAAGCATATCCAAAGATTCGTTCATTTTTACAAAGGTAGGCGTAATGACCTTTTCAAAGCTGTCCGCCATCTGCACGGAAAACTGTTCTGCCATCTGCTCCATAGCTGCAGTCTGGTTCTTCTGACTGGAAACCAGAAGGTTGCGTGATTCATTCTCTGCAGTGGGCATGACGCAGGAATGAAATTTCTCCAGAAATGCCCGAAGGTTTTCTGTCATGGCAGAGTATTCGCTTTTCATTCCAAAAGTATAGATAATAGACAGGGCAATTCCGTATATGGAAGTAAGGAAAGCAACCTTGATACCATCTACAAGCGAAGCAACAGAGCTGGTCATTGCTTCGTAATCATTGGGTGCAAAGTTCTTCAGCCCCCATACAAGACCTACAAAGGTTCCAAGGATACCAAGGCTGGTAAAAATATCCGGGATCATCTCCAGAAGCCGTTTGTGAATGTGATTATCAAGCTCCTCTTCATTGAGATACTCCTCAATCTCTCCGATTCCTTCCTCACTTCTTGACACACTGTCTGTGAAATTCTCCATTTTCCCGTCAAGATATGTATGATTAAAAATATCATTTAAATGAACCAGCTTCTCTGTGGCTACTTTTCCGGTTGTTTTAAAAATACCGGAAATCTCTTCCGTAGCACTGGAAAGCGCATCCGAAATAGCACTCATGCGGAACATTCCGCCGATCATGCCTGCCAAATATAAAATAACCATAACACCAAGGAATACAAAATTATAAATCATGACTCCTGCAGCGCCCTGTCCCACATAAATGGTCATCCCCACTGCAGCGGCAAGTACAGCTAAAAAAAGCACAATATTAACAATTTTTTTCCCCATAATCAGCCTCCTCATTTTTCTTGCTGATATGACATCATCATTCGGACATAACAGCTTTTTTCTATCATATCATATCACTTTATGGCGTACAAGATAGTAATTTGCAGTTTCCCGGAGAATTGACAGAAAATAAGCCGCCGTACAAACACATTCTGCATTCATGCGGCGGCTTCTCATGGGTCTTTTACTCATTACACTAATTGGGAAAAACTTCATCTTCTGCCAGAAAAACACTGGTTCCGTTGGTAACCTCGATAATATTCACACTGCAGTTTGGCGGAACGCATCCGTTCCAGAAGGGAGTTCCTTTGGGATATACATTCTGTAAAAGTGCTCTGACCGCACATCCGTGAGAGGCAATCAGAACTGTTTTGTCAAAAAGTGCAGGGTCGGAAATCTTTTCCTGCCAGAAATCCCTGGTTCTTTTACAAATATCCTGAATATTCTCTCCTCCGGACGGACGAAGAAATTTGTCCGGGTCATGAAAGAAAGTGTTCATTTCTTCGCTGATAACATTTCCTTTTTCATCTTTGAAGCAGGTTCCCTCCAGAACGCCGAAGTCAATCTCCTGAATCCGGGCATCCTCTATCACAGGAACTACTGCCAGCCGATCCCCAAGTACCAACTCCGCGGTCTTCCTGGCACGAATGAGAGGGCTGGTAAAACAGATGTCAAAAGGAACATCCTTTAATGCCTCTCCTGTTCTTTTCGCCAGGCGGATCCCCTCTTCTGCAAGAGGGATATCCGCAGAGCCCTGTACCTTTTTCAGCACATTCCACTTTGTAATGCCGTGTCTTACAATATAAATCCGCATCAGCTTCTCAACTCGATTCCAAGACCTGTAAGTCCGTTCAGGATTTTCTTCATTGCAGCTGTGATCTCGCTCTCCTCCAGCGTCTTGTCATGTGCACGGAAGACAACGGAATAAGCCATGGATTTATAGCCCGCCTTAATCTGGCTTCCTTCGTAAATATCAAATAACTGGTAAGATTCCAGAATCTTTCCGCCTCTCTGTACCAGGATTGCTTCAATCTGGCCTGCGAGCACCTCTTTGGGAACAACCATACTAAGGTCGCGGGTTACTGCCGGATATTTAGCAATGCCGGTGAATTTGTGATTAAATCCTGCAAATTCCAGAACGGTAGGAATATCGATCACTGCAATATATGCTCTTTCTCCGATTCCGTAAGTATCTGCGACAAGCGGATGAACCTCTCCAAGATAGCCCACTGCAGTATGGTTGTAGATCATATTTGCCTGTCTTCCCGGGTGAAGATAAGTTTTATTGCTGTCCGGAGAATACTCCATTTTTGCCTTCATTCCCACTTTTTCGAAAAACTCCTCGCAGACACCCTTCATGTCAAAGAAGTCACCCTTGCCGTACATACCTAAGGTAAACTGTGTTCTTTCATCCGGAAGATCTTTCAGGGGAAGCTCCTTCGGAAGATAAACATTGCCCATTTCATAGAGGCGGACATCTTTGTTTCTTCTATTATAATTGGTAGCCAGGGAGGTCAGCATTCCGTTAAGCGTCGTAGTACGCATAATACTGTAGTCCTCTCCAAGGGGGTTGCTGATTGTAATTGCCTGGCGAAGAGGGCTGTCTGAAGGAAAGCGCAGCTTGTCAAACACCTTTGGGCTTTCAAAAGAATAGCTCATACCCTCAGAAAATCCGCAGTATTCTGCTATATCCCTTGCCACGCTTTCAATACGAAGCTTAAAGGGCATTTTTCCGGTGGTAGCTTCTCCGGTCGGCAGGGTGGTAGGAATCTTATCATAACCGTAAAATCTTGCCACTTCCTCTGCAATATCTGCCAGGCAGTGGATATCCTGCCGGAAGGTAGGTGCTACGATTTCCCCTGTTGCCTCATCATAGGTCAGTTCCACGCGGGCAAGATATCCCAGCATCTCTTCTTTTGAAAGATTCGTTCCAAGAAGTGCATTGATCCGGTCAGCATCAAATGCCACGCGGGAAGGCTCTCTTGTTTCGCTGCAGACATCCACCATGCCGCCTACCACTTCACCGGCACCTAATTCCTCCATTAACTGGCATGCTCTGTCAATGGCAGCCTGGGCATTATTGGGATCCAGTCCCTTTTCGAATTTGCCGGACGCGTCTGTTCTGAGACCGATCCTTTTGGAGGAAAGGCGGATATTGGTTCCGTTAAAGCAGGCAGCTTCAAAAAGAACTGTCCGGACTTTATCTGTGATCATGGAGTTTTCGCCGCCCATGATACCTGCAATCCCTACGGCCTTTTTTCCGTCACAGATCATCAGAACGGAATCATCCATGGTACGCTCCTGTCCGTCCAAAGTTACAAATTTTTCGTCCTTTGCGGCACGGCGGACAATGATCTCATGTCCTTCAATCATATCCAGGTCGTAAGCGTGCATTGGCTGTCCAAACTCTTCCATAACATAATTGGTAATATCCACCAGGTTATTAATCGGGCGGATTCCGTTTGCTGCCAGGCATCTCTGCATCCATTTTGGTGAAGGGCCGATTTTAATATTCTTTACCACCCTTGCTGTATAGCGGGGACAAAGATCCGGATCCTGCACCGTTACCTTAATATAATCGGAAACATTTTCCTCATTTCCGGTTGCTTTTACTTCCGGCGGGCAGAATTTCTTCTGAAAAGTTGCAGCTGCTTCTCTGGCTATTCCAATGACACCGTAGCAGTCTACACGGTTGGAAGTAATCTCATATTCAAAAACCGTATCATCAAGGCCAAGTGCTTTTACAGCATTTTCTCCTACAACTGCATCTTCCGGGAAAATATAGATGCCGTATTCCGGTGCTTCCGGGTACATCTCCCTGGTGCTTCCCAGCTCTTCGATGGAACACATCATACCGCAGGACTCAATTCCCCGAAGCTTGCCTTTTTTGATTTTGATTCCTCCCGGGGTCATTTTGCCGTCGTGTCCTCCGGCCACACGTCCGCCGTCCAGAACCACGGGAACCTTGTCCCCCTCTTTTACATTGGGCGCACCTGTTACGATCTGAACAGATTCCTTTCCTACATTTACCTGGCAGATGATCAGCTTGTCTGCATCCGGATGTCTTTCAATTTTTGTAATCTGGCCGATCACAATATTTTCCAGATCTGCATCCAGTTTTTCATAACCTTCCACCTTGGTTCCGGATAAGGTCATGGCATCGGTATATTCCTGCGCCGTTACATCCAGATCCGGCACATACATCTTAATCCAAGACATTGAAGTATTCATGTTCGTTATCCCTTCTCTTTCTTCTAGTTTAGAACTGTTTTAAGAAACGAATGTCGTTTTCGTACAACAGTCTCATGTCGTCGATCTCATATTTTAAAAGTGCGATACGCTCCAGGCCTACACCAAATGCGAAGCCTGTGTATTCCTCCGGGTCAATGCCGCACATGCGCAGAACATTGGGGTGAACCGTACCGCAACCTAAGATTTCAATCCAGCCGGAGCCTTTACAGAAACGGCAGCCCGCCCCTCCGCATTTAAAGCAGGAAACATCCACTTCTGCGCTTGGCTCTGTGAATGGAAAATGATGAGGCCTGAACTTTGTCTTTGTTTCCGGTCCGAACAGTTCTTTGGCAAATTCCTCCAGTGTCCCCTTTAAATCTGCAAAGGTAATGTTTTTGTCAATCACAAGACCTTCGATCTGGTGGAAAGAAGGAGAATGGGTTGCATCCACTTCATCAGACCGAAATACACGTCCGGGTGCAATCATACGAATGGGAAGCTTGCCTTTTTCCATGGTACGCGCCTGTACCGGAGAAGTCTGGGAACGAAGCAGAATGGAATCGTTAATAAAGAACGTATCCTGTTCATCTCTTGCAGGATGATCTTCCGGAATATTCAGCTTTGTAAAGTTATAATCCGCATATTCCACTTCCGGTCCTTCTACCACTTCGTAGCCCATACCGATAAAAATACGCTCGACTTCCTCCAGGGCAATGGTATTGGGATGGCGGTGGCCGATGAGCGACTTTTTGGCAGGAAGGGTAACGTCAATAACTTCTGCCTTCAATTTTTCTTCACGGATCGTCTCTTCCAGCTTCTTTCTGGATTCCTCCAAAAGGGCTTCGATCCTGGCTCTTGTTTCATTTACAAGCTGCCCCACTTTGGGACGTTCTTCCGGGGCAACCTCTTTCATGCTCTTTAAAATGGCAGTCAGTTCCCCTTTTTTTCCAAGATAGGCAACTCTTACATCATTTAACTTGTCCAGGCCTTCTGACTCTTCTATCCGCGCTTTTGCGGTTTCCGCCAGTTCCTGGAGTTTTTCTTTCATGTCCATGGTTTTATCTCCTTTTTATAAAATATCGTTTGCAGCAGGGCTTGACAGCAAAAAAGAAAGCTCCATCCCCATAATAGGGACGAAGCTGTATCCGCGGTACCACCCTGATTCCTGCACAATAGACAGGCGCTCGGTTCTGCTTAACGCGCAGGGACGTCATTTCCTACTGCTGTTTCAGAAATGCGGCTCCGGTGGGAAACTCAAGAATCATCTGAACTTAAGGAAGCTTGCAGCCGGTGACTCCCTCTCTCTGTAAGAAAATAATCCTCTAAAAACACCTTCTATGCCTTTCTCTATCTTTTTAATACTATGCCACAGCCGGAAAAAGATGTCAAGGAGAATTTTTTTTCTCTTTTGTCAAAAGCTCATGGACCGACCGCTGTGCCTGACGGAACTGCTTTTCAAAATAGGCATTAATCTCCGCACCATAAAGCAGAAGGTTCATACAGATGTACACCCACAGCATCACCAGGATGATTGCAGCCAAACTTCCGTCATACATATTGGTAATGCCCGGAAAGAAAGAAAAGTATAGGGAAAAGCCATAGGAAAATAAAGACCAGGCAATTGCACTCAGCAAAGCACCCGGAACCTGGCTTTTCAGTGTTGCCTTTCGGTTAGGCAGCACCTTGTACAGCAAAAGGAAAATCAAAAAAAGGGCGCTGAATACGATCAGCGTTCTTGCCCCGATAATTCTTGCGATGATCTTCCCAAGGAAAGGCACATGCCTTGTAAGGATCATCTGTATCCGATTTCCTAAAACCAGCATCAAAAGGCTGGCGATCAGCGCGATCACAAATAAAAATGTATAAAAAACAGCTTTTATCCTCTTTAAAATCCAGTTACGCGTCTCATTTACATGATAAATAGTATTCAGCCCGTTGCTCAGAGACATCACGCCCTTCCCCGAAGACCAGAGAGCAACCGCCACGGAGGTTATGGAAAACACAGCCGTATTTTTGTAATATATATCTGCCACAATCCCCATCACTGCATCCTGGAGATTCTCCGGAATGATGCTGCTGATTGCCTGCTGCATCATATCATAGGTAAGAGGCGTATATTTTATCATTGCTGTTAAAAACATGATAAATGGCATAAAAGACATAATCATGAAAAAGGCGGCCTGAGCAGCATAGGCACCTATATGGTCTTCCCCTGTGCGATTCACAAATCCCATGATCAGGGAATATACCGGCTTTTTCCTGTTCTCTTTCATTGTTCTGCCCTTTCTGTGTCTTGGATATCCGTTTCTCAAATATTTTATATTCTATCATGAATCTGCTTTTGTGTCTACCTGTTGAATTTTTACATCCCGGAAAAAATAATCCAGGATTTCCGGATAGTCGTACCCCTGCGCTGCCATCCGGTTTGCTGCAGTCTGGCTCATGCCGACACCATGCCCGTAGCCTCTTCCCCGGATAACAACCGAATTCCCGGAATCGACTTCCATAGTAAAATAGGCGCTTGGAAGAAGATTTCCGCCCTGCACCTCTGTTCCGTCTTTCTCGGTAATGGTACAGTCCAAAGGAGACAGAAACTCCCGGATAGCATATTCCTCTGTCAGATCAAAGGAGCCGCCTGCTGTTACCACATGAAGCCCGGTTACTGCATCACTTTGATTTTTTCTGGTAATTTCCAGGGCTTTCAGATCTCTGCTGTTCTCCGGACTTTGTACGTCAATGCTTTCAGAATCTGGCATGACAGCGCTTCCGTTTTCCTCCAGGACATTGGCGGCCCGCAGAAGCAGCGTCTTCCAGGGAATCGTGACACTCCATGCACTCCAGGGTTCTTCCTGGTCAAACTGACAGGAAACAGCCTTAAGATAAGATGCTGCTTTCTCTGCGCCCCAGATTTCATCCGTGCTGGTTGCCCCGGATGAGGTAGAAAAGTAATAGGCCTGGATAAGCTGCCCATTCTGGCACAGTACCTGCCCTGCAGTTTCCCGGACTGCCTTTGTGGTACTCTCCTGAGGAGAAATGTTGCCGTAAACCTGAAAGCTCACGCTGTCATCCACATCCGCCCCATATTCTTCCAGGCGGGATTCCTGTATCTGTCTGCAGGCATAGGTTCTTGCACAGACTGCCTGTGCTTTCAAGGCCTCGCTTTCATAAGACGACGGCATTTCGCTTGGCACTACGGATTCTAGATAGGTTTCCAGGGGAAGTTCATTGATCAGCAGCAGACCATCTAAAGTACTCCTGATTTCCAGGCTGCCCTGGTATGTCGGATTTCCCTGCTGCCGTTCAATGCTTCTTATCTGTATTCCCTTTTCCTGCTCCGGAATGAGAATGGGCGAAGCTTCTGCTTCCGCCTGGGAAGCAGTGTATGTAACTTCTTCGCCGTTATAGGCCACCGTCACGGAAGGATGGAAGCAGGACCGATAGCCCGTATCCATTAAAAGTACACGGATCTTTATTTCTTCCGGCTCTGTGGTGTTTCCATCAGAGTCACATGAAGCTGACGTTTCTTCCGGTTCCTTTTTGACAGCCGGCTCCTCCTGCACTTCCGTTTTCTCAGGAAAGTTTTTCCCCTGCGCCTCTGTCTCGTTTGATTTGCGCTTCATGTCCGCTTCCCGGCTCATGTTCAGACGGACAGCTTCTTCAAGCAGGAGCATCCATGCAAGTAAGATCAGCAAAGCAAATTTTAAGCTATAAAAAAATCTGGTTTTCCTCATAGTAGGATTATATGAGGAAAACCAGAAAATATCGCAACTTTATTTTGTTTCCTGAATAAAAAATCTGTAAGAAGTTTCCGATTTATAAACCTCTCCCTTTTCCAAAACAGGAGAATGGAAACGCTCTTCATTCACTGCATTAGGTTCCACCTGGGTCTCCAGGCAAAAACCGTCTCTCTTGCCGTAAATATGTCCGTTTTTACCCTGTTCCCGCTCAATGAAATTGCCTGCATAAAGCTGTACACACGGACAATCGGATTTTACTTCCATGGCAATGCCTGTTTCCTGTGAAACCGCATTGGCAATCACCCTTACAGTACCTTTTGCATAATTGTCTGTTACGTAATTATGGTCATAGCCGCCTGTAAAGATCAGCTGCTCATAATCTGCATCAATATCCCTGCCGATTTTCTTCGCCTTGGTGAAATCCATAGGCGTTCCTGCTACCTGGGCATATTCACCGTTAGGTATTCCCTGGCTGCTCTTCAAAGGAGTAAAATATTCTGCATAAAGCTGAAGTTCCTGATCCAGCACCTTGCCGCTTCCTTCTCCGGAAAGATTAAAGTAGGAATGATTGGTTAAATTGGCTACTGTAGCTTTATCGCTGCATCCCTCATATGTAATCTTCAGTTCATTTTCTTCCGTAAAAGTATAAGTTACGGAAACCTTAAATTCTCCCGGAAAACCATTTTCTCCGTCCGGGCTGACTCTGGAAAACGTAACGCTGTTCTTCTCTGTATCCATTTTCTCCGCATGCCACAGTTTTTTCTCAAAAGCGTCCGGGCCGCTGTGAAGATTGTTTGCATTTTCATTTTGGGAAAGGATCACTTTTTCACCATGGATCAAAAATTCAGCTCCTTCGATCCGGTTGCCGTTTCTGCCGACGGTTGCTCCAAAGAAACATCCATTGGTCTCATACCCCTTCAGGTCATCATATCCCAGAACAACATCTGTCAGTTTTCCTTCTTTATCCGGAACACATAATTTTACAAGAATTGCTCCAAAATCCATTACCTCTGCATACGCACCGGACGCATTTTCCAGATGAAAGATCCGAACCTCTTCCCCTGTAGGCAGTGTCCCAAACACTCTATCCGTAATCATTCCAAAATCCTCCTGTATATTCATGTACATAAAAAGGACCCTCTTACCGGTCCTCTTTTTTCATTCCCGAAATGCCGTTCCCTTCTCTTTGACGCCTAGCCAGAGCTAGGTGGGTGTCCTCAACAGCGCTTCTGCCTACCACAACGAGAGGTCTGACATCCGAGCTGCGATCTTGGAGTCCCTTTATGTCGATGTAGGTTCAAAATAAAAAGGGGCTTCGCACATCCCAGGAGTTCTCTTTTTCTGTTTTTTATTATACTCTAGTATATTCACTTTTTCAACAGAAAATGCATTTTTGTTTCTTTTTTATCATTTCTATAGTTCTTCAAAGTTTTAACAAATCTATCTGTTTTCTTTTCATTTCTATGGAGGAATGTACATAATAATTCAGTGTAATGCTGATGTTCGCATGTCCCAGGATTTCGCTTAACGTTTTTACATCCATTCCCACTGCCACACACTGCGTTGCAAATGTATGGCGCAAAATATGAAAATTCACGCTTCGGATTCCGTTATTCTGGAGTACTCTTTTAAAGAAATACTGGTAATTCCTGGGTTCCACAAATCGGTCTGTGTTTGTTAAAAAAAAGCAGGACTCGTCCGCTTTCCCCCGGATATTTTTGATACACCGGTAGATCTGTCTGGAAATAGGGATCGTCCGAATGGAAGAAGCTGTTTTTGGCTCGTCGATCACGATCCGGGTTTTGCGGATACTGTTTTCATCAGGAATAGCGATGCGCTGCAAAGTTTGCCGTACATAGATCAGCCTATTGGAAAGGTCAATGTCTTTCCAGCGCAGTGCGCAGATTTCTCCCAGTCTCATCCCGGAATACATACACAAAAGAATTCCTGCACAGCGGGGATCTGTCCTGTATTCCCACAGATAATTAAACAGGGTCTTCACCTCATCATCTGTCAGTGTTTCAATCTTTTCTTTTTTCAGCCTTGGCACTACCGTATTTTCTGCCAGATTACACATCTGATACTCCCGTTCTGCATATTTAATAATGGATTTCAGCACCACATTAATGTCTCTGACGGTTTTGTTTCCCAGTCCTTTTTTATTGTCTTCCCCGTCACTTCTCATTTTCCGGCTGGTAAAATCATTGATCATAGACGAATTCAGTTTTTCTAAGGGAATTTCTCCAAGCTCCGGGATGATCTGCCGCTTTACAATGCAATAATACGTGGAAAATGTGGATTGCTTCACAGTCAGCTTCTTCATATTCAGCCATTCGATACTTACATCATTAATTGTAATTTTAGAAACATCCATTGTTTATTTCTCCTTTTCTGTTTACCATTTTCTCTAACAGTGAAAATCCTCGTAAATATTATATGGAAAATCGAAAATCAGATTCAATCTTTACCAAATCGTTGTATAAGAAAAGGAGCTTCACACATATTCTATCGTGTAAAAGCTCCTTCCGGCTGCCAGACATCCCCGCAAAAACTTCCTTTGGGATTCCTCTATTCACTTTACTCCAAACTTCTCCAGCTCTGCTGCCGCCTGCTTCAGATTTTTAAAACAAATGGCATGAATGCCCAAGGCCTCTGCTCCCCTGCAGTTCTCCTCCCGGTCATCCAGAAATACGGTCTTTTTCGGATCCAAATGATACTGTTCCAAAAGCTTCCCATAAATCCCGGACTCCGGTTTCAGTTCCTTCACTTCGCAGGAAAAAACGATCCCATCCATTTCTTTCAAAAATGTCAGCTTTTCTTTCGTATGATCCAGCATAAAGCGGGAATAGTTGGAAAGAATGTACAGATGATAGCCCTGGTTTTTCAAATATTTCACCCAGGTATCTGCATAGTCAAACGGCTGTATGGTTTCCGGGCTTCGGCGCATAACTTCCCGGATATCTGCCTCATACTCCGGCGCAGCAGCGCAGAACTGCCTGAGATATTCCTCCTCTTCATAGAGGCCTCTGTCTCTCTCATCCCAAACCCTGCTCTTGAAAACTGCGCCTGCAATCTTTTCGTATTTTTCCTCTGAAAATCCAAAACTTTTCAGGAAATTCTCCCAGTCATAATCCACCAGAACTTTGCCAACATCAAAAACAATATTTTCGATCATACGCTCTTTCTCCTCCGTGGGCTTCTTTTTTCCGAAAAAACGAAAACCCAGTAAAAAAATGTATGCCATCAAAGGCACCATGATCGCGGCTGCCAATGCTCCCCGGAATGCAGACTGCGACCCTTCGCTATCTCCCAATGCAAATATCATTGGAAGACAAAATACCAAAAGCAGCAATACCGCTCCCACAATTGCTGCTGCTCTTTTTAAATTCTTCAACCTTATTTCTGCCCTGTTCCTTTCTGAAATTTCTCCTCATAGGCAGCAAACAGCTTTTCCAGAATTTCCGGAGCCCTGCCGCCCACAGGTTTTCCGTCAATGGATTCCGCACCATGGCACAATGCACCGGAACGGCTGACAATAACCTCATCTGCCCGGAACAGTTCTTCCAGTGTAAAGGATTCCTCCACAACCGGAATATCCAGTTCATGAGCCAGCTCGATCATATGCTTTCTGGTGATGCCCGGCAGGATCAGATTGTCGCAGGGAGCTGTCCGAAGCACACCGTCCTTAATAATAGAGACATTGCTGTGTGCACACTCCGTCACCCTGTCTCCTCTGTGGAATACGGTTTCATCACAGCCCATGGCTTCTGCCTTCTCTGCTGCCATGACATTGGGGATCAAATTCAGTGTCTTAATATTACAGTGGAAATACCTGGTATCCTCCATGGTGATCAGCTTTACTTTTTTGCTCATGGGATCCGGATGAATGGGATTCAGCATAATCATCAGATTCGGCTTTACTTCTTTTCCCGGAAATTTATGTCCACGGTAAGCAGTCCCTCTGGATGCCTGCCAGTACAGAAGACCATATTCCCCGTCAAAAGCCCTGATCACTTTCTCTAATTCCCCGGTCAGCTCCTCCCTGGACATTTCAAAGGGAATAAAAAGCATTCTGCAGCTATTATAAAAACGATCCAGATGCTCCTCCAGGGCAAAAGCCCTACCATTTGCTACGGAAGTAGCATCGTAAACGCCATCCCCAAAATAATATGCCCGATCCAGAACCGGAACCTTCAGTTCCTCTACAGGTGCTATTTCCCCATTATAATATCCTACACGGTTCATCGTATTCCCCTCCTTCACTCTTTCAAACGCAAATACAGCGCACGCCGGAGAAAAGTCCCCGGCGCGGATGCTCTGCTGCGGATATACTGCCGCTGTCTAATTTTTATTTATTTCTATAAATAATATCATTTCTTCCGGGGCCGTTGGAAATCATGGTAATGGGGAATCCGATCTTCTCTTCCACAAACTCAATATATTTGCGGCAGTTCACCGGAAGCTCCTCATAATTTTTAATTCCGCGGATATCGGTCTTCCATCCCGGAAGGACCTCCAAAACCGGTTTTGCCTTCTCAAGAAGCCCTGTTGTAGGGAATTCTGTTGTCACTTCCCCATTGATCTCGTATCCTGTACATACCGGAATTTCATCCAGATATCCCAGCACATCCAGTACGGTGAAGGCTACATCTGTTGTGCCCTGCATACGGCAGCCGTATTTGGATGCAACGCAGTCAAACCAGCCCATACGTCTTGGGCGCCCTGTTGTTACGCCATACTCTCCGCCGTCTCCTCCTCTTCTGCGGAGCTCATCTGCTTCATCTCCGAAAATCTCAGAAACAAAAGCGCCTGCGCCCACAGCACTGGAGTAAGCTTTACATACAGTCACGATCTTCTTGATTTCATAAGGCGGCACACCTGCACCAATGGCTCCGTAAGCAGCCAGTGTGGAAGAAGAGGTAACCATGGGATAAATTCCATGATCCGGATCCTTTAAGGAACCAAGCTGACCCTCCAGAAGGATCTTCCTGCCTTCCTTCAGTGCATTCCACAGATACAGGGAAACATCCCCTACATAAGGCTCAACCATCTTTCTGTAGCCCTTCAGTTCTTCCATCAGTTCATCCGGGTTCAGCAGCGGTTTATGATACAAATGCTCTAAAAGAACATTCTTCGTCTCACATACACGCACCACTTTTTCCCGAAGTGTTTCTTCATCAAAGAGTTCACTTACCTGGAAGCCGGTCTTTGCATATTTATCCGAATAGAACGGCGCGATGCCGGATTTGGTAGAACCAAAGGATTTTCCGCCCAGACGTTCTTCTTCATACTGATCAAACAGGATATGGTAAGGCATGACCATCTGCGCTCTGTCTGAGATCATGATCTTCGGAGCCGGTACGCCTCTGCTTACCACATCATTATATTCCTTAAAAAATACCGGGATGTTCAGCGCCACACCGTTTCCGATCACACTGGTGGTATGGTCATAAAATACACCGGACGGGAGTGTATGAAGCGCAAATTTGCCATAGTCGTTCACGATGGTATGGCCTGCATTGGCTCCTCCCTGGAATCTCACGATAATATCTGCTTCCTGGGCTAGCATATCGGTAATCTTACCTTTTCCTTCGTCTCCCCAGTTGGCTCCAACTACTGCTGTGATCATAACACTTCCTCCTTATACGTTAATCTCTGCCTTTACGCCAAGCAGTTCCTTATGTTCCTCAAGAATGGGATTGACCACCTTCGTAAGGAATGCCTCTGTCTGTTCTTTGGCACGGCCTACATATCTGGCAGGATCCATGGTCTTCTGCAGTTCCTCTAACGTCAGGTTAAATGCAGGGTCTGCTGCAATCAGTTCCAAAAGATTATTCTCTTTTCCTTCTACCTTCACATTGCGGCCGGCTTCCATTGAAAGCTCACGGATACGCTCGTGAAGCTCCTGACGGTCTCCCCCTGCTTTTACTGCATCCATCATAATATTCTCCGTAGCCATAAAAGGCAGCTCGGATCTTAACCGTTTTTCGATTACCTTGGGATAAACCACCAGTCCGTCTACCACATTCAGACAGAGATCCAGAATGCCGTCCACTGCAAGAAAGCCTTCCGGAATGCTCAGGCGCTTATTTGCAGAATCATCCAGGGTTCTCTCAAACCACTGGGTTGCGGAGGTGATTGCCGGATTCATAGCATCCACCATCACATATCTGGACAGGGAAGCAATACGCTCGCTTCTCATGGGGTTTCTCTTATATGCCATTGCAGAAGAACCAATCTGGGATTTTTCAAATGGCTCCTCTACTTCTTTCAGATGCTGCAGAAGGCGGATGTCATTGGACATTTTATGGGCACTGGCTGCAATCCCTGCAAGAACATTCAGGACACGGGTATCCACCTTGCGGGAGTAAGTCTGGCCTGATACGGGATAGCATTCCTTAAATCCCATCTTCTCTGCGATCATGGGATCGATCTTGTCAATCGTCTCCTGGTCTCCGTCAAAAAGCTCCAAAAAGCTGGCCTGGGTTCCTGTGGTTCCCTTGGAGCCAAGAAGCTTCATAGTACTTAATACATATTCCAGATCCTCCAGATCCAAAAGGAATTCCTGGGTCCAAAGGGTCGCCCGTTTTCCAACGGTAGTTGGCTGGGCAGGCTGGAAATGGGTAAATGCAAGGGTTGGCTGTGCCTTATATTCTCCTGCAAACTTCGCCAGTTCTGCAATTACATTCACAAGCTTCTTGCGAACCAGCTTCAGTGCCTCTGTCATAACAATGATGTCTGTATTATCTCCTACATAGCAGGAGGTTGCTCCCAGATGGATGATACCTTTTGCCTTAGGACACTGTACGCCGTATGCGTATACATGGGACATGACATCATGGCGCACCTGACGTTCCCGTTCCTTTGCCACATCATAATTAATGTCTTCTGCATGTTCCTTCAGCTCATCGATCTGTTCCTGCGTGATGTTCAAGCCCAGTTCTTTTTCTGTTTCCGCAAGGGCGATCCACAGCTTTCTCCAGGTACGGAACTTCATATCCGGGGAAAAGATGTACTGCATCTCCTTACTTGCATAACGCTCTGATAAAGGGCTTACATATCTGTCTGTACTCATCTTCATTCTCCTGATCTATAATCTGGTTATCGATTCCTTAGAGATTATATAACATCGTCTCTTTAAAAGCAACTATAAACTGCATGTTACTGAGTATAGCTGGACAGGAATTGTTTTGTGCGCTCTTCCCTGGGATGCAGAAAAACCTGTGCAGGATCCCCCTGTTCGAGAATGCAGCCATCGTCCATAAATATCACCTGGTTTGCCACATCTCTTGCAAAGGACATCTCATGGGTAACAATGAGCATCGTCGTTTTTTTATCTACCAGCTCCCGGATCACCTTCAGCACCTCTCCTGTAAGCTCCGGATCCAGGGCCGAGGTTGGCTCGTCAAAGCAGAGAATATCCGGGGAAAGAGCCAGCGCTCTGGCAATGGCTACTCTCTGGCACTGCCCCCCTGACAGCTGATGGGGATAATTGCTTTTGCGGTTGGAAAGACCCATCTGCTCCAGAAGTCCTTCCGCCTGCGTACGGATTTCTTCAAAAATTTCTTTTTTCCTGCTTTTATAATCCGGCTGCTCCTTTGCCAGAAGCTCTCTGGCCAGCATGACATTTTCCAGCGCCGTATACTGTGGAAACAGGTTAAAGGACTGGAAAACCATTCCGAAATGAAGCCGTTTTTTCCGGATAGCGGACTCTGTCTGGGTAGAAGAATCCTCCGAATCAAACAAGGTTTCCCCGCCCACCCGGATCACTCCCCGGTCCGGCTGTTCCAGAAAATTCAGACACCGGAGAAGTGTTGTCTTTCCGCTTCCGGAAGAACCGATGATGGACAAAACCTGCCCTTTTTCCAGAGTGAAACTGATATCCTTCAGAATTTCCGTACGGTTAAAGGATTTGCAGATATGTTCTACTTCTAATATCGCCATTTGCTTTCCTCCATTTATCTAAAATAATCCAGTTTTTTCTCCAGCCATCCAAGCAAAATGGTCAGGATTCCGTTAAAGATCAGATAATAAACTGCAGTAAAAAACAGCGGCCAGATTGCCCCGGAGATTCCCTGGGAACCCTTCATAAACGCCTGGCCTGCCCAGATAATCTCCTGCAGTGCAATAATACGAGCCAGAGAAGTATCTTTTACCAGCGTGATAATCTCATTGGACATCGGCGGGACAATCCGCTTGATCACCTGGAGGAGCTTGATCTTAAAGAAGATCTGGGTTTTTGTCATGCCAAGAACCAGGCCTGCTTCCTCCTGTCCTGCCGGAACCCCCTGAATACCGCCCCTGTAGATTTCCGAAAAATAACAGGAATAATTCAAAATGAAGGAGAAGGAGGCAGCCAGAAACCGTCCCGACTCGCCGCCGCCCCAAATGGGATTATGCAGCACCAGCCCCGGAAAATAATAAATGATCAGAAGCTGGATCATTAACGGTGTTCCCCTGATGATCCAGATGACAAACTTAATAAACCAGCTTAAGGGTTTTATCCGTGAAGTAGAGCCAATGGACATCAGAAGCCCCAGAGGAAATGCGCCGATCAGGGTCACAAAAAAGAGTTTTAAGGTCTGTATGAAACCGATGTTCAGCGAATGAAGAACGACCGGCATCTGTTCCATGATCTGTTCCATGAAAATATCCTGCTTTCTTTTTATAATTGTTTGTTTTGTTTCAAAAGAAATATGCTTTGCGCAAAATAGAGAGCGGGAAAACCGCCCTCTATGTTTATGCTGTTATCCACTTGTCACAGAAAACTATTTCTGCTCAACAACTGCGTCCTGTACACCGTATTTCTCTGCACATTCCATCATGCTGCCGTCTTCATAACTGGTTACGAAGAATTCATTTAATGCTTCTGCCAGATCTGAGCCTTTACGGAAGCCTACACCGTATTCTTCGCTATTCAGTTCTACGGTATGGGTCAGTCCTTCATAGCCGGTTCCTTCTCCGATCATGGCTGCTGCCATCAGAAGGTCGATCACTGCCGCATCAGAAGTATATGCGGAAACCTCCATCAATGCATCTGCCTGTGCTTTTACAGGAGTATATTCCAGACCAAGTTTGCTCACCTCTGCCTCTCCTGCGCTTCCGGCCTCAACAGCGAAAGTCAGTCCGGAAAGACTGTCTGTATCCTGATATTCCTCTGCTTTGTCTGCAGGAACAACCACTACCTGTGCATTCTTGCAGTATGCATTGGAGCATTCCATGGAGCTGGTTACTTCGTCTGTAAGCGTCATGCCGTTCCATACGCAGTCAATGGTTTTTCCGTCCAGTTCCATGATCTTATTGTCCCAGTCAATTTCTACAAATTCTACTTCTACTCCAAGGCTTTCTCCAAATGCCTTTGCCATGTCAGCGTCAAAGCCGATCCATTCGTCGCTTCCTTCTTCTTTATAATCCATGGGAGCAAAGTCTGTGATTCCGATCACCAGGGTTCCCTTATCCTGTACATAAGCCTTGTCGCTCTCCTCTGCTGCGAAAACACTGGCTGTCGCAGACAGCACCATCGTAGCTGTTAAAAGCATTGCAATCATTCTTCTCTTCATCGTTTATCTCCTCTATACATTTCTATTATTCATTCTTTTATCACGTAGCCACTCTACCACATAAAAGTACTTGGATATGGTAACATACCCTTCCTTTTCTGTCAATACTTCCGGCGAAAAAAGTGCAAAAGAAATTGCAGGGAAGGGTTCCCGGTTCAGGATCCGGTACTCCGATGATATTCTCTGATCATATTTTCCAGCAGCCCATCTATCTGCTGGGAATATACCTGTATTTCCGGCCTTTTTGCAAAGCGCTCCAATGCCTCCCCGACTTCTTTGCGTGTGTCCTCATCCACATGAAGTTCCGTGATCCTGCTTTCGTATTCAATGGGAGTGCGGATGCTCCGAAAAGCCAGGAGATAAGTCACCAGGGCTTTTTGGCTGTGACTCTGCTCGTAGGCCCTAAAAAAATACTCCACCGCCTTCTCCATCTGGAACAGATAACTGTACGCACAGCCAAGATTGTGCAGGATTTTCTCTGTAAGTCCCTTCCGCGAGGCTTCCAGGTCTTCCCTTTCCAGAAGTTTTTGGTAAACATGAATAGCATTCACATACATCTTGTTTTCGATCAGCGCGTCCCCTTTTTGCTTTTCCCGGACAGCCAGGGGCTCCGCATCATATTTCTTCATCCTGCCATTTAAAACACGGAGTTCCTCATATGTCAGATAATTGATTTCTTTAAAGATCGGGTAAAGAATATCCTCTGCACTGGCATATTTTCCAAGATTCGGGCGAAGCTTTGCCGAAAGCTTGGGAAGATTCAGTTCCTCCTGGATCCAGTTACAAAGCCCTTCATTAAGGATGGTCTCATCGATCAGGTAAAGATTATGATAAAGATAATAGCACAGCTCTTCTATCGTGTAGATATTCGTACTGATGTTTTCGATAAAATACGGTATTTCCGCTTTTTTTGTTTCGCATAAAATATATCCGCTCATATTCTTCCTTCCTTACCACCGGGCTACTTCCTTCCAGACTTTTCCGCTGCCCGGAAACATCTCTCCAAAGCCCAGGTCTTTCACGGTGATACAACATTCCCTGGGGGAAATATAGTTCAGCTCCACCAAAAGGCGGGTAGTCTTATTGGGCCTTTTGGGCAGTCCCGGGAGGCTCATGGACACATGGCGTTTTTCCGGATCATCCATCGTTGCAACCGTAAATACCAGTTCCTCCGTCTGATCCAGGATCAGTTCACACTGTGCTTTGCTCTCATACCAGTTGTTTCCTGCCTCAATAAGGGGATGATATGCAGGGGAACCCATCACCCGCATTTCCATACCTACATCAGCCAGCACCAGGGAGTCGCTCATATAGCGGTATCCTTTCAGGTTTTTCTTTTCCAGGCGCTCTACCGCGGCCTCACATGCCCCTTTGGCAAACAGATTATTGCCGTAAAAAACCTTTCGTTTCTGGTAGCACAGCATTTTTACAGACTGCTTTGCCCATTCCTGGTCAAATCCGGTTCCTGTCATCTGAATGCTGGAGTAAAGCTCACTTCCCAGTGTCTGCTGGATAAATTTATAAAAATCAGCGTCCCGCTCTTCTCCGCCTTCGCTTAATTCCGCTTCCTGCGGGTCACCGATCCGCACCAGAACCGGCCTTCCGGCGGATGCCATAGACATTTTCCGGAAGGTTACCTTTTCAGGTGTGAAATCATACCATGCCACATTTCGGTTCCAAGTATCCCGTTTCTGGGTGAGCATATAATAATAAAAGCTTTCCCCGTAATCCAGGAGCATATATTTTTCTTCCGGGAAGCCAAGACTTGTGCACGCTTTCTGAAAATTCTGCACCTGAACAGGCTCCAGGGCAGGACAGGTGATCACCAGACATTTTGTATTTTTCACAATATCCATGATTCCCAGGAATTTCAGCATTCCTTTCAGAAAAACAGCTAAAAGCTCATAAGGCTGCTTTTCCTCCTCTGCCACCTGCACAGGCTCCTCATGTCTGGAAATCTCGTATAAGTTATCCACCATGACCCCGCCCTGTTCTCTTGCAAAATACACTGCATCCAGACCGACACAGTAATCTCCCTGCTGGGGCCTTAAGCACACGCAGGTAGGCGCCTCATACTGGCTGCTCCCCACCTTCATGCTTAAAGAGCGTGCCTCATCCGCCTTTCTGTCATAATAGCAGATCTGGGAATTCTTCTTCCCGAAATCAATTCCGATCATCAAATCACGAATTTCATTCATCTTTTGTTTCCTTCTCTATGATAAACATTTCTTTTGCATACTGTTCCTTGCGAAGATACTCTTTCATTCTCGCCGCTGCTTCTTTCTCCCTGCCCAGACGCCTTGCAGAAAGCATCTGGTTCAGAAGCTGGTATTTGCTTACAGGTGTTTTATCCACACGATTCATGGTAATCACCCGTTCTGAAGTTTTCTGGATTCTGCCCTTATACTCCACCTTAAAATAATAATGAAGGGTTTCTCCGTAAAACAGGGTAAAGGTTTTTGTAAAAATGCCTTCATACATATTTTTTAACGGTTCGCTCTTATATCCGGAATCAATTCCCAGTCCTGTATCCAATGCATAAAATAGCGTCACCTTTGCCTCCGGATGGGTATGGTATTCCACAAAAGTTTTGTCATCCAGCTGATACGGACTTAAAAGCTCAGGGGAAAGCCTGCGGAAGAAAGAAAATACCAGGCCATCCTTTGCACATTCCCGAAGAAGCTCCCGTTTCATATCCTCATATTTACTCTTTTCAGATTTTTCTTTGGATAATGCCTTTAAAAGTGCCATGTGGCAGATCTTATTTACCGGCCATTTCCGTTCATAAGCGGTCTCCAGCCACTCCCTTATAAAAGTGCTCATGGAATATTCCTTTACAAACACTCCATAAGAAACCAGCGTCAGATAAGCACCGATCATCCGTTCCTTTCCTGCCTGCTTCACATAGGATTGAAGAATCAGTTCTCCGTCCTTGCGGTAATCGGAAGTAAAAATCAAAAGCCCCAGGATTTTTTCTTCCAGATCATAGGTATCCATTTCAAAGCCTTTGGCACTTTTCCAGATGGCAAACAGATCATCCAGCGGGCCAAAGCGGTATTTCATCAGATAATGAAGGATGACTTCATCGTATTTTCCTGCTTTGTAAACAGCTAAAGCCAGTGCCAGAAGCTCCTCATCCTCTTCCATATCTTTCCGGATGATCATCCTGCTGGTGAGCTTCAAAAGGCTTCCCATATCTACCTCTTCATAACCGAACTCCTCTATAAGCAGCATAGCCTGCTCGAAAAATCTTCTGGAAATCAGCACCTCCAGAAGCGTCTTACGGTCTACAAGGGCATATTCCCGGAAATCCATTTTTTTCAGATAATCATCCAGATCTTCTCCATGGACATGTTCTGCGTAGTAATCCAGGATTTTCTTACGGACAGATGTCCTGTACGCTTCTGTATAAGCCTCAGACTGTACAAGCTTCTGAAAAATCTCCAGGTTTTCCCGGTTAAGGGACGTATTTTCACAATAGTGAAGCAGGATTCCCGGTTCTGTCACACCTTTTTCCAGAACACGGATAAGGAGCCCCCGTTCATCCATAAGGTCTGTCACATTATAATCCACAGTGGAAGCATACCTGCGCTGCTTTTCATCCTGGAAAAGGATCACTGCATCTTCCGTATAGATTCTGGGATAGGCCACGCCCTGAACAAAGGGATAGACCTCTTCCCTGGCCATCTGATGATGGCGTACGATTACCTGCCGGATTTTTTTGTCATCACAGTACAGACGGCAGGTGTACATTGCCCTGGCCGCCGCCTGGGCATCGGAAACATCTGACGGTTCCATACAAAATTCCTGATAAAGTGCGGCATAATTTTCATTCATCCGCCCTTCTCTCAGCTTCTGCATGGCAAAGCGCTTCATATTGTCTTTATAATTCTCATAGGTTCCAGGCTCTTTTTCCTTATAAGCAACTACATTTGCATAAAGAAATGCTTTTCTGGAATCTCCAAGTGTATTGTCATTGTAGGTAAAATACATCAGGAGAGCTTTCGGAAGCTCTCTCTGATAGGTGGTGTCCAGAGTTTCCACGTAGTATTCATAAATTCTTGTAATACGGATTCCCTGATTCACTGCAAGGGAAAACCATTTAAAATACTCCGGCCTGCGGGGATTTTCTTTGATGATATATTTGCAGATTGCTTCCAGGGTATCGTCTGTGGGGAATGCCTCATATCCCATTTCCAAAGCCCTGTAAAGGCTTCTGTTAAAGCTTTTCTCGTATCCGGACAAATAGGAAAAGCGCATCACGATCTCCTCTGTGAGCAGTCCGTTCTTGCCTGCATACAAAAATACCTGTACCCAGAAACTGCTGATCCGGTGAAGGAGGGACATGTCACTGCTGATATAATTCCACGCCTCCAGATAAAGGAACGGGCTTGTACAGCCCTTCTCAAATTGCTCTTCCAGCATAAATACGGACTTGGAAGGAGTGCGCTTAAGCTCTCCGTCCATTTGAAGCTGCAGCCACAAAAGCATCATACTGTCTGATTTCTGCATATAAAAATTCTGAATTTTCCGCAGAGCCTGCCCATTATCCCTGTATAGTCCTGTCAGACAACATAAATACAGATATATCCCTGCAAATTCCAGATCATCGCTGGTATAAGACTTTTTCTGATATTGCTTGAGAATTTCAATGGCTCCGGCACGATTTTCTTCTTTGAAAAGGAGATATGCTTCCGCCATCTGGTATTCCGGATAGTCGCAGCCAGCCTCCCGAAGCTGGTTCAGTTCAAAATGCGTACTTCCTGCCCAGGTCTTAAAGTCAATCTTCCCGATACGGTATTCCAGATAATCCCGGAACATGGCAGCTCTGTGGCGCTTCTCAATGGATGTAATATTAATAGAGGGTTTTGCTCCCTTTGAAGCAACTACAGGATACACCAGCTCCTGGTAAGGGCTTCGCAAAATAATCTGTCCGAACTGATTGCCCTCTCCCAGAAGCTCCTTATGAACCACATATTCCACCCGGTAACTGCTGCCGATAAAGTCTTCTTCCGTAACCACATGGCGCTCTATTTCCAAAAATGCACCCCTGGCCTCCACATCCAGCCTGAGATGCCCCCAGCCGGATTTGTGAATCTCAAAAGACTCCTGCATGGATTCCCGAACCTCATAGAATTCCGCGCTCTGCTGCTTCAGAGAAATAGACACCGGCTTTTTTTTGCCCATACCGATCAGGAATTCCTCCAGGTTCTGATAGGTAATGGGCTGTACACTCAACCCGTCATACAATGCTTTTTCCCTGGTCTCTTCCTGTTCCATAACCATAGGAAAGGATTTTTCTTTAAAAAGGCCATATGCTTCCCGGAAATTCTTCTGTGCGATTCTTAAGAAGGCTTCCATATCCGGAACTTCTCCCTCAGAGCTTCGGATCTGCTCCTTTTCTGTCTCCACGTGGAAAGGAAGCCTGTATTCCCCGATATTCGTGGTAAAGCAAAGCCATCCGTTTAACTCCTCTCCCGGTTTCATGCCCACGGCATCCACCCCATAAGGAACACAGAGCGCTGTTCCCTTAAATTTCCTGCTTCCGGTTACCACACGCCTGTCGGAAGAAGTGATATATCCCTGGATCTGCCGGTTTTCCGCTGTTCCGAAATGCAGTTCTCCCCGCATAGTCTCCCCGGCCTTTAAAGTTACTTCTATCTTATCCTGGGAAAACAGAAGGGCTGGATTCTCATATTCGAATTTTCCGTTTAACAATTGTTCAATCTTCTTCTTCAAAATCTTTCTCCCTATTGTCCTTGCTTAAAACTCTTTTGGTCTGCTGCTATTTTTATCTGCTATTGTGCATCGCTCTGATATATGCAATAACCGTCACGATCTCTGCCTTTCTTTTCATAAAGTGCGCTGTCTGCACATTTATACAAACTATGGTATCCATTTCCATGCTCCGGCGCATACGCGATTCCGATGCTGCAGGTAATGATTTGTTCCTCCATTCCCTTTACTTTCAGCCTGCGGATCTGTTCCCCGAAATTTTTCGCATGGGAAGCAGCCGTTTCTTTTTCACGGAGGTTCTTCATAAAAACGACGAATTCATCTCCGCCTATCCTCCCGATAACATCACTGCTCCAGAATTCTTCTTTTAACAGCTTCCCTACCTGGCGCAAAGCTTCATCTCCTGCTACATGACCGTAAATATCATTGATTGCTTTAAAATGATCAATATCCAGCATAAGAAATGCCTGAAAATGCTGGCATTCTTCTTTCGAAAACCAGGCTTCTATTTCCACTTCCGTACGCTGCTTATTATAAAGTCCGGTAAGGGCATCTGTCTGCGCATATTCAAATAACCGCTTCTGCTGCCTGTTGCTTTTATAGAAAAGCAGCAGGATCGACAGCAAAATTCCCATTCCCAGCACACATGACAAAACATATTCATATTTTGTTACAAAGCTGTAATCCTCCATAGCCTTGTCACCGGATACCATGTAGCAGATCATCCATTCGTTTATATCAAGAGGCTCATATGCAACATAATAGCTACTGTCTCTGCTGGAAAGCTTTATACTTCCTTCTCTGTGCCTGACAAAATCCTCCTGCATCTGCTTCACAATATGATTATCTGTGATCTCAAAATCCCGGAACATTTCTATCACCTTTTCATCGTTTTCGAGACTCCAGTATTCCGGGTTGCCGTCAAAGGAAACGATTTTCCCCTGGGATGTTGCAATGATACAGGCACCCGCTCCGTCATAGATGTCCTCAAACATCATATGACTCAGCGCACCTACATTATAAGAGCCGCCAAGCACCCCAATGATTTTATCCTCTTTATAGATCGGTACACCAAGAATAACCCTGGTGTAAGAATCCACCTTGCTTTCCAGAGGATCGCTCAAAGTCCTGCTGCCTTTCATTGCTTCCTGAAAATAAACGCGGTTAGCAACATTCTTGGTTGCTCCGTTATCATAATGGCTCTTTCCCTGCTCATCAATGATCGCAACCCTCTCCAACCCGCTTTTCTCCTGCAGGTGACGAATCAGCTCCATATTATTTTCCGCAAGCAGTTCCTCCTGCTCTCCAAGATAATCTGCAATGGACTTCAGATATTCAAACTGAATATCCATAATTGACTGAAAATGGAATGTCTGATGTGTCACATTTTTATGTATTGTGGACTCTACCTCCTGCTCCACACGTTTTTGTACGCAAAGGAAAAAAACGGCAATACTAAGCACCATAAATATAAAAAATCCGACAATTACTTTCAAATGCCCGCGCAGATTAAGCTGCTGTATCTCTTTCTCATTCATAACGCCTGATCCTTTTTACCACCTTTTTATCATACAAATACTAGCACACAACCTTTTTTTTGTAAAGTACTGCTCTCCCAGTGAAAGCGTATCACAGCCGTAAATCTCTGTCAAGCGACGCAAAAATCTATTCGTAAAAACCTTTTTTCCCCGTTACATTTCTCGGGATGGGGAAGGAATCCCGGGTTCCTCATCACAGTCTTATTTTCTTGGAAAAGCACGAATAGCCCGTCCCGGGCATAGACTGTATAGAAATCCCCTTTGAGGTGAAGATTTGAAGGCTTTTTTGAAACCTTTGACATCTGCTGAAGAAAAGTTCTATCTTCAACGTTACCAGGGGGGCGATTTGGAAGCAAGGCAAATCCTGATTGAACGAAATCTCCGCCTGGTAGCCCATGTAGTAAAAAAATACCAGGGCACAGACGAGGATCTGGATGATTTGATTTCCATCGGCACCATAGGCCTCATCAAAGCGATCAACACCTTTGATGCAGAAAAAGCCACCAGGCTTTCCACCTATGCAGCCCGGTGTATTGATAATGAGCTTCTGATGATGCTTCGTTCCAAGAAGAAACATTCGAAAGAGGTGTCTCTTTATGACCCCATCGGTACGGATAAGGAGGGAAACGAGATCAACCTTCTGGATATTATTGAAAGTCCGCCTGTGGATGTGGTGGAGGATTATTCTACAAGGAACGATATCCGGCTGCTGATGGGTTCACTGGAATCCGTTCTCTCACCAAAAGAATTCCAGGTAATCTGCTTCCGGTACGGGCTGTTTGGGAAAAAAGAGCAGACGCAGCGGGAAATTGCCAGGAATCTTCATATCAGCAGATCCTATGTGTCACGGATTGAGAAAAATGCGCTGCAAAAACTGCGAACACTTTTTCCAAAAAGCTCCTGAAGCCCAGCCAAAATCCCCGAGCCCCTGTGTTCAGAAAATACAGGGTACCCGGGGATCTATCCTCACAGTTTTCTCTTTTATTTCTCTGCTCTTCGAAGAAGGTCATAGACTTCCATTCCCTCTCCAAGATCCACAAACAGCTTCTGCTGGGGATGGGGAGCGCTTTGGACAGAATTTCCTTCCTCATCATAAATTGCCCGAACCTGCACCAGAAGATTTCTGCCGTCCGGCTTCATGATCTCGATCATCTCACCTACTGTAAACTTGTTTCTCTGGGTGATCTGCACATAGCCCCGTTCATCCAGCGCTTCTGCATAGCCCAGATAAGTATACTCCTTCACATAGGTGTTGCTGTCATAAATCTGCGTATTCTCGTCAGGCTTTCCATAGAAAAAGCCTGTGGTAAACTGACGATAGGTACAATTGGAAATCTGTTCCCTGTACCATTCCATGTTTTCCTGATACTTCTCCGGGCTTTCCAGATAATCGTCAATGGCTTTTCGGTAGGTTCTTGCCACAGTAGCCACATACAGAGCCGTTTTCATACGTCCCTCGATTTTCAGGCTGTCAATCCCGCTTGTGAGAATATCATCCATATGCTCGATCATACACAGATCTTTAGAGTTAAAAATATAAGTGCCTCTCTCATTTTCAAATACAGGCATATATTCTCCCGGCCTTGTTTCTTCCACAATGGAATACTTCCAGCGGCAGGGATGGGTACATTCTCCCCGGTTGGCATCTCTTCCCACCAGATAATTGCTCAGAAGGCATCTGCCGGAATAAGAAATACACATCGCTCCATGGACAAATGTTTCAATCTCCATATCCTCCGGAATATGGGCACGGATTTCCCGGATTTCTTTTAAGGACAGTTCTCTTGCAGTCACCACTCTCTTCGCACCGAGCTGATACCAGAAACGGTATGTCTCATAATTGGTGTTATTTGCCTGAGTACTGATATGGCGTTCAATCTCCGGGCAGATTTCTTTTGCATAGGTAAAAATCCCCGGGTCTGCAATAATCAGTCCATCCGGTTTCAATTTCCGGAGTTCTCCAAGATACTCCTTCACGCCTTCCAGATCAGAGTTATGGGCAAGGATATTTACCGTCACATAGACTTTCACTCCGTGAGCATGGGCAAAAGCGATTCCTTCCGCCATATCCTCCCCGGAAAAATTCTTCGCTTTGGCGCGCAGCCCGAAAGCTTCTCCTCCGATATACACAGCATCAGCGCCAAACATCACGGCTATTTTTAAAACCTCCAGGCTGCTTGCCGGTACCAACAATTCTGGCTTTCTCATTTATTCCTCCTGCTGCCCTTTTTTTACGCTCACTGCCGCTCCGTCCCCAAGGGGAAGGATGCTGGTAACAAGCTCCGGGCAATGCTTCAATTCATAAAGATATTCCCGCATTCTTTTATAAATGGTACGGTTTCGTCGTTCCACAAGGTAATGAGACTCAACAATATCTCCCTCCTGCAGCACATTATCCGACAGCAGAACACTGCCCTCTTTCATCAGCCGCAGTACATCTGGCAGCCAGTTAATATACTGTCCCTTCGCCGCATCCATAAAAATAAGGTCAAAAGTCCCTTCCAGTTCTTTCAGATATTTTCCTGCATCTCCTTCCAGAAAAGTAATCTGTCTTTCCCTTCCGGCCCTTCTGAAATTCTCTTTTGCGATGGGGATTCTCTTCTCATAATTTTCAATGGTCGTAATGTGCAGGTCCGGCGGACCATACTGACAAATAAGAAGTGTGGAGAAGCCTATGGCTGTCCCCACTTCCAGGATTCGCTTCGGCTTTTGAATTTCCAGAAGCACTTTTATGAAACTTTGCATTTCTCTTCGGATAATGGGAACACGATCTGCATGGGCACTTTGCTCCAACTCCTCTAAGAAGGGGGTGTTGCCCGGATCTAGTGAATTGATATAAATGCGCATCCTCTCTTCCACTATCACGAACCAGTTCCTCCCTGTTCTGCATCTCCTGCCAGAATCCCCATGATCCTGGTTGGCGTATATGCTGTACTCAATAGATATGTACCCGGTCTCAGCTTACCGCTGTAGTTGGACAGCTTCTCCTGCACGTAGAATACCAGTGCATCCTTGATCAGTCCTTTGCGCTCCAGTGTCTTGGCAATCTTATAAACTGAGTTATCGTCTTTAATGACTACCGTAACCTCCTGACCCTCCCCCGGGCTCATAGCCTGTTGGTTAAAAATATTATACCCAAAATTGTACGTTGTCTTGCCAAGCCAGAAGATCAGAACTACCACACAGGTATAAAGTACGATTCTGAAAAATCCTCCTGCCACAGCCACACCGGCTGCTCCAATCCGTTCTCTTGTGTTACCCATAAATCCTCCTTTTCGGTGCTGTTATCCGGCATTAAAGATTGGGAACATGTACGTTAATTCCTTCTATTAACTCCCTGCATATGGTCTGCATCATTTTACATAATGCAAGCTCCGCATCCAGATAGGCATTAACTTCCGGAATCCTGCGAAGCTCTGCAGACTCTTTAAAAATCTGTTCCGCAACATGAAAAAGACTATCACTTCCGGCTTCATTCTGAAGCCGGAAATTGTCTGAGCGAAACTGATCCACCCGATCCAAAAGTTCCGGGTCTTTGGTGATAATCTCTTCCTGTTTCTTATATTCCCGATATACGTCTGTCTTTTTAATGATCGAAAGAAGTACTTTAATATTTTTATTGACTGCTTCCATAATGCTTAAGCCTCCATAATAATCGGAAGGATCATGGGGCTTCTCTTGGTCCGCTTCCAGAGGAAATCGCTCAACGCATCCTTTACCATGGTTTTAATTCTGCCCCAATCCGTAATATTTCTGGAAAGGCAGGCATCCAGTGCCTCTTCTACCACTTCTCTTGCCTGATCCATCAGATCTTCGGATTCTCTTACATAAACAAATCCTCTGGATACAATATCCGGTCCTGCAAGCACTACATTGCTGTGGCGTTCCAGCGTCATAACAACGATCATAATACCGTCCTCTGCCAGATGCTGACGGTCACGAAGCACAATATTTCCCACATCGCCAACGCCAAGGCCGTCTACCAGGATCGCGCCTGTATGAACGGTTCCTGTCACTTCCGCTCCCTGCTCATCCAGCTCCAGAACATTTCCTGAAGAAAGAATAAAAATATTTTCTTTGGGGATTCCCAAATCCTCTACCACATGCTTCTGTGCAGTAAGGTGGCGGTATTCCCCATGCACCGGAATAGCATATTTCGGGCGCACCAGAGAATAAATAAGCTTAATCTCCTCCTGACAGGCATGTCCGGAAACATGGGCATCCTGGAAGATCACCTTTGCCCCTTTCATGGAAAGCTCGTTAATTACCTTGGAAACCGCTTTCTCATTGCCCGGAATGGGGTTGGAACTGAAAATGATCGTATCATTTGGCTTGATCGTAATTTTCTTATGAATGTTGGCTGCCATACGGGACAGAGCTGCCATGGATTCCCCCTGGCTGCCTGTGGTGATCAGAACCACCTGTTCATCCGGATAATTCTTCACCTGGTCAATCTCGATCAGCGTATTATCCGGAATGCGAAGATAGCCAAGCTCGGAAGCTGTGGTAATTACATTTACCATGCTGCGGCCTTCCACTGCCACCTTCCGTCCAAAGCGGTACGCAGTATTAATGATCTGCTGTACACGGTCCACATTCGATGCAAACGTGGCAATGATGATTCTGGAACTCTTGTGCTCATTAAACAAATTGTCAAATACATGTCCCACAGTACGTTCTGACATGGTAAACCCGGGGCGCTCTGCATTGGTACTGTCGCACATCAGCGCCAGAACACCTTTTTTTCCGATTTCAGCAAAACGCTGCAGATCTATGGCATCTCCAAAAACAGGAGTATAATCCACCTTAAAATCACCGGTATGCACTACGATTCCCGCAGGCGAATAAATTGCCAGTGCGGATGCATCCTGAATACTATGGTTGGTTTTAATAAATTCAATGGAAAAATCACCCAGGTTGATCACCTGTCCGTGCTTTACTTCTTTCATCTTCGTTGTGCGCACAAGATTATGCTCTTTCAGCTTATTGGCAATCAGCCCAATGGTCAGCTTTGTAGAATAAATGGGGACATTAACCTCTTTCAGTATATAGGGCAGAGCACCGATATGGTCCTCATGTCCGTGGGTGATCACAAATCCCTTGACTTTGGAAATATTTTCTTTTAAATAAGTCACATCCGGAATTACCAGGTCGATTCCCAGCATATCATCTTCCGGAAAAGAAAGCCCGCAGTCTACCACAACGATGCTCTCCTCATATTCAAATGCAGTGATATTCATTCCAATCTGCTCCAGGCCGCCAAGAGGAATAATCTTCAGTCTGGATTCGCTGTTTTTGCGTCCCCTGCGGGAAGCGGTCTTTACCGGAGCCTTAAAAATAGGTTTGCTGCTTTTTTCCGGATATCTGTTATTTCTGGATGGCTGTTTATACCTGCTGTTTTTCTGTCTTGTTACCTGTTTTTTATCTGCAGCATTCTGGCTGCTGCTCTTTCTGTAAGTCTCATTGTTGTCGTTCTTCAATAATTGCACCTCCACATTAATTTGCTGTGCAATTTATTCCTTTACCGGATTTGGAATCCGTTTCTCATTACCATACCTGATACATTCTCACGTCTCCAGGTATCACCGATCTCTCATATTTTGGGCACGAAAAAGTTTCCTGCTTCGCAGGATCATAATTTTCAGATTCGTTATGCCCTTACATCCTCCCAGGCCTTATGCCGGAGGCTTACCGGCAATAGAATAAATTGCCTGATTTATTGTTACATTTTTAAATTTACATCTTCCATCATCTGTTCAAACACTTTAAAAACAGCCTCAAGCTCTTCCTCATCTTCCACCATCACATAACAGGCTTCCTGACAGGTATCCTCTGATACATCTTTTAAAATATAGGCGGATGCTTCTTCCTCCATGGAATCGGACACTAAAAGATAAGCAATTCCGCCGATTCTGGTCTGTTCCTCTATATAAAATTCCTCAACTGTGCCGTCCTCAGACTGAAATTTAATTTTCTCCATCATGTTCATCCTTACTCATAGCCAGGGAATCCAGATATCCCTGCAAAATAAAAACAGCCGCTAATTCGTCCATGTACTGCTTCCGGTTCTCCCGGCGCACTCCGGCCTCCATCAAAGTACGGTTTGCTTCTACACTGGTCAGGCGTTCGTCCCACATCACAACAGGCAGGCCGGTCTTTTTTTCCAGCATTTCCTTAAACTCCAGAGATTTCTGCGCCCGCTCTCCAATCGTATTGTTCATATTCTTCGGATATCCCACAACAAGCAGCTCTGCCTGATATTCTTCTATCAGTTCGCAGATCCGGGCCAATGTCCGGCGAAGCTTATTCTCCTGTTTTCTCCAAATGGTTTCCACAGCCTGCGCTGTCAGTCCCAGAGGATCACTGACAGCCACACCAACCGTCTTTGAGCCATAATCCAATCCCAGAATTCTCATCATCAGTCTTCCCAGGATCTGTTCTTAATATACTCATTAAGAAGCTCTTCCACTAATTCATCTCTTTCTACTTTCATGATCATGCTTCTGGCACCCTTATGACTGGTAATATAAGTGGGGTCTCCTGACATGATATATCCTACAATCTGATTCACCGGATTGTAGCCCTTTTCATCCATTGCAGTGTATACCAGATCCAGAACTTCCTTCACTTCCAGTTCCACATCAGGTTTTGTCCTGAAATATTGGGTATTTCCCAGATTATTCTCTGCCATTTTCTCTCACGTCCTTACTCTGTATTTCTTATTCATTTTAATATAATTTTATGTAAAATACAATGAAAACTTAAAAATTCATTTTTGTTCCCAAAAGCAGGTGCTTTTCCAGGAATTTTTCTGCCCTTAAAGATACAATATCGTTCACATCCAGGCCTTCCTGTTTCTCCACGGCTGCCTTTACATATTCCTTGCTGTGGCCCACATAATAAGCGCGCCCCTCGATCAGGATTTCTTCCTCCAAAAGGACTTCCAGATTTTTTCCGAGAAAAGACCGCTCGTATTCCTTTGCCCTTTGCTCATGGAGGGCAAGCATGATATCACTTCTCTCAGCTTTCACCTTTTCTGTAAGCTGTCCTTCCATCACTGCAGCTTTGGTTCCCTGACGTCTGGAATATTTAAAAATATGTGTTTCATAAAAGTGAATACTCTCTACAAAATCATGGGATTTCCAAAACTCCTCCTCCGTTTCCATAGGGAAGCCTACGATCACATCCGTCGTAATTGCCGGGTTTTCAAAATATTTCCGAAGAAGTGCACAGCGCATGGCATATTCTTCGGAATCATACCTGCGGTTCATGCGCTTTAATGTTTCGTCGCAGCCACTTTGCAGAGACAGATGAAAATGCGGGCACATTTTCGGAAGCTCTGCGATTCCCTTTACAAACTCCTCGGTAACAATTCCCGGTTCCAGGGAGCCAAGGCGGATTCGTTCAATTCCATCTACCTTGTGCACTGCCCGAATGAGAGCCAGAAGATCCGTTCTCTCTTCTTCGGGGAAGTCCACACCATAGGAACTTAAATGAATTCCTGTAAGCACCACTTCCTTGTAACCCCGTTTTGAAAGAGCATGTACCTCCTTTAGAAGGCTCTCCAGAGAGCGGCTGCGCACCCTGCCTCTGGCATAGGGAATAATACAGTAGGTGCAGAACTGGTTGCAGCCGTCCTGTACCTTCAGATATGCCCTTACGTGCTCAGCTGTATAGGCAATGGAAAGCTCCTCATAGTTCTTTGTCTGATTAATCATGAGCACATGAGAGGCCTTCTGATGCTTCTCCTCATACTCCAAAAGAGCTTCCACAATATTCTTTTTCTGATTATTTCCAAGGATTAAGTCCACAGTTCTATCTTCCAGAAGCTTCCCGGTATCTGTCTGGGCATAGCATCCTGCAGCCACCACAATGGCATCCGGATTCATTTTTTTTGCCTTATGAAGCATCTGGCGAGACTTCCTGTCCGCAATATTTGTTACAGTACAGGTATTGATCACATAAATATCTGCTCCCGGCTCAAAAGGCACGATCTCATAGCCTGCCTGCTCCAGAAGCTGCTGCATGGCCTCTGTCTCATAAGCATTGACCTTGCAGCCCAAATTGTGAAGTGCAACCTTTTTTTTCATGTTTTTACCTCAGTTTCTGATCGCAATAATAAAAAACATATCTCATTCATGTAAATTTTATCCCTTTACACCTTGACTTTTTGTAGGGGTACGTATAAGATGAAGCTGTAAATATTTTCAAATTAAGTAGGGAGGTCTAATCATGAAAACAGCTAAAATCTCACTGAACTCCATTGATAAAGTTAAAGCATTCGTTAATGAAATCAGCAAATTCGACTGCGATTTCGATCTTGTATCCGGCAGGTATGTCATTGATGCAAAATCTATCATGGGAATCTTCAGCCTGGATTTATCCAAACCCATCGACCTGAACATTCATGCCGACGGCACACCGCTGGAAGAAGTTATGAAGGTTGTCAGCCAGTATGTAATTGACTGATCCCAGAGAGCGTACGGGAGGAACTGGAAACAGTTCCTCTTTTTTCGTTCTCCCGTATATCTTTTCTCACTCAATCTCAATGATCTCTGTCGAGTTCAATGCCTCTTCCATCAGCTCATCAATTTTCTCCGCCAACTTTTCTTCGGATCCCCGAATCACATTCAGGTTTGGTTTCGTCACGGGATGCTTTGCTACAAAAATCGTACAGCAGTCCTCAAACGGCTGGATCGATGTATCAAAGGTATTGATCTTTCTGGAAATTTCCACGATCTCCTGCTTGTCAAATCCGATCACAGGACGGTAAACAGGAAGGGTACAGACTTCATTGGTGGCTGCAAGGCTCTGCATGGTCTGACTTGCCACCTGCCCGATGCTTTCTCCTGTAATCAGTCCAAGGCACTTATCCTTCTTTGCAAAATGCTCTGCAATACGCATCATATAACGGCGCATAATAATGGTCAGCTCATCATGCGGGCACTGGTCATAAATATAAAGCTGAATATCTGTAAAATTCACTACATGAAGCCGGATGGGGCCGCTGTATCTGGCAACCAGCTTTGCAAGATCCACCACCTTCTGTTTCGCCCGCTCGCTGGTGTAAGGCGGCGCATGGAAATAAACGGCTTCAATCTTGACACCGCGCTTTGCGATCATATAGCCTGCCACCGGGCTGTCAATACCTCCGGAAAGAAGGAGCATTGCTTTTCCGTTGGTACCGATGGGCATTCCTCCCGGTCCCTGAATGGAATCCGAATAAATATAAATCTTCTCACGGATCTCCACAGACAATGTAAGCTCCGGCGCATGGACATCCACGGACGCCTCCGGAAACGCATCCAGGATCCTTCCTCCAAGCTCTGCACTCACCTCCATGGAAGTCATGGGGTAAGACTTTTTGGCACGTCTTGTATAAACCTTAAAAGTTCCTGCATAGCCGGGATAGCGGTTTTTCATATAATTTACCGCATCCTCTGCCATCTTCTCAAAGCCCAGGTCTTCGTAAATGACGACAGGGCAGATTTCCACAATACCGAATACACGCTGCAGTGCTTCCACTGCCTCGTCAAAATCGTAAACCTCCGGGCAGAATACATAGACTCTTCCCTGCTCCTTTGTTACCTTAAAGTCCCCTTCCACCTTCGAAAGGGCAATGCGCATCTGCTTTACAAGGGCATCTTCAAACAGATAGCGGTTTTTGCCTTTAATGGCTATTTCTGCGTATTTAATCAAAAATGCATGAAATATCATGTGTCTCTCCTTTATATGATCCTATAATGTCAGCGGCGTGCATATCTGCGCAGCATGGGAAGTACTTCCTTCAATACCTCTATGCAGTAATCCACCTGTTCGAAGGTATTTTCCTCCGAAAAACTGAAGCGAAGGGTACTCTCCTTCTGTTCTTTGGGCATCCCCATAGCCAGGAGGGTTCCACTGCCTTTTCTTTTATGGCTGGAGCAGGCGCTTCCTGCTGAAACATAAATGCCCCGGTCTTCCAATGTATGAAGAAGCACTTCGCTTCGAATTCCTAAGAAACTGGCGCTTAAAATCTGCGGGGCACCCTCCCTTAAAGCCATTCCGTTGATCACCACCTGATCCATGGACTCTAAGCCCACGGCAAGGCGTTCCTTCAGCTGATATAAATGCTCCACATTTTCATCCAGTTTCTCATAAACCTCTTTTGCCGCCATCCCCAAACCGGCGATCCCGGGTACATTATCTGTACCGGAACGCATACCGTTTTGCTGTCCTCCGCCTAAAATCTGAGGCTGAATCTTCGCTTTTTCCTGAATATATAAAAAGCCTGCGCCTTTTGGTCCGTGAATCTTATGGGCACTCACAGACAAAAGATCGATTCCCAGCTTTTTCGGATAAATCCGATATTTTCCGAATGCCTGGATAGCGTCTACATGAAACAGGGCCTTCGGGCTTTTCTCATGTACCAGCCTGCCTATTTCTCCCACAGGCATGACAGCGCCTACTTCATTATTTACGTACATCACAGATACCAGGATCGTATCCGGACGCAGTGCCTCTTCCAGTGCATCCAGCTTTACTACCCCCCGTTCATCTACAGGAAGATAGGTCACTTCAAATCCCTGTTCCTCCAGATAAGCCACAGGCTGTCCTACGGCAGCATGTTCTACAGAGGTGGTTATGATATGGCGGCCGCTTCGCTTATTTGCCATAGCGCCGCCGATCAGAGCCAGATTGTTGGACTCCGTTCCGCCTGAAGTAAACAGAATCTCTTTTTCCTGCACCTTCAAAATTCCTGCAAGGATCCTTGCAGATTCTTTTACATAATTTTCTGCTTCAATTCCCTTTTTATGCATGGCAGAAGGATTCCCGAAATCCTCTGTCATAGTCTTTACCACAATCTCTTTCACAGATGCATAACATCTGGTAGTGGCTGAATTGTCAAAATATGCTTCCATTTAAGCTTCCTCCAATTGAAACATCAGCACGGACAGGATTGCAAGCCCGGCGGTTTCTGTACGCAGGATCCGTCTTCCAAGAGTTATGGGGCTTGCTCCTGCAGAAACAGCATCTTTCACTTCCTGTTCTTCAAATCCACCTTCGGGCCCGATAAAGATTCCAATGGACTGGCCCGGTTTCAAAGAGCGGAGGATTTCCTTTGTTTCTTTCATTCCTTTTGCCAGTTCATAGGGAATAAGTATGATATCCAGTTCCTTCGCATAAGAGACCGCTTCTTGAAAAGTCATCACAGACCTGACAGTCGGTATCAGCATCCGTTTTGACTGTTTTGCCGCACTTTCTGCGATTTGCTGCCATCTTAAGATCTTTTTGTCTGCCTTTTTTGCATCCAGCTTTACTACGCAGCGCTTTGTTTCCACCGGAATGATCTCAAAAGCACCAAGTTCTACAGCCTTCTGAATAATCAGCTCCATCTTGTCTGCTTTCGGCAGTCCCTGAAACAGATAAATGCGGCTTGGAAGCTCGTACTCCGGCTCCTGGGCATAAAGGATATGAAGCAGAACCTCCTCCTCTTCCACAGCTTCGATCGTGCAGTGATATTCCTTTTCCCCGCCATCGCTGATCCAGAGTTCTTCCCCTGTTTTCATGCGCAGCACATTGCGGATATGCTTTACATCTTTTCCTGTAATATGAATCCGATGCTCGTCTTCTTCAATCTGATAGGGTTCCACAAAAAAACGCTGCATGCATCAGTCCTTTCTGGCTGTCACAGAGACCCATTCACCCTGTCTGGTTACCTCGATAAGTGTAAGGCCTGCCTTCTTCACTGCGTCAACAACCACCTCTTCTTTTACATCCAGAATACCCGATGTGATATAATATGCCCCTTTCTTCATCTGATGGACGATCACCGGTGTCAGTGCAAGAAGCACATCTGCCAGAATATTGGCCGCAACAATGTCGTATTTTTCATATCCTGCTTTGTCCTGCACTACCTTGTCATCAATGATATTTCCGATTACCATATCAAAAGCTTCATCCGAGATCTGGTTTGCCGCTTTATTCTGCGCAACTGCGGGAATGGCACAGGGATCCAGATCCGTACCCACCACATGCTTTGCCCCAAGCTTTAATGCTACGATTCCCAGAATACCGCTTCCTGTTCCTACGTCCAAAAACTCCGTGTCCTTTGTAACATATTTTTTCAGTTGTCGGATCACAAGCTGTGTTGTTTCATGCATACCGGTACCAAAGGCTGTGCCGGGGTCAATATGCAGGATCATTTTATCACGATCCTCTGCCTTCACTTCCTCCCATGACGGGACGATCAGAATATCGTCCACATAGAACTGATGGAAATACTCCTTCCAGTTATTGATCCAGTCCTTATCCTCTGTCTGGGATTCTTCAATCGTAGCTTCCCCGATATCCATATACCCTTTCAGTTCCTCTAAAGCAGCACGGACATTGGCAAGGATCGTATCTTTGTCAGCATCTTCTTCCAAATAGAAGTTTAAATAAGCAATGCCGTCATCCTCCGGACCATCCGGCATAATATCCACGAACATCTGGGCCTTATCCTCTTCTGTCAAAGGCTGCTTATCCTGGATTTCCACCCCTTCCACACCGGCTTCTGCCAAAGTGCAGATTACCATATCTTCCGCCTCTGTTTTCGTTTTTACGGTAAAGCGATTCCACTTCATAAATCTTCTCCCATCTCTTCTAATTTCCTGTTTTTTATCTATTCCAGACTTTTCTGTTCATTGCCTCAAAGAAATCTCTTATCCTGCTATGACGATTTCCTTTTTGAAAAAAGTGCCATGCAGCTTCCACAAGGACAACTCCTGCAGCTGCATCCACAAGATAGTGCTGTTTCAACACCTGTGTGGATAAAATGATCAGTATGGCAAATGCCAGGGAAAAATTCCGGTACCACTTTGGAATTTTGTCTGAGTCCTTCAGTCCACGCCAGCAAAGCCAGCTTACATAACAATGAATTGACGGAAACAGGTTGGAAGGGCTGTTTCCCCCATCCAGCAAATAGATCAGCTTCAGCAGTTCCTCCGACAGAGAATTGCCCGGAATTTCCGGCCTTACATTGGTAGTAGGGAGCAACAGGAACAGCACGAAACAGGTC
The DNA here is from genome assembly GCA_021772055.1 of Blautia sp. Taxonomy (GTDB): domain Bacteria; phylum Bacillota; class Clostridia; order Lachnospirales; family Lachnospiraceae; genus Blautia_A. Next base: position 51,378 of record JAETNR010000003.1, on the reverse strand, counting down.
ACATGTACTGTCAGATCTGTTGCCACAAATCTGTAAAATGCATCTTTTCCCTTCTGGGCAGATAATATATAATTGACAGCCCAGAAGGGAAATGCCAGCACATAGATCCAGACAAATTCCGGAATCAGCGGAACTGCTCTGTCAATCTCCATCGTAAAATCATAGTGATAGCTTCCCGCAGTAAGTACACCACTTCCCCAATAAATCAGGCAATTCAGTAAAAAAATCGAAAGCAGGGGAAGGATCGCCCATTTGGGCAGAAATTCTGCAAAAGAAAGCTTCTGTCTGTTTTTCAAAATCTTAATCTGTCCTTTCTAATTACATCCGTCAGTCTGCGCCCTTATGATATAATACACGAAGTAGTAAAAAAAGAAAAGAGGATTCCTCCTCTTTTCCATCGTTTTCTTTCTTTTTATTCCTCAAAAGTTTCTTTCAGCTTATCCATGAAGCTCTTTTTCTTCTTTTCACTTTTATCGGAAGTGGTATTGGATGATCCTGACGGAGCATTTCCGCAGGCTTCATCAAATTTGCGCAGAGCCTCTTTTGCATCGCTGTTTAAATTTGTGGGCACCTGTACCACCAAAGTCACATAGTGATCCCCCCGCACATTCTTATTTCTCAGAGAAGGAACACCTTTCCCCTTGAGACGGATCCGGGTATCGGTCTGTGTTCCCGGCTTCACATCATACTCCACATCACCGTCAACGGTACTGATGCGCACAGTTCCGCCCAGTGCAGCCTGTGCAAAGGTAAGGGGGGCAGTAGAAAAGATATTCATATCCTGCCTCTGGAAAATCGGATGACGTGCCACATTTACCTCTACCAGCAGATCGCCTCTCGGGCCGCCGTTGGTTCCCGGCTCACCCTTGTCACGAATGCGGATGCTCTGGCCATTATCAATTCCTGCAGGTACGGAAACCTGAATCTTTTTCCTGGAGGAAGTGTATCCTGTACCGCGGCAGGAAGTACATTTTTCTTTAATTACCTTGCCGGAGCCATGACATTCCGGACAGGTCTGGACATTCCGGACCATCCCGAACATGGACTGCTGCGTATACACGATCTGTCCCTCTCCATTACACTTCGGACAGGTAACAGGCTGCGTACCGGGCTTTGCCCCTGTTCCGTGACAGGCGGTACATTCGTCCTTCAACATGATCTCCAGTTCCTTCTCGCAGCCAAATACAGCCTCCTCGAAGGTAATATTTACGCGCGCACGAAGATTAGCGCCTTTCATAGGTCCGTTGTTAGAACGCCTTCTACTTCCGCCGCCAAATAAATCGCCAAAAATATCGCCGAAAATGTCACCCATATCAGCACCGCTGAAGTCAAATCCACCGAAGCCGCCTGCTCCACCGCCGCCGTTTTCAAAAGCTGCATGGCCGAACTGGTCATACTGTTTTCTCTTTTCCGGGTCGCTCAAAATGGTGTAAGCTTCCGTAGCTTCTTTAAATTTTGCTTCTGCATCTTTATCACCCGGATTTACATCCGGGTGATATTTCTTGGCCAACTTACGATATGCTTTTTTCAACTCAGCGTCATCAGCGGTCTTGCTTACGCCAAGGACTTCATAGTAATCTCTCTTATCAGCCATAATTCTTCATTCCTATAATGATCGTCTCAGACTTCTTTGTAGTCAGCATCTACAACGTCATCGCCGTATCCTGCTTCATCGCCGCCTGCTGCATTGCCATTGCCGCCCATGTTCATATCCGGGCCTGCTGCTCCGCCTGCCTGCTGTGTCTGCTCATACATCTTGGCAAACAGCTTCTGTGCACTTTCCATCATCTTCTCCTGTGCAGCTTTGATATCTGCAACCTGGGAATCCGTCATTTCTTCTGTAGCAGAGCATTTTGCCAGAAGATCTTTCAGTGCATTTAAGTCTGCCTCTACAGCTGCCTTATCATTTGCATCCAGCTTGTCGCCTGCTTCCTTCAGTGCGTTCTCAACCTGGAATACCATGGAATCTGCGTTGTTTCTGGTATCGATTGCTTCTTTCCGTTTCTTATCCTGTGCCTCGAATTCTGCAGCTTCTCTTACTGCCTTATCGATTTCATCATCAGACATATTGGAACCGGCAGTGATGGTAATGTGCTGTTCTTTTCCTGTTCCCAGATCCTTTGCAGATACATTTACAATACCGTTGGCATCAATATCAAATGTTACTTCGATCTGCGGAACACCGCGGCGTGCTGGCGGAATTCCGTCCAGACGGAACTGGCCTAAGGATTTATTGTCTCTTGCAAACTGACGCTCACCCTGTACAACGTTGATGTCTACAGCGGTCTGATTGTCTGCTGCTGTGGAGAAGATCTGGCTCTTCTTCGTCGGAATGGTTGTATTTCTCTCGATCAGACGGGTTGCGATACCTCCCATAGTCTCAATGGACAGAGACAATGGTGTAACATCCAGAAGAAGGATATCCCCTGCGCCTGCATCACCTGCAAGCTTACCGCCCTGTACGGAAGCACCAAGTGCAACACATTCATCCGGGTTCAGAGATTTGCTTGGCTCCTTGCCTGTCAGCTGTCTTACTTTATCCTGTACAGCCGGAACACGTGTGGAACCGCCTACCAGAAGTACCTGGCCCAGTTCAGAAGCTGTGATGCCTGCATCAGACAGTGCACGGCGAACCGGTTCTGCAGTTTTTTCTACCAGGTCATGAGTCAGCTCATCAAATTTTGCTCTTGTCAGGTTCATGTCAAAGTGCTTCGGTCCTTCTGCTGTTGCAGTAATGAACGGAAGGTTGATGTTTGTAGTGGTTGCGGAGGAAAGCTCTTTTTTAGCTTTCTCTGCTGCTTCTTTTAATCTCTGGAGAGCCATCTTGTCATTGCTTAAGTCAACGCCTTCTGCCTTCTTGAACTCGGAAAGCATCCACTCTGTAATCTTCTGGTCAAAGTCATCTCCGCCCAGGCGGTTATTTCCTGCTGTGGAAAGAACTTCGATAACACCGTCTCCAATTTCGATAACAGAAACATCAAATGTACCGCCGCCAAGGTCGTATACCATGATCTTCTGTTCTTTTTCATTATCAAGGCCATAAGCAAGAGCTGCTGCTGTAGGCTCATTGATGATACGTTTTACATCAAGGCCTGCAATCTTACCTGCGTCCTTGGTTGCCTGACGCTGTGCGTCATTAAAGTATGCAGGAACTGTGATAACCGCTTCTGTAACTGTTTCACCAAGATATCCTTCTGCATCTTTTTTCAGTTTCTGCAGGATCATAGCAGAAATTTCCTGTGGAGAATATTTCTTATCATCAATTGTTACACGATAATCTGTACCCATTTCTCTCTTAATGGAAGAGATTGTCTTTTCTGCGTTGGTAACTGCCTGACGTTTTGCAGGCTCTCCTACCAGACGTTCTCCTGTCTTTGTAAAAGCTACCACAGACGGTGTTGTTCTTGCTCCTTCGGTATTCGCGATTACTGTCGGCTGTCCGCCTTCCATAACCGCTACACAACTGTTTGTTGTTCCTAAGTCAATACCAATAATTTTTCCCATGATAATTTTCCTCCTATTATCTCATAAATCTATCTTTCATTAGTTTGCAACCTTTACCATGCTATGGCGAACTACAAAGTCCTTGTAGGTGTAGCCCTTCTGAAGTTCTTCCACCACAATGTTCTCGCCAACGGATTCGTCATCCACATGCATTACCGCATTATGCAGATTCGGATCAAATTCCTGGCCGACAGCATCAATTACTTTCACACCCAGCTCATCCAGCGTAGTCATTAACTGCTTGTAGATCATCTTCATTCCTTCTGCAAATGCATCTCCCTCTGCCGCCTGTGCAAGTCCTCTCTCAAAATTATCCACAACCGGAAGGATTTTCTCAATGATCTCTCTTGCCCCAATCACATACATACTTGCTTTTTCTTTCTCTGTACGCTTACGGAAGTTATCGAATTCTGCCATGCTTCGTTTCAGACGATCTGTCAGTTCTTCAATCTGCTGTTCAAATTTGTCTTTTTCCTTTTTCTTCTTGCCGAAGAAAGAAGTTTTTGTCTTAGATTCCTGACCGTTTTCCGGTGTCTCAGGTTCTACCGAAGTCTTCTCCTCCTCCGCCGACTCACTCTCCGCAGTTTCTGCGGATGCTTCTGTGATTTCCTCTTCTGTTACAGGATCTGCTTCCTTAGAAGCCATTTCTTCTTCCTGCACTTCAGATGTGGTTCTATTTTCTTCTAACACTCTTTTTCTACCGCCTTTCTTTTATTCAAGCTTTTTTCTGAATATCTTATCTAATTCTACTTTTAAGGTTTTCAGGTTATCTACTACATTCTCGTAATCCATTCGTTTCGGCCCTATAATTCCAATGGTGCCGGTCATGCCTTCTCCCAGTTCATAGGTAGCTGTCACCACGCTGCAGTCCTTCATGGTCTTCACCGGGGATTCATCACCGATATATACCTGAATTCCTGTATTGCTGGTATTGGAAAGCCGCTCCTTCACCAAATCTGCAAGCTGCTGTTTCTCTTCAAAAGTAGAAATCAATTCTGTTGCCTTACTCTTATCCGAAAGCTCCGGATACCGGAAAAGATTCGTAGCTCCTGATGTATATATCTCCAGATCTTCTTCATCTACATGGATGGTAGCTGCAACCGCATCAAGTACTGTGGCCACCACTCCGCTGTGAACGCCTGCCTGTTCTTTCAGCCTTGCGATCATGCCAAGATTAATATCCTGTATGGGAAGTCCATTCAGATTCGTATTCAGAAGAAGATTCAGTTTCAGGATCGTTTCATCATCCATCTCTTCTTCCAGATTAATGATCTGGTTCCGGATTACATTATTTTCACAAACCACCACTGCAACTAACTGCAGATCGCTGACTCTGGACAGCTGGATGAATTTCAGACGGCTCCCGCTGTACTGGGGTACGGAAATCATGGTCGCGTAATTGGTGTTGGTTGCCAAAAGCTTCGCAGCCTGCTTCAGCACCTTCTCCATCTTATCCGTCTTTTCAAGAACCAATTCACGAAGTTCCGCTACTTCTGATTCTTTCTCCTTCATCAATTCATCAACATAAAGGCGATAACCTTTGTCAGATGGGATCCTGCCCGCCGAGGTATGGGGCTGTACGATATATCCCAGGTCTGTCAGGTCGGACATCTCATTGCGGATAGTGGCTGAACTGATATTCAGATCCGTATACTTGGAAATTGTTCTGGAGCCAACCGGTTCGCCTGTCTCCATATAAGTCTTAATAATCGCTTTTAAAATTTTCTTCTTACGATCATTCAGCGCTTCTTCCATCTCTCCGCTCCCTTCTGTCCGATTTGTTAGCACTCATTTCAGTGGAGTGCTAACATTTACATTGTTAAGATAGCACCGTTGGTTCCATTTGTCAATAGTATTCACATTTTTTTCTAAAAAAGTTCTTAAAGTTCCTAAAATAAGAAGCAAATGAATTTTAGTCCTTGTATTTCTCTATAACTTCTGATAAAATCGTAGTTAGAACAAATGTTCTGAACAGGGTTGGATTAATTTTGTAAAAAACATGTTTATAAGGGAGAAATTTATGGATCATTTTGAATTAGTATCCGAATACGCCCCCACAGGTGATCAGCCGCAGGCAATCGCCAAACTGGTGGAGGGATTTAAGGAAGGAAACCAGTGTGAAACTTTACTGGGTGTTACCGGTTCCGGTAAGACATTCACTATGGCAAATGTAATACAGGCATTAAATAAGCCTACTTTAATATTGGCACATAACAAGACGTTGGCTGCACAGCTATATGGAGAATTCAAAGAATTTTTTCCGAATAATGCAGTGGAATACTTTGTCTCCTATTACGATTACTACCAGCCTGAGGCCTATGTTCCGTCTACCGACACTTACATTGCCAAAGATGCATCCACCAATGATGAAATCGACAAGCTTCGGCTTTCAGCCACAGCCGCACTTTCGGAACGGCGGGATGTGATCATTATCTCTTCCGTATCCTGTATTTATGGGTTAGGTTCCCCCAAGGATTTTCAGGATATGATGATCTCCCTGCGGCCGGGAATGACGAAGGACAGGGATGATGTCATCAGACAGCTGATCAATATCCAGTATACAAGAAATGAAATGGATTTTCACAGGGGGACTTTCCGGGTACGCGGGGATGTGCTGGAAATTTATCCGGCAAACTATACGGACTGCGCAGTCCGGGTGGAGTTCTTCGGAGATGAAATCGACCGGATCACGGATATTGATGTACTTACCGGTGAGATCAAATGTGAAGATACCCACGTGGGAATCTTCCCTGCATCCCATTATGTAGTGCCTATGGAGCAGATTCTTAAGGCTGCAGATGCCATTGAGGCAGAGATGAAAGAGCAGGTCGCATATTTCAAGAGTGAGGACAAGCTTCTGGAAGCACAGCGTATTGCCGAACGGACGAACTTTGACATTGAGATGATGAAGGAGACAGGTTTTTGTTCCGGAATCGAGAATTATTCCAGACATTTGTCCGGATTGGAACCCGGACAGCCGCCCTATACCCTGATGGACTATTTTGGTGATGACTTTCTTCTTATTATAGATGAATCCCATAAGACAATTTCCCAGGTAGGAGGCATGTTTGCCGGAGACCAGAGCAGGAAACAGACACTGGTGGATTATGGTTTCCGTCTTCCCTCTGCCAAAGACAACCGTCCGCTGAATTTCCAGGAATTTGAGTCCAAGCTGGATCAGGTGCTGTTTGTTTCTGCTACTCCCGGTAAATACGAATATGAGCATGAATTGTTAAGGGCAGAACAGATCATCCGTCCCACAGGACTTTTGGATCCAAAAGTCGAGGTGCGTCCTGTAGAAGGGCAGATTGACGACCTTATCAGTGAGATAAATAAAGAGGTGGTCAAAAAAAATAAAATCCTAATCACCACTCTTACGAAACGAATGGCAGAGGACCTGACAGAATATATGCGGGAGGTGGGAATCCGTGTCCGGTATCTTCACTCGGACATCGATACTCTGGAGCGTGCGGAAATCATCCGCGATATGCGTCTTGATGTTTTCGATGTACTGATCGGAATCAACCTTCTCCGGGAGGGACTGGATATTCCGGAAATTACACTGGTAGCCATCCTTGACGCAGATAAGGAAGGCTTCCTGCGTTCGGAAATCTCCCTGATTCAGACAATCGGACGTGCAGCCCGCAACAGTGAAGGCCATGTCATCATGTATGCGGATAATATGACTGACTCCATGCGCAATGCCATTGAAGAAACAGAAAGACGGCGCGCCATTCAGGAAGCATATAATAAAGAACACGGAATTACACCCACCACGATCAAGAAGGCAGTCCGGGATCTTATCGCCGTATCAAAAGCAGTGGCAAAGACAGAAGAAAAGCTGAAAAAAGATCCGGAATCCATGAACAGAAAAGAGCTTACCAAGCTTATCTCTCAAGTGGAGAAGCAGATGCGTGCTGCTGCTGCCGATCTGAATTTCGAGCAGGCTGCCGAACTGCGGGATAAGATGCTTGATCTGAAGAAAAATCTTGCCGAGCTATCCTGACAATATAAACTATTCATCACTGACTACAAGGAGGAATTCTCATGAATCTGATAAAAGAAGCACTCAGCCTTGGTTTTTCCAACGCAGCTGTCATGGATACAAAAGACCTGGTTTTTGTGCCGGAGTACAGACAGTTTTGTGCAGATAATCTATGCGGCAATTATGATCTGCTGCCGGCATGTCCGCCGGAATCCGGAACACCGGAAGAAATGCAAGACCGTGCAATGCAATATGAGAAGGCGCTTGTCCTGCAGACGATCCAGATTGCTCCGCCAATGGATTCCGCCCTTTTTAAGAAGGCAAAAGTGCAGCACAATATTTTGACAGAAAAATTGGCCCGGCAGATGCAGGAAAACGGTTATAAAGACGTTCTCCTTATGACTGCCGGACCTCATAAGCAGCATTCCTGTATGTCTGCCTACTGCGTAGATGCACAGAAAATGGCAGACACGGTCGGTATTGACTGCTGGAAAGACGATGGCAATGTGAGATATTTCTCACAGATTCTCTTTTCCCTCTAATTTCTGGTAAGTTTCCGGGCCCAATGTCCGAAATTTACTTCCAGAAATGCCGGAATACATTTAAATACCTGGTCTAAATTCAGGCAGCAAACCACCACAATAGGGGAAGCTTTTACTACAAACGCCATAATAAGTGACAGAGGAATCACAATCCCCCAGATACTAATCAGGTCCATTTTTACCACAAACATAGGGTTGCCGCCTCCACGGATCAGCCCGTTGTTCACCGGCATTTGATAAGACATTGTCATACATACCACACTGAGGATGATCAGGAATGCATTGGCCATTTCCCTTGTCTCTGGTGAAAGATCATAAAGAGACAGGATTGGAATCCTAATGAAATACAGCAGCGTTCCGGAAATAATACCAATCACAAGAAACATTTTCTGGAGCCGGATTGCATACTTCCTTACAACGTCCATGTCCCCCACTCCTACGGCTTTTCCGATAATCACGGACGCAGTAGATGCTGCTCCTACTGCCGTTGATTTCACTACAAGAAACAGAGTGGAGGCCACACTGTTGGCAGCAATCGCAATGGATGTCATATGGCCCAGGATAGCTGTCTGAAGCGCGTTATTCAGCCCCCACAGACTCGAAATAAACATTATGGGAAGGCTTACACGGAAAAAATCCCTGCTGAGAATAGGAGCTCTGTGTAAATAATCACGCAAACACAGATTCAGTTTTTTATCCTTTTTCCAGACATAAAAAATCATTGCGGCACACTCCACAATACGGGCAGTCAGTGTGCCGATTGCTGCACCTGTCACTCCCAGCTCCGGTGCTCCGAAATGACCAAAGATCAGGGTATAATTCATACAGCAGTTGATTATCAGTGTAGAAACAGACAGATAAAAAGCAATATTTACCGTTTCCACACTGCGCATGGAAGCCAGCAAAATCATTGTCACTGCAAAAAATATGTAGGTATGACGGATTGTCCCCATATAGAGCATTCCCTGCTCTGCAATGGCCGCGTCCGTGGTAAAAAATCCCATTGCTTTTTCAGGAAAAAGGCTGACAAGAACAAACATTACTACAGCAACAGTCAGCGCCGTACGCATGGCTGTTGCTGCAATCTTTCGCATAGCTTCTGTCTGCTTTTTGCCCCAGTACTGACTGCACAGAATCACAAGCCCGTCCCCAATTGCCACAAGCAGCTGCTGATAAACAAACTGAATCTGATTCACAGCCGCCACACCGGACAGCGCTGTTTCGCTGTATGATCCAAGCATGAGGTTATCTGCCAGATTGACACTTAACGATATCACATTCTGCAGCACAAGAACAACATACATGGCAAAAAATGCTTTGTAAAAGTTCTTTTTTTCCATATTTTTTCTCCCTCAAGTATATTTCGGACATATTGTCCTTAATCTTGTTCCATGATTTTGGATCAAAAGTCCCTACTATAGAACCTTGAAAAGGTTTAAACATAGAAAATGCTATGCTTTGATCCCCGTCATATCTCTATTTTCGTATGTGCAGGGAATATCCAGAATTTTTCTGTATCTAAAGGCCCGATAAACAGCTGCTCCAGATAATCAAGTTTTACAGATACACACTCTCTTTTAAGACCGGTTATATTTTCGACCATTTCGGTTTTTTCATATAAACGGTCTATGGGATATACGCCAGTGTCAAGAAGAGCCAGTTCTTTATAATGGCCATACATCATTTCAATAATATCTCTCGCTGTTTCTTCGTCATACTTTTCAAGCATATGATCATATTCGGAAACAATATTGCTTTCTCCGCGCAGCCAGCCTTCGGTCATGTAAATTGCTGCATGTTCACGGCCATAATCATTACGCGCTTTATCTGAACCAAAGAAAAGGGAAATACAGTCATCCACCCTGGGCATCACTGTTTCATAAACGCCTGTCATCAGATTCAATACAGAATTGCCGCAGCGCCCGATTACCATCAGCAATCTGTCACATTCGGTAATAGCATCTAATTTTTTCTGCATGCATTCAAAGAGTTTCTTTGGTGTATTATGTAATCCTGATTCCAGCCATATCACCTCATAATCCAGATTATGCTTTTGCATAATGCTTTCTATTTCATCCCGCAGGGTCTCGCAGGCTAACACTTTTATTCTCATCATTTGGACCTCCCTATAGACTGATTTTAATTAGGATACGGTATGTTTTGCATCGCGAATTACTATGAATATCATTTTTATTATATTCCACGAAATATTATACTGTACTTTTAAATCATTCTCAATGGCAATCTTATATGGCCAAAAATAGTGTCATCCTATTCTGCCTGGACAATATCCACTTCCTTTACTGTAAATCCAAAGTATTCTAAAAGCCTCTCCTCAGACACCATCGTAAATTCGCTGAACATATTCAGCTCTGAACCACTGGAATTTTTTGTGTAATGAAGTTTTGGTGAAAGATATAATCCCATTCATCCAGAACAAAAATAAACCGGGCAGTATCATCTTCTGCATACAATTCCAAAAGTGCCTCTGCTGCTCCCTTCTATTCATAAAAGCCAGGAAACACAGTAGGAATGGTTTCCGAACTCCTGCCGCCTTATCTTTGCTTTACAGCCAAAGCAATCGAAACATCCGGTGCGGAATAAGGAATCAGGGTTGCCTGCAGTGCATGGTAAATATCTGATTTACCCGGCCATACAGTTCCAATTACACGATTTTTCTCATCCAATTGATGGAACCAGGAGCCTGTCTCATGGTCCGCCACTTTTTCATCCAGATATTTCATAAACTGTTCATAGTCATCCGCGTACTTCGATTTTCCAGTTACATGGTAAAGAACAGCAGATGTGTTGATTGCTTCCGCCAAAGTCCAGTGCATCCTGTCATGAACCACCGGATTTCCATTCCAGTCAGTTGTATAAACAATTCCCGGTGCACCGTCCGCATTCCATGCATCCGCCACGGCACGGTTATACAGATTTTCAGCGGCCGCAATGTAGGAATCAGCCCCTTCTCTGTTCTCCCGGTAAGCAGAAAGCGCCCACTGGGTAATCAGCCTTGCCCATTCAATTCCATGTCCCGGAGTTGCTCCGTAAGGCTTGAACTGGTCATCCGGTTTCTCTTTGTTGCATTCCAGATCCGGTTTCCATTCTTTTGTAAAATGTTCCGGGATTCTCCAGTTATTTTCAGATGCCCATGTAAGTACCTGGGCAATAATACGTCCTGCTCTGACACGGTACTCTTCTTTTCCGGCAACATCCGCAACAGCCAAAAATGCCTCAACGCTGTGCATATTTGCATTCAGTCCGCGATAATCATCCAGAACAGTAAATTCCGTATTCCATGTGTCGCAGGAAAGCCCTTCCTTCTCATTCCAAAAACGCAAATCATAAAGTTCCAAAGCATCGTGAAGAAGCTCATCCGCCCCGGAAATTTCAGCCAGAAGCGCTGAAGTTGCGGCCAGAATCACAAATGCATGGGCATAGCATTGTTTATTAGGAAGGATCTCATTTTTCGCCGTCAGTCCCGCATACCAGCCGCCGTTCTTTTTATCCTGAAGCTCTCCCCTGAGGCCTTTTATCGCTGCAGCCGCAAGTTCCCGGCTGCCCTCGTGTCCAAGGAAGGTTCCGATACTGTAAACGTGAGCCATACGGCTTGTGATCCATGTCTCCCGGCTGCGTTCCTTCCATGGGGTTCCATCATCTCCTAAATAATAGGAAGAACCTCCCGGAGAAGGAAACTGATGTCCAAAGGACAAAAGTCCCTCTGTCAGTTCCTTCAAAAACTGTTTGTTTTCCGCTGTGTCAATCTGATACTTTCTGTTCATATTTATTCCCTCCAAAATTATTCTTCTTTATTCATAAAGGTATTTCCAGGGCACCTCATCCTGATACTCCTGAAAGATAAAAGGGCTGTCCTGTCACCGATCATAGCACTCTCCTCAAGATGAGGCGTGATATCCAAAAACGAAAAAACGGAGTCTGCATATTTCCGTATGATCTGGTGAAATGTCATCCATGCCAATATCATGCAAAAGAGGAGATAGCCTTTATGCAGGCTTCACCCCCTTTTTCACCCATTATATCAAGATTCTGATCCATTGTACAGAGCAGAATCCATCCTGAATCAGATTGATGATTGCATCAGATTTGCCAAAGTCAACACCGATGATGTCTGAGTTTCCGGATGCTTTGATTGCATTACCGGCGCCGGTTGTAGAACCTTCGTTGAATCCAAAGATACCAACACCCCTTGGTAACCTAATTTTCTGCAATACTCTGAGATTTTGCAGCATCGTCTTCGCCGTACTGTGTTTCCATCAGTTCAAAGTCTGTTTCCTCAAAAGCTGCACGGAAGCCATCTTCCAGGGCTTTCTTCATCTCTTCGCCAGCGGTCTGTCCTGCTGCCTTATTGTCAGTGGAGAAGGTCGCTTCTGCCTCCATTTTAGCATTATTAAGGGATACAGTACCTTTGAATTCCCTTGCCAGGAACTCTTCAGTTCCGATATCCATGAACAGAAAAATCTCGCTTCAAGTTAGTCCGTTCCGAATCATCCTCACATCGGCGATATTCTCTCGGCGTCATGTTCACCAATTCCCTGAAAACCCGGTTAAAGGTCTTTTGATCTGCAAAACCACTGTTTTCCATGATTTCACTCATTTTCATATTGCTGTTCTTAAGCAAATCTTTTGCATACTCCACCCGAAGCATATGAAGATATTTTAAAAATCCGTAGGACAAGTGCTTCGTAAATGTCCTGGACAAATGGCAGGGATCCACACCAAAGATTTTTGCCACTGTTTTCAAAGAAATATGCTCGCTGTAATGCTCAGAAAGATATTCCATCACATTGGAAAACAAATCCTCACTGACCCCCGGATCGGCCTTGGTATAAGAAAGTGTTTTGAATGCAGAACCTAGTAGGACATACAGATATCCCACTAAAATCTCTCTTTTCCGGTCTGTCAGATATTCCTGACATATGGCCTCCGCCACCGATATATAGAACCTACCGCCTCCCATCAGAAAATTTTCATATCTTCTTTCCTGAAAACGTGTCCGAAAAAGAGGCAGCACCTGTGGATTGATAATCATCAGAATCCCGTCCCCTTCTCCCGTTTTTCTATAAGAATGGACATCATGGGAAAAAGCGATCATCATATCACCTGGATTCAAATCACAATTTGTTCCTCTGCAGCTTACACCGAATATCCCGGAGGTGCATACGAGAATTTCCATATTGTGATGCGTATGGGGAAAAAATCCCCAGTTTGACACCGGAGTTACATGAAAATCACTGACCCGGTTTTCATAATACAACATTTGTTTTTTCCTTTCTCCTGCAAATTTTTGTATCTCCTGGCATAATCGCATCATATCAATTATTGACTATATTTTCAAGAGTTTTGTACTTGTATTTTCCATTCCTGTTTTATAAAATGGAATCATCGCAGGCAGCCGCCTGCATATCGAAATGCGAAAGGATGAAACAATATGAAAAAAGCGTTGATTTTCTACGGCGGATGGGACGGACATACCCCAAAAGAGACCGCATATCTTTTCAAAGACATGCTGGAAGTAGAGCAGTATGAGGTTACTGTTTCAGATACCTTGTCTGTTCTTGACTCCTATGAGTCAATCACAAAATATGACTTATTTATTCCCATGTGGACGATGGGAAGCATATCAGCTGACCAGTGCCGGAATATCTCACGCGCAGTGGAAGAAGGGGCAGGCATTGCAGGCTGTCACGGCGGTATGTGCGACAGTTTCCGCGAAAGCACAGACTGGCAGTTTATGACCGGATCCCAGTGGGTAGCGCATCCCGGCGGCGAGGTGGGCTACAGGGTAAACTTAAAACCCGGCAATCCTTTTACAGAAGGCCTTGAAGACTTCTCCATTCATTCAGAGCAGTATTATATCCATGTAGATCCTGCTGTCAAAGTATACGCAACCACCAACTTCCCTGTTGTGGAGGGTCCCCACAGTTCCAACGGCAAGGTGGATATCCCGGTTGTATATACCAAGCTGTGGGGAAAAGGCAAAGTCTTCTACAGTTCTCTTGGTCACACCTATCAAATCTTTGAAACCATTCCTGCAGCAAAGGAAATCATGCGCCGCGGATTCCTTTGGGCAGCCCGCTGATCGGAGGGATATTATGAAAAAAGTAAATGTTGCAGTAGTCGGCTGCGGTAATATCAGCAGTATTTATCTGGAAAACCTGACGAAACATTTTCACAATGTTGAGGTGTATGCAATTTCTGACCTGATTGAAGAAAATGCAAGGACGAAAGCAGAAAAATTCGGTATCAGTAAAATCATGACCTTTGAGGAGATTATCCAGGATCCTAATATACAGATTGTTTTGAATTTGACCACACCTCCTTTTCACTATCAGTTATGCAAACGGGCACTTGAAGCCGGAAAAAATGTTTACGTGGAAAAACCCCTGTCTCTGAAATATGAGGAAGGAAAGGAACTGGTCTCTCTGGCAGAAGAGAAAGGTCTTCTTCTTGGATGTGCACCGGACACCTTCCTGGGAGCCGGAATCCAGACCTGCCGCCATATCATCGACCAGGGTATCATCGGAGATGTCATCGGTGCAGCGGCCTTCATGATCTGTCATGGTCATGAAAGCTGGCATCCCGGTCCGGAATTTTATTATAAAAAGGGCGGAGGCCCCATGTTTGATATGGGTCCGTACTACCTGAGCGCACTTGTGAATATGATCGGCCCTGTGGACAGTGTATCCGGCATGACAGCCATCAGTTTCCCCACTCGAAAGATTACAAGCCAGCCAAAGTATGGAGAAATCATCCAGGTAGAGGTGCCGACCCATGTCAACGGGCTTCTTCGTTTCTCCAACGGTGCTATCGGAAATATCATCACTTCCTTTGATGTCTGGGGTTCCGTTCTTCCGAGAATTGAAATTTATGGTACCCGGGGAAGTATGATTGTTCCTGACCCCAATACCTTTGGCGGAGAAGTCAAAGTCCAGCAGTATTTTGACACGGAATTCAAACTCTGCCCGCTTGTCACCGAAAACAGTGAAAACAGCCGCGGAATCGGTCTGTCCGATATGGCAGATGCCCTGCTTTTCGGCAGGACCAATCACCGTGCAAACGGAAAATTAGCACTCCATGTTCTGGAAATTATGGAAAAAATACATACCAGCAGCGAGGAACACCGGGAAATCCGTCTGGAATCCACCTGTGAAAAACCGGAGGCCATGCCCCTTCTATAACATTTGCCGATGCAGATTTTACAGTAAATTCTTCTGCATACAACAAGCGAAACCGCCTGAAAACCTCATTTGAGTTCTTCGGGCGGTTTCAACATTTTCTTCATTAAACTCAGTAAATTTATTCATTAACCATAGCAAAAAATTTACTTCAACTCATCCTCACATTCCTGCATTGCCTGCAAAGTCAGTGCAAGCAATTTATCCAATTCCCATCCAAGCTGTTCGCTGCCCCTTTCGATCACTTCCCTGGAGCAGCCTGCCGCAAAGCTTTTGCTCTTATATTTTTTCTTTAATGATTTCAGTTCCATGTCCTTTGTACTTTTTGACGGTCTCATCAAGGCAGCCGCCCAAATAAGTCCTGTAAGCTCATCTACTGCAAAAAGTATTTTTTCCATTTCCCTGACCGGCTCCACTTCTATTGTCGCGCCGCAGCCAACGGTAATTCCATATCCATGAGAACATACCGCATGGATCATCTCTTCTGAAACACCTGCACCGCGCAATAATTCAGGTGCCTTTAAGCAATGTTCTTCCGGAAACAATTCAAAATCAATATCATGAAGGAGTCCTGCGATTCCCCAAAATTCCGTTTCTTCCCCGTATCCCAGATTTTTTGCAAACCACCGCATAACCGCTTCAACCGTACGGGCGTGCTGAATATGAAACGGATCCTTATTATATTTTTCCAGCAGTCTGAATGCTTCCTCTCTTGTAATTTTTTCCATAATCCTTCTTCTCTCTTTCTCTTATTTTTCAGCTCTTTTTGATGGCAACGATCATTAAAATTGCTGTAATAAACTCCGCTGCCGGGAAGGCCAGCCAGATTCCGGTCATGCCGAACAGCCATGCCAAAACAAATGCGCACACAATGATAGCTGCCACTCCCCGCACAATGGAGGTAATGAATGCCCACCTCGCAGATTCCGTAGCGCTCAAATACCCTGTTCCCACAATATTAAATCCTGCGAACAAAAATCCTGTAAAATACAGTCTCACTCCCACCAGCGCATAAGCTGCCATCTGCTCATTCTTCTCACTGTTGAACACATCCACAATCGTTTCTGTAAAGCAGCCCGTAAAAACAATGATCAGAACAGCCAACACAAGCGCGGTTTCCACGGACAGCTTTAAAATTTTTTTCACAGAAGTCGGATCCCCTTTTCCGTAGGATTCGCTCAAAAGCGGCTGGACGCCCTGGGAAACTCCGTTGAAAATGGATGTTGCAACAATAGCCGTATTTGCCACGATTCCGTAAGCCGCAACGCCGTCATTTCCCGTCAGACCAAGGATCAGGAAATTAAAGACTGCAGTCGTCACGCCGGAAGAAAGTTCTCCGATAAAAGCTGCCGTTCCAAGCTGGCAGGATTCCACAAGGCGCCTTAAAGAGGGCTTCTGCCAGACAAATTTTACAGTACTTTTCTTTGAGAACAAATGTGTACAGCAGATCAGAATCCCCACAACCGGCGAAAATGCCGTTGCAAGTGCAGCTCCTGTCATGCCCATTCCAAGAGGAAACATCAGAATATAATCCATCACAATATTGAACAGGCTACTGATGACGGTCGCCTGCATAGCCCTGGAAGGATTCCCGTCATTTCTTACAAACGCATTGCATATATAATTTCCCATAAAAAACGGTGTAAACATAAGAAAAGTTCTGGTATACGGTGTGCCGATCTTCACAATTACTGCATCGCCTCCCAAAGCAGCAATGATCTGACCGGGAATCAGAGCTCCCATCAGCATAAACACCGCTCCCAAGATCACCGCAAATAGAACAGCATTGGAAAAATAAAGATCCGCTCTCTGATCCTTCCTTGAACGCAGGATATTGAACCGGATTGCCGACCCCACTCCCATCATCGCACCGATTCCGAAAATCAGGCTGTATATGGGAAGTACCAGATTCAGCGCAGTAATCCCTTTTGCACCCTCGGCCCCGGAAATAAAAAAAGTATCCGCAAGGATGTAGGCGGAAATCCCCAGCATCCCCAATATATTCTGTGATACGTACTTTACAAACTGCCGCTCTGTTGTCCTCTTTTCCATTGTCTTTCCAGTATTCATATCTTTATAAAACCTTTTTCTTTATCTTAAAATTTTCTGCTCCATAACCCTAAGTATCACGATTTTACACCATATTCTTGATTTCCACAAGCCCCAAAGTCAAAAACTCCGTTATCTGACATCACGCATTCAATTGTCAAAATAAATGCAGTTCTTATGTCCGACATTTGCTACGTTTTCTATCAAAGTTTACTTTGAACGAAAAAATACATATTGACCTGAAGTGAACTCCATGTAGTAAAATAATATAAAAAAATTTACAAAAAAACAAAGGGAGGCTGAATAAAAATGGAATACAGAAAACTTCCTCACGGTGAGGAGCAAATCAGTGTAATTGGAATGGGAACTTCATTGCCATCCCTGTCCTGCAGGACTTGATATCGGTCTCATCAATAAATATTATGACCTGGCCCGACTTGGCGATTTTCTTGCAAAAGAGCATTATCTCACCCTTGAGAAAAAAGCCTCCGACTGCATAAAATGCGGACATTGTGACAGCAGATGTCCATTCCATGTGGCACAGTCTCAGCAAATGACTGAAATCATGGAATATTTCGGAGAATAATGCGCCGGGATAAAACTGCGCAACAATATGATCAAAGTAAAAAACATATATTAATTATGACAAGAATCATATGCAGAATGCCTCTTACCATACATAAAATCCGGGATTTATAGTTGACTCCGGCTGCATCACGCAGCCGGGTATAGAATTCAAAAGACTTTTATCATTCGTATTTTTTCAAGAAATCATAGGTGGTATTTTTCGTACATCTGCTTAAGCAGAGTTTCCTCTTTTGCAAGATTTGGTATCAGGAAAGCATCTTCACCGGCGGACATCAGTTCAATTAACTTTAATAATCGCTGCTGACCTTTTTCCTGGCCTTCCAGCATACCTTGTTCCATGCCTTGTTTCATGCCTTGTTTCATGCCTTGTTTCATGCCTTGTTTCATGCCTTGTTTCATGCCCTCTTCCATTCCATCCTGCATTGCTTGTTTTTCGGCTCTTTTCATATACTCTTCAACTGTCATATACTTAGCCTCCCACGTTCTGCTTTTCTTCAGCACGCGGATCTTCTCATGCAGCTTTTCTATCCGCTGTTCAGAAATTTCGGCAGCACATGCATCGCTGCTGTCTTCTACATAACGCAGAAAATCAACCAGAAGTTTCGGCACCTCATCCCCATTGGTTCCTTTGGTGCTTAAAAAGATCCTGCAACACTCATCACCCAGACCAAAATCGCGTTCCAGACATCGGTTTTCAAATGTGTAGCGATAAAGCCCATAGCCAAAAGGATCAAATGTGCAGATAAAAATCACATAGCTTGGTTTTAAATCAGAAAAGTCTTCTCCTGGCTTCAGTGCAGCCACATCCATCTCTGCCTGGTGAAAGCGGCTTCTTTTTGGAAGCTGCTCCTTATCCCAGTTTTCCATCTCCAGATTATAGGCCACTTCCATATTTTCGCTGGCATATACATCCAGCCGCACAGCCCGAAAATCTGAGCTGTACAGCAACGTATGCTCCACATGGACTGCCACATTAGAAACCGACCTTCCCAGAATGATTTCCAGAACCATCTGACAGGTTTCTGCATCCTGCATCGCTGCTGCAAAAAGAAAAGCATTGTTTAAACTTAGTTCCTCAAACTTTTTTCTTGCCATATGTACTCCTTACATCCGTATGGCAAGAATGCATTCTGTATATTTTCATTATATGGAAAAGGGATGGGAAATTCAAGCATTATTTTCTTCTTATCCCGAAATTCATTACTGTAAATTTCTGTCTGAACAAATCGCACCTGTAGGACATACCTTTTTACACTGCCCGCAGCGGATACATTCCGGATGGTTTACATTGAGAATCGGATCTATCTCCATTTTGCAGGCTCTGGAGCATGCCCCACAGCTTATGCATTGATCTCTGTCCACATGGTATCGAAACACGGAAATAGGATTAAAAATGGAATAGATTGCCCCAAGGGGACATATGTACTTACAAAAAGGCCGATAAACGAAGATAGACAACAGGATCATAACAGCCAAAATCACCATCTTCCATGCATACAGCCAGCCAATGGCTCTGCGGAGAGACTTATTGAGAATCACCAGGGGAAGCCCGCCTTCCAATGTTCCGGCCGGACAGATCAGCTTGCAAAAGTACGGTGCCCCCTGCCCCAGCATATCCACCAAAAACATCGGAAGCAAAATTACAAACACCACAAGAATCACATACTTTAATTTCCGCAGAAGCATATCCCCCCGAAATGTTTTTATTTTCCCCGGAACAGGGATCTTATGCAGCAGATCCTGAAGCAATCCAAAAGGACACAGCCAGCCGCACACAAATCTTCCCATCAACGCCCCCACAAACATAAGAAAACCTGCCACATAAAATGCAAACCTGAAATTCCAGCTTCCGATCACAGCCTGCAAAGCTCCAATCGGACATGCCCCCAGTGCCCCCGGGCAGGAATAGCAGTTCAGGCCCGGAAGGCAAAGCTTTTTTAACTGCCCCTTATATATTTTCCCCCGGGCAAAACCAGCCAGATAACTATTTGTCAGCAATGTCCAAAGTACCTGTATCCCGTGCCTTGTCCATTCAGTCTTTTTTCTCTTCTTATCCAATTCCGATACACTCCAGACATAGATTAATAGCTTTCATCATCACGACCTCCATCTCTCCACGGAAAACACCGTACGCCATCATTCCCATTCCCAAAACCGCCATACAGATTCCTGCACATGTGCGCATCCTTTTTCCCATCATTTTCTCCTCATACAAAATATATGAACAATAAAAACTTTATATTTTTGTTTTCTGTCTGCTTATTATACCAGATTCTCTTTGCTAACGCCATTTCAAATATCATTTATTTTTATATGATTCCACTTTCCTTTCCAATTCTGTGATTTTCGCACAATTATAAACATTACCCTTGACTTATGACTATATTTTCATATAAAATAAAGTCAGAAAAAAGAATATTCAGACACCCTGCCGCCAAGTTTCTGTACCAGCAGATTCTGAAGTGAAAGGGGCCGTAGTTCGCTGTTGCCGGAAAGAGTTCCTTTTCGCTCTTTTTTGCATAGGATTTTAAGGCCGTACCTTTCTTGTGGTACGGCTTTTTTAGATGTTCCTGCTGCTGCAGTCACATCAGAAACGGAGGAAAACATGACAGAAACCCGTGTTGCCATAATGGGCATTATCGTGGAAGATACGGAATCTGCTGCGAAACTTAACTCGCTTTTGCACGAATATGCCAGCTATATCATCGGAAGAATGGGGATTCCATACAGAGAAAAAAATATCAACATCGTATCCGTAGCCATAGATGCTCCCCAGAGCATCATCGCTTCCCTCTCAGGGAAAATCGGAAATTTAAAAGGAGTCAGTGTGAAAATCGCTTACTCCAATGTAGGAACCAATGCGTGACAGGCTCTTTTCTCTCATTGACACGCTGGAATCCCAACATGCACTCCCCCTGGAGGAATATGCTTTTCTGGCCGGAAATCCTACAGACGAAGCCATGAAATATGCAGCAGAGAAGGCCTGCCGCATCCGAAAAGAAATCTACGGAAATTCTGTTTATGTGAGAGGCCTGATTGAGTTCACCAATATCTGTAAAAATGATTGCCTGTACTGCGGAATCCGCCGTTCCAACCACCATTGCAGCCGTTACAGGCTCACCCGGAAGGACATCCTTTCCTGCTGCGAAGCAGGCTATCAGCTGGGGTTTCGCACCTTCGTCCTCCAGGGTGGTGAAGACCGATACTGGACAGATGAAGTCCTCATTCCCCTGCTGCAAAACATCAAAGAACGATATCCGGATTGTGCCATCACCCTCTCCATTGGAGAACGCTCAAAAGAAAGCTACCAAAAGCTCTTTGATGCAGGCGCAGAGCGCTATCTTCTGCGCCATGAAACAACAGATGCGGCTCACTATGAAAAGCTTCATCCAAAAGATTTATCCTTGTCCAATCGCATGCACTGCCTTTGGAACTTAAAGGGCATCGGCTATCAGACAGGCTGCGGCTTTATGGTAGGTTCTCCCTTCCAAACCCCGGAAACACTGGCAATGGATTTAAAATTCATTGAAGAATTTTCTCCGGATATGTGCGGAATCGGACCCTTTATCCCCCACAAAGAAACGCCCTTTAAAAATCAGAAGGCCGGATCACTTAAGGAAACCTTATGGCTATTGTCCCTGATCCGTCTGATCGTCCCCCACGTTCTCCTGCCTGCTACCACCGCCTTAAGCACGATTCACCCCCAAGGCCGCGAAATGGGAATCCTTGCAGGAGCCAATGTGGTAATGCCCAACCTGTCTCCCGTTTCCGTGCGAAAAAACTATGAGCTGTACAACAACAAAAGCTGCACTGATGAAGAATCTGCAGAATGTCTCAATTCCCTAAAAAAAAGAATTAAGGCCATTGGCTATCAGGTTGCCACTGACCGTGGGGATGTAAACAGAGACTGAAATAAGTCGGTAAAATCAAGTAAGTCAAAATCCAGATAATGTCTCCGCCATCCGGACAATAAACAAGTACATCGGTTCGTAATTAGCCAGACTTTATTCGAAACCGATGTACAAGGACGGCAGTTCAAAAATACATCTGACGGGAAAGAGCCGGGGTACCCCTCTGACCTCAAGAAAGGAAAAAAATTATGGCAATCTACAATCCAAAATCACACAAGGCAGAAGAGTTTATTAACCACGAGGAAATTCTTGAAACATTGCGTTATGCCGAAGAAAACAAACACAATATGACGCTGATCAGACAAATTCTTGAAAAAGCCCGTCCGCAAAAAACAGAAAACGGGCTCCACTGTACAGGCCTGAACCATTGGGAGGCTTCTGTTCTTCTCGCCTGCGATATTCCGGAAATAATCGAGGAAATGTATCGGCTGGCCAAAGAGATCAAACTTGCTTTCTACGGCAACCGCATTGTCCTTTTTGCGCCTCTTTACCTATCCAACTATTGTATCAATAGCTGTGTTTATTGTCCCTATCACACAAAGAATAAACATATATCCAGAATCAAGCTTACGCAGGAAGAGATACAAAAAGAGGTCATCGCCCTTCAGGATATGGGACACAAGCGTCTTGCCATTGAGGCCGGAGAGCATCCTTCCATGAACCCAATCGAATACATTCTGGAATCTATTAAGACTATTTACAGCATCAATCACAAAAACGGAGCTATTCGCAGGGTGAATGTAAACATTGCAGCCACTACTGTGGAAAACTACCGAAAGTTAAAGGAAGCAGGCATTGGCACCTACATTTTATTCCAGGAAACCTATCACAAGCAGAGCTACCTGGAACTTCATCCCACAGGTCCAAAGCATGATTATGACTATCACACGGAAGCCATGGATCGTGCCATGGAGGGCGGTATCGATGATGTAGGTCTCGGTGTTCTCTTCGGCTTAGAAAAATACAAATACGAATTTGCCGGACTTCTCATGCATGCGGAGCATCTTGAAGCTGCATGCGGCTGCGGCCCGCACACCATCAGTGTCCCCAGAGTAAAACGTGCAGACGATATTGATCCCAGCGTATTCGACAATGGCTTAAGCGATGAAATCTTTGAAAAAATCATAGCCTGTATCCGCATTGCAGTTCCCTACACCGGCATGATCATGTCCACCAGGGAAAGCCAGGAGGTACGGGAAAAAGTGCTGGAGCTTGGTATTTCTCAGATCAGCGGTGCCTCCCGCACCTCTGTAGGAGGCTATACAGAGGAAGAACGGCCTCATGATTCGGAACAATTTGATGTTTCCGATCAGCGAACACTGGACGAAGTAATCGGATGGCTTATTGACCAAAAGCATATCCCCTCCTTCTGCACCGCCTGTTACCGGGAAGGACGCACAGGAGACCGATTTATGTCTCTTTGCAAAAACGGCCAGATTTTAAACTGCTGTCATCCAAACGCACTCATGACCCTGGCAGAATATCTTACGGACTATGCTTCCGAAGAAACAAAGAAGAAGGGGTTTTCCATGATCGAGGAAGAGTTAAAGAAGATTCCGCGGGAGAAAACCCGGGAAATCGCCGCCAGGAATATCGAAGCCATCAAGACCTCCGATTGCAGGGACTTCCGTTTCTAAGCAGACAGAAAGGAGCAACGAAATGGGTTTAAACGATCAGGTTTCTGCTGAACGCCTGCACATTGGTTTCTTCGGCCTTAGGAATGCCGGAAAATCAAGCCTTGTAAATGCTGTAACCGGACAGAATTTAGCTGTCGTTTCCGAAATCAAGGGAACTACCACTGATCCGGTAAAAAAAGCCATGGAGCTTTTGCCCCTTGGTCCGGTAGTTATCATTGATACCCCAGGAATAGACGACTGTGGTCCCTTAGGAGATCTTCGCGTCAAACGCGCAAGGCAGGTATTAAATTATGCAGATATCGCTGTATTAGTAGTAGATGGAACAAAAGGGTGCGGACCGGCTGACAGGAAACTGATCCGGCTTTTTCAGGAAAAAGCTATCCCCTACATCCTGGCCTATAATAAAGCAGATCTCTTTACAAAGATTCCACCCTCTGCTTCAAACGAGATTTATGTCAGCGCAGAGCGGAAAATCAATATTCATGAGCTCAAAGAAATGATCGGCCGCCTTACCCGGCAGGAAGAACAGAAAAAGACAATTGTCAGGGATCTCATATCCCCGGGAGATTTTGTGGTATTAGTGGTTCCCATTGATTCCGCAGCGCCCAAGGGGAGGCTGATCCTGCCCCAGCAGCAGACGATCCGGGATGCCCTGGAAGCCGGGGCAATCCCGGTTGTTGTAAGAGAAAAAGAACTTCCCGACGCACTTTTGGGATTAAACAAACGCCCGCGCTTAATCATTACCGATTCCCAGGCTTTTGAACAGGTGAACAAGATCACTCCTGCCGAAATTCCCCTGACCTCATTTTCCATCCTTTTTGCGCGCTATAAAGGAAATCTTTCTACACTGGCACAGGGAGCGGCTGCTCTTGATTCTCTGAAGGACGGCGACACCGTATTAATTTCTGAAGGCTGCACCCATCACAGGCAGTGCAATGACATCGGTACCGTAAAAATGCCGGCCTGGCTTTTGAGCTATACAAAAAAGAACCTCCGTTTCTCCTTTACATCAGGCACCGAATTCCCGGAAGTTCTTTCTCCTTATTCTCTTGTGATTCATTGCGGAGGCTGTATGCTCAATGAGCGTGAAATGAAATCGCGTATCCGCCAATGCAGGGAGACAGGCATCCCCATCACCAATTACGGAACCGCTATGGCAAAAATGCACGGCATACTGGATCGGTCCCTGGAACTTTTTTCGGAAGAATTATAAACTTTTGTCAGATACCATTCTGTTCTTTTCCTACAGGGCCTGCCACCGGCAGCTCCTGTAGGATGCTTTGCGGAGACAAAACTCAGCCTTCCAATGTATAAAGCGGAGCCTCTTTTCCATTTTCTGTCTGTATTTCCCTGCCCAGGTCATACACTACATTGGTGATCACATATTCCCCGTCATTTACAAACACTTCGATCAGATTCTCATCCACATAGACCTCTATCCGGAAACCGTCCCTTAACTCCGGTGTCTCAAACTGGCTTCTGCATTCCTCGTGCCCCCGCAGTACTGCACTTCGGTCCGTACAGATCCGATTTCCTTTTCGGAAAATACGATAACCGCCAATATGAATCTCCTCTCCGTCCTCCAATTCCGTTTCCAGACGGTATCCGGACTCATCCGCGTCCAACGGTGTATCAATTTTTCTTGTATACGCAGCCTTTACATTCGGATGCACGCGGAAATAAATATGACCATTCTTTACCTCCGCCACTCTTGGCGCAGCAAACATTCCAATCCAGGTTCCGTCCGGTGATTCAGGCATACGTACCCATAAAAATACTACGCGCCTGCCTTCTTCATCCAGATTGCTCTGAGGGGCATAAGTTTCCATTCCATAATCCATAAACTGATAGGAATCCGGAATCTTCATTCTGCAATTCTCTTCCTCAAAGTCCACAAACATACAGATTGTCTGATTGGGATCTGTCCCTTTGTCTTTCACAAAGTCCATAGGGGAAATCGCAAGAACCTTCTCCCCTCCTGCTTCAAAGAAGTCCGGGCACTCCCACATCCAACCCCACTGACCATCTTTCGTCGCGTCGTTCACAAAAGACCAGTTCATCAGATCTTCGCTTCGGTAAAACAGAAGTTTTCCTTTACCTTCCTCTGTACGGCTTCCAAGCATCATATACCAGGCATCTTTTCCACGCCACACCTTCGGATCCCTTGTATGGGTCTTACAGCCGATCTCTCTGTTTTCCAAAGGAGGAATCACCGTCTTTTTATCCTTAATATTGTCAAAATGCTCCCCGTCTTCTGATGTAATCAATAACTGCGCAGATACAAACTGATCATTCAGACATCTATGGATATCCTCCGGATCCTTTTCAAGATACCGTACTCCCGTATAGTACAAATAAAGCTTCCCATCCTTCTCCACGGCACTTCCGGAAAAGCAGCCGCTCTGATCATCAAATTTGGATGGAAACAGCGCAATATCCTTATGCTCCCAATGCACCAGATCCTTGCTTACCGCATGTCCCCAATGCATTGTCCCCCATCTGGGTTCAAAGGGAAAATGCTGATAAAACAGATGATACTCTCCTTTATACCAAATAAAGCCATTGGGATCATTGATCCAGTTTTTCGGAGCCTTCACGTGGATTTTCTGCATACATTTTTCCTCCTGTTTCTTCTTGTCCGTAATAAAATGTTCCAATTCACACGTCACTGTACCGCGTCTTTGTCGTTCCTCCATCTACAAATCGTATGGGAAGATTTGTTACATCCGGTACCTCTTCATGGTTCAAAAGCTTCAGAAGACTATCCACCGCAGTCTCTGCAAGCAGTTCCACAGGCTGTTCAATACTGGAAATCAATACGTCGCCCTGATTAATCAGCTTCAAACCGTCAAAACCGATCACCTGCACATCCTCCGGAACTCTTTTTCCCATCTTTCTCAGTTCTTCACAAATTACAATTCCCAAGTGGTCTGTACTTGCAAAAATCCCGTCAATACATCCATCTCCAAAGTCACTGTTCATATAGGCCAGCAGAATATCATGAATCAGCTTTCTGGATTCAAAAGAAGAATAAATAGATTTGATCTGATTTTCAGAAATCTCAATACTATTGTAAAAAATGTCATTTTCCTGGCAATACTCTTCAAAGCCTGTTTTCCGCTTCCGTACCTCCGTATTTCTGGAAGAAATCGTCAAAAGGCAAAGCAGTTTATGACAGCCTCCCCTGTGAAGAACTTCTGCTGCAGTTCTGCCACCCAGGCGATTATCACTTGCCACCACAGGAATCGGAAAAAATGCCTGCAGATGCCGATCCAGCGAGACAAACACAATCGGTTCTGTCAAATACTCTTCAATATTGCTGTAAGTAATTCCAATAATACCATCTATTTTGTTCTCTACTGCTAATTCAATAAACTTAGCCTCTTTTTCTTTATCCCCATCGGAGATGCACAAAAAAATCTGTTTTTTACATGCATACAGCTTCTTCTCCAAAGCGCTCAGCAGCATAGTAAAAAATGGATTCTCAAGGCTTGGCAGAATGATCAGCACACAGTCTGTTCTCTGTGTCTTAAGTCCTCTGGCCCATCCGCTTACACGATAGTCCAGTTTCCTAATGGAATTTTCAACCAGTGCCCTTTTTTCATCTCCTACCTTTGCACCATTTATTACATTGGAAACAGTACCAACGGAGACACCGGCATCTCTTGCAACATCTTTAATTGTTGCCATTGTGTTCCACCCCCGTTCATTTTTTAACACACCTTCATTCATTATAACCGTTTTCTGATAAAACACAAGTCAAAAATGGCCGTCAGAAACCAATACCTTCAAGGTTCGGTAACGACGGCCATTTATTTATCACCTCATCAAGACTTTACAGCTCCAGCAACAACGCCGGCAACGATATATTTCTGCAATGCAATATACAAAATGATTACCGGTATGATGGTCATAACAAGCGCTGCCATCAAAAGATCCATATCATTTCCGTAAGCACCCTGAAATAATTTGGTTGCAATCGGAAGTGTATACAGTGACTTGCCTGTTAAGATCAGGCTTGGCAGCAGATAATCATTCCATACAGATAAAGCGTACAGAATAATCAAAGTCGCTGTGGTGGGCTTCAGCAATGGGAATACTATTTGGAAAAATGTCCGAAATCTGCTGGCCCCGTCGATCTGAGCCGCTTCTTCGAGAGACAGCGGAATGCTTCCCTTAATAAACCCATGGAACATAAATACAGCCATTGAAACCGAAAATCCTAAATGCATGAATATCAGTGTTCCACGATGATTCAAAAGTCCAAAAGTTCCTCCATAAATAGAAATCAACGGAATCATAACTACCTGGAAAGGAATTACCATAGAAAACAGCATCAGCATAAATAAAACTTTATTGATCAGCCAGTCTTTTCTTACAAAAATCCATGCTGCCATGGAAGAAAAGATAATGATCAGCAATACGCTGCAGACTGTGATGATAACAGAATTCCCAAGTACATGGAGGAAATCCATTTTCTCAAAAGCTGTCACAAAATTGTCTAAGGTAAATCCTTTTTTACCGCCCCAGGAAAGTGGACTCTTAATAATATCTCTTTTAGCTTTAAAAGAGTTCAGCACAATCAGATAAAACGGAAACATATAAAAAACAAAAATCACAATTGTCACAAGCGTTTTAATAACCCCTGCAATTTTCCTGGAAGTATTCATTGGCTCATTATTATTCATTATGCCTCTACCTCCTTCCGTTTATTGATCATTGTCTGTGTTACCGCAATAATTGCCGTAATGATAAACAGAATAATTGCCTCCGTCTGACCGACACCGTACTGTTTGGACTCAAATGCCTTATCGTATACATACATAGCCGCCAATCTCGTAGAACCAAACGGACCTCCCTCTGTCAATGACAGGTTCACATCATATACCATAAAGCATCTGGTAATAGACAAGAATAAACAGATCGTAAAGGATGCCCTCATCAAAGGAAGAACAATATGTCTGGTTACCTGTTTTTCCGTACATCCGTCAATTCTGGCTGCTTCTCTTAAATCAGGGGATACGCCTGTAAGACCTGCTATGTAGATCAGCATCATGTAGCCGGAATACTGCCAGATGCTGACAATAACCAGTGCGGCAAATGCGGTGGCAGGAGAAGACAGCATGGATTTGCTCAAAAATCCAATTCCAAGATCCTTTCCAACATATACAATGATTCTGTTAAATACAAACTGCCAAATATAACCAAGGATAATACCACCGATCAGGTTTGGTGTAAAGAAACCGGCACGGAAGAAATTCTTTCCCTTGATTTTGCCGGTAACAAGCAGCGCGAGAAGGAATCCAACTACATTGATCAGGACTACAGAAATCAGCACATATAGCACGGTTAATCCCAGGGAACTCCAGAAGCTGCTGTCTGCAATAACTGCCTTATAATTGTCAAGACCTACAAATGGTTTTGCCTTTGACATTCCGTCCCAGCTGGTAAAAGTGAGATATAAACCATATAAGAATGGTACAATGATCACTGCAATAAAGGCAAAAGACGCAGGTCCGGCAAAAGCCAGAAAGGTACCAATGTCATATAATTTCTGATTCTTTTTTTTCATTGTCCCTTATACCCTTTCCTTTTTTAAAGTATGCGTGGCAATTGCCACGCATACTTTACGTTTCTTTTCTTTCCTACTTATAATATGGAAGTATTTCAATCATACAGATTATTCAGCCAATGCTGTCCAGTAAGCGCTGACATCTGCTGCGAAGCCTGCACGGTCTGTCTGACCTGCAAAGTATTTCTGCATCAGAGCACCAACTTCTGCCCAATGATCTCCAGGATAATCTGTTACGCCCGGGAAGAGCTGTCCATTCTTTGCATAGTTCTGAATGGATTTTCCAAGATCATTTGTAGCTTCTGCTGTAATGTTGGTGAAAGGAGGAACAAGAGAGCACTCATCAATAAGCACTGCATTTCCTTCTTCTGTATTAGCCAGCCAGTCAAGGAAATCTTTTGCTGCTTCCTGCTGCTTTTCATCGTTGCATTCTTTGTCGATCATGATATGTTTCGAAGCGGATCCGCCAACATAATTATTTACATTTTCATTTCCTGTAGTATCGTTCTGAACAACCGGCATAATTCCAAGCTCGGTACCTTCTTCAATATAATCAGAGATTTCTGCCCATGCCCAGTTTCCGTTGAACCAGAATGCTACTTCACCTTCTGCCAGGTTCGCTGCGTTTTCATCGTAGTCTGCTGCCATCGGGTCATCTTTGTTAATGTTATATTCCATTAAAAGTTCAAAAGTATCCATTAAGCTGTTGAATCTTGCATTTTCCATCAGGTCTGCTCCGCCCTTCAGGTCGTTGATAAATGCTTCAGCGCCTTCCAGAGTTCCGTCCTGCTCTTCATATACTAAAGTGAAGTAATGTCCTGCAAGGCTCCAGTCTTCCTGATTTAACGTAACAGGAGATTCCATTCCATTCTCAACCAGCTTGTCCAGCAGAGCTTTCAAGTCGTCCATATTGGTAACAGAAGACGGATCCCACTCTTCTCCAAGAATATCTTCGATTGCAGTTTTATTGTAGATCAGTCCGCGGCCTTCAATGCAGAACGGGAAACTGTAAAGCTTGCCGTCGATGGTATATCCGTAATCCATACCGCCGTTAGCAGCCCATGCCTGATCAGCAAGGTCAACACCTTTTTCTTCACAAATGCTTACTACATCCTGAATATCTCCCATGATCAGAGCAGGTGCATTATTAGCAGCATATCTTGCGGAAATTTCCTGAGATGGAGAACCACTTCCGATGGTATAAACTTCCAAAGTAGCTCCGGTAAGTTCGCCCCACTGTTCTGCTGCTGCTTCCAACTGCGGCTGAATCTCGGATTTTGTGTTCAGCATTTCAATGGAAACACCTTCAAAATCTCCTCTTTCGGCAGCGCCGACAGACACTGTTCCGGCCATCATGCCTCCCATGATCATTGTTGTAGCAAGAACTGCTGATACAACTTTTTTCTGCATAACTAATATCCTCCTTTTCATTGTGCATTTTTTCTTTTTGAATCGTTCAAAATGCGTGTTGGTTGTTTTTTTTATGTTGAAGTCATTATATAACAATATTTTGAATAATTCAATATGTGTTTTTTTACCAAATTTGCCATCCATTTTTATGCAATTTACCATATAGACTTTTCAATTCAAAGTCCTTATAATAAGTCTATCTAGATATTTTGCCGTGTTTTTGAACAGGTTCATCGTGTTTTTCTTTAAAATTTCCTGTTTTTTCTGAATCTGTTTATTATTCTCGCAAAATTTCCCATTTTTTTGAATTTATTCAATCTTTGTTTTTTTAAAAAAAATTGAAACAGATTCATTTCTATAAATAAGGAGGCAGCTATATGAAACTTTTAACAACAGCAGTCACTCCCCAGGGAACATTCCGTGGATGCCCAATGAAAAATCACACTCTGTTCAAAGGAATTCCCTATGCCAAAGCTCCTGTCGGAGCGCTTCGTTTTGAACCAGCTGCAGAGCCAGATTGTTTTGACGGCGTTCAAAATGCAGATACTTTTCCTCCCATTGCCATGCAGCATTTCACAGATCCGGTGGGAATGTATCAGAAGGAATTTTACAGCAATCCTGCCTATCAGTTTCCTATTTCAGAGGATTGCCTGTATTTGAATATCTGGACGCCTGCCGCCGGTGCAGACGAACATCTTCCTGTAGCCGTCTGGATCCATGGCGGCGGCCTGGAGCATGGATTTGCCGCAGAACTGGAATTTGACGGAGAAGCCTACTGCCAAAAAGGAGTTATTCTCGTATCCGTTGCATACCGCGTAAATCTTTTTGGATTTCTCTATACAGAAGAACAGGAAGCCCGTCTTGGTCACAGCGGCAACCAGGGATTCCTGGATCAGATCAGGGCCTTACGATGGGTTTATGAGAACATCCGCTCCTTTGGGGGAGACCCGGAAAATATAACGCTCATGGGACAGTCAGCAGGTGCCATCAGCACCCAGGTACTTGCCTTAAGCCCGCTGTCCGGCCCCTATATCAAAAGAGCGATTCTCCAGAGCGGAGGTGGTCTGGAAGCTTTTCGGAATCTCTATCTTACAAGAGAAGAGGCGCTTTCTATTACAGAGAAGGTATATGAATTATGCGGTGTCTCCTCTCTTGAAAAGCTGAAGGAATTTCCCGCTGAGTTTTTGCTTGAGAAAGCGGATGAACTGATGGCCTTTTATTCAAGTCTTCCCTTCCGTCCTGTCATTGACGGATATGTTCTGCCGGAACACCCCTCCATTATGGTGCAAAAGGGTATGCTTGCAAAAGTCCCCTACCTCATCGGCTCCACCAAGAACGATCTCCTGATTCCCAAAGGAGCGGCTTCCCACCGTGAGGGCAGTCTTTACAAGGCTGCAGTCTCTTATGCCCGGATGTGCAACAGCATCCACTATCCACCCGTATATGTATATGAATTCTGCCATGATCTCCCGGGAAGTCCGGATGGAGCCTTCCATTCCAGCGAGCTATGGTATACCTTCGGAACCCTCTCCCGCTGCTGGCGTCCCATGACAAAAGAGGATTACAGGCTTTCAGAGGAAATGGTGGCCTGCTGGACCAGTTTCATGAAAACAGGAAATCCCAATACCCCAGGTTGTCCTGACTGGAAACCCTGTACTTTAGATTCCTGTTACATTCGTACCTTCCGGTAACCTGCAAAAAAGAAATCCTTCCATTGCTTTCCGTTACAAATATCCGGAAGCAGTGGAAGGATTTCTTAAATTCCGTAAAAATCATTTCCGTATTAAAATTGAATGGCAACCTTGAAATCCCCGTATTTTCCGGTTGCATATTCAAAGGCTTTCTCCCATTCTTCTATGGAGAATATACGGGATACAATGCCGTCGGTTTTTAAAGTGCCTTTTGCAATATTCTCAATTACAAAAGGATAGCAGTACGGGCTCAGGTGAGATCCGAGGATATCCAGCTCTTTCCTGTCTCCGATAATGGACCAGTCTACTGTGGCAGGCTCCCCAAAGACGCTGAATTCTACAAACCTTCCAAGTTTTCTTACCATATTCAGGCCCTGCTGAACACTTGACGGATGGCCTGTTGCCTCAATATAGATATCACATCCGTATCCTTCTGTAAGTTCAAGGACTTTCCCTACTACGTCTTCCTTTCCCGGATTCATAACCAGATCTGCTCCGAATTCCTTTGCTTTTTCAAGCCGGTTATCTGCCAGGTCCAGCACAATCAGTTCTGCAGGATTCTGCATTCTTGCATAAGTAACCATTCCAAGGCCCAGTGTCCCTGCTCCGGAAATTACCACTACGTCTTCATTGCGGATCTGCGCGCGGTCCACAGCATGCTTGGAGCATCCATAAGGCTCAATGAGCAGAGCCTTCTTCAGAGACATCTCCTCCGGCACCCTTGAGATCACTGCGGTTTTGGGATAGCGCACATATTCCGCCATACCGCCGTTGTTTCCCTTCTGAAAGCCAAAGGTTGCATGGGGCTGGCACATCCAGTATCTTCCGCTCTTACAGAATCGGCATTCTCCGCAGGGAACGATCTGATCTGCGGTGATTCGCTCTCCCAGCCGGAATCCTTTTACATTTTCTCCAATCTCCACAATATGGCCCAAAAATTCATGTCCCGGAATAAAAGGCGGCTGAACCCAGGACGGCTGGATCTCATCTCCCCAGAACATGGCTGCCCCATGAAAGCATTTTAAATCTCCTGCACACACGCCGCAGCCTTCTGTCTTTATAATAATATCATCCGGGCCGCATTTCGGTGTCGGATAGTTCAGTTCAAGCTTATAGTCCCCTTTTCCATATGCTACTAAGGCTTTCATTGTTTCAGGTACTTTGCTCATGGTTTCTTCCTCCTGATTATTGTTCTATTAAGTTATCTCGTTTTGTAAATCCGTTTTACATTACAAATTATATTATCTTTTCTGCGCTTTGTCAATCCAGGAAAATAAAAAAAAGCACCGGGATCCTTCTATATAAAAAAGGCCCTGCTTTTCGCAGGACACCTTTTCGTATTTCTTTATTTTAAATCTGCTTCCATAATTCATGAATAAAAGGAAGTGCACTTCCCAGAGCAAGAGCCTCTTTTTTTACCCTGCAGGCAATCAGATAATCTGCATGATCTTCGAATGTATTTCTCTCTGCTGCCATCTGCTTAAGCCTTGGAAGGTATTTCTCCATATATGCGCCTACGTATCCTCCAAGAATCACCTTGCAGTCAAACAGCATCCTTATATTATTTACTGCGATGGTCAGGTATTTCAGATATTCCTCCCAGGCTTTCCCGCAGGCCTCATCCTTTTGCTCCAGCTTTTCAAAATAAGCCGCCAGATCTCCGCCGCACATTCCTGACAGAAGAGCTGCGTTGCAGTAAGTCTCAAAACAGCCCTTCTGCCCGCAGTAACAGTCCTTTCCATCCGGCACCACAGTCATATGTCCAATCTCTCCGCTGCGGGAGCCTTCGCCTTTATAAACCTTATGATTGATCAGGATAGCGCCGCCCACATTATTGCTGAGACTAATATAGAACGCACCGTCTATGTCCTCACTCTGTGAAATTTCCGCATAGCCTGCAGAATCGGCATCGTTATATAAACGGCATGGATATGGGATGTACTTTCCGATTTCTTCTGCCGTAAGTCCGGTAAAATCCAGGATTTTCCCATAAAAGATTTTATTGTGGTCTTCTGTGATCAATCCGGGAACCGCCAGACCTACGCCTAAAACGTTCTCTTTTGGCACCTGCATCTCCCTTACCGCCTCTTCTACCAGGTTTCCAAGAAGCTTCCTATATTCTTCTTCAAGAGAAAAAGCCTGCCGGATCCGCTTTTCATAAATCATGCTGCCGCACAGATTCACCATGATCACGGTAATGTGATTTTTCGTAATGTCAATTCCAATGGAAACCTTTTTTAATGCAGAAACCGAATAGGCCCTTGCTCTCCGCCCGCCTGTATGCCCAAAAGAACCGCTTTCATAAATATACCCTTCTTCTAATAATTCATCCAGGTTCTGTTTCACTGTAGGCCTGCTGAGCTTAAGCTCGTAAGAAAGCACCGGCCCGGAAATACTGCCCGCCTCACGGATTTTATTGAACACCCTGTTTCTGTTTTCCCATTTCAGATCCAGATGCACATTGGATTCCTTTCTCATAAAAACCACCACCATTATTTTGCAAATTTATTCTACAAGTCAATTATACTTTTTCTGGTAATAAAGTCAATTCTACATCTCCCAAACTTCCGGGTTCGTGGTGGATACAGAAATAGCTCCTGCTGAAAGTGCCCCCATGACATCTTCCCTGTCGGAGATCAGGCCGCCTGCGATAACCGGAATCCTTGCGATTCCTCCCACCTTCCGGATGATTTTCGGCATCAGCCCCGGAAGGATCTCCAGCATATCCGGTGTAGCTGCCGTAATCTGCTTGTGCACATTCTGAAATGCCATGGAATCCAGGATAAAAATTCTGAGAATGGTATAAAGTCCCTGTTCCCTCGCTTTTTTGATCAAAGACGGTTTTGTGGAAATGATCCCGTCCGCTTTTGTATGGGATTTGATAAACTCTACCGCAATTTCCTTACCGCTCAGCCCTTCCATCAGGTCAATATGGACGATGGCCACTTTTCCTGCTTTTTTAACGCGCTCTACAATATTGTCAATGGTGCAGATATTTCCATATAAAATAAAAACCACCCGAATGTTCTCACATAAACAACAGGTTTCCAGTCCTTTGTCATCCTTGATCGCTGCAATAACAGGATTCGACTCCATCAATTCATAAAAATCACTATTCATCCTTATCCCCCTCTGCTGTCTCTTGTATAAAAATCCTAACATAATGCCTATTTTTTTGCAACAAAATTCTCCCTCTTGACACTGCCTTTCATCAATGTTATAGTAAACTTAATTCTATAATTTGAGCGTGAGCGAGGAGATGCGATGTAAGAGCACCAGTGGTGGTGTTTATTTATGTCGTTTTTTTATTGTCAGCACAGTATCACACGCCATAAGAAAATACCAATAAAGGAGAATATTATCATGGATTACGCAAAAGAATCATTAAGGCTTCACGGTGAATGGGCAGGAAAAATCGAGGTTGTTTCCCGTGTTCCTGTTGCATCAAAGGACGATCTTTCTCTGGCATACACCCCGGGTGTTGCCCAGCCTTGTCTGGAAATCCAGAAAGATATTGACAAGAGCTATGAGCTGACCAGGCGCCACAATATGTGTGCCGTTATCACTGACGGAAGTGCGGTTCTCGGACTGGGGGATATCGGCCCGGAGGCAGGCATGCCGGTGATGGAAGGAAAATGTGTCCTTTTTAAAGCCTTCGGTGATGTAGATGCCTTTCCGCTCTGTATCAAATCCAAAAATGTGGATGAGATCGTTAATACCGTTTATCTGCTCTCCGGCTCCTTCGGAGGTGTAAACCTGGAGGATATTTCCGCACCAAGATGCTTCGAAATCGAACGGAAACTGAAAGAAAAGTGTGATATTCCCATTTTCCACGATGATCAGCACGGAACTGCCATCATCACACTTGCGGGACTGACCAATGCCCTCAAAGTAGTAGGAAAGAAAAAAGAAGACGTTAAGATCGTTACCTCCGGAGCAGGCGCTGCTGCTATTTCCATTGTCAGACTGCTTTTATCCGCAGGTTTCAAAAACGTGGTTATGTGCGACCGCGCAGGTGCAATCTATGCCGGACGTCCCAATAATATGAACTGGATCAAAGAAGAAATGGCTGCTGTAACGAATCCGGAGAAAAAACAGGGCACTTTAGCTGAAATGCTGGTTGGTGCGGATGTCTTCATCGGCGTTTCTGCTCCGGGACAGGTTACCACTGAGATGGTAAAAACCATGAATAAGGATGCTATCATTTTTGCATGTGCAAATCCTACTCCCGAAATTTTCCCGGAGGATGCAAAAGCAGGCGGTGCCAAAGTGGTATCCACAGGAAGAAGCGACTTCCCCAACCAGATCAATAATGTCCTGGCTTTCCCGGGAGTATTCCGCGGTGCCTTCGATGTAAGAGCCAGCGATATCAATGAAGAGATGAAACTTGCCGCTGCTCAGGCGCTTGCAGACCTGATTTCGGAGGACGAGTTAAATGAGGATTATATTATTCCAAAAGCATTCGACCCGAGAGTTGGAAAAACTGTAGCTGCCGCAGTAGCAAAGGCTGCACGTGATACAGGAGTGGCACGGATTTAACCCTTTGTCTCAAATGAAAGAATTATCCCGCACTGTGCTCGTCATTTGGCGTATACAGTGCGGGATATTTTTTTACAATCATGCGCTGTTTCTTATTTCAGCAGCCCCTTTTCATGCAGATCCGCAAAAATAAGCTGATCCACAGGAGAGATCAGATCAAGATCTCCATAGGTAAGCCACACGATCTCCGCGATTTCGGAATCCGCCTTCAGTTCCCCTTCAAATTCCGCAGTATAACAGGTCATTTTAACCCGGACGCCTTCTGCTTTTCCATGAGCCTGTGCTTCAAAAATCCCGTAGAATTCTGCGCTTTCTTCTCTAATATCAACACTGAGCTCTTCCTTTACCTCCCTCACCAGAGTTTCCAGATCCGTTTCGTTTCCTTCTCTTTTCCCGCCGGGAATATAATATTTGTCCTTTCCTTTGGAACGGGTGCTGAGAATCTCTCCGTCTTTTAAATATAAAAAAGCAACTTTATCAATCATTTTCATTACCGTGTCCTCCAAATTTCATCATATGATATCTGCGATTCTTTTCGTGCATTGTAACATATATTTTTCCAAATGTCATGTGCTGATTTTGCACCTGGTCATTCCCGTATTTTCCATTGATATACCACCCTGTTTATGCTAAAATATCCTAGAACTATATAGCAAAGGATCTGAAATACTATGAACACAAACCCAAAAGAAATCCAGCAGTTAATGGATTATTTAACAAACGGAACGTCCGCATTTCACGTTGTGGAGCACAGCAAAAAAGTGCTTCGGGATGCAGGTTTTCAGGAGCTTTCTCTGAAGGAAGACTGGAAGCTTGAACCGGGCGGGCATTACTTCTGTGCTCCTTTTGGAACGACCTTATATGCATTTACCATCGGCAGTGCATGCAGGCTTTCTAACGGCATACATATCGGAGGCGCCCATACGGATTTTCCGGCCATTAAAATAAAACCAAACCCGGAGATCATCAGCCATAACTATTTCCAGCTGAATACAGAGGTTTACGGAGGACCTATACTTCATACCTTTTTTGACCGTCCCCTTTCTCTGGCAGGAAAAGTAGTGGTACGCGGGGAGCGCTACGACAAACCAGTATGCCGCTTTGTTGATTTCAAACGTCCCGTACTCTATCTTCCCAGCCTTGCCATCCATATGAACCGTGAAATTAATGAAAAAGGAGTTTCCATTGACAACCAGAAGCACCTGCTTCCCATTCTCGGAACCATCAATGAGCAGTTAAGCAAGGATACCACTCTTATGGATCTTCTGTCCGATGAGATCGGTGTCAGCAGCAAGGATATCCTGGACTATGATCTCTGCGTATATTGCCTGGAACAGCCTGCACTTGTGGGAATTTCCCGGGAGTTTCTATCTTCTCCCCGTCTGGACGATATTACTTCCGTATGTGCATTGATTCACGGCCTTGCAGAAAGCAGCAATGACGACCGTGTAAATCTTGTCTGCCTTTTTGATAATGAGGAAGTGGGAAGTCTCAGCAAACAGGGTGCAGATTCCGCTCTTCCTTCCGTGATTCTTGGCAAGATCTGGCAGTCCTTCGGCAAAAATTCCGTGGAATGTATGGCTGATATTTCTGATGGCCTTATGCTTTCTCTGGATGTGGCGCACGCATATCATCCAAACCATGCAGGCACACAGGATATCACCAATTATCCCATCACCAACGGTGGGATTATTTTAAAATCCGCAAGCAATCAGTCCTATGCGTGGGACTGCGAGATCATCGGTTCTCTGATCGCATTATGTGAGCAGGAAGAAATTCCTTTCCAACGCTTTGCCAAACATTCCAACAGCAAGGGCGGCGGAACCATTGCTTCCGTCATTTCCTCCCATCTGCCCATGAAAACAGCAGACGTAGGTGTTGGTCTTCTTGCCATGCATTCCAGCCGGGAATTTATGGGCGTTCAGGATCAGATTTCCCTTGCCCGTTTTGTGAAGGCATTTTTTAACTAAAGCGTCCCCAAAAAGACTCGCCCAAAAGTGGTCCCCATACCACCTTCTGCGAGTCTTTTTTAATCGTTTGCTGCTGCCCCCCGTTATTCCTGATTATTCTGCCCTGGACCAGTCACATACATTGTATTTGCCCATTGCGTCAGCTTTAATTCCAACCAGATCCTTATTAGCACCGATGCCGGCCATTGCTGTGTAAAGCGGAACAGTCAGATAAATAGTCTTTTGAAAAACTTGCATCGGATCTCGCTCTTATATCTGTTAACGTATAAATAGAGGACTCTCCTCTCTTATTTTTATCAACAAATGCTATTTCATCTCTTCTGAATTGCCTTCTATTCATTAATGATATATCATGTGTAGTAAATATTAGCTGAGCTTTTTTATTCTTTTCACTTTGTTCAATAATAACCTCATCTTTGAAAGATGCAAAATTCTTAATTCTAAACATTATCAACATAAATATCACTCCTCACATTCCATGTTTTTACTATACTATTAATTCAGACAGTATCCAATATGAATATTCATATTTCTCGATTTTTCTAAGTTATTTTTTCACTTTTTCGTTTGCATTTTATATAAAATATTCGTTTTTTTACTGCATACAAAAAGCGGACTCCGAAGAGTCCGCAATATCCATATCGTATCTTTTCTCACACTTCCAGAAGTTCCAGAAGCTCCTCTCTGCTCATGCTTCCCAAGGTGCCGCCCTCGCCGTTTATCACCTGGTCAGCTAAATCTTTCTTTGTTTCCTGCAGCTTCTGAATCTTTTCTTCTATGGTATGTCTGACGATCAGCTTGTAGACCGTCACTTTCTTTTTCTGTCCGATTCTGTGGGCACGGTCTGTAGCCTGGTTCTGTGCCGCAAGGTTCCACCAGGGATCATAGTGGATGACCACATCAGCGCCGGTCAGGTTCAGTCCCACTCCTCCTGCTTTCAGGGAAATCAGAAAGACGGGCACTGTGCCTTCATTAAACTTTCTCACCAGTTCCATTCTCTTTTCCTTGGAGGTGCTTCCTGTAATCACATAGTAGGGAATCTCACGCCCTGTAAGCTCCCTCTGCAGGATTTCCAACATGGAAGTAAACTGGGAAAACAGCAGTATTCTATGACCGCCGTCCATTGCACTCTGCACCAGATCCAGACATGCCTCCAGCTTGGCTGCTTCCCCGTCATAATTTTCAAAGCAGAGAGACGGGTCACAGCAAATCTGGCGGAGTCTGGTAAGTTCAGCGAGAATCTGCAGTTTGTTTTTGTTAAAATCTTCAGAATTCTGCCGCGCTAACTGCTCTTTCATATGGATCACCTGTCCGTCATAAAGCTTCTGCTGGGTACTGCCCAGGCGCACATAACGGTATTCTTCCAGTTTTTCCGGAAGATCCTTCAGAACATCCTCCTTCAGACGCCGCAAAATAAACGGTCCTGTCATTTTCTGCAGACGTTTAAGGGCTTTTTCATCATTGTTTTTTACGATAGGAGTTTCTATTTCTTTTTTGAAAACATCATACCCGTACAAAAAGCCGGGCATCAGATAATCAAAAATACTCCACAATTCGCTAAGTCTGTTTTCAATGGGCGTACCTGTCAGCGCATAACGTACTTTGCTGTGGATCACTTTGACCGCCTTGGCAGCCGCTGTTGTATGATTCTTGATATATTGGGCCTCATCAATGATCTCATAAGAGAATTCTTTTTCCTCATACATGGCAATATCCCTTTTCAAAAGGTCATAGGAGGTCACCAGCACATCCGCTTCCTGGTAAGCATCGATCTTCTTCTGGCGTTCCTCAAGACTTCCGGTAATCAGAGAAACTGTAAGCCCCGGGGCAAACCTCTCAAATTCCGCACCCCAGTTAAATACCAGAGAAGCCGGGGTTACCACAAGAGAAGTCCCCTCTCTGCCTTCTTCCTTCGCCGCCAGCATGACTGCAATCACCTGAAGTGTTTTTCCCAGTCCCATATCATCTGCTAGAATTCCCCCAAACTGCCATGATTCCATGGTACGCAGCCATTTGTAGCCATCCTTCTGGTATTTGCGCATCTGCTTTGACAATGATACCGGCTCTTCAAAATCTGCATCTTTCACTGTCTTGAAACCTTTTACCACCTCTTTAAAGCGGCTGTCACGGCTGCTTATGACAGTATCGTGCTCCTCCAGCATTTTATCCAGATACAGCGTCCGGTACATGGGAAGCTTCATTTTTCCTTTCAGAAGCTCCTTATCTTTCAGATTCATTGCCTCTGCAAGCTCTGCCAGCATTTCCAGAGAAGGCTCCTCAAGATCAACAAAAGAACCGTTTTTCAGCCTGTAGTATTTCTGCTTTCTGCGGTAGCTTTTCAGAATTTCCAGAAGCTCTGCAGCCGGAATATCCTCGATCGTCACATCCAGATTAAGGAGTCCGGAAGAAAGAGAAACCCCGACGGAAACTTTCGCTTTGCTCACACTGTGATAGCCCAGAAACCGCTTGGTACAGCGCACCTCTCCAATCTCCATCAGCCTTTCGGTGCCCTGTTTCATTAACCTGTAGATCACCTCTTCATTTTTCCCGCAGCAAAGTTCATCCTCAGCCCACCGGATTTCCGGGAACCACATGTTTACATAGTAGAGAATCTCTTTTTCTCTGCTCGAATCGCGAAAAGGCTCCAGGCCCCCTGTCTTTGCTTTTTCCAGGCCTTCCAGGACAGAGTATTCCTTTCCGTCATAGACAGCAAAAATCCTGCATACCGCATCCTCTTCCACCGCATCCAGGTAGAAAACAAAATGGGCAGCCGGCATCACATAGGACCTGAATTTCTCCGGCTGTGTCTCTGTAATTTCTGCAATAGACTCTAACTGCGGCATCACCCAGGTATAAAATTCAGAAATACGGTTTCTGCCCACAGAAAGAGAAAAACGGTCACTTTCCCCAGTCATATTTGCCAGAGGCTCCGCCTTTTCCAGAAATTCCTGCTCTGCCCTGCAGAGATGCTTGTCTGTGATATAGTAAGCGGAATCTGTCCCGTAATACAGATCAGGGAACTGTCCCTCCACTTTAATTCCATGAAACTCCTTATTTCCCGGGATCAGATCTTCGGAAATCCTGATGGACAGCCTTGGGTTCTGATCTATACAGGTGAGCGCACACTTCGTTCCCCTGTCCTTATCCTCAAAATCAATAGAATTTTCTCCCAGACTTTCATAAAGCTCATCCAGTCTCCATCCGAAAAGTTCCAGGGAGCCTCCCACACTATCTTTTTCCCTTCCGTAAAAATACCGGGACGAATACATTCTCTCCTGAAACTTGATTTCCTCCCGGACGATCTTATTCATAAAAAGGATCCATCGTCTTCCTTCCTCCGTAAAGTTGGCAGGATCATGGTTCAGTTCCGTACTGGTTCCATAGGTGTCATTCAGGGAATTTCGTACATTATCACAGAAAACATCCAGCTTCTTGATCACAAATAATTTATTTTCTCCCACCTTAAAAGAAACGGTAAGCTTTCCGTCTTTTCTGGTCAGGCGAGGAACCAGGCGGAGGCTTTCTGCTTTTACTTCCGCATCCGACATTACCATATTGGCTCTTTTTGCTTCAAAGGCGGTGATCAGTCTGTAGCCCCGGATATCAGTAGCGTCTCCCACATTATGCTCCTTCAGATGTTCTTCCAGAAGCTTCAGGACGCCTGCTTTGTAAGGACAATTTGCCTTGGAAGGATCATACATGGCATAATAATCATTTCTGCAGTTTTTGCACTGACAATTCAGTGCAAGAACCTTTGTCCTGTTAAAAATAATCTGGATGGGAAAATCTCTTTTCTGTTCATATCCCACTGCATTCATCTGTCCTCTGCGTTCTGGATTCCGTCCGTCAAATCCGGATATAACATTTTGGAGAACGACCTTTCCCAGGCTGCAGAGTTTTTCTCCTTCTGCTGTTACAGCTTTTGGTATTTTTACTGAATTTCTGATAGCAGAGCCGTTAAAGTACCGGTATTCCACCAATTTCTGTGACATTTTCTGTGAATTGCCGGAATCCCCGGATTCAGAATCCTCATCCCAGGACCCTCCCAGAAGGGTGTAGTCTGTCTTTCTCTGCATTTCTTCCTGACGTATTTCTTCTTCTGCCATCCTCTGCTCCTCTTCTTTACGCTGCAGTTCCTCTTTCAGACGCTGTTCCTCTTCTTTTTCCTTCTTTTCACAGGCAATGCGCTTTTTCTCTTCTGCAAAGCGCTTCTTTTCTTCTTCCTGCCGCTTCTTTTCTTCTGCAAGGCGGCGCTGTTCTTCCTGCTTGCGGCGTATTTCCTGCTCTTTTAACTCTTTTTGCCGCTTTTCTGCACGGCGGCGGGCTTCTTCTGCCTTTTCCTGACGGATTTTTTCTCTGCGGGCTTCCAGAGCCGCCTGTTTTTCATATTCTGCCCTGGCAGCTTCCTCCGCGCGGCGCTTCTGCTCTTCTTTCTTTCGCGCCTGCTCTGCTTTTCTTTCCTCTCTGGCAAGCCTGCGGGCTGCACGCTCTTTTTCCTGACGCTTCTGTTCCTCTGCTGCCCTCTTCTTTTCCTCTGCCTCTTTTTTCTTTTCCTCCTTCTCCCTTTGTTTCCGCTCTTCTTCTGCTTTCTTTTCCTCAGCAAAACGCAGGAGTTCTGCCTGCTTTTCCTCACGTTTACGCTTACGATCTTCCCTCTGACATTTTTTCAGCTTCTTCTCTTCTTCAGCCCGAAGTTCCTCCTGGCGGAGCTCTTCATCCATCTTTTTCCATTTTTCAAATAATTCTTTCTCCTGGATTGCATTCTCTTTGGCTTCTTTGGAAGCTTCCACCGCATACATCAAAGCTGCCATATGTTCACAATTCCTCCCTGCTCTGGAAACCGGGCATCTGCAGCTCATACGCCATATCCCGGAATCTGTCTTTCTGGCAGACACTTCCATTCTTTCTCTCATAAGAACTG
Organism: Blautia sp.; assembly: GCA_021772055.1. Taxonomy (GTDB): domain Bacteria; phylum Bacillota; class Clostridia; order Lachnospirales; family Lachnospiraceae; genus Blautia_A. The sequence continues at coordinate 7,860 of JAETNR010000003.1, read as the reverse complement.
CTGCTGAAAATCCTTTTTCCGTCTCCTTCAGATCTACGACCTTATGATTTAAAAAAAGATTTCTTCCCCTGTTCAATACATCCTCGATAAAACTGCTCTCCCACTCGTACATCCGATTGTCCTCATACTCTGTTTCCTATAATTCTTTGACAATTATATTCTATTTCTGTCATCTTTTCAACAGAAGTCCGGGAATAAATTCGGCATCCCGTCTACAACAGGATGCCGAATTCATTCCTATTCACAAAATTTCAAAAGCAAACCTTCTGAAATCAAAACTTCCCTTCCCGTGAAAAACAAAATACAAGGCCGTTTTTCCAACCTCTGCCTTAAGGCTTCCGGAAAAATTCTGCCACTCCATGCCGGAAACGCAGATCCCGATTTCTCCGATTTTTTCGCCTTCCGGCCTGGTTCTGATCTCCACGATTCCTTCCGCTCTGCCTCTGATTTCCATACTGATACCGGATGGATTTTCCAGATCAAAATACTTATACCCTGCCGCAGAACCATCCTGCATATTTTTAATATACTGAACCGGTTCCAGGCGATCCTGTTCCATCAGTTTCTCCGTAGGTTCCATATCTTTTACATCTTGTGTCAGATACGGATAATCCATCTTCATAGTATCCGGATGGGAAAAAGCCACTCCATTCGCTGCTGTAAGATGACAGCAGATATATGCCGGATAACATCCTTTTCCGGCAAGAGGACCTTTATTCAGGCCACAGGAAGTCACTTCTGCCTGATGAATGTTTCCCTCTTCATCAAACCAGATTTTTTCTGCACATCCCTGTCTGCTGAAATTCGTCCGGTTGGTCTGCCTGTGATAAAATACATACCACTGTTCCCCAGCCTTTTCGATACCGCCGTGGGTATTTCCAAGATGATTTACCGACTGTTCTTCTGTACGTCCATCCAGGAAGATATCTCCGATATCCACAAGCGTACCTCCAAACCGATAGCCTGCATCCGGTCTGTCACTGACCGCATAACAAAGCTCATGGCTCCTTACAGAAGAGTATACGAAATAATACTTTCCATGGATCTTCCGTATGGAGCTTGCTTCAAAAAACTCATGTCCTTCGTATCCGCTTCCTTCGCTCTCCATAATGTCCGGCATCAGCTTCTTAGGTTCTTCTTTAATCGTCAGCATGTCCTTCTCCAGCTTCATTACCTGGGACCCCTGCTGTCCGTTATCCTGTTCCGGCTTCATGGGAGCATTTCCGGAATATAAATAAACGGTTTCATCATCATCAATAAAAATCCCCGGATCAAACTGGATCAGATCTCCTTCCCTCGTTCCAAGAGGTGTCCCATCCTCATGCCGCACAAGCCCCAGAAATTCATACTTACCGGCCGGGCTGTCGCACACTGCCACTCCGATCTCCGGCAAAAAGTCCAGACAATAATACAGATAATATCTTCCATCCAAACCTTTCACTACATCCGGTGCCCACATAGCATGGATTCCTTTGGGATTCAGGTCTTCCGGGGATTCCGGTGAAATTCCAAACAGAAGAATCTGTTCCTGTGCATCCTTTGGAACATTCTGATTTCTGGGATCCTGCTCTTTCCTGAAGATCACCCCCTCATACCTCCAGTCTGTCAGATCATTCACATCCGCAGAATAGCATACATAATCATTCAGGCAAAACCCCGCTCCTCCAAAACGGTCATGGCTTCCATAAAGATAGATCCTGTCTCCGAATACATGAGGTTCCCCATCAGGAATGTACTCAAAAGATGGCAGATATGGATTAAAAACTTGGTGCTTCTTCATATTTTTTCCTTCTTTCTTTACGTTATCAATTGTTTATAGACTTCCGGATACATATTGGGAATTCCCCCGCTCTGAACCAGAGTTCTGGTGGTATCACAGATTCCCGACGTGCCCGTGATATAAATAGATCACCGTGTACTTATTCAAATATCTTTTGAACAACTTATTTTCTCAGTTCCCTAAGCCAACCATGCAGTTTCCGACCAAAACTATCAAAAAAACGACTGATACGCAGAACGGCAGTCCCATTCCTCAAAAAAGGCCCTGCTGCAATTTTCATCTGCAGCAAGGTCCCAAGCTAAAATATGTTATTTATTTCGTCACAGGCACTTCAAAAACTTCTGCTCCAAATATCGGTATTTCCACTTCACCGCATACATCCGTTTCTCTAAATACGCTTCTCATTGTCTTTTTCAAGACAATCTTCTGCGGTTCAAACTGATAATTCAGCACGAAAAGATACTCCCGTCCTTCTTTGCGTCTCATGGCCAGTTCCACACCCTCCGGCGCTTCCACAAGCTGCCTGAACGGTTCTTTTACCCCGAGATAATCCAGCAACAATTCCATATTCTGCCTGGAGAATGTACTTCCCAGATGAAGGGTGCGTCCTTTTCCTGTTTTCTTTTCGATCAGAGCGGCTTTTCCTGAGTAGAAGCTGTTTCCGTAGGAAGCAAGGAGTTTGGTATTCTCACAGGATTCCTCTGCTATTTCCATAATATCATTGAAAACAGGCATTTCCATATGTTTCCCGTTCCAGTCCGCCCACACCGGTTCTTCCATACCATGAGTAAAGGAAAACTCTTTCACATCGGATCCGGTCAGAACCCGGAGAAGTCCAGGCTGAGGCATCATCACACATTTGCCGTTTTCCTGTTTATAGCCGGAACGGCATCCGATCACCAGTGTTCCTCCCTGAATTACATATTCTTTCAGAAGTTCCGCTCTCTTCTCTGTCATGATCACAGGATGGGGATAAAACAAAACAGGATAAGAAACCAGATCCTCCAATGTACTTTCCTCACGGAGATAAACCAGATTGTAGGGAGTATGCGTCAGCTGGGAAACTTTAAAAATTTCCTCCTCACTTGTCCCGTTCACGATCCTGTGAATCTCATCAATATTAGTATCCCAGACATTATCAAAATCCTTCAGGACACCAAATGACGCCGCATACTCTGCGCCGCACAGCCCGTCCAGCTTTTTGAAATCCCGGTAAAATTCCTTCACCTCCAAAAGCTTCCTGTTATCCCGGTTATCATAGTCCAGAATCCCATGCCAATAAATCTCGGTTCCGAAAGTACAGGTTCTCCAACGGAAAAAAGAAATATAGTCAGCTCCATGTGCCACACTCTGCATAGCCCATAGCCGCATCTGCCCTGGCCGTGGAGCCGGGCCAGCCATGCGGGTCACCCATCCGTTAGCCCCGGACTGCTGTTCCATAATTCCGAAATGGGGACAGATGGAACGTACCTCTGTAAGATTTTTTGACACATGGCGGTCATTCAGATCCCTGGCATTTTTCGGATCCCGGTCCAGCCCGAAAGCAAAGCTTGGATAAGAATCGTAGGTATATATATCCAGGCATTCCTCTGCCATTTTATGGTTGTCAATATTCCAGAACATTCCATTGGTCGTGATAAAATCACCTGTTTTTTTATACTTCCTTATGATTTCCGCCTGCATCCGGCAAAACCGGATGGTACTTTCGGAAATAAAGCGGTCATAATCCAGATACATGTGGGGATTATAGCCGTCATTCAGAACAGGACGGGGTACATAAATCTGTTCCCAGGCCGTATAAGTCTGGTTCCAGAATGTCGTTCCCCAGGCTTCATTCAATGCATCCAGCGTACCGTATTTCTCTTTCAAAAACCCCCGGAAAGCCTCTGTATCCGCTTTTGAATGATACTCGTACGTTTCACAGTTCAGCTCGTTATCCACCTGCCATCCCACGATTGCCGGATGTTTTCCGTAATGAGATGCCAGTTTTTCTACAATGCGTCCGGCCATTTTCTGGTATTTTACAGAATTATAATTATAATGCCGTCTCCCTCCATGTCGGTAAGCAGTGCCGTCTTCCCGGCAGTTTAGTACCTCAGGATATTTTTCTGTCAGCCATGCCGGAGGAGTTGCTGTGGGCGTCCCAAAGATCACACTCATTTTTTCTTCCAGGCAGATATCCAGAAATTCATCGAAGAATGTGTAAGTAAATTTTCCCTCCTCCGGCTCCACCTTGTTCCATGCAAACTCTGCCACGCGAACGACCGAAATCCCTGCCTCTTTCATTCTGCGCAGATCCTCTCTCCAGAGGGACCTATCCCAGTGCTCCGGATAATAGCAGACTCCCATTGTCATTTCTGTCCATTGAAAATTTTGTTTTCTCATAAGTCTTCTTTCTCCTGTGAATATACGTCTAGACTCGCTTTTTCCTATTGGCATCATAGCATAGGAAAAAACCTTTTTCAATATACTTTTATTTATTGAAAAATAGTTGCATCGGAAACAATTCTATAGTACTATATGTTCAGACATTCTTTCAGGTGTACCTGGTTTCTTAGGATGTCTCCTACTTAAGAGAACTTCATCTCTTTCGCGCAGGTTTCCTCCTGTATCACTAAGTGTAAAAGGAGGATCCGTGAAAAAAAGCAGCAAAACCAAATACCGCAGTAAAACAAATAAAGCTAAAAGCATAGCTTCCCAAACGGCAAAATATGATGACTCTGCACTTCAGAATGTACAGCTGGAAGATATTGAGAAGGTCTCCTTACGCTACCATACTTTTGATGAAGTAGAGCTGAACTCCGACATCGTTGTACGCATCAGGCAGAACCCCGAGACAGATGAGCTTCCTATTTACATTGTTTCGCTCATTGACCACAAAAGTAAAGTAGACCATAATGTTTCCATGCAGCTTCTCACCTATATGGTGTGTATCTGAAAAGACTGGGAAAAAGAAACCTGGACTGGAGACGGTTTATCCCTTCTGATGATGCTGAACAAGGTATAAAAAGCAGAGGTGAACGCTGTCAGGCAGCAGATAACTGCCGACTATATTGAACTCCTTCAGGAATTCCTTTCTGACCGCAAAGAGGCAAAACAGCATGTCATGGAAAAATACAACCTGGAAGAAGCAGATGCGGAAAAACTGCTTGACCTTTATTGAAAATAACCGGGCTGATTCCCCACCAGTCTGTTACCGGAAAATGTTTTGTAAAAGGGAACCGTTTTCGGTTCCCTTTTGACCAGTATTCATTCATAATCCTCAATTCTCCATTCATCATACCAGTCAATATATATCATTCCATATAGGATGATTATCTGAAATAACATATCAAAAAACACACAGCAAATAGATCTCCTATCCGGATTTCTGATTTACGCTCAATAAAGCTTATATCAGTACAAACTCCGCACAGTTTTCCGTTGTGGAATCTGTCCCAATATATACTGCAAATCTTCCGGACTCCAGAACTTCTTTTCCGTCAGATGCCATAAACTGCAGTTGTTCCCGGGTGATTTCAAAAGATACCGTCCTGCTCTCTCCAGGCATTAGCGAAACCTTCTGAATTCCCTTTAACTGCCGTACAGGACGTACCACGGAAGCAGTAAGATCTCTGATATACATTTGCGCTGTCTCTGTTCCAAATACAGTTCCTTCATTTTTCATGATTACAGAAGCAGCGATCATTCCATCTGCCTCCATCTGCTCCCGATCCAGTCTGACCTCAGAAAGCGAAAACTCTGTATAGGTCAATCCATATCCGAAAGGATACAACGGTTCGTTTGGAGCATCCAGATATCTTGAGCGGAATTTTTCCACCCGGCCATTTGGATTTGGACGGCCGGTATTATAATGATCATAGTGAAGAGGTTCCTGAGCAACACAATAAGGGAAACTCATGGGAAGTTTCCCACTTGGGCTTTGGACACCTGTCAATACGTCAAGAATGGCATTTCCTCCCTCTGTCCCGGGGAACCATACTTCCAGCACTGTACGTGCCTTGCGGGAAATCTCCCGAAGGTCAAGAGGTCTTCCACTAAAAAGAACCACCACAATGTTCTGATTCACCCTATAAATTTCCCGAAACAGTTCCATCTGTATTTCAGGAATATCCAGCATAGTTCTGCTGGCTGCTTCTCCCGATTGTGCACTGTGTTCTCCCAGACAAAGCACCACCTGCTCCGCCTCTGACGCTTTTTTAAGAGCATCTTCCAGCATGCCCTTTCTCTCTGCTTCTGAAACATCGCAGCGAATATTCCCGTTAAAAGACGGAATTTCCATATCGTTTCCAAATATGGGGCACCCGCAGGCAAACACTGCCTCTTCTCCCAATACAGCCTCTGCTGCGTTCCTTATGGTAACACAGTCTTCCTTACTTCCGGTAACTGCCCAGGAACTGAGCAATTCCTGATTCTCCACATAGGGCCCGATGAATGCAGTTCTTTTACCCTTCTTCAAAGGCAACAGTGCTGTCCCGTCAGAATCTCTTTCATTCTTCAGCAGGACAAATGTTTTGCATGCCGCGTCTCTTGCTGCTTTTCTGTGTTCTTCACAGAGAATCCATCTCTTTTCTTCCTCCGGATCAGCATCTTTATAAGGATTCTCAAATAATCCAAGTTTATTTTTCAGTTGAAGTACGCGCATTACCGCTTCGTCAAGAATACCCTCTTCCAGTTTTCCGCCTCTGATCAGCCCTGCAAGATGACCGGAATAGCAGGATGTCATCATATCAATATCTACGCCGGCTTTCAGGGCCTTTTCTGCCGCATCGGCTTTGTCTTCCGACACTCCATGGCAGATGGTTTCCTCAATAGCAGCATAATCGGAAATTAGAACACCTTCAAATCCCATTTCTTTTCGAAGCACCTCTCTCATCAGCCAGGTATTCACACTCGCCGGTACCCCATTTACTGTATTAAAGCTGGTCATCACCAGAGCCACCCCCGCATCGATTCCTGCCTGATAACTGCGCAGGTAATACTCCCGAAGCGTCTGTTCCGACAATTCTACGGTATTGTAGTCCCTTCCTGCCTCTGCACCTCCATACGCAGCAAAATGTTTCACACAGGAAGCGACCTTATATTTTTCTCTGAGATTACCGGAATCTCCCTGGAATCCTTTCACCTGTGCCGCAGTATATAAGCTGTTCATATAGGCATCTTCTCCTGTGGATTCCATCACACGTCCCCACCTGGCATCCCTTACAAGATCCGCCATTGGAGAAAACGTTACATGAAGCCCGCTTACTGAAGCCTCCTTTGCCGCAATTTCTGCTGCCGTATAGGCAACCGACGGGTCAAAGGCAGCTCCCATGGCCAGCGGCATGGGAAAGATTGTCTTCATGCCATGAATTACATCCATCATAAAAAGCATGGGAATATGATGGGGCTGTTTTTCCATATACTTTTTTTGTATTTCCTTCAGCCTTTCGGCGCCATAGGTTCCAAGAATGCTCCCTGCCTGACAGATATCCTCGCTTTTTAAGCCCATCTCCATAATCGGTCCCGTTGCAATTTCATCCAGTTCTCCTGTATAAAATGTCCCGTTAAGCTGGAGAAGCTGATCTGCTTTTTCCTGAAGAGACATGTCTTTCAACAACGCCTCTAATTCACTTTGTCTCATAACGGACTCCTTTCTCCTGATGCAGTTTTATCAGAGAATATTTTATCATAATCTCCGAAAATTCACCAGCCTTATATACACAGATTTCCAAACCGTAAAACTCCTACCATTCCCCAAAAAGCACCGGGCATTTATCTCTTATGCCAGACCGTTTTCTCACAGATGAACAGGAATTTCCTGCATACATACAAAAAAAAGCAGCCCTTCGGCTGCTGTATAAACTGTATCTTCAAAACTACATACATGTTGACATTCTCAAATCTTGAACCTTGCATTCACTGTCTAGGAAGTTCCATCTCACTTCGTTCAATGGAACGACCAAAACACTAAACTCAGCCTGCGACTCCGTCTTGTCTTCGCTAAGTGTTTTTGGTCAAGCCCTCGACCGATTAGTAGCAGTCAGCTCCATACATTACTGTACTTCCACCCCTGCCCTATCTACCTCGTCGTCTTCAAG
>JAETNR010000113.1 GCA_021772055.1 Blautia sp. | reverse complement strand
AGGCAAATCTCCGGTCTGACGAACAGAAATCACATCAGGCTATAGTTAAGGATAAGGTTGCAACACAAACTGAAGTCCAATAACTACTCGGAATTAACTGTAGTAAATGTGGCAGATAGATGGAGAGAAAGAAACGTGTGGTACCAAGGGAGGTCTCGTCAGCGGATGGAAACAGAGTATGAAATCCGTGAGTAACAACGAATGGCGAGAAGTCAGCAGAGGTCATAGTACCGAGACGGTTGCAAACGTCATGGGAAGGACTGAACTTTAGGAGACACGAGCAATGAATGTAACTGAAAGTGGATTTAAGAACAGACAACTTCATATGGAAGACTATCTGCAAATGGTATCTGCGGAACAGAGAGAGTATGCAGAAGTGTTCGACTACTCTAAGATTACTGAAAAGAGCGGTGTCATCACAGACTATTGGACGGATAATCTTTTGGAGCTGATTCTGCGGAAAGAAAACCTTAACAAGGCGTATAAGCAGGTAAAGTCAAACAAGGGAAGTGGTGGAATTGACGGAATGCAGGTGGATGAACTTCTGCCCTACCTAAGAGAAAACCAGATGAACTTAATCCAAGAGATAAGGGATGGCAAATATAAACCCAACCCCGTCCGAAGGGTAGAGATACCCAAAGAAACAAAAGGCGAGTATCGTAAGCTTGGAGTTCCCACGGTAGTTGACCGGGTAATCCAACAGGCAATCACGCAGGAACTCACACCAATCTATGAGGAGCAATTCTCAGAAAACAGTTTTGGTTTCCGCCCGAACCGAGGAGCGCATGACGCCCTCAGGCAATGCCAAAGGAATGTAAATGATGGCTATGTATATGTGGTTGACATGGACTTGGAAAAGTTCTTTGACACTGTATGCCAAAGTAAACTGATTGAGGTATTGTCACGAACCATCAAGGATGGCAGGGTCATTTCACTGATACACAAATACCTAAATGCGGGAGTTATAGCAAATGGGATGTTTGAGCAAACAGAAATAGGAATGCCCCAAGGCGGTCCGCTCAGTCCGTTACTTAGCAACATCATGCTAAATGAGTTGGACAAGGAATTAGAACGCAGAGGACATAGATTTGTCCGCTATGCAGATGACTGCATGATTTTCTGCAAAAGCAGGAAAAGTGCAGAAAGAACCTTGGAAAACATTATCCCGTTTATAGAAGGAAACCTATTCCTTAAAGTAAATCGGAAGAAAACAGAGGTGGCTCACATCAGTAAAGTCAAATACCTTGGATATACCTTTTATAGATACAAGGGAAAATGCAGATTTAGAGTACACCCAAAGTCAGTCACCAAGATGAAGAATAAAATCAGAGAACTGACAGACAGAAATAATGGCATGAGCAACGCCAAAAGAGAAGAAAAATACCAACAATTCGTGCGGGGATGGGTAAATTACTTCAAACTTGCAGACATGAAGAATCTTCTCAAAGAAACAGATGAGTGGGCAAGGCGCAGAATCAGGGCGGTCTATTGGAAGCAATGGAAGAAAGTCAAGACAAAGTACCGAATGTTGAAAGCACTAGGACTTGAAGATTATGCTTGACTATTATCTGATTGTCTGTGAAAACTAAGGAACCGCCGTGTACGGAACCGTACGCACGGTGGTGTGAGAGGTCGGCTAATCAACTAATGGTTAGCCTCCTACTCGATTAAATGTCTATTGGCTTAAAGGCTGATCCAGCCTACTACATTAGCAACAGAACTTAAAAGAATAATAATCAAAAACACCGGCGCCAGATATTTGATAAAGAAATTGTACATCTTCCTGCGCCGGAATTCAGAAGAAACTTCCACTTCCTCTGCGATCCGTTTAATTCCCACTACCCGAAGAGCCAGCACACAGGTAGTCAGGGCGGCTACAGGCATCATTACAGAATTGGTCAAAAAGTCAAAGAAATCCAACACAGACATTCCCAATGGTTTGACAAAATCCAAAACATTAAAGCCCAGGGCAGATGCAGACCCCAGTCCCACCATAATTGCTCCCATCAGCAGACAGCCGGCAGTACGGTTTAACCCAAACTGATCCGTTATTGTAGACACGCTGGTCTCAGTCAGAGAAATGGCACTGGTCAGCGCCGCAAAAAATACCATAAGGAAAAACATGATTCCGGCCAAGGTTCCCATACCCATACTGGCAAATACCTTGGGGATAGTAATAAACATCAGGGAGGGGCCGGCCTGCAGGGTGCCGGTATCCCCGCCGGAAAAGGCAAATACCGCCGGAATAATCATCAGGCCGGCCAGCATGGCGATGCCGGTATCAAAAAACTCCACCTGTTTCGTGGACTGCTCAATATCCACATCCTTTCCAATATAGGAACCATAGGTGTACAAAATCCCCATGGCAATGGACAGGGAATAAAACATCTGACCCATGGCCGCTACTACAGTCATCCAAGAGAAATGCCTAAAATCCGGCAAAAGGAAATACTTGACGCCTTCCATGGCCCCGGGCCGGGTCACCGAATAAATGGCCACAAAAATCGCCAAGATTACCAGCAATGGCATCATAATTTTAGAAACCTTCTCCACGCCATGCTCTACCCCGGCCAGAATTACCACAATTACCAAAACAGAGAATACCAAAAACCAGATCTCCATGCCGGCCGCATTTAAAGTAAAGTCGGAAAAGTATCCGTCAACAGCTAAAATCTGGGCATTTCCTTTGATGTATTCAAACAGGTATTTAGCTACCCAGCCGCCGATTACGCTGTAATAAGGTACAATCAACATGGGAATCACTGCATTCACCCAGCCCCCCAGCTTAAAAGGCAGGCTTTTTCCAAAAGCTCCAAAGGCTCCTACCGGACTTTTCTTGGTCATGCGTCCCAAGGCTGTTTCTGTTACAATCAGGGTGTAGCCAAAGGTCAGCATGAGCAGCAGATAGGCCAAAAGAAACATTCCTCCGCCGTATTTGGCCGCCAAATACGGGAATCTCCAAATATTTCCCAAACCTACGGCGGAACCGGCTACAGCCAGCACGTAGCCCATCCTTCCGGAAAAGCTCCCTCTCTCGCTTTTAATAATTTTACCACCATTTTCTCTGTCCATGGCTGTTTCCTCCTTCTTGCCCTGACTCTTGGGTATACAGGGATACCCTAGGGGTGTTTCTTCCTTGTTTGTACATAGTTCTGTTCACTAAACTCGTGAAAAAACAAATATTTTAACTTTCTCTAAATACACAATATTTCCTTCCTTGTTCTGTAATAGCATATTTATATGGATTCACTTGTGTGTCTCTTATAACCAAGCCCTTTTCTTGATCAAGCTTTTTACATATTTTTGCTATTCTGCGGGAATTCATATCAACTTCTTCTGCAATATCTTTTGCCACAACATATGTTTTTTGAGAGTTTAATTCTATTAAAATATTTAATTCTGCTTTTTCAATTAATGGTAGTCTCTCCGCTTTTTCTAAATCTTTTACAATTTCACTATCAACTTTTGACTCAACAATCACCTTTCCGTGGCAATCAGGACATTTAAAACCAGTGAAATTCAATCCTTCCAAATCATCTTCACTAAATATTCTGCCGCAAGACTCCCCAGTACATCTAATCACCTTTACTTCTTTTATTTGTTCTAATATCAAATTTCTCCCCATTAAATATTTGCTTAATTGATTGTTATCAAAATATTTAGACAAATATTGCTGATTAATTGCTTGTGCTTGTGACGATTCATATACCGTTTTTACATCAACTTAGCATGGTAAGTACTCCCTCTTTTTTCGATATTCGTTTTCTAATTTTAAAAAAATTGTCGATTTTCCTGTTCCCTTTCGCCCAATCAAAAAAGTAGTATTGTCTAACAAACATTTATTCAAAATCACATTACCATCCAATAAATCGACATACAGTTTGTCCAATACGCTTTTACCACCTGAGTCTAATAAATCTGCTCTTCTATACTTTTTTAGGGATTCTGCAACATCTGAAAACTTTTGCTTTTCATCTTTGGTATACATATAATCTCCGATTTCTTGCTTTTCTTGGCTCAGCAATGTTTTTATTTATTCTGCTTACAACTTCCTTTATTTTTATAATAATACCATGGTTTATATTAATTCACAATTGAAATCTATACTTGAGTTTCCGCAGTTTTATCCACAGAGTTTCAAACCAACCGCTTCGGTTATAAACAACTTTCAAAAAATGCTCAAAATATAAGGAATCCTAATCCTTTTTGATGTAAAATTTAATCACCACAAAAAAATATCACTAAACAAAAAGAAGGAGGATTCCCTGTGGTTAATTTTACATCAAATACGTATCAAATGAAAAGGGAAATTTTATCTTTTTCTAATAAAATTTCCAGAAAGCTTCCCAAACCGGAAAGAAAGTTTATTGCTGACATGAATTGCGGTATTCTTGCTTCCGAAAGCTGTCTGCTCACCGACATCGTTGACCAGTTACATGAACCGTCAAGAAAAATCAACATCGTTGACCGCCTTTCCAGACATCTTGCAAAAGGCACCCCAAAAGATGCTCTGAAAGCTTACCTGACACAAGTGAAAAAATGGTGCCCTGATCAGCCGGTGATCCATATCGACGACAGTGATGTTGTGAAACCTGACGGTTACAAATTTGAATCTCTTGGCTGGGTGCGTGATGGCTCTGAATCCACCTCCACTAAGAACGTTTACAAAAAAGGGTATCATGTAACAGAAGCTACGATACTTACAAAAAGCAACCATCCTGTCAGTATCTTTTCTAAGATCCATTCTTCAAAAGAGAAGGGATTTACTTCCATCAACGATATAACCTTCTCTGCTATGGAACGTGCAGCCACTCTGTTTGAAAAAGCAACCTTTGTCATGGATCGGGGTTATGATGATAACAAAATGTTCCTGAAGCTGGATTCCTTGAAACAGGATTGTGTGATACGTCTGACTGCAAAACGCAAGCTGCTGTACCACAATAAGTGGGTATTTGCTACAGAATTACGCAACCGCAGGAAAGGTAAAATAAAACTGCCTCTGTTTTATAAAGGTAAAATGCATGAAGCCTACCTTTCTCATATAAAAGTGCAGATCACTGCTTCCAGAAAAGATATCTATCTCGTTCTGGTTTACGGCATTACGAAACATCCCATGATGCTTGCGACAAACAAGGAACTCAAATCGAAAGACGATGTGATAAAGGTTGCAAAGATTTATTTTTCCAGATGGAAAATCGAAGAATATTTCCGCTGTAAAAAACAGATATTCCAGTTCGAAAACTTTCAGGTAAGAAAACTGAAAGCAATCAATGCATTAAATTTTTATCTCACTTTGTGCATGGCATTTCTGGGACATATTTCTATGAAGCCGGAAACAAATGCGCTGAAGGCTGCAATTATACAGACCGCAGATCCGGTCAAAGAAAAAACAGCGTTCTGCTATTATCGGCTGGCAAAAGGTATCTCCGGCATACTGTCGTATGCAAAAGAAGGCGTCAGGCTCTGGTTCAGGACAAAACGTCCTGCATACCGTCAACTCCGCCTTAAGCTGGTCGTTTGAATAGATAAAAGAATATATCTTCCAAAGTCCGGTTCCGGCGGGGCTTATTAAAGTGCCTCTATTCCTACGACTGCTACTCTATATCTTTTAAAATTCCGGCAGATTGGTGCTTTGGGAGATTATATTCATTTTGGAATTACATTTTGCGGAAACTCAAGCCCAAATATCTTGCTGTCTTTTTCATAAAAGCTGCGCTTGTTCTCATTGGAGATTGTCAAAAGCCCGCAGTAATGGGACCATGACAATTTAACAGACGGTGTCTGGCATTTTCATAAGCCGGATAGAACGCCCTCATAACTGATGGGGAACATCCCCCATTAACTTACCTC
>JAETNR010000112.1 GCA_021772055.1 Blautia sp. | reverse complement strand
AATCGCTCATATAGGCTTTCTTTATATCCTTTTGGATTATCACCGCCATAGCGTTTCTCCCAATCAGCTTCCTTTTCCTTATAATCCACATAAGCATTATAAGATTCGTGGTGTATCCGGTAAAATTCCTGCACATTCAGATAACCATATCTCTTGACAATGCCGGACAAGCCGATTTTTAAGATGTCAATCTCCTCATTCTTACGGTCAATTTTACTTTGCAGTTCGCCCTTCTTGGTAAATTTCGCAAGCCCTTTCAGATCGTCACGCTCTATCTCCAAAGCATTGCGTTCCTTCTCTGCCTCAAAAATGATTTCATTCTGCCGTTTCAGTTCCTTATAAATCTTAGACAGCTTGGGATAAGCAGCTGCTTCGGCAGACATGACAGGCTTAGGCGGTATCTTCTGCTCGACTGTTGTTTCCCTTTCGGGCGTTTTGTGGACAGGTTCCTTTGCCGGTATCTGTGGCTCTGTCTGCTCTGTATCAAAGAGTTTTGCAGACAGTTCCCTTGCCTTCTGCAGAACCTTTGAAATCAGCATTGCCAATACTGCAACCGCAGTCATAAGGATAATCCCGAACCGTTCCGGCTTATTACCGAATACAGCAACCGATTCCCTGATACGGTCAGAAATATACTCCTTTTTTATCTGCTGTATCTCCGCTTCTGCGACACCGCTTACAATCGCCCTGTCAACTTCACGATTCCAGCGCATACGGTATTCGTTATCCGTCTGTATCTGTTCCGCTTTCGGGTTATTCTTCCCTATCTTCTTGGTGGCAAGATATAATCCGTTACTGTCAAACACATGGAGTTTTTCCTTGTCATCTTTTACAAGAAGATTGATAAGGTCGGTATAGAAGTGCTTTACCTCGTCCACAAAAACTTCCTGCTTAAACAGCTTATCCTTGTTGGTAAAAAGCGTCCGTTCATAGACTTCACCCTTTTTCACAATCTTACAGCCTTTACGCACATTTCCGTTATCGTCCAATATCTCTTTCTTTGTCCGGCAATGTTTTCCTTTTTCATCGTTAAACATATTTCTGGTTGCAACCTTTTCTATTGGTTCTTCCAGAAGCTTCCGTTCCGAAAAGATAAGATGGATATGATAGTTGGTCTTGCGTTTGTTGTGGTGCAGAGCTGATACGCACTCCACATTGTATTTTTCCTTAAAGCGGTCTGTGAACAACTGTAACAGCTTGTCCGGCTCATAGAGATTAGGAAAGGATTCCGGCAGGGCAATGATAAATTCCCTTGCCTCAATACATTTCCCCTCTGTGCCACTTTTAAGAAATTCCTGCTGGTTGAATCTTGCAAGCTTCTTCCAGTAATGGCGGTCTGTGGTTTCATAGACTGCATACAGGTTTTCCTGCTTGGCATGACTGGATATATAAATGATCCTGCCATGCACATTAGGCAGCTTGCTCATCTGAATAAATGAATTTCTCTGCGTTGTGCTTCCTCCTCTCCTGTAGAGTCTTCTATGGAAAGAGGAAGAAAGATTTCTGGAAAAAGTAAGTGGACAGTTTAGGCTGTCCGTTTACGAACAATCTGCCGTATCCGGCATACCTAAATGCGACAGCATTTGAAATTTACGCCTGCGTAAATTTGCCCCCTGCAAGGGCGAAATACACAGAGCATAAAACTTTAGTTTTGTGCGATGGGTGTATTTCGCTCTCAAACGCCGAGGGCTTGCTTAGGAACTTCACTCTTGGTAGCAAATAGTATGAAAAATCATACCGGTCACGTCTCTCCATTAGCAATCTTCCCCCATTTCCAAAATTTCTGGTTGTATCATCCAGGAAGCACATGTTATAATCTATTTGCGTGTAGGTATATCATGGCTTCGGTCAGATACATACCATTGGGCGGTTTCATAGGAAGCCGCCCTTTTATACTGCCGTTTTTCTCATAACAGCTTTGACAGTATTCTTATCCCTTAAATCCCTGCCCTCGTTGGCTTCCATAAACATTTCCAGTATATCGGTTTTAATGAGAACCTTTCTTCCCACCCTCAATACCGGAAGTTTCTTCCACTCCACAAGATTCCGTAGGGTATTCCTTCCAATACCTGTGTAGTCGGCAGCTTCTTCAATGGATAAAGCGATTTTCGTTTCTGTCATCAAATCACCTCCTCAAAACTTGCATTATGCAATTTCTCTGATAGGCATACTATAAACCTTTTATATCATCTTGTCAAGCGTTACGAAATTTTTATAATAATTATATTTTTGCATATTGCAATTTTGATTTTCGTATGGTATAGTTAGACCATACCGAAAAAGGAGGTCGTAACGATGAAGGATAAAGAGTTACGCAAGTTAATCGGCAGCAGGGCAAAACAGCGAAGATTGGAGCTTGATTTGAAACAGCCTTATGTTGCTGAAAAGATGGGGGTAACACCTTCCACCATTCAGAGATATGAAGCTGGAACAATCGACAATACCAAGAAGCTGGTGCTTGACGGACTTTCAGAAGCACTTCATGTATCTGTGGAATGGCTGAGAGGGGAAACGGACGAATACGAAACAGACATTACGGATAAGAAAGAATTGCAGATTCGTGATGCAATGCAGAGTATCCTGAACAAAATTCCCCTTGATGTAAACAATGAGGAAGCTGACTTCTCGAAAGGCTTATTGCTACTGATGTTACAGCAGTATGAGCTGTTTATGGATTCTTTCCAGTATGCCTGCAAGAACTTCAAGGGTAATACGGAAAATGCAGACATAGCAGCCACAATGGGGTTTGAATCAAACCAAGAGTACAATGAAATCATGTTTCTTAGGGAAATAACCCACTCTGTCAATGCATTCAATGATATGGCAGATGTAATAAGGCTCTATTCCAAAAAGCCGGAAACAGCCACACAAAGACTTGCAAATCTTTTAGAGGACGATTCCGAATCGGTATAGTAAGACAACCGGAGTTATGATATACTTACACGCAGAAAGCATTTCATCAGTTCCGATTGTCCGTATCGAAAGGAGTAACGATTATGGCAAAAGGTTCTGTAAGAAAAAAAGGCAAAAAGTGGTACTACCGCTTCTATGTGGAGGACGCAAGCGGCAACTTGGTACAGAAAGAATGTGCAGGAACGGAAAGCAAGAGTGAAACGGAAAAGCTGTTAAGACAGGCAATGGAGGACTACGAAAGCAAGAAATTCATTGCAAAGGCTGACAACATCACACTTGGGGAACTGCTTGACACATGGGCAGAGGGAGAATTAAAGACAGGAACTCTCAGCAATGGAACTGTCGGTACTTATCTTCAGGTAATCAACCGCATTAAACAGCACCCCATAAGCAGACGGAAGCTGAAAACGGTTACTTCGGGACATCTACAGCAGTTCATGGATATCATGTCTTTTGGCGGCACGATTGAAAATTTTGTTTCCAAAGGCTATTCCAAAGATTATGTAAGGTCATTTTCCGCAGTATTGCAGCAGTCATTCCGCTTTGCGGTGTTCCCGAAACAGTACATTACGTTCAATCCCATGCAGTATGTGGTCATGCGACATAAAAAGGACGATATGGACTTGTTTGCGGAAGAAACAAACACCGATAATGGCAAGGTCAACCCACTGTCATTTGAGCAGTATCAAAAACTGATTGCACAGCTTGGCAAACGAAGCAAAGATGCAATCCTGCCCGTACAGATAGCCTATTTCACAGGGCTTAGACTTGGAGAAGTTGCAGGACTTACTTGGCAGGATATCAACTTTGAAGAACAATGTCTGACAGTCCGCAGGAGTGTCCGCTACAACGGCGCTACCCATAAGCACGAAATCGGCTCAACAAAAAGGAAGAAAGTGCGGATTGTTGATTTTGGCAATGCCCTCGCTGACATCTTGAAGAAAGCAAGGAAACAGCAGCTTAAAAACCGTATGCAATATGGCGAACTCTACCACAGAAATTTCTACAAAGAGGTTACAGATAAAAATCGGGTACATTATGAGTATTACAACCTGTCAATGACAGAAGATGTGCCGGAGGATTATAGGGAAATCTCCTTTGTATGTTTGAGAGAAGATGGCTGCCTTGAGCTTCCAGCCACTGTAGAAACAGCCTGCCGGACAGCGGCAAGAAAAGTACCGGAATTAGAGGGGTTCCATTTCCACACCCTAAGACACACCTACACAACAAACCTGTTATCAAATGGGGCACAGCCAAAAGATGTGCAGGAACTTTTAGGACACTCGGACGTAAGCACTACCATGAATGTCTATGCACACGCTACAAGAGAGGCTAAGCGAGAATCCGCAAAACTCTTGGATAAGGTTGTCGGAATGGATTAAAACTGAATAAGAAAAACTTTCCCTTGTAACCTGCCCATAAGGGCAAAAACAAGGGAAAAGGATACATATTTTAAGGTTAGGCATACCACAAAGCCTTGAAAATCAAGGAAAGCTAAGACACTTAGTAGATAAACTGGAATTTGTATAGGAGGCATTATCATGGGACTATTTGATAAATTAAAAGGAAAAAAAGAAACAGTAGATTGGAGTAACGCATATACAGCTACTCCTAAATTCTACGGAAAACCAGAC
>JAETNR010000041.1 GCA_021772055.1 Blautia sp. | reverse complement strand
GCCTGCATTTCTATATCATAGACCGTTCCCTTCCCGTCTTTTATATATACATCCAGCCGCACGCTTTTCGCATCGGCATCAAGGTGAATCCCTTTTTGCAGTTCAGGGTACTCTATGCCATTTGTTTTTCTATTTCTTTCATCTTTCAGCGTCTCCATTTTTTATTATTATACCACAAGCCATTCGTTTTCACCAGAAAATTGACGGCTTGCCTGCACATCAGCGCAGCTCATTATATTACAAATGTAATATACCAGAAAAAGCAACTCACTTCCCAGTCTATCCTATTCTGGGCGCAAAGCCACAATAGCCCTTAAAGCAAATGCATTCATGCCTTGCACACACATATGGCAAGAACTGTCCATTAATACATAATCATATCTTTCATTGCCAAACGAAACCAAAAATAGGATAAAGAAAGCAGATTCCACATCCTCTCCTTCTTTATCCTACAAATTCCATATCATATCAAACAGTTTCTGATAACCCTGCAAAACTTTTTAAAAGTCTTCTTCCAACTGGTTCAAAATTGGTTCAATTTTGTCATTTTCTCTAACCGAAAACACCCAAAAGCCGCTGTTTTCCTACCTTCTACTTATCCAGGCTCTTCATTGTCGGGAAAGGCAATTGACTTACTTCGTTATTCTTCATTATAGCTTATTTTCGCCTTTTTTCAACAATTCGATTCTTCATTATGATGTGTTATTCACCCGGTAAAACTTCAAATTTGTTGTAAATTTGTTGTAAACCACACAATTTGCTGTACTCACTATCCGTTTCGGACTCTTTCCTAAAATACATCAAGATTGCGTGATAAATTTTCTATTGCTTCCTGTTTCTTCATGTCAGTGACTTCGGCATATATGTCCATCGTTGTTTCAATATTAGCGTGTCCCATGATTGCCTGTATCACTTTCACATTTGTTTCCTTCTCGCAGAACCTTGTACAAAAGGTATGCCTTAAATGGTGGCATGAGAAGTGAGGTATTATGACTGGCTGCCTCTTTTCCTTTTTAGCATTTAACACTTCCTCTGCATTGTACGATTCGTATATTCGCTTGATTGCCCTGTTCACAGCTTGAGGATTATGAAGGTTTCCAAACCGATTGCTAAAAATAAAGCCTGTCATTCCGTCAATCACCGTAGTATTGAAACCTTCTTCTTTCTGTTCGCTGTATTCCTCTTGGAACGCTTCATATACTGCGTCCATCATTGGAATGGTGCGAATACCCGCTTCTGTTTTCGGGAGGGATACTCCAAACTCACATTTTGTTGTGTCGGTTCGCCGGGGATAATATGTAACACTATGGTTTATACTGATTATCCTCTTTTCAAAATCTATGTCCTCCCACCTCAATCCGATTATTTCGCCAATCCTGCACCCCGTACCTAATAGCACTGTAAAAAATGGTGTCCAATGGCAATATACCGGACTTTTAGCTGTGTAGTCCATAAAAGCTCTCTGCTGCTCCAGCGTAAGGGCATGGCGCACACCATGATTTTTCCCCGGTTTTTTCTTAATTTGAGCCATCACTCCATCGCTCGGATTATTTCTGATGATGTCATCTCTCACTGCAAGCTGGAATGTCGGGTGGAGAACGGTGTGGATTGTTTCAAGCGTGTTTATCTGCAATCCTTTTTCATTTATCAGATGATAATAGAAATACAGCACATCTGAATACTTTATCTCTCCAATTTTTCTTTTTCCGAATTCGTCCCTCACAAAACGGTCATACATGTAAACGTAATTCGTATAGGTTGTCCGCCTTAACTCTGTCTTGGTAGTAATATACCTGTCAAATACAAAATTCAGGTCAGCGTTACCTGCCGCATATACATCCAGACCGTCGAGCTGGTCTTTCATCAGTTGCTTTTCTTTTTCTCTAAGCCCTACTAAATCATTCGCATATATATACCGCCTTTTCCCATAAGGATCAGTATAAGTGTACATATATGACTTATCCTTGCGCTGGATTTCTCCCTTTCGTAAAGCCCTCCCTCTATGGTCTTTTCTTGCTTTTGCCATCTCTGCTCCTTTCTTTCAAAAGGAAAGAGATATTTCGTACTGCTACTTACTTTCTTCCATTGAGTATTGAATTTCAACACCCCTGTGTAGCACTTGCGTTATGGTCATGTCATGTTTGGCAGCATAGTCTTTCAGCTTCTCATACTCTGCATCGTCAACCCGGAGGCTTAACGATCTCAGCTTAGGCGAGTCGGTCTTTGGACGTCCCGTTCTCGGCATTTACTATGCACCTCCTTCATAACTAATACCATTATAGTTTGCGTTCTACAAAAAGTCAAGTATTTTTTGTAGAACGGTAATTTATCACGAAACCCTCTTTTCCTTAATCACTCACTAACTCTAAAAGACTCCAGATACTGCTCAAAAATGTCACAGTTTACCAATACTAATTTATCCACCTTATAGATAGCGTTTGCCTGCTTTGCAAGCTCCTGAAATTTTGTCAAACCCATGCTGTACATCTCTGCACCTTCCTTGTATCTGACAAATTTCTTTCTGTCTACCTTCTTTACCATAATTTCCTCCATTCATTGCACAGCCTTATCTGCTAATAAATAAACAGAATACACTTCTCCCCATTTATTAGCAGATAAAAACTGCAATACAGGTGGCAGCTCGTTACACTGCCCACATCGGTCTTGCACCGTCATTCAAATTGACCGGATTGCAGATTTCCTGCAACCCGGAAGTATCATTATCACAGATATGCTTCATCGCCCCTTGTAACCGCTACACACTTTGCCAGATTTCACTCGCTCCTTACCTTTGCTTCAATGCAGTTTTTCAGCATTTCCTCACGTTCACCCTGCCATAAGGCAGGACAGATATGTCATGGCGCATCTGCCTAGTGGCTCCGCATATCCTCACGTCCTGTATGCAATACAGTATTCAATTTTCAATGTACAACGCTGATAATCAGCTATGGAAAAGGACAGCTAACCGCCCCTTATACCGCTTCAAATGCCAATATCTTCGTAATCAGCTTTGTTTCAAGCCTCCGGCGTAGCGTTTCATCAACACAAAAATGCAGCCGCCCACTCTCGTCATACATTTTCCGGGTGGACAAAGTAATTATGTATCCCTCATAATGCTTCAAAACTGCGTTGATTGCCATTACATCACCTTCTGATGCTGCCTTTATGATATGGAAAGGCAGCAAATTCTTTTCTTCCCTACTCTTACATCTCTTTTTCATCTGCTTTTTCCTCCATAATCTTTCTCAAAATCTCAAGTGAGCGTGTCCGGTGTTCGTGGATCGTACTGCGTACAAGGTTCATTTCCCTTGCTATATCCGCATCGCTCATTTCCAGAAAATACGAAAGCAGTATTACATTCCGCTTCCGTTCCGAAAGTGCCTGCAACGCTTCCGCAATTAGGGCGTCCTTTACTTCAATGTCATAGCCATACACTGTAAAATGACTGTTCTCCACTCCATACTCATCCATAACAAACAACTGGTTCAGCTCCTTTTCAGACAGTTCAGAAAACATGGCTTCATGCTCCCTGCGGTAATCCATGTGCCGGTAATAGTTAATCGCTTCACCTTTCAGCGACATCTGGCACAGGCGGTCAAAGCGATGCCTGATTGTCAGTTCATCATGGCAAGAAGGTTTCTTCATACGAGTTCACCTCCTCCCCCGTTGTGACGTGACAAAGGCATACGCCTTTTCCCTTTCCGTTGTATCTGCCAAATAGCAATAGGCTAATGTTCGGGTGGGAGTAAAAATTTTTGAAAAATTTATATAAAAAACGCCCGAACAGGCTCAATGCCCATTGGACGTTATTCATATCTGTTATTCTGTTTTCTCCACAAACTGCGAGCGTGTATAGTTCACTCTTTAAGGTATATTCTGCTTCACTTCCAGTAAAACACCTTATAAAAGAACCTTCCCACGCCAATAGACGGACAGGTTCCCGAAGTCAAAAAAATATCCCTCAGACCGTTCAGAACACATAAATTCCCCTAAACGTACCCAAAGGATAAAAACCACGCAAAAAAACCTTTGGATACTGCGTTTTTTTATATGCAATATCCAAAGTCATTCTATTTTATTGTGTATTATGCCCCTCTGATAAAGTGAATTATTAGTGCATTTTAAAAGTAAAATGTGCAATATACACTATACATGGAGGTGCATATATGGCAAGAAAAAAGAAAATTGACAAGGAAATGGGACTTCGTCTGAAGCAGGCTAGGACTGAACAAAAACTGACCTATGAAGAACTGGCTGAAAAATCCGGCGTTTCCTCACGCTATATCAAGGAAATCGAAAATCATGGAAACGTGCCAAGCCTTGAAAAGCTGGGGCAGCTCATACGAGCCTTACATATTTCCGCCGATCCGTTTTTTTATCCAACTGTCCCGGCAGACAACCTCGACTACCAGCGGCTGTTGGTTTACCTGTCACAATGTACAGAAGAACAGATTACAACAATTCTCGCTATTGTGGAAGCCTATCTTCGGACATATAAAAATTTTTCAAAGTAAATCCACTCCCTCTCCTATCTCTTTTCTAAAACAAAGGCGGCCACCCTTAGCCGCCTAATTACCTCCTTCCTCTGCAAAACTGTGGCTTGTTTTGCTGTACAGAACGCTTCTTTTTAAGGAAGCAGAATATGTCATCATTTGTCATTTCTTCTCAATGTAATAACTGCATGGCATATCAAGCCAAATACAAGAGAAAAACAGCCACCGCCAAATAGTGATGCTCCCCACCCTGCACCCGACATTGTCATAAAACCGCCAACAAAGAAAATACCAATGCCAAGAAATATACCAACACCATAAAAAAGTCCAATTGCCATATCGTACTTATTAAATTGTCGTTTCTCCTTTTTTTCATATGTTTCCATCTTTGTTATTACCTCCTTCGCAAAATCGTCCATGTTGACTCCAAAAAGAAAGCAAATTTTTTTCAACATATTTAAATCGGGTTCATTAACATCTCTCTCCCAATTCGATAGTGCCTGCCGGGTAACATTCAATTCCCCGGCTAGTTCTTCCTGTGTCATTCCCGATTGTGTTCGCAGATGACGTATTTGCTTTCCTGTTGTAATATCCGTCTGTTCCTGGTTCAAAATAGTTCCTCCTCTCTGATACTGATTTTATCAATGATATTTCGCAATAGCCAGCAATGAACACTTGCATTGCGCAAGACGTTACATTATCTTCTGAAACATATGGCGAACCTTATCTAACCGACTATTTGGGCGGCGAGGTTGTACTACAGGTTCCCCTGAAGTTTCCTGATACCCTTTCAATTCTGTCAAGCAAACGCTTCTTCCATTTGTATAGAAATTCAAATCACTTTTGTATTCCCCGATCCGCCGAGCCGGTATTTCTCCAGTTAAAATTGCCTCATTATTTTTTAACGAAGTTGTTTCAATTACCGCATCATATTTCACAGCATCATGATAAGCTCGTGAAAGATATTCCTGCGGCGCAAATAGGGTAAAAGAAAGATAGGGTTCTAAAACTTGCGTTCCCGCTTTTTTTAATACCTGTTCCAACACAACAGGCGCAAGAAAGCGGAAATCTGCCGGAGTACTGACCGGGCTGTAATAAACACCATATTCAAAGCAAATTCTGCAATCTGTTACCTCCCATCCATACACTCCCTGCTCTAATCCATACCGAATCCCTTCCATAACTGCGTTTTGAAAGCTTTGGTTTAAATAACCGAGAGACACTTTACTTTCATATTCTGTTCCGCTTCCAACAGGAAGAGGAGTGACAGCCAAACCAATCGACGCCCAAAAGGGATTTGGCGGTACTTCAATATGAATTGTATAATGAGCCTCTTTTCGTGGTCTTTCCAGATAAATAACGGTAGGCTCTTTTATTGCTACCTCGACACTATATTTTTCATTTAATAAAGAACAAACAACTTCCAATTGTACTTTTCCCAAAAAGGAAAGAATAATTTCATGAGTGATAGAATCAATCATAAAATGCAGAAGCGGATCAGTATCCGCAATCTCTGTAAGGGCATCCAGTAATACTCCCCTTTGCTCTGCTTTGATTGGCTCTATCGTTGTCCGAAAAAACGGCAGGGGATTATCCGTCCACGCCTTGCGTGGCAATAGTTTTTCATCTCCCAGAACATCATTTAGTTTTAATGTATTGTCAGATAAAATAACAATCTCCCCGGAATCAGCGGTGTCTGTTGGGACGATTTCTCCATCAAATGGAATTGACATCTCTGTAATTTTAATTTTTTCCTTTTTTGACAAAAGAATCGTTTCCCGTAAACAAAGCGTACCGCTATAGAGCCTTAAATAGCAACGTCGTTTTTTCTGCTCGGTATATTCAATTTTAAATACATACCCACACAATTCCGATTGACTGTCGTCTGTTTCCAATGAAAAAACTTCTGTAATCACTTCAAGCAATTCTTTTACCCCGATATTGTCTTTTGCGCTTCCATGATATACCGGAAAAAGCGTTCCCCTTTGTACCCTTCGTTTTATTTCTTTTTGCAGTTCCCACAGTGTCAAAGGGACTCCTGAAAGATATTTTTCTAAAATATCATCATTCCCAGCAATTACAGCATCCCACTTTTCAAAATCTGCAACATCAGAAAGTATTATTTCTGAACATAAATGAACTTCCTGCATAACAATCATATCTTCTGTTAATTTTTCTCTGATATTTTGATAAGTTTGCTCAAGAACAACACCACTTTGATCTATTTTATTGATAAAAATGATTGTTGGTATCTTCATTTTCCTTAGCGCATGAAACAGCACTCTGGTCTGGGCTTGTACACCATCTTTTGCGGACACTACTAAAATTGCTCCATCCAGAACCGATAAGGAGCGATGCACTTCTGTTAAAAAGTCCATGTGTCCGGGGGTGTCCACAAGATTAACTTTGTACCCTTTCCAGCGAAAAGATGTAACGGCAGCCTGAATTGTAATTTTCCTTTGACGTTCCAAAGCCATAGAGTCCGTTCTTGTTGTACCTTTATCTACACTACCTGGTTCCATGATTGCCCCACTTGTATACAGCAGGCTTTCTGTCAGTGTTGTTTTTCCTGCATCAACATGCGCAAGAATGCCAATATTAATTATTTTCATATGTCGTCCTCCATTCACAGCCAAAAAAGACATAAAAATCCCCAGCAGTAAAATACTTTTACCACTGGGGATATAATCTGTGGACATACACATAAAAGACACGCACCAATAGGTACTTGCCACTTGTCTTGCTATGTCAATATAAATAAGGCAAAAGTATTCTTAAATTTGGTACAAAAAACTAAGCCCTTGTTCCAAAGGACATCCCAAAGTTTTTTGTTCCCACTATTTGATTATAGTTTTATTTAAGAATACCTTGCCGCATATTTTTTAACTCCTTTTTGGAAATGTAGTAATTATAACACATCTGCATCCGAAAAGAAAGCATTAAATAATATTGACTTACATTGAATTTTCTGGAGACTTATGCTAATATTCAAAGCAACAAATCGAAATATACAAGAGTATCTTTTATGGGAAACGAGATAAATATTGCATTACTTCAAATGCTTCCGGGTAAGGATATTACAGAAAATATGGAAAAAGGCATAATTATTTAAAAAATCGGTGTCCAGAAATGTACAAGATAATTGCAAAGAAATAAACTACTTTCCGTTTATCGGGGAGTTTTCCGTTATGGATAGCCCCCGTCCCGCCTCTTTAACGAAAAATTAAAAAATAGAGCAATCGCAACCATAATCTGAAAAGGGAGATAATATTTAAGAAACATCAAATATTCGGATAATTATCCTGTAAAGGTTGTCATTCTCTGTTCAGATGCAGAGACAATAAAAACAGCCGAACAACATCAAGGAAAATTTGGCTACTCCCCATACTGGCTTTTGCTCAACAACTCCAACCAGTCACCCCAGTAGACAGTAACCTCCATTTTGAAACTGGAATAAATTTGTCGATCATCACAATTCCAATCTCATAGAAATGACTTCCTGAAATCCAGCTATGCGGGAGCGAAATCCTTTGGGATTTCTTCCACACTCGACAAATCCAGCCCGTTCGTACATAGAAACTGCTCTTTCATTTTCAGCAACTACTTTAAGTTCAAGCTGGTTATATCCCGCTGTTTTAGCACATTCGATACACGAAGTCAGCAAAGCCTTACCAATTCCAAGTCCCCAATACTTTCTCACAACACTGATGCCAAATTCTGCTCGATGCCGTACCTTATATTTTGTACCGATTGCCTCAATTCCTGCTGTTCCCGCAATTACACTGTCAACTATGGCAAGCAATTCAATCTCTCTTTCACTCTCAGCTTTTTCTTTCAGAAACTGGCTTTCCTGTGCGGCATTAAAACTGTTTTCATCTGGATATGTAAGCAAATAATCTGTTTCACTATGTGTCAGATTGAAATTATCCACTACAAGCTGACCATCACTCTCTGTTCCATTCCTCAAACAACATTCCATGCCATTACTTAATATTATTGTTTTGTTATATCTCATAACTGCTCCTTTACTGACAACTGTCCTCAAAGCCAGCTTCTTCATCTATACAATATCCTAAGCAGAAAAATGTTTTCTCATTTCATATTGTTTAACAAATACACTAAATTTCAATTTCTTCAAAAAAGCGTTCAATGCCTGATCCCGTTCATCCACATTTATTACTCTCATCTCTAAACTCTTTGTTTGTTTAAGTAAATCTAACAAAATCTCTGTGGCAACTCCCATTCTGCGATATTTGGGATGTACCGCTAACTGCGCAATATCTCCTTTTATTTTGTCCACAATACCATATCCAATCAAGTTTCCATCAAATTTAACAATCGTATAAGAAAAGGATTTAGCGATTGCACAAACAGCATCTTTTGCGTTTTGCCATGAAGGTGGATAAGTCCAAAAATCTTTGACTGCTGTCCATTGATCATCTTGTAATTTTTCCGGATGTTCCAGTTTCCACACTTTATGTACGCCCGGTTCTTTTATCTTGCCCGTCAGTTGGTAACAATTCAATATTCTGTTAATTCGAAATCCCTGTTTTTTATATAAAGTGAGCGCCTTCTCATTATCTTGAATCACTTCCAGTTGATACACGCTGATTTTATTTTTTATACATATAGTGCTAACCAGATTCAATAATTCCCCCATAATTCCTGTTCTCCGAAAATCGGGGGTAACTCCTGTTCCGAGGTCATAGACTGTCTTTTCGTTATCCCAATCTCTCACTCCATTCAAGATAAAACCGACAAGCGTTCTATCTGCAAAGGCTCCAACTGAAACCGCAGGCATAAATCCATTTCTTTTCAGCATTGTTTCAAAAGATTTAAAAGGCATATCAACTGAAACCTGATAATCAGAAAATGCCTGTGTAAACGCTTCGTATATACAAACGGAATCTGTATTTTCCAATGTCCGGTATTCCATATTTTCTCCTAAAATGTCATATTTACTCTATTGGAAGATTATGCTGTTTCAAAAATGAGAGCTTATCCCAATAGCCTCGCTGGAATAAAATTTTCCCATTCACTACCTGAAAAAAACCACACCCTCGTAACCCCAATGGATCTCGCCATTCAAGGATTGCCCATTGCCCATCCTCAAAAATATTTTCTACGATAGCTGTCATATCCGATGTTGAAAATTCGGCTGTGAACATGGTACGGATTGCTTCAATGCCTACTACTGGCTCATTCGCTACTTGGTGATTCGTCGCATTTTCATGATAAAGGGCTGTAATTGCTTCCACATCATGTTTATTGAATGCATCTACCCATAACTGAACAACTTCTTTCGGTCTTAACATTTCTGTTTTTCCTCCTATGCCTTGTGTGTTTTTATTATATCAAAAAGCAAGTTAAAAGTCGAGAATCATGATAAAGGCACAAAAACTCCACAAACCAACACACCCTCCGGGAGTGTCGAGGGTAGAGTAGCAAGCACTGCCCATGTCCGGACACATGGGCGAAATTCCCCATACTTCCCTACCGTCCGCATGATGAAATTTCCATAGGGAAGTATCCCTAACCCTCTTTGATTTTCTTTCCGTTTTTCTCTGCCAGTCCTTGACCTTTATCCGCAGATTTGCTACAATAACACATGGATAATTCTATCCAAAAACAACTGAACAGACACGAAACCAGACTGTTGTAAATCGAACATTTTACAGCAGTTTTTTTATGCCCAAATGCAGGAAGGAGTATCAGAAATGGCAAACAGGACACGCACTAAACGCAATGAAATTTGTCTGAATGACAGGGAACAGTATATTCTTGATGAAAAGTTCAGACTGTCCGGCATGAAAAGCAAATCTGCTTTCCTCCGGAAGCTCATTCTCTATGGATATGTATATGATGTGGATTACAGTTTCCTCCGGGAGTACAACACAGAGCTTGGGCGGATCAGTTCCAGCCTGAACCAGATTGCAAAAAGGATTAACAGCACAAACCATGTCTATCAGGAAGATATGGACGAGGTAAAGGAGTTGATGAAACAGGTATGGCATACACAAAAATCCATGCTATCACAGCAACCGTTGATAAAGCGGTAGCCTACATCTGTAACCCGGATAAGACTGATGAAAGCATCTATATTTCCTCTTATGCCTGTGCGCCGGAAACCGCAGCGATTGACTTCAAATATACCTTAGACCACTGCCGGGAAAACAGCCCGAATAAAGCCTATCATCTGATACAGGCTTTTGCCCCCGGAGAGGTCAGCTTTGAAGAAGCGCACCGGATAGGGAAGGAGCTTGCCGACAAAGTTTTAGAGGGGAAATATTCTTATATAGTCACTACCCATATTGATAAAGGTCACGTCCATAACCACATCATTTTTTGTGCCGCAGACAACCTTGAACATAACAAATATCATGACTGCAAGCAGACCTATTATCGCATCCGGAAATTGAGTGATGAGTTGTGCAACGAGCATAACCTTTCCGTCATCATCCCCGGCGGGGAGCGTGGAAAAAAATATAACGAATGGCAGTCAGACAAGAACGGTTCAGCGTGGAAAACGCAGATAAGAAAGGACATCAATGCCGCCATAAAATCATCCTCCACCTATGAGGAATTTCTGCTCCTGATGCGGGCAAAAGGATATGAAATAAAAGGAGAAAATTTCGGAGAAGATACGCCAAAATATATCTCATTCCGTCCACTTGGCAAAGACCGTTTTGTGCGTGGCAGCGTGAAATCCCTCGGCAGGGAATATACAAAGGAACGCATCAAAGAACGCATTGAATTAAAGCGGGAGCGGAAGGCTGTTATCCCTAAAAAAGATTACGCAAACAGAAGACTGGTTGACACCTCTGATGAAAAATTCCGGAACAGTCCGGGACTGCAAAAGTGGGCAGCGATTGAGAATTTAAAGATTGCTGCACAGACTTACAACGAAGCTGGTACTATTAAAGAACTGGAACAAAAAATCGCCACCACAGCCGCCACAGGGAAGGAAGCAAAACAGATTGTCCGCAAGCTGGAGAACCGCATCAAAGACCTTGCGGAAATCATCAAATATGCAGAACAGTATAAGGCAAATAAATCCTATAACATCGCCTACAAAAAAGCTAAGAACCCCGACGCATATTTTCGGAAGCATGAGAGCCAGATCATTCTCTATGGCGGCGCAAGGCGTATGCTGGAACAGGCAGGCATCAGTTTAAAAGGTTTGAACATCGACAAGCTGAAAGCGGAATATCAGGAGCTTACCACGCAGAAGAAAGAACTGACCGCCACTTACAAAAACTGTGATAAGGAACTGAAATCTCTGAACCGGAAACTGGAAAATCTCAACCAGTATTTAGGGCGCACAGAGCCGCAGAAAGGCGCACCGGAACAGCCGGACAGAAATAACACCCCTGCCCGGTAAAAAGGACGAAGAACCGTCTGTTAAGAGCCTGAAAACGCATCGTGGAAATGTGCATAACTCCCCATTCCGTCATGGACAACACCGTTCACAGGACATGGAAAAGCAAAAGGCAGCTTTCCCACATCCTGCAAACAATGTTGCCCACAACTCCATAAAACGGGGAGTTATACACATTACGCACAATGCCGACGCCTGCGGAATCCCATTCTTTCCCTCCTCTTTTTTATATAATCAGAAAAATATTCTTGCAGATTATACCATATCCATGTATGATAATATAAAAATCTCCAAAAAAATAGGAGTGCCGAAGCACCCCCATTTCCTAAACCCTCTTGCAAAATCCGCAGTGTTGGTTTATAATCATCATAGAAGCCGAAGGATTCTAGCACGTCCGACGGTTGTACAATCGGAAACGAGTAATCAATTTTAGTAAAACAAACGGATCACTGGCTATTCTCTATTCGCAGTAGAGGATAGCCTTTTCCGTTACTTGCGGTTGTGTTTATTGTCTATGTATGTCAAAGCTGCAAAGATCACCAGCACCAACGTAAGCACTTCTAACGTATTCATACCGACCTCCTTTCCGTTTCCAGAAAGGACAACCGCAGACTATCCCTACTTGCTCTAATCTGACTAAAAAGAATTATATCACGTTCTGTCGAATAATGCTATAAAAGTTTCACGATAAATTATTCCGCCGCTTCCAGTGCGACCTGTGCAAATTCTTCATCGCTCATGGCTTCCAGCTTCCCCAAGACCTGCCCTGCAAGCTCCACCATGTCATTGTCCTGTATGTGCGGGATCACGTTCTTTATATCGGCAACCATGCCCATTCTGTCCTGCCCCTCAAACACACACATCAGATTGATTTCTTCCACTGTAAACTTATCCATACGCTTATATCTCCCTCTCTGTTTTTTTCTCAGT
Organism: Blautia sp.; assembly: GCA_021772055.1. Classification (GTDB taxonomy): domain Bacteria; phylum Bacillota; class Clostridia; order Lachnospirales; family Lachnospiraceae; genus Blautia_A. The sequence continues at coordinate 30,467 of JAETNR010000041.1, read as the reverse complement.
TTCTTTTTCCGGAAGCTCTTTTCCTGATCTATCTCTCTGCTCGATGACCGCCTTTTTCTCCGCCAGCTTTTCCTTTATGGAAATCCTGCCCGCCTTGCGTTCCTGCTCTGCTTTCGGCTTCTCATTGTTCAGAACATTATCAATCATGTTGTAGTTACATTCTTCCAGTTCCTCTATCTTCGCAAGCGGCTTATACTCTGCCAGCCTGTCCAAAAGCTCTTTTGCCTTCCTCGCAGTCTGTACTCCCTCACTGTCATCAAACTCCGTCCCTTTCCCGAATATATCCGTTATGCCTTCCCTCATGCTGTCTGAAATCATGGCATTGAGGAAATCATTCAGATATTCCGTATTCCCGTTCCTGATGTCCTCTGCGATATTCGCTACCTGCGCTTCCCTGTCCTCCACCGTATCATTATATTGATAAGTGTCATAGTCATAGGAAAGCTGGTCTATCTCTGCGGCAAGGAAAGCCGCCTGCCACTTCTCCAGAGAACCCCTCACCTCAATGTCTGGCATCTTGTCGATCAGCTCCGCAATCACCGCTACCGCTTTTGGATTGTCTGTAATATCCGGCACATAGTCTAAAACCTCCAGATCGGCAGTCCTGCCCGACACAATATCCATCTGCGTGTCCTCATACGCTTCCGTCCCTTCCGTATGGATATTGATGCCGATGCTCCGGATACCGTTCATCCTCTCCGGCGGTATCTGGTTAAAAATTTCGATTGCTTCCTCCACGCTCGCTATATCCTCATGGTATTCTCCGAGGTTATGGAACTCCCCGCACTCTGCCACCGTAAGGGTAATGACTGTCTGCTTTTCTTCCTGTACCTGTTCTGTATTCCGCTCCTGCAGGGCAGCACGTTTTTCCTCAAGGTACGCTTCCACTCCCGGAAGATACTGCCCAAGCGTCCCGGTTTTTCCTTCTGTGATAGGGTTGATGTCAACTTTCACTCCGCCGATGCTGAAACCGTCCTCATTAAAGGTGTTGAACAGGGAATCTTCCCTTTCCCCGCCCCGGTATTCCACGACCACATCAAGGTCAGAATTTTCCTGCTCCAGACCTCTGCATCTGCTCCCGGACACCGCCACATCCACAAGCTCTATGTCCATGTCATACTCGTCTATTTTGGACTGCAAATAGGTGTATATGGTAAGTTCTATATCTTTCTGTGTCTGCCCATTGATGCCATTCCATAATTCCTCTGTCCGGGCTTTAAATTCGGCTATAACCTTGCTTTCCGTCGCTTCCGGCACTTCCTTTCTGATACGTTCCCCAAGATGCGCCATTTCCGCCTGCTCTGCTTTTTCCATCAATCCATCATAATCAATCGGTATCAGTTCATCATCCGCCTGTATGCTGCCTTCCAGAGTGCTCCGGTGCGTCGGCTCTTTCAAATCTGCCACAATCTCATCAAGTGCCTGTCTTATGGTAATATCCGGATTGTCATACACGCCACCGTCCAATTCCCGGTAATCCATATCATAAATTGTGTAATCATATCCGCCGCTGGCTTCCTGAATACTGATATAACGGTCTGCCAGCCGGAAAGCAAGCTCCGTTTCTTCCCTGCCAATTTCCTTGTCACTGGTATCTATGTATGGGTTTTCCCACTCCATGAACGGTACATCTTCCACGATATGCTTCTGGTTGGCTGTCGGCATGAGGTTCTCCATTTTCCCCTGTTCATAGAGAGTTTCAAACCTGTCCATATAAAGGGAAACATCATCAAGACCGCTGCTCTTTAGCTGATGCTTAAACCGCTGTTTTACAAAATCCTTTATTTCCTCCGGTGACATTTCCCGGTGAACCCTCACCTTGTCAAAACCGACCTCATGATATAAAGTCTGCAAATCACCCATGAAGCGGCTGCTTTTCCCTGCCGCCTTGCTATGCGTAAAATCCAGTGACAGACAGTTTTCATGGTTTCTGACATGAATCAGGTCAAACTCGCTGCCATTAACATTGAAACCGAAGGTTGCCCTTGCCATATCCGACTTATCTTCCATATCCTTTTCCCGGTACTCGGCAAACTTCCCCATTGCTTCCGGAAGGCTGTCAAAGCGCTCTAATCTGCTCTTTTCCGGGCTTCCGTCCGCCCATGTGGATAAATCTTCAATGACATAATAATAAACCTTATCATTGTTGTCCGGCTCTGCCGCAATATTTTCTGCCGCTACTTCCTCTAAAATTTCTGCTGTTTCCTCCATGCCTGGAGATTTCTCGGCGCTGACTTCCGCCGATATGGAAAGTTCTTTTGTAAACTCCGGTATCTCTCTGTAACCAACGGAATCCACATAATGGCTTGTGTTCTCCCCGTCCTGATGCAGCACAACCACATCGCTGACGGAAAGGGAATGTCCGGTATAATCTGCCGGGTGGTCTATGTTGAACTTGGTAAAAATATCTTCAAGGCTCATGCTCTCCCTCAGTTCTTCGGTATAGACCAGAGTGTAATTCTCTCTGGAAACCGGGATACCTTTCATTTCAAGATAATCCATCGCCATAAAACGGATATCCCTTGTTTCCTCCGTATCTTTAAGCTGGTAGATGCCAAACCTTCCCTCATTACCATATAAAAGCTGTGCTTCCCGGTTGGGTTCGCTATCCTCTAATTCCTGTTTTATGGACTGGAACTCCAGATAGGCGCTCCAGTCGTCTTTCTGTACACCGAACAGACCGTCATGCGCCTGTAATGCTTCCTTATCCTCAACAAGCGTTTCCGAACCGTCTGAATAGAGCTGGTACACTGACACATCTTCCCCGAACAGCTCCGATGCCCTGTCCTTTGTCAGAGGGAGCATTTCATCCCAAGAATACCCATATTCGTGCATCTCCGATAACCCCACCATGCCATCCGGAAGGGTATCAATTTCTTTCTCCGCTGCCTTGATTGTTTCCAAAAGAAGCGGTAAATCGTCTTTCTGCTCCACAAGGGAATATGCCAGGGAAGTTGTCTTATACATATCATCCAGCTTATAAGCGTGGTTCATAATCAAATTGCACTCATCACTGTCATAAACCGTCCTGTGAAATTCCATGCGGTTAATAAGCTGTTCTGCCTGCACTGTTGCCGGAAGTTCCGAAGCAATATGAAGCTCCTTTTCCGTCATATCCATATCAAAATCATAGAACTGTGGATAACCGTCATTCAAGCCGCCGCTTCTCATGATCGGTACAAAATCAAAACCCTTCTCCTTCAGATAATCCAGAACGTTTCCGCCCTCTCCGTCCATTTCACGCATCAGTATGTCATAGAGGGTGTTCTGCACTTCTGACTGCATATTTGTGATTTTAATGGTTTCATATTCCCCGCTGTCCGGCATGGAGATTCTCACAACCACATCAGCGTACTCAATCGGTTTATTTGCCTTTTCTCGTTCTTCCTGCAACGCCTTAAAATCGGTTATCTCATAAGTATCCGTATTGTAAGCGTAATCTAAGTGGTATTCCTCCACTTCCTCGCTCCGCTCATTTCCAAGCAGCGTCACCCACGCCCCGGCTCTTTCAAGGTAGGCTTCCACGCTCTGCCTGTCATCGTCTTTCATGGTACGCAAAGAATTAAGAAGTTCTGTCCTCTCCATGCCCTTAACGCTCAAAAGGTCATATTCTGAACGGTCTGTATTCGCCACAAGCAGAATGATGTCCTCCTGCGTCTGTTCTGCAGCACGTTCTTTATCAATCTCCAAAAGCTGTGCTTCAATCCCCTTTATCAGTTCCGAGGAAGTCCGGCGTATCGTATCAAGGGAAGATTTTAACTCCGGCATTTCTTTTCCGCTGCTCCACCCGACGATATACCCAAAAGAATAGTCGGACGTATCAATCCCGAAATGCTGGCAGACAGTGTAGGCGATGCTCTCTGCTTCCACTTCCTTTGTTTCCCTGTCTTTTGCAATCCCTGTTTCCTGTTCAACCTCTTTTCCATGAAGTTTTGCGTGCGCCACCTCATGCACCCCGGTTTTTGCAGTCTGCACTTCGCCCATGCCCTCCTTAATAGCGATAGGGTGGTTTAAGTCAATAAAATAGCCTTTCCTGTCACCCTCCATGCCCTCATAGCGGATTGGTACAGGGGAAACCCTTGCAAGTGCTTCCATAAAATCCCGGTAACGCTCTACATTCCCATGCAGCTCGCTTACTCCAAGTCCGGGAAGCTCTTTCCCGTCCGTCTGCGAATAATCAAACACTGTGACAACCCGGAAGGCGGGTATCTTTATCTCCACTTCCTCCATGACGGGCATCCCGTCTCGGTCAAGCACAGGCTCATTCGTGACCGGATCAATCTTTTCCTGTTCCTCTTTGATTTTGTAAGGTGAAGGCGCAAGGATACGGATACCCCTCTCGCCCTTGTTCACATGGCGCTCAAAATTCTTCTGCCATGCCTTATATCCGGCAACATACGTCGCTCCCGGACACTGCATCTCGATAAGCTGGATATTGTTTGCGCTGTAATTATGGAATTTTGACATGGTATTCAGGTAGCTTTTGTACTTTTCCCCCTCAAATAATTCCTTCAAGCCTTCCTCCAGCCTGTCCGTTATCTCCTTCACTTTCTGTTTTTCAGTCATGGAAACTTTGTTTACATTTACATCTGCCATCTGGTTAATTCTCCTTTTCCTCCATAAAAACAGAGGACAGATAAGTTTCCCTCTCCGTCCCCGTTCCGGATATTTTTATTTGCAGTTATTTTTATAAACATTCCTCTTTGCTTTTTGGCTTTACCTTATCCGGCTCCGGCACTTTCCTCTGCCCTGCCTTTTCTTTCATCTGCGACAATTTATCCTTTACGGACACACGCCCTCCTTTCTCCGCTTCCTTCCCGGCATCCAGACTCACAGAAAGCCGATCCAGCTTTTCAAATGCCTTATCTATCCCGTCAATCTTCTTCCGAAGGTTCTTCGCTGCCTTTTTTACAGGCATATTGATTATCCTTGTCATGCCGACACCCTGCTTTTCATCCGATACCTCTTTCGTGCCTTTCCCGGCTAACAGCCTGCCCACATTGGAAACGCTGTTCCCGATCTGCTTCAGCTCGTCCCCGATGCTGTCAATCTGGTTGGCTGTTTTTTCACAGTCCGTCATCACGTCAACCAGACGTTCCCGGTAATCGGAAAGCATGGACTTCACGCCGGTGATTCCTTTCTGGAGAACCTTGCACATCTCCGCTTTTCCTTTTTCCTTAAAGGCGTTGACAGTCTGTGCCGCTGTTTCCACCAAATGGTTTCTTACCGCTGTCAGACGTTCCGACAGGCTCGTGATTTTCCCCTGAAGGTGCGCCACTTTATCCATGAGCTTCTCTGTCACAGATTTTGGCTGGTTTTCCTGTATCTGTGAAAGCTGTTCCCGGACTCCCTGTAATTCATCCACCATTGCGCTAAGCTGCATCTGCATACCCGCCACATACCAGAAAATCCCCATAAAATCCTGTGACTGCCCGCCCATATCCTGCTGGTTAAACAGTTCTATAAGCTGCTTTAATACCTCATTTTCTTCCATGACCTGTTTTGTGTTCTGTTCTGCTGTTTCCATTTTCGCCCTCCTTATAAACTTTCTTCCTTTCCTTTTCCCTTTGAAATCTCCGGCTTTTCCGGCATTTTCTGTCCATAAGCCTTCTGCCGCATCTCGGCAAGTTTTTCTTTTACGGAAATACGACCTCTCGGACTGTCTGACAGCATCTGCTCCTTCCCATGCTCCGCCACTTTTTCCGATACCGCCCGGTTAATCTGCGGTTTAAAAGGCGCATCCGCCACAGCTTCTGCATCATGCCCCATTTCCTCTGTGTCCATTTCCTCCTGCTCCCCGTCATTCTCCGGCTCATCGTCCATATCAATCCCATCGCCGCCCTTTTCATCCATGTTCAACAGGGCATTTAATTCTGTCAGTCGTTCCAGTTTCTCCGCAAGCTCCGCTTCCTGCGGGAATGGCTTTGTAACCTCTACTTTTGCGGTTTCAAGCTGATGCTCCACGTTCTCCAGTTTCTGCGCCACTTCTTCCATTCTCTTATCCATGCCCTCTAAGGCGTTGCTTAACCTCTGTAAATTTCCCAGCGGATCAGCGCCGATTTCCACCTCATGGCTGATGCTGCCTTTAAGGTTGACCGTAAACTTGGAAAAGAACGAATCAAAGGAAACGCTCATCTTAAATCCCTGATATTCCCCGATTGTGACTGCCATATTCGGCTGTTTTGCGCTCCGGCACATATCAATCAGTGCTGCTCCGGCTTCTTTTTTCTCCGTATATACCCGGTTCCCGATTTTCATGGAAAAGGTATCTTTATCCGGGAATTTATTCTGCTGGTAAGTCTGAATGTCGGCACGATACCCCGCAAGCCTTTCTTTCATGGTAGCTATCTGCGCCGGGTAATGCTTCACGATGTTGTCCTCTAAGCGGTACTTCTGGCTGGTATGGTTCGCCTTCAACAGTTTTAGCTTGGATACCTGAATATCTAAATCCATCTTTTCCTTTATGTAGGGATTTCCGGTAGCCAGAGCCTTAACCTCGGCATAAGTGAGAGCCGCTTCGTCAATGTCCTCACAACTCCGCACCGGGGATTTTGATGTCATGATCTGCCCGATAAATTTCTGCTTATTTTCAATGAGCTGCCACGAATAACTGTCGAATGTCCCTTCCGTCACATACCGGAAAATCTTCACTTTGTCATTCATGTTGCCCTGTCTTAAAATACGACCTTCCTGCTGTTCAATGTCGGAAGGACGCCAGGGCACATCAAGGTGGTGCAGGGCGATAAGCCTATCCTGTACGTTGGTTCCGGCTCCCATTTTTGCGGTTGATCCTAATAAAAAACGAACCTGCCCGCTCCTTACTTTTGCGAACAGCTCCGCTTTCCTTGTTTCCGTATTGGCATCATGGATAAAAGCTATTTCATTCTCCGGCACTCCCTTCGCCATGAGCTTATCCCTGATGTCCTCATATACATTAAATGTCCCATCTCCTTTTGGTGTGGATAAATCACAGAAAATAAGCTGCGCCGACTTCTGCTCTTTGGTCTGCTCCCATATCCCAAACGCCTTATCCACACAGGTTGTGGCTTTGGAATTTTCTTCATCCGGAAGCATATCATTGATAAGCCGCTGGTCTAATGCCAGCTTTCTCCCGTCGTTGGTTATCTTCAGCATATTGTCGATGTTCGGCTGCACTTTCCTGTCCCTGACCGCCTCCGCCCTGTCCGCAAGGGACTGCACCATGTCTTTCTGGTATTCGCTCGGCTTTAGCACAATATTTTCATAATCCGCTTCCGGCACAGGAAGTTTCAGCATATCCGGTGTCTGAATGTCTGCGCTCTCTTTAAATAACGCAATCAGTTCCGGCAGGTTAAAGAACTTTGCAAACCTTGTTTTCGCCCGGTAGCCTGTACCCTCCGGCGCAAGCTCTATCGCTGTCTGCGTTTCCCCAAATGATGCCGCCCAACTGTCAAAATGCCCCAATCCCAGACGCTGTAAGGTATTGTACTGGAGATAACGCATATTGGTGTATAACTCCGTCATGCTATTAGAAATCGGTGTACCTGTTGCAAATGTGATTCCCTTCCCTCCGGTCAGTTCGTCCATATATTGGCACTTCGCAAACATATCCGAAGATTTCTGCGCTTCCGTCTGAGCAATGCCCGCTACATTCCGCATCTTTGTGTATAAAAAGAGGTTTTTATAATTATGGCTTTCATCCACAAATAACTTATCTACGCCCAACTGTTCAAAAGTCACAACATTGTCTTTCCGGCTCGAATCGTTTAAGCGGCTTAATCTGGTGGAAAGTGACTTTTTTGTTTTTTCCATCTGCTTAATGGAGTAACGCTCGCCATTCTCCGCTTTCAGGGCTTCGATTGCCATTTCAATTTCTTCTATCTGCCTTTCGATCATCGCCATCTGTCTTTCAGTGGAAAGCGGTATCTTCTCGAACTGACTGTGACCGATAATCACAGCGTCATAATCCCCTGTTGCGATTCTGGAACAGAACTTTTTCCGGTTGGCAGGTTCAAAATCTTTTTTTGTAGCCGCTAAAATATTCGCCCCCGGATACAGGCGCAGAAAATCGCTTGCCCACTGTTCTGTCAAATGGTTCGGCACAACAAATAAGCTCTTTTGGCACAGCCCTAACCGCTTGCTCTCCATTGCCGCCGCAATCATCTCAAAGGTCTTTCCTGCCCCTACACAGTGCGCAAGCAGGGTGTTATCCCCGTAAAGCTGATGCGCCACTGCGTTAAGCTGGTGCGGTCTGAGTACAATGTCCGGCGTCATGCCGGGGAATTTTAAGTGCGAACCGTCATACTCCCTCGGTCTGGTGGAATTGAAAAGCTCGTTATACTTTGCGCATAAATCCTGCCTGCGCCCCGGATCACGGAATACCCAGTCCTTAAAGGCTTCCCTTATGGCTTCCTGCTTCTGGCTTGCAAGCATGGTCTCTTTTTTATTAAGGACTCTCTTTTCCTTCCCGTCCTCCGTAACCACATCAAAGATACGGGTGTCACGAAGGTTCAGGGAATCTTCTAAAATTCTGTAAGCATTTGCCCGGCTTGTGCCATAGGTCATGTTGACAAGCGCATTTCCCCTGTCCGCATTTTTCCCCTTCACATTCCACTGCCCTGTCACATCGGAATACTGTACCCCCATTGTACCCCGTTCTATCAGGTATCCCGGCGTTTCAAAGGTTTCATGCATAAAGTCCTCAATATATTTTGTGGCAATCCATGTCGCACCGATACGCACCTCAATCTCCGATGCGTCAAGCTCCTTCGGCTGTACGCCCTCCAGTGAAGTTACGTTAATGGCATATTCCGGGCGGTTCTCCGCAAAGGTTCTTGCCACTGACAGTTTCTCCCGCACATTCCCGCTTAAATACTCGTCTGCGGTTTCCCATTCCTCTGTTACCGGATTCTGGAAAATTACCCCCGCAAGCTCCTTTGTAATTTCTTCCTCGCTTTTACCCGCAAGCTGTGACATATAAGCTAAGTCCACACCCGCTTTTTCGCTCAGCGATACCGCCAGCGCTTCACTGGCTGTATCCACGCTTGTCACAACCTCCTGTTTTTTAATGGTTCGTTTCGTGAACATATCCGCCTTGCCGATGAAGTTTCCCTCATCGTCCAGCTTTTCAAGGGAGCATAACAGGCAGTAGCTGGAATCCTGATTGAACGCCCTTTTATTGGTCTGTGAGCTGATAAGACCGAATTTCTTGGAGAAATCATCGTATAGCTGGTTTAGCTCCGTCTGCTTGTTTTGAATCATATCCTCCGGGTATTCTTCCAACTGGAAATTTATCAACTCCTGCGTACAATCCCGGATTGCTACCATGCCCTTAATCCTCTGTTCCGCCTTTTCCGACACGTCCACAGGCTTCATAATGGAATTTTCCCGGTAATACACGGTATCGTCCACAACCGTATAACTGTAATTCTTCACATCCGGATCGGCGGGTATGTTCTCCTTTGCCAGCTCATCGTCAATCTCGTTAAAATCCGCCTGTTCGATGCTGCCCTCCACATGGGAAAGCGCATTTTTAAGCTGTGCCGACAAGGGAAGGGAAGTGTCCGGCAGGCAGGCGCTTTCCATGCCATGCGCCCCGGAAACCATCTCCATTTTCCCCAATACCATCTCCGGGTGGTCTGCAAAATACTGGTTCATCACAATACCGTCTTTTTCCGTCAGATGCACCCAGTCCGGCTCTATATCCATTACCCGGTCACGCTTCTTTAAAAACAAAATATCCGAAGTGACCTCCGTACCTGCATTTTCCTTAAACGCTGTGTTCGGGAGCCTGACCGCCCCTAAAAGCTCCGCCCTCTGTGCAAGGTATTTCCGCACTTCCGGGTTTTTCTTATCCATTGTCCCCTTTGAAGTGACAAAAGCGACAATGCCGCCTGGTCTGACCTTATCCAGTGTCTTTGCAAAAAAATAGTCATGGATAAGGAAATTGTGCTTGTCATACTGCCTGTCAGACACTTTATATTGTCCGAAAGGCACATTTCCAACCGCCACGTCAAAAAAATCATTGGGATAACTGGTATTTTCAAAGCCTGTGATTTTTATATCCGCATGGGGATAGAGCTGCTTTGCGATACGCCCGGTAAGCCCGTCAAGCTCCGCCCCGTACAGCCTGCTTCCCTGCATTTCCTCCGGCAGACAGCCATAGAAATTCCCGATCCCGGCGGCGGGATCTAACACATTCCCTCTGGTAAATCCCATTTTCCCCACTGCGTCATAGATTGCCTGAATGATGACCGGGCTTGTATAGTGGGCATTTAAGGTGCTTTCCCTTGCGGAAGCGTATTCTTCTGGGGATAACAGGCTCTTTAATTCCTGATATTCATTCGCCCAATTCGCTTTGGAAGAATCAAAGGCGTCGGCAAGACCGCCCCATCCCACATATTTCGCTAAGACCTCCTGTTCTTCCGGTGTGGCGGTACGGTGTTCGCCCTCAATCTTTTCAAGGGTGCGTATGGCTTCTATATTCTGGCGGAATTTCTCTTTCGGCGCAAACCCTTTCCCAATAGTTTCCGCTTCATTGAAAGAAATATGGTAATTGACCGCCCCCGACTTATCAATCTCCGGCTCTTTTTCCGGTGTCTTTTCCGGTTCTTCCTTCGTTTCCCCTGTCAGCATTTCCACGTCACCCATGACCTGCTGGATAAACGGATCATTCTCTAAGGCGTTTTCGTCTACAAGCTGCCCGTCTACAATGCCTGCTTTTTCCAGATGCTCCCGGACTGCCTGTGTGTCAATGTCGGGGAAATCATCTTCTTTTCCAGAAATATCCTTTGTTCCTGAAACTGTTTCTGTTTCCGGCTGCTCTGTTTCTTCCGTAACCTTTTCCGGCTCTGGTGCAATATCCTCTGTTTCTTCCTGCCCCGGTTCTTCCTTCTGCTGTTCCGGCTCATTCTCGTAACGTACCGCATATTTCTGTGCTTCCTTCAGCAGAGCATCCATCTCCACCGCTTTCTGCGTATTGCCGCTTAACGACTGCATCAAGACATAATCGGCGGCTTCTAAAAATAAAGTATCATAAACCGCCTTGCCCTCTAATCTTCTTTCAGCGTCCTCAATCGCAACCGCCCCGGTATCCTCATTCCAGCCGACCACATCTTTCATGGACAGCGCACCGCAGATTTTTACCACAGCGGACATCTCCGCAATCCTTTCAGTCAGTGCTTTTTCACTGTCACTGATTTTGTTTTCCGGTTCAGGATTTTGTGCTTTTTTCCCGGAAGTTCCTGCTTCCCGTTCTGGTACAGCCGCCTTCTCCGGCTCCCTGTCACGTTCTATGTACCTTCTTGCCTGATTGGTAAAACCGTCCAGTATAGCCGGGTGGGAAGTGACAATATAATCCCTTGTCTGCCAGTCTTCATCGGGCATGAGCGATTTTGCCCATTCCTTATTGTCGGGGGAAAAACGTCCGTCATGGGATAAGTGCATGATTGTATTGGCAAGGACAAGCTCTACCCGCTCCTTCCCGTACTGCCTGATAACGCCCTCGGCAGTATCCCCCGGAAGTGTATAACCGTCAAATTTTTCTGCAATCGCCTGTTCTATGGCATTTTTGCACTCCACCCGGACACTATGCTCCAGCTTTTCCTGCTCCCGGCGCATGGCTTCCTCCGCCTGCTCTTTTTTATACTGTGCATAGGCTTCCTTGCCCTTTGGTGTAAGGTATTTATCCGCTTTTACAAGCTCGCTGATACGCTTTTCCACCACATTCCACTTCAAAAGGACTTTCGCATAAGGATCGCCTATTGTGCCTTTCTGTAACTTGATTCCCTTTGAATCGTGCCAGTCATCGCTCCGGTCTGAACCGATTAAAGCAGGTGAACTGCCGCCCGTCCCATATTCATTTTTAAGGAAGGCAATATTGTCTTTTTTGTCATGCCCTTCCATGAAATACTCATAAATACGGAACTGCCCATGATGAAAGCCGCTGCCCCCTGTCAGGCGGGCATCTATCTCGTCCTGTGTGATAAAATCCTCATGCAAGACCTCCACACTGTCCTGTACCGGGTACTCTTTCTTCTCCGTACTTAAATCCGCTATCTCTGAAAGCAGATGCTCCGGTCTTTTCACATACCGCCATTTTATCTGCTTTTCCCCTGCGTCAAGCAGTTCTTTCGCTTTGGAAAGCTCCCCGGAAACAACGTCCCGCCCCTCCTGCGTGGATAAAAGCTCACAGAGGTTCGTGATGCTTTCCGGGTGGTTATAATTCTTTATGGGTATGTTTTCCGGCACTTCCCCGATACCGTCCCGGAAGAAATTGAACAGGTCATTTGACACCCTCTGCCGCTCCACTGCGTCCACAAGGAACACTTCATTTGCGCCCATATAAGTGCCATTCTCCACCATAGACCGGACAATGCCCTCCACTTCCTGCCAGCCCAGCACCGCAACCGGGTTTTCCCTTGCAGACATCCCGTAGCCGATGCTCATGCCGGATTCACTGAACCAAACAGAAACGGGATTGTTCCCAAAGTCAAAGCCTTTCCCAATAGTCCGGTATTCGTTTTTCAGAAACTCCACCATTTCCTCCGGTGTCCTGCCCTGCTGATACTTTGCATAAATGCGACTTCTGTTATTATCCCGTCCGCCGCCTGTACGCAGAATGGCTTCAAGCTGTTCTTTGGGCAGAGAAAAAGCGGCGGGCATGATATATTTCTCTCCTGCCTGCGCCGCTTCAATCGTGCCGATCTGTTCCTCGATGCTTGGAAAAAGACTAAGCTGTTGGTAAACTTCCGTTTCCTTTGGCTCTGGTTCTTCCCACTGCGGTATCTGCCCCTCTTTCAGATATTCGCCCTTCTCCATGTAAAAGGCGATGCTGTCCCTCACAGTCTCCCATGGCACAGACGTCTCCGCTGTCCGGTTCAGATAGTTTCCCCTCCAGACAGTCAAACCGTTTTCATCCGCCCTGTACCCGGCTCTTTCTTCCCCTACATAAAACTCTGTATATTCCCCATGCCTGTAACTGTTTTTGATATATTCCGTCTGCCTGCCCTTATCCGGCTCAAAAAGCATTACCCCGGCAATCTCAGGGCATTTATGCTCCATAAACTCGTCAAACTGCAAAATACCTTTTTCGATTTCAGACAAAGAAAAGCCAGATAATGCATTTTCTCCATTACCCGGCTCTGGCAGCTCCTTATTTTCAGTTATTTCTTCCTCATTTACAGGCTGTATATCAGTTCCTTCAGCACGATCTCCTCCGCTGAGTGCCTGATGTTGTTCATCATCCCCACCCATTTCATCTGATCGGCTGCTTTCAGTTCCTCCGTCACGCCCTCCGCTTTCGCCATCTGTGCTGTCAGCAGCTCCATTCTCTGCTCTGCCTGTTCCTGAATGGTCAGAAGATGCTCTTTCAGCTTCCCTTTCAACAGAAGTCCGGTGTAGACTCCCTTCTTGTGTTCCTGTAAATAATTCTTCCTCATCAGCCCGTACTTCGTCAGTGTCCCCTCCGGCTGCTCGTCCATCTGTAACATCGGTATCAGATAATCCCCGTTTTTCTCGTAGGTCAGATTCATCATTATTTCCCCTTTCCCCGGCACTTCCGGTCTGTGTGGTAGGTTTTACGTCCTGCGTTTCACTTTTGCGCTTTAAAGCATTATAGCGTGTGTCAACAGTATTTGCAAGTCCTTTTTCAACTAAATTTTTCGATGCTTCATTTCTGGCATACGCTCTGTCATACGCCCCGATTGCCTTCCCGATTTCCATAAGGACAGGCTTGGATAAATCGGATATGCTGTCCCCGATATGCGACAGGGTTTCCACCGTATTAAATTCATGGATATAAGGGAACTGGATTTCCTCCGCCAGATCCGCATCATCTATGCCGCAGCGCTTTAAGACCATATAAGAGATACTGTCCGCCAGCGTTTCCCGGACACGCACAGCAATATTCAGTTCGTCCAGTTCCTCCAGAAAACTTCCCTCTTTCAGATATTCCATATCTGAAGCAAGCTCCCCATAACAATCCTGTGCAATCCGGGCAGCAATCTCCCTAATCCTGTCCGTAAACCCGGCATCTTTGTTGGTATCCCCGTAAATCCCTTCCAGACGGTCAAGCACCGCTTCCTGATGTTCCTCTTTCATTTCCCATAGCTGCGGGAAACGCCCGATGCGCCTTGCCTTATGCACGTCCGATATGTCAAAGACATACCGCAGTCCGGTGTAAGGACTCCCTTCTTCATCAATCAAGACAATCCCCTTTGCCCCTTTGTTTACCCAGCAGTGCATTTTTTCATTCCATATCTCTATGGAAGCGCAGGCTGTCGCATCCGGTCTTTGGGCATAGATAAGGAGCTGGTCTTTGAACGGGTATTTGTAGAGTCTTGATGCTGTGTTCAAATATTTCTTCCAGCTTTCTTCATTCCTCGCCACTTCCCTTGATGTTTCTGCGGAAAGTGCGGAAATTAAGTCATATTTTCTCATGGTAAACCTCCATTTCCTGTTTATTGTTTTGGGCAATAAAAAAGGCGGCTATGGTTCATTCATAAGCCATTGCCACCAGTGACGGTAAACTTTATTCAATTTTTATCTGCTCCTTTATATTTATGAAAAATGGCGAAGTTTCCTTCGCCATTTTTGAATACACTTTATTATTTTTCTTTTCTTACCCCTTTAAAAGGTGTATTGTCAGATGTTTTTACATTCATAAATCTCCCTGTTTGTGTGTCACGTTTTGTCCACAATCCAGTGACCGGATTAAAAACTTGTGACCTTCCTCTAACTGCTCCCACTCTGGCATTATCGCCTATTGGTTTGTTCGTTGCCATGATAATAACCTCCTATTTTACTCTAACTGTCTGTGTTTTTGTTCTGGTCACTCCACCGCTACTCACAGAAGTTTTTACTCTTACACTTCTGTTAGAAATCGGTTTTGCAGTCACATTTACTCTAACTGTCTTTCGCATTTTCAAAACCACACCTTTCTCAGTTGGAAATTTTATCTTGAAATAGAAGCCTACTTTCGCTATAATCTATTTGTGTTATCAAGATTCGGAATACCAACTGCGTATCCGATGATAAGCGGTATTGCTCTGCAAAGCGATGCCGCTTTTTATTCATAATTCATTTTTCAAATGAATTATGGATATGACCTCATTATAAGTGGGAAATAATACACTTTCTTCCTCTATATCTATATCATCTGCATTGGAAAACCACACATATCCTGGTTCCTGAATTGTTTTTACTTGAAACAATTGCAAATCAAATAATTCATCAGCACCCGATAGTTCACTCACTTTCTTCCTGTTAATAAATAGCGGAAAGTCTTCTGTTGATTTAAACCATTTAACGCATCTGTTAATGCTACAAATTGCAATACAATCTTCATTCGCCAAGTCAATACATCTATTTAGTGCTGCTTGAAAAGAAACATCAAATATATTTGCTAATCCAGATACCATAGTATAATTTATTTTTCCTGAAAAAAAGTTTTTAAATTCCTCTATTGGCATTAAAAGCTCTGCCGCAAACATATTAGCTTCTTTTTCTCTTGGCACATAGTCATTTTTAAAATCCATTTCTTTAATATCGCATCCAAACATTAATTCCGAATGCCATGGAATATAAAAATGACCTAATTCATGTGCGATTGTAAATTTTTTTCTATTAACGTTAAGTGACTCTTTTAAAACAATATAACTACTTCCATCTTCACATTTCAAATATGCATCCGCCTTTATAGGTGCCTCTACAATATCAATCCCCAATTGTTTACATATGCTGTATACATCTGTTATTATTTGGGGAGAAAAAATTTGCTTTATTTCTTTTGCTAAAACTTGAATTTTATTCATGAGTATTTCGCTTCTTTCGAATTTCATTTAAAATAGAACTATCTTCTTCATAATTTTGAGTTGATGTGTTTCTAGCAGCAATTGCATGTTGTGGTTGAATTAAACTCTCAATATTTTTTCTTAAAAACCTCCATTCCCTACCAAATTTAGTTCCTTTTAAACGTCCACTTTTAATCATATTATATACTGTTTGTGTAGAAACCCTTAATAAATCTGCTGTTTCTTCTACATTCAAATAGTCCGGTCTTTCATTTTCTGGACGCTCCGCAAAACCTCTTGATATATCTTCTATCATTTTTACTTCTTCTGCTCGTAAAGAAATCGCTCCGCATTCCTCACATACAAATGCCTTCACTCCCTTTATTTCTAATTCATATTCACCCCATCCTGAAGTAATCTCTATTTCTCTCTCTATCATTTTTCCATGGCATTTATAACATATTTTATTCATTAATTTATAAGTACAGCCCCTATCCACATATAGAGGCTGTACTAACCTCCTTTCAATATTAAGTCAAGTATCATTTAATTCGTTCTATTCCATCTCCTTTTTTCTTCCATTTTGTGAAATCCGTTTGACAAACAGTTATAACTAAGTGATCCATTGATGCCACTGTTACAACAACGTAAAAACTATTTTCATGACCATTATAAAAAACCATTCTTGGATCTTCATTGTCATATCCGCTTTGCTGTTCTACTAGGATACCATTTTTTATACAATTTACAACTTGACTTTGTGATATCTTTAGTTTTCTCATCTTTTCATATGCATGATCAGAAAAGAACAAAAATCCTCTCTCGCACGCACTTCTAACAAATATCTCCTCTTTACTCATTCATTTCACACCCCTCCTTTATGGAATATGTTATGGTTATTTTATTCCATCTTATAATATTTGTCAATACTTTTTATAAAATATCATAAAATACCATAAATAAGACGCTATATAATTCCAAAAGAATAAGATGTCCACTCATCTGGATTGAAAATAACTGCATTCTGTCTCAGAGGGTATTTTTTATAAAATATTACTCATAGAACCCACGTTCCTCAATGCCTTTTTCCAGAATGGTATGTATCAATTCCTCCAATTCCACACCGTTAATCTCACTGACTACAATCAGCTTTGCAAGGGTATTCTTCTGAACAGATATGGTATACTGTTCCTCATCAGCACGAAGCTCATGGACACAGATGCCAAGCCCGTCCGCAATCCTGCATACCACGCCAAGCTCCGGCTCCCTGATGCCCGCCAGAATATCCATGATTGTCCTCTCCGGCACTCCTGACATTCTGGAAAGCTCCATAATACCGATTTCTTCCTCTTTCATCATATTTAATAACTTATCGCCTGTTGTAAACATATCCTTTTCCTCCTATTTTCTAAGCATTTTGCCAGTTATGTCTATCCTGGGCAGAATAATATCTCGGACATAAGATGTATTGATCTCTGTTGCTATAAAGTTCCTCCCATGCTTCATACATTGGACTATCTCGCTGCCTGATCCTGCAAACGGAATAAAAACCAAATCATCAGGCATACTGCTTGCAAGAATAATTCTTTCCGCCAGTTTTTCCGGTTTTTGTGTAGGGTGTCCGGTTGATTCTTTATAATTGGGCATAACCCTCGGATACTCCCACACATTTCCGCAGGATTTTCCTTTTGGATTTTTCCTCTTGTCCTTCTCCCCTCCGGCATGGTATGGAATACGGATTTCGTCATGCCTGATCTCATGGAAGGGCTTGCTGTAATACCATAAAAAGTCCGCTTCATTCCGGTATATTGCTTTTCCCGGACGCCCTGTTCCATAATTCCAGACAATCAGGTTTCTCTTAATCCACTCCAATTTATCCAAAACACTGACAGAAAGTTTATCTATCATCTGGCTGCTTCCCCAGCAATAAAACGCCCCAGTCGGTTTCAAAATCCGGCAGCACTCCGCCGCCCATACGGAACACCAGTCCAGATATTCCTGCACAGACTGAAAGACAAAATCAAACTCCCCTCTCATGTGGTAATAAGGCGGATCTGCAATGATTAAATCCACGCTTTCAGAGTGAAGGCGTTTTAATACATCCACACAGTCCGCTTCATAAACCTGATTCTTTTCTATTCTGTTTTCCTCTGGAAATACGTTCAATCTATCACCTTCCCTATCTCTTTTTCTTCTTGGGAAATTCCATGACAAATTTAAACTGTACCCCGCTTTTTTCTTCCCCGTCTTTGGTGTAGCGGTATTCCTCTGTTCCACTCGGAATAATATAGGCATCGTAAGTCTTACCTGCCTTGCTCTTTAATCCTTTCAATAGGATTTTCTTTCCGGCAAGCATATCCTTTACCTGTGCATCGGTAAGCGAAACGCCCATAACCCGGCTCACATTCATGCCGCATTTATTCGTGCAGTATGCACCGTATTTTCCCTTTACCACCTGACCGCCGCAGTTCGGGCACGTTCCAAGTATTTCCTGTCCCTGTGCGAACATCTTTTTCTGCTCGTCACTGACCTCATGGTAGGTGTGTATCAGCTCCGACACCATGTTTTCAATATCCGCCATAAAGTCCTCCATTGGAAGCTCCCCTTTTGCTACCAGTGTCAGGGCATTTTCCCAATCAGCAGTAAGTTTCGGGGATTTCACAACATCCGGCAGGACTGTAATCAGCTTCAATCCGTCCTCGGTGGGTATGATCTGTTTTTTCTCACGCTTTACAAAACCGTCCTTTACCAGCTTTTCAATGATGTCCGCCCTTGTCGCAGGCGTACCCAAACCTTTCCGCTCCACATCATCTCCCATATCTTCCGCCCCGGCACGTTCCATTGCCGATAATAATAAATCTTCTGTAAAGTGCTTCGGCGGGGAAGTGAAATGCTCGCTGATTTTCGTCTGCACACCGTCAAATGCCTGTCCCTCCGACAGTTCCGGCAGCTTCTTTTCCTCTTTTTCTTCCTCCTGATTCCCGGAGATTTTAAAAGAACGCTTAAAGGCATCTTCAAAAGACTTCCACCCGTTATGCGTGACAGACTTCCCGGAAACAGTAAATGTGTGTCCGTTACAGGAAAACTCTGCCTTGACTGTTTCATATAAATGCTTCTCCCCAGTGGCACATAAAAGGCGGTTCGCAACCAGAGATAAGATTTTACGCTCCGTTTCCGGCAGTGCCGCAAGGTCAGCCTTCGCAATCTCCATTGTGGGGATAATGGCGTGGTGGTCTGTCACTTTCCTGCTGTTCAAAACCCCCTTTATATCCGGTCTGGAAGCCTTATTTTCCTCAAACATCAGGGAACGGAACACCGCTTCGATTACACCCTCTGCGGTCTGTCCCATATCATCGGATAAGAACTGGCTGTCCGTCCTCGGATATGTGGCTAACTTTTTCTCATAAAGGCTCTGTGTGTACTCTAAGGTCTGCTTTGCGGTAAACCCAAACAGGCGGTTCGCATCACGCTGGAGCGTGGTAAGGTCATAGAGCTTCGGCGGCGCAACGGTTTTTTCTTCCTTTAAAACAGATGTGACAAGAGCCTGTCCGTTCCGGCAAGCTCCCACAATTTCATCTGCTTTCTTTTTATCATCAATGCGCCCGGTGGCGGCATCCATCCCATCCATCAGGATATGCGCCATGTAATATTTTTCCTTCTGGAAATTCATGATTTTGGTTTCCCTATCCACCAGCATTGCAAGCGTCGGTGTCTGCACCCTGCCTACTTTTAAGACTTTGCCACCATACAGCACTGTAAACAGCCTTGTACCGTTGATGCCCACAAGCCAGTCTGCTTCCTGCCTGCACAGTGCGGAATGGTACAGGTTATCGTAATCACTTCCCGGCTGCAAATTCTCAAAGCCTTCCCGGATTGCGCTTTCCTCCATTGAGGAAATCCACAGGCGTTTAATCGGTTTGTCACACCTCGCCATTTCATACACCAGACGGAAGATAAGCTCCCCCTCACGCCCTGCGTCTGTCGCACAAATCACAGCTTTCACATCTTCCCTGTGCATCAACTGGCAAAGCATATCATACTGCGCCTTCGTGTCCGGCTTGACCTCATACTGCCAGTTCTCCGGCTTTACGGGAAGGCTCTCATATGTCCATTTCTTCCACTGTTCCCCATAGCTTTCCGGCTGTGCCAGTTCCACCAGATGCCCCACGCACCAGCTCACAAGATAACCGTTCCCTTCCATATATCCATCACTGATTTCCGCTGCCCCGATTACTTCTGCGATGCTCCTTGCAACGCTCGGTTTTTCTGCTATCACTAACTGCATTTTTCTTTTCCTCCTGTCAAATCAATGTCACTTTCCACTTCATTTCCCCATACATCAAACCCGTCCGTTTTTCTCCGGGCAAAAAGCTCGATTTTGGGTACACCGCCCATGAGCCGCTTAATGCGCTCATGGACTTCCGCTGGTTTCCGGCTGTGTTCCTCGATATGCGACACAACCACCTGATGCACTCCTGCATGGACACGCTTCGGTCTGCCCCTTGTTGCCAGTATGCAAAGCTCCACGTTGCTGCGTGTCCAGTATCCCATGCCCCAAAAAAGCGATTCACTCTTTTTATTCTGTTTTACCCACACAAATGCCACTGTCTTATAGGCAAATCCCCATGCCTTTATCACTTCCAGACCTTCCAAGAGGCAGGGGAATGTCACCCAAAGGAATAAGGCACAGTCCTTATCTGCAATATCAGATACCGGAAGTGCCTTAATATCTTCGATATTCATGGTGGGATAGTGGCTCTCTGCGCTTCTTCCCGCACCTTTTTGGGAATATACTTTATAATGCCAGGGCGGATCTGCCAGAATTACCCCGTATTTCTTCTTTCCCATACAGCAGGCTACTCCTCCCCGTTATCGTCAAAGAAATCATCTTCACTGTCCTTTTCTTCTTCCTCATCGTCGTATTCTTCTTCCTCGTCCTCCTCATCATCGTCCTCGTCAAGAAATTCCTCTTTCTTTTTCCGGACTACCTTGAAATAGTAACCGCCGCCAATGGCTGCGGCTGCCACAATCCCAAGAATGATATAGGTTGCCATCGGGTTTTCTTCTGTTTTCTCCGGCTCCGGTTCAGGTTCTTCAGTGCTTTCTTCCTCCCCACTCTCTGTTGGCTCTTCCGCAGGTTCCTCTTCTGTTCCCTGCTCCCCGTTATTATTGGGCAGTGCGCCCTCCGTCACAGGGATTGCAGACTCCAGCGCAGCGGAATTTTTCGGTAAGGTTTCACTGTTGTTTGCTGTCACGTTTAACAGGTCATTTTCCGTAACTTCCGTCAGGAAGTACACCATTTCTTCCTCCCCGTCCCGGTCAATGATAAGGTAGAACACTTTTTCCGATGCGGTCTGGATTGTATAAAATTCCTTCCCGGTTTCGCTTTTTTCCTTCTCCCCGGATCCTTCCTTTTTCTCTGATGCAGCCGCTTCCGCCATTGCCTGTTTTTTCTGTTCCGCCGGGCTTAATTCTGATACGGTGTTCCCGTCACTGTCCGTTTTGGTATGCTCCGTTACCTGTGCGGTAGCAGAGGAAGGCTTGGTTGCCTGTGCATTGACCGGAAGCTGCTCTGCCGGGTTCTTCTCACTGCTGTCCTCCTTTTCCGGATCGGTGTAATACGGGTTGGCTGTTTTATAGACCTCTGACATATTCCCGGCGTTGTCCATAGCGGAAATGGTAAAATACTGATACCCTGCGTCAAACTGCTGCAGGCGGATATTTAAGACGCCGTTTGTAAGCTCCGCAAACTCATACCCGTTCACATACACCGCCTTGATGCCGGAATCTGTATCATGCGCCTGTACGCTTAACAGACCGTCACTGACCGCAGCGTTTAAGGTAGGCTTCGTGAAATCAAAACACTTAATGTAGCGGTTTTTCTCATAGGTTTTGCCCCTCTGGTCTGTCACAAGCACATAGACGGTGGTATTTTCCGAAATCTCCACATACATATCCTCTGTAATGTCCGTCCAGCTCCCATTCTGTGCGATTTTTGCCTGCACCGTCTTTATGGTAAAATTGCCGGAATGTGCCACATCTTCTATGGAGATATGTACCTTTGTGGTGTCATTGTGCCAGCCGGACGGAGTGGAGATTGTGATTTTTACATTCGGGTTCACATATTCGCATTGGGTGTAATCCTCCTTGCAGACCTCACAATCCTTATCATAAGAATACTGTATGCATTTTTCTTTACAGGTACATTCCGGCTTTGGAATTTCATTTCCCGATACCGTTCCGCCCTCCGTTTCTCCTTCTGATTCGCCGCCGCTGTCACCGGGTTCTGTTTCAGTGCTTTCCTCCGCTTCTCCGCTGCCCTCTGTTCCGGTGCTTTCCTCTGTTTCCCCTCCGGTGCTGCTTTCCTCCGCATAAGCGTCTACCGTATTCCCGCTGTTCGCCATAAGCGCCCCAATGGGCATACAGAACAACAATGCCGATAACAGCAGCGACGCCGCTGCCCTAACTGATAACTTTTTCTTCATTTCCTGCCATCTCCTTTGCGTTTTCTTTTTCTTCCAATAACTTCAAAATCTCGTCCTCGCTGAATTTAATGAGTAATTGCAGCTTCTCGGACGAGATTTTATGCTTTTCGATAATATCCATTTTTTCGGCTCTTTCCGCCATGCGTTTCTGTTCTTCCAAATCCTTCTGCTTCGCCTGCAATGTTTCAAGCTGCGCCCGCACTTTGGAAAGTTCCTTCTCAATGCGTTCCTTTGTCATAAATGCCTCCTTAATTTAACCTGCCGAAACTGTAAAAATGGCTCTGCCAGTATGGGGAATTGATGCTTGCGTAACTGATCGGATCGCCGCAGTGTATCATTGTACCATTGCCGCAGTAAATCCCCACATGGCTCACCGCCCCGGCTGAATTGTAAGTCCCGGTAAAGAAAATAATGTCCCCCGCCTTTGCGTCTGATGCCGATACCGGAGTACACTGGTCATAAATCCCCTGTGCTGTGGTTCGTGGAAGGTTATGTACCCCGCTGTTGGTAAATACCCAGCAGACAAAGCCGGAACAGTCAAAACTTGTGGACGGGCTTGAGCCGCCCCATACATACGGGAAGCCTAAATATTTTACGGCTTCCTCCATAAGAGCCTGTACCGATGCGTCATCGTAAGCATCCGGCGGTATGGCGTTCCCCGGCAGTCCGCCCGGTGTTTCCCCGTACAATGTGCCTTCGCCCACATCAAAATAAAACAGCGGGTTGTAATACTCCCCGTTATATAAACATTCGATATGCAAATGGCTTCCTGTGCTGCTCCCGGTATTACCCGTTGTACCAATGACCGCCCCTTTTTCCACTGTCTGCCCCGCACTCACGCTGATGCTGTCCATGTGGGCATACTTGGTTGTATAACCGTCTATCTCAATCGCCACATAATTCCCGTAGTGGCTGTCGTATGCCACCGCTGTCACCGTACCGTCATGCGCCGCATATACGGTTGTGCCTGTCGGGACTGCTATATCCACGCCCCGGTGAAATTCCTCATTCCCTGTGACCTCGTTTTTCCGGTATCCGTAATAGCTTGACACATAGTAATACCAGTAGAGGTTAAGCGGCGAAGCGAACTCCTGAAGCAGACCGTTCGTTTCCCGGTACATGGCAAAAATCTCCGCCTGTTCGGTATCCATTTTCCCGGAAACAATATTCTCAAGCGGTATGACCGTAAGTGTCACTCTGAGGATACTGACCTCGTATTCTTCCTCGCTTTCCTCCCCGGTATCCGGATCAGTGACCGTCCTTGTCCTCGTTTCCGTATCCGGCGTAAACGTCAGCGTATACATCTCATCGAAAAGAGCCTGTATTTCACTTTCCACCCCGCTTGCGGTAAACTCCGTATGGACTGCGGATAAATAACTGATAAGGGTAAACGGGTTATGCCCGATTGCCCCAAGATTATAGGAATATTCGTCATACCCCGGATTGTCTGTTTCCACCCGGTCAATCTCATTCTGCAGGTCAAGCTCCAGACGGGTAAATTGTAAATCGGCGGCGTCAATCTCCTTTGGCTGGCTTAAATAACTCGCCGCTAAAATCGTAGACTGCGTATCCGCAAACATCGCCCCGCAGGACGATACGGAAACCATAATCATCATAAGGAGCAGAGCCATGATACCCACCGTCACAAGCAAGCCCGCATTTTTCCTTGCAAACTCCTGTAACTTCCTTGCCACAGTGACCGCACCGTTTTTCGTCTTTTCAAACGCCTGCTCCGCTGCCTTAGATGCCGCCGCTTTCTTCCTCGCTTTCATGTATTCCCGCTTGATGCGCTGTTTCTGCAACCGCTTCTGCAATGTTTTTTTCTGCATCTGCGGATTTTCCTCCAAAAACTTCTGGTACTGGAAATTGACTTCCTTTTTAAACTGCTTTTTTTCCAGCTTTGCCACCTTCGCCCGCTGTTTCTGCCCTTTTCCTTTTATCTGCCTTTTGACGAAAGAAAACAGTTCTTCCCCTTTCTGCTCTGATTTGTGTGCGCCCTCCACCGCTGAATTTTCTTTCTCCGTTTCAGCAATCTTCCCATGCACAAAATTCCGGCTCTCATTCCGCATCCGGCGCATGGTTGTTTTGGGTATGCCCTCCTGCCTGAAGGGTTTTTCCTTATCCAGAGGAACAACCACATATTTTCCCTTCCCGGTTTTCTCGTCAAATACTCTCTGCAAAGTGTATTCCCTTGTCTTTGGCAGCTTTGCCCTTGCCTTCTGTACCTTCTTCCCGGCTTTTTGAGCCTGCCGCTGTTTTTTTTGCAGCTTTTTACTGCCCGTAAAATCAGAACCGCCATCCTCCTGAAAGGCATTTCCCGTATTCTCCGTAAAAACATCTTCCGCAAAGGTACTATTTTTTGTGTTTTCCCTGCCCCGGTGTTCCTTCTGCACCCGTTTTTTGTGGTATTTCCCTTTTTCCTGCGACTGCCTGTAAGTATCCCTCCGGTGGTAATCTTCCGTATCCGGCTGTTTTTTCTCCATTTCCTCCGGCTGGCTGAAATTGTTCTGCCCGGTAAAAGCATTATTTTCCTTTCCAAAACCAGACTTTTCTTCCTGCCCTGACTTTTGGACTTTTTGTCCAAAAGTTTCCTGATGCGCCTGCATACTCTTTTCCGTCTGCCTTTTCCCGGCTGAACCATGCCCCGGCTTCCCGACATTAGCATCCCTCGGCTGATAGGCAGCATTGCCGCCACCTGTAAAAGCAGCTCCTTTACGGAACTCTGCATTTACTTCTTTACGGCAGGCGGTATCCTGTTTTTTCTTTTCTTTCTTTTCTGCCATTAACTTTCCTCATCTTCCTTCGTTACCGATTCCTCCGGTTTTGTGTTCATAATCGCAAATGTTTTTGTATCAGCCGGATACTTATCCACGAATGGGATTACCACATTGTCAAACAGTATCAGACCGCTTCCCGGCTCGGAATTGGTAACGTGCATGAGCTGTTTTTCCGACAGCCCCAGCTTGTCCGCCAGGATATTCTGGTCTTTGGCGTTCTGGTTTAACAGGTACACAAAATCGCTGTTCCCCAAGATGCCCTCGATTTCCTCCGATTTCAGAAAATCGCCCACATTCTGCGTCAAGCCTGTCGGTATCCCGCCCCATTTCCTGAAACGCTTCCAAATCTCCACCGAATAGATAGCTGTCTGCTTTTCCTTCAAAAGCAAATGGAACTCGTCACAGTAGTATCTTGTGGCAACTTTGCGCTCCCGATTCTGCGACACCCTGTTCCAGACTGCATCCTGTACAATCAACATTCCAATCTCTTTTAACTGGTTTCCCAAGTCTCGAATGTCAAAACACATAATCCGGTTGTGTGCGTCCACGTTAGTCCTATGGTTAAAATAATTCTGTGAGCCATGCACATACAGCACAAGGCTGTTTGCAATCCTGACCGCTTTCTGCTTCGCTTCCCTCTGCATTTCCGGCGCAACGTCCCTCGGCTCATACTTTAACAGCGCATTATACAAATCTTCCAGTATGGGCATATTCTCCGGTTTTGGTTCTGCAAAATATCTGTCATAGATATGCTTGATACAGGTGTCAATGATGCCCTTCTCATCATTCTCAAGACCGTTTTTCCCTCCGGCAATCAAATCACACAGCGTAATCAGGAAATCGCTCTTTAATTTCAATGCTTCCTTATCCCCTTTGTGGGAAAGCTGAATATCCATCGGATTTAAGAAGTCCTTTGAATTGGTGGAAAGCTTTACCACCTGACCATGAAGCGCCTGAACCAATGGAAAATACTCGCCCTCCGGATCGCAGATAATAATATCGTCCTTCGTGATAAGGAAACAGGATAAAATCTCACGCTTTGCACTGAATGATTTACCACTGCCGGGTGTACCTAAAATTACACCGTTGGGTGTACGGAGCCTTTTCCGGTCTGCCATAATCATGTTATTTGAAAGTGCGTTCAGACCGTAATAAATAGCCGGTGCGGGCATGAAAAGCTCCTGTGTGCAGAACGGTACAAGGACAGCGGCGCTTTTTGTGGTAAGGTTTCTTTCAATCCCCACATCGTTACAGCCAATCGGCGCACTTGCCATCAGCCCCTGTTCCTGTAAATACTGCAAGCACCGCAGATTACAGTTTGCCTGCTGGATAATGCCGGACACCCTCTGTATAAGGTTTTCCAGCTCCCTCTTTGTCCTCCCGTAACAGGTAATGAGGAATGTCATTTTGATAAGTTTCTGGTTGCTTGTGTTCAGATCATCTAAAAGCTCCAGCGTGTCCTTCTCGTATGTCACGATGTCCGTAGGGAGAATGTCCATGTCGTAGCCGCTGCGGACTGCTTTCTTCTGTTCCTCAATCTTCATTTTCTGAATGTCGGTGAGCGCACGTTTTATCATCTTGATTGCTTCCACCGGATCAATGGTCTGCATGTGCATGGTAAGGGTAAGGTTGTCATCAATGTCCAGCAGCTTCTTAATCATCTCGTCCGTAAACTTCGGCGCAATCATATCAAGATAGGACACGCTCCCGTAGATACTGCCGGACTTAAAGCGGCTCGGATAGCGGAAATCAAACCCCGGCGGCGCAATGTAATCCTTGACCGACTTCCCGGACTCTGACAGTTCCTTAAAGGAAAAACGGAAAGGCTCCATTGTACCCTGATTGAAATACTCATGCAGGATACGCAGTCTTTCCTTCCCGTCAAGACCTCTGGCGTTTGTGCCGATGTTGTTTAAATTGTGTACCACATCTTTCTCAATATTGTTTAACTTGCTCTTTGCTTCCCTGTACCCGACGCTTTCCACGCCAAAAATCAGGTACTTGGACTTGATGATGCCATTGTTGCCCTTTGCCGACTGATGCTTTAACATCTGCGTGTATTCATCCCGGATATCGTCAAACGCATCCCCCTGCAGGGCAATGTCAAACTGCTCCGCAAGAGCCTGTTCGCTGACCTGCCTGTTGAATAAAAATAACTGGAATTTTATGGACGGATCGAAATAGTTAATCAGTTTGCTGTATTCCTCCAAAATATCCGCCTGATCCTCCACTTCCAGCAGGTCATAGTTGATGTCAAAAAACTCCACCATTTTTGTATAATAAGCGTCCGTTACCTGACAGATTCCGTCCCGGTACATTTTTTTGAATGTTATGGTTTTCTGTGCGGTATCCGGCTTTGCCTGCTCCCGGCTGTTCCCGGCAAGGATACGTTTAAGCTCCGCTAACCGCTTCTTTTCGGAAAAAGTCAGTCCTGCCTTTTCCGGCGTCTGTCTATCTTTCTGCGGCTTTGGCTTTCCCACTGCCGCCTTTTGCTTTTTCTTCAAGGAAATATACCTCCTTCCTGATTTTTTCCCGTTCCTCCAACTGCTCGTAGAGGTTTTCCGATTTATACGGTCTGATTCCCGGCGTGAGTACCTTCTGCCGGAGCATAAAGTATAAAATCTTCTCTGCCGGGAAACCGTCCTTTTCATACATTGCCAAAAAGAAGAATGGCAGCATTGCGCCCACCATGATAAGAGCCGCCCCTTGCGTCCCCAATACCCCTTTTGTGAGGAAATATAGAGGAACGCCTACAAGGGCAGCCCCCGAAAAACAGATAATCTGCCTTTTGGTAAGGTTCAATGCTACTTTTGTCTTGATTCCACTCAGGTCTTTTGGCACTGGTACTGAAATTGCCATAAATACTGCTCCTTTCGTGGGCAATGCCCGCCAAGCACAGCCTTTCGTGCTTAGTGGGCATTGAAAATTGATTTACTGAGAGAGCCTGTCTTGAACAAACTGAAACAGAGGATTACGGTATATGCCGCTACCGACCATAATGCGCTGTGCAGATTTCCTGCGACTGCGACGCTGGCAACCAGCACCGCATAAATCGCCACGCACACCATGATGAAGAACCCCTGAAACGCAAGTGCGACAAGCCCTTTTAAATAATTCGTTCCGATTGTACCCCATTCCCGGTTGGTAACTGTCGCTGCCGGGATTGGCGCTACTGACACATAAAGGTATATTTCAATCATGCGCCCATATAAAATGACGGTGATGAGGACGGACATGATTTTCATACATAAGCTGATTACCATAGTTTCAAGACCAAGACCGATCAGCTCCCCGATGCCCATCGTGTCAATCTGGCTGTTGAACATGGAAGTAAGCGCAGCTTCCACATCAAGGCTTGTGGAGCCTGATATGGAAGCTGCCGCCTGCGTCACCACATGGCTTCCCACGTCGAAAACCGCCATGACAATATCAAAGGTCTTGGAAAGCAGCATGACAGCGATGCAAGCCTTGAATAAAAAACGGAAGAACAGGCTTGTATCGAAGTCATGCATATTGTTTTTGTCTATCACCATTGTTATCAGCTCATAAATCAGTACGAAGCTGATGATCATCCCCGCTATGGGAACAATCACATTCTCCGACAATGTTTTTATCATGTTGAAAATGCCGGAGTTCCATGCGCTGGGCGTTGTGCTGACCTCCCCCGCAATCGTACCTACCTTGTCATTGACATCAGTAAACATGGTTTCGAGATTGGACAGCACCCACCCTTGCAGCATTTCCTTTATGAACTCAGTAATTTTATCAATGATGCCTCCCATTTATCTTATGAGAACAGGCTGGAGAGCTGAGGGATCACCGTCTGCGCCACAATAATAATGCCGCCGCCACTCATAAGCTGTTTAATCCCCTGTGATTTTGCGCCCGGATTATCATTTCCATATCCCTCAAGCAGATTGATGACGCCCCATACACCCACGCCTGCGCCGATTGCTGTTACGACTGTCTTTAATCCTGTTACTGCTGTTGTAAAAAATGCCATTTTGATTACCTCTTTCTTTCCTGAAATTTGATTTTTTGATAAAGAAAGAGCTTTGATATGTAAATTCCCTGCCCTGTATGTTAAAATAAGGGCAGGGAAATCCTTTGGGTGAACCCTGCGGGCATCCGGTACATTCTGTTTGGCGATAGGCTGTGCCGGGTGTCTTGTTTTGCCCATTCCAAAGCACATACAAAACTCCGTTTTTTAACTTCTGGACTTTTTGTCCAAAAGTTCTGCTGCTTGTTTACAGGTTCCATATTCAGTTGTATTGTTTTTGAAGCTATGCTTCAATCACGCCCGCATCCTCCACCTCATCAACGGTGTCATTGTCCCTGACTTTAGCTTTGCACAGGTTCTTCACATATTTTTCGATGTCAAAGGCATTCTTTTCGTCATAGTCGGATAAAAGTCGGTACTGCTTATGTTTGGTAATGTCAAACTTATTGGAGAAGAACGGTCTTACCCCTCTAAGCTGCATGATGCACTTCCCTCCGTCCATGACTGCAATCTCATCTTGGCTCATAAGCTCTTTTCCGGTCTTTTGGTAATTAAGCCCGTAGGACTGCGACGTACCCCTTGTGTCAGAGGTATTGTAAAGGTCAATCGTTTCTTTACCCAAAATTTCCGCCATCTCTTTTAAAGTGGTCTTTTCCTTCCCTCCGAGGAATAAGGTGGTATCACAATTCCCTTCAATGGTGTCGGCGTTATCCTTATAAATCGCTTTAAGCTGCGACTTTGACTGCAAAATAATGGAAGCTGATATTTCCCGGCTTCGGATTGTAGCGATCAGCTTCTCAAACTTTGGTATCTGCCCGATGTTCGCAAACTCATCGAGTAAGCAGCGCACATGGACAGGCAACCTGCCATGATACACATCATCCGCCCTGTCACAGAGCAGATTAAAAAGCTGCGTGTACATGATTGATACGATGAAGTTAAATGTATCATCGGTATCGGAAATAATGACAAATAGCGCTGTCTTTTCATCCCCTAACATATCAAGCCCTAACTCGTCATAACTTGTCAGGTCACGCAGTTCCTTGATGTCAAAAGGCGCTAAACGTGCGCCACAGCTAATTAAAATGCTTTTTGCTGTCTTGCCCGCCGCCAGTTTATATTTTTTATACTGCTTAACTGCAAAGTGTTCCGGCTCTCTTTCCTCCAGCTCATCGAACATCAAATCGACAGGATTTTTAAATTCCTCATCATCCTCCCTCGCTTCACTTGCATTTATCATGTCAAGCAAGGTGGTAAAATTCTGTTCTTCCTCCACGCACTCATACCAGATATAGCCGATCAGTGCGGTGTAGTAGAGCTTTTCGGCTTTCACCCAAAAATCCTCGCCGGATTGCTGCCCCTCCCCTTTGGTGTTTAATATAATTGTGTTTACAAGTTTCAGAATGTCCTTCTCGCTCCGGATATAAGCGATAGG
>JAETNR010000002.1 GCA_021772055.1 Blautia sp. | reverse complement strand
GCTTCTTTTACCTTTTCTTCCGCCTTTTCTTCCGCTTCCTTCCGGAGCCTGCGTTCTAACTGGATATCCATCTTTTCCATGTTTTCAAATAAATATCCCATTCTTCTTTCCTTCCTGATCTTACTGATATAATCGTCGGTTTCTTTTTCCGGTACGTTTAACTTTCTGCAGAGACTGGTTACGGTTCCTACAATGATATCCATTACACTGTCCGGGCTCTCTTTCATAATGGCGTCTACCTCCTGCACCACAAGATGCTGCAATGACTGGAGATCACCGGGCTTCTGAATCTTATTCAGGACCATGAGAAGTGACATTTCGTTCTTCTTTTCCAGCAGCTCCTGGTCTGTGTAATCGTGAATCCTTACCACATGATATTGGAAATCCGGAACATACTGTGGCCACTTGTCACTCATGCAGACCCGGTGGGAAAGACGGCAGTCTGCCGTCCAATTGTCTTTTCCTTCGTAGTAAACAATGGGAAGGATAAATGGATACCGGAAGGCTTTTGCCCTGCAGTCCAACCCATATCTGTTCTTCATTTCTTTTTCCCAGTCTTTCCAGATGCATGCTATGTAATAGAACAGCTGTATGGACACGTTGTAATCCACGCTGCTTTTATGATCAATCAGAGGGACTACATAAAGCGGCGGGGTTTCCGCATCCCGTGCAGGGAATTTTACACGGACTACAGAATCGGAGTTTAATTCTGCTTCGTCAAACAGGTGATATCTTAAATTGACGTTCTCAATATCCTCCGGCTGTACGTCCTTTAACTCATCCAGGCCGAAATAGTCCCTGAGAAACTGGGCGCAGAGAAACGGATCTTCAAAAACCCGTTTGCTGTTAACATCCTGCGTTTGAAAAACACTGGGATTCTTTTCCTGTTCCTCTGCCAGGTAACTGTTGTCTGTACCGTAATTTGTTGTGTTGTTCATGTTTCCTCCTTTTTTTGATGGCTGTTACAGGAGGAAAACAGGGGTAATCCTGCCGGGGCTGTCTGATTGGATAAAAAATATCTTTCTCCGGCGCAGGTTACCGTAATGCCTTCCGCCTGTAACGCAAGTTTTCATATAGGGTTTGTTCGGCGAAAAGCCAGATGATTATCGGGTATTCAAAGAATACCGGAATAGATAATTTTGTCATTCGTAAAGATACTGTAGAATTGTATCTGAATTTATTCTACTATGAACTTTCCGGAAATACAAGGAAATTTATAAGATTTGCGGATTATTTTTCATCAGGCCGGATTCTGTCATTCAATTAGAAGTCTGAATGCAAAACGGCGTCAAACCGAACTGACATGGTTCGGTTTGACGCCATCGGATGCGGATAACAGGACTTGAACCTGCACGTCGTGGACACCAGAACCTAAATCTGGCGCGTCTGCCAATTCCGCCATATCCGCTTATTAGAAAGAGCAATCCTCACGTATCCAGTGAATAAATTTTCTTTTCAAACCTTTAATCATTCTACTAAAGTCCTGGAAAAAAAGCAATACCCAAATTATAAAACATCATATAAAAATGGATAAATTCGCCTGATGAATCAATTCGGTGAAAAAGGTATTCGTCTGGCAATCGACACAGCGCAGCTGACTGTTACGGGAAAACTGGATTTTGGTCCGCTTAATCCTTTACGATATGACATAATGGGGCCTTTTGCGCTGGTGCCTTTTATGGAATGCCGCCATAGCGTGCGGAGTATGAGTCATTCAGTCAGAGGAAAGGTGTTTATCAATGGTCAGAAATATTCATTTCGGAATGCGGGGGGATACTGGGAAGGAGACCGGGGCCGGTCATTTCCGAAAAAATATATCTGGACGCAGTGCTGTTTTTGCGGAGGTGCACTCATGCTGGCAGTGGCGGACATTCCTATTGCCGGCATTCATTTTACCGGTATCATAGGCGCCGTATTATGGCAGGGAAAAGAGTACAGGATCGCCACTTATCTGGGCGCTCGGACTGTTCAAATTGAAAACGGGACGGTTCGGATTACACAGGGAAGGATGGAATTGGAAGCCCGGCTTTTGGAAACGTCTCACCGTCCCCTTAAGGCACCGGCGCAGGGAGATATGGTAAGAACCATTCACGAAGGCGCAGCCTGCCGGGCTTTCTACAGGTTTCGTAAAGAAAATCATACTCTTTTTGCTTTCGAAACAGACAGGGCTTCTTTTGAAGATGAAATTACTTAAAAAGAAAAACAACTTGTATTGATAAGAGTACAAGTTATAGTCTATATAGGTAATTATGAAATGCACATTGCCGGGGGATGAGTTTCGGCTCGGCCTATAATGGTGATTAAAAAACGTATAGGAAGGGAGATAAGATGGCGAGATTGGTGATTAATCCTGAAAAACAGGTGAGCAAAATTCAGAAAGAGATTTACGGACATTTTTCCGAACATCTGGGAAGATGTATTTATGAAGGAATTTATGTGGGAGAAGATTCTCCGATTCCAAATGTGAACGGCATGCGTACCGATGTTGTAGAGGCGCTGAAGAAGATCAAGGTGCCTGTACTTCGTTGGCCGGGCGGCTGTTTTGCAGACGAGTACCACTGGATGGACGGAATCGGTTCGAAGGAAAAGAGAAAGAAAATGATCAATACTCATTGGGGCGGTGCTGTGGAGGACAACAGCTTCGGTACTCATGAGTACTTTGAACTTTGCCGTCAGATTGGGTGCGAAACCTACATCAATGGAAATCTGGGCAGCGGTACAGTACGGGAAATGTCGGAATGGGTGGAATATATCACCTTTAAAGGGGTTTCTCCTATGGCAGATTTGCGCAAGGAGAACGGACATGAAGAGCCGTGGAAGATCAATTTTTTTGGAGTCGGCAACGAGAACTGGGGATGCGGCGGAAACATGAATCCGGATTTTTATGCAAATGAATACCGCAGATACCAGACCTATGTGCGCAATTACAATAGCCATCAGGAAGAAGGGGAAGGCATTAAAAAGATTTGCTGCGGTGCAAATGCAGATGACTATGAATGGACCAGAGAAGTGCTGAAAACCTGCTTTAACCATTGTGACGAGAGTCTTCACGGACATATGGACGGTCTGTCCCTTCATTATTATGTACATCCGGATGGCTGGAAGATCAAGGGAAGTGCTACGGATTTTGATGATGCGGCCTGGTACAGGACTCTTTCCAAGGCGTATTATATGGATGAACTCATTCGACGTCACGGTGTGATCATGGATGAGTTTGATCCGGAAAAGAAGATCGGCATGATCGTAGACGAATGGGGAACCTGGTTTACTGTAGAACCCGGAACGAACCCGGGATTTTTGTACCAGCAGAATACGATTCGTGATGCACTGGTTGCAGGAATTACCCTGAATGTGTTCAATAAGCATTCTGACCGTGTGAAAATGGCAAATCTTGCCCAGATGGTAAATGTACTTCAGGCAGTAATTCTGACAGAGGGCGCGGATATGATCCTGACACCTACTTATCATATATTTGATATGTATAAGGCTCATCAGGATGCAATACTTCTGGACAGTTCCATTGATTCTGAGGAAATCGGCGTGACGGAGGAATTTCTGGTACCCAATCTGACAGAATCCGTATCCATGGCAGAGGATGGAACCATCCATATTACTGTGACAAATGCCTCTCTTAAGGAAACCTATCCTGTAGAAACTTTTATTACGAAATCGGCAGTATCGGAGATCAAAGGTGAGGTGGTACAGGGAGAAATGCATGAAAAGAATACCTTTGAAGAACCCGATACGGTAAAGATCAGGGAATTTACAGATATTGAGATGACAGGCGATGGATTCTTTTTCAGGATTCCTCCATGTGCAGTGGTTCATCTGGCTGTGAAGAGGAGTGTATGAGCGAGGGTCTGAGAGTCTGCCGGAAATACATGCTTTGCGGAGGCTCAGAGGAAACAGGAAGTGGTAACTTCAGGAGGAATAAGTTTTGAAAAAGAGATTATTGATCATATGTATGGCTGTAGCTATGCTGCCGGTTTTGACAGTTTCTTCTGTCAGCGGGAACAGCTGCGTTTCCAGGGTGAGCGTTCACGACCCGTCTATTATAAAAGAACCGGGAACAGGTACTTATTATGTGTTTGGCAGTCATCTTGCTGCTGCGAAGTCAGATGATCTGGTAAACTGGGAACAGATCTGCAAAGATTATGAGGATGTGAATGATAATCCTGTGTATGGAAATCTCCAGGAAAATTTTGCAGAATCCTTCCGGTGGGCAGGATTTAATGACGGAGACTGTGCAGGCGGGTATGCCGTATGGGCGCCGGATGTTCACTGGGATGACCGATATGTTTGGGAAGACGGAAGCAGAGGCGCTTATCTGCTGTATTACAGCGTATCCTCTTCGTGGAAGAGGTCTTGTATCGGACTGGCTGTATCAAAGGAAATTGAGGGTCCGTACACCTATGCAGATACGATGATCTACTCCGGATTTTCCCTGGAAGGCGCATCGGATGAGAAGAGCCGGATTGATACCAAGTGGGATAATGATTATCTGAATCTGAAGAAGTTGGCTGCTCTGGGGTCGGAGAATGGCGGAATTGATGAGATCAGCGAAGAATGGTTTGCAGTAGACGGGACATATCATTACAAATATGCGCCAAATGCTATTGACCCCACAGCAGTGGAGGATGCAGAGGGAAATCTGTATCTGGTTTACGGTTCCTGGTCAGGGGGGCTTTTTATCCTGGAAGTGGACAAAGAGACAGGTCTGGTGATCTATCCGGGCACAGATTCCACAGATGAAAAATCGGGCAACTACATAGATCGCTATTACGGGACGCATATTGCAGGCAGCAGGCATCAGTCCGGCGAGGGGCCTTTCATTCTTTATGATGAGGAAACAGGCTATTACTATCTGTATGAGACTTACGGCGGCCTGGCGGCAGACGGCGGTTATAATATGCGCATGTTTCGCTCTGAAAGTATATACGGCCCTTATGTAGACGCAGCAGGCAATAATGCGGCTGACAGCGGCAAGACGGAAAACTCCCAATATGGCATTAAACTGATTGGCAATTATCAATTTGAGGGACAGCGGGGGTATAAATCCGCAGGTCATAACTCCGCATTGATTGACGAAGACGGTCAGCGGTATCTGATCTTTCATCAGCGTTTTAATGAAGGAAATGAGTACCATGAGGTTCGTGTGCACCAGCAGTATCTGAACGAAGAGGGATGGCCTTGTACTGCGGTATACGAAAACCGTAACGAGACCATTGCCAATGTGGAGGATGCGGCAGTGACCGGTACCTATGAATATGTGAATCATGGGAAAGAAAACAGCCCCAGTATGCTGGATACAGGAACTCTGGAACTGAGAGAAGACGGAAGCGTGAGAGGCGCTTTTGAAGGCACCTGGACAAAGGCGGATTCCGGCAGGGGCTATGATTATGTGACGATAACCATGGATACCGGATTGGAATTTAAGGGGATTTTTTATGAACAGACCAGCAATACAGGTGAAAAGACAATGACCTTTTCCGCAATCGGCAAAAATAATGCCTGTATCTGGGGAAGCATGGCGAAAGAAAAGCGGTAACTATTCAGCGGGTAACTGTGAAGGCATTGAACAGTTACGAAAAGTGAATAAAACATAAAAATAGGCCGGGAATTAATATTCCCGGTCTATTCCGGTTGCCTCGGCGTCTTCTTTTAATTCTTCCGGAATGTATTTCCGAAAAACACAGATGTAGATTCCGGAACTGAGATAGGCATAGATTCCCATGCCTGCGATCATCATCAAACCGATAAAGGGCGGGAAGGTAAATGCAAGAAGAAGGAATGTGGCGATGATGAAAATTAAAAGCAAAGTAAACAAAAAGTTGGAAAGAGACATTAAAAAGGCATTTTTCAGGTTATCAATGATTCTGTTTTCAAATTTGGCCTGTACCGGAAAAATATAAAGTGCAGTACAGAAAAACGGAATCAGAAGAACAGAGCAGCTGATAAGGATAAATCTGCCAATGGCTCCCCCGGCGGCCATACCGATACGAAAATCTATAAAAAGGATGGCACCTGTCAGCAGGATGAAAAGCCAGATAAGTGTAGACTGCTTAAAGTTTGCCTTAAATGCCTGAAGAAAATTCCTGGTGATATATCCTTCATCTCTTCGGATCCTTTTCATACAGCAGTAGTACAGGGCAGTAGTGGATGCTCCTATGGTAACCACGGGGAGGCTGAAGATGATCCACAGTATATGAAAAAGTACTATGTCAGCAACAAGATACAGAAATCTGGAAATCCAGCTATTAAAAGAAAACAGGTTCATAGCTATGTGTCACTCCTTTTTTTTGAATATTCTAAAATAGTTTACTTTTTTATTATAACTTGCTGCGAAAGAAAAGTATACAATAAATAAAATGAAAATCAGACAAAATATTTAGGGAAAAGTGTAATAATTTACTAATAACTAAAATAATGATTGCATATTTGTTTGGGGAGGTGTAAAATAGAATATAAGAACCTAATTAGGGGGATTTGAATATGAGGGAAAGAAAAATCTGTATTACGGAATACAATAAACCGCTAATAGAAAATCGGGCAGATCCGTATGTATTCCGTGCACCGGACGGAACCTATTATTTTATGGGCTCTGTACCGGAATATGACAGACTGGCTATTCGCCATGCAGCTACGATTCAGGGATTAAGGGATGCGGAAGAAAAGACGGTCTGGACGAAACATGAGAGCGGCCCCCAGAGCCTGCATATCTGGGCTCCGGAGATTCACTATCTGGACGGAAAATGGTTTATCTATTACGCCGCCAGTGAAGTGAATAATAAGTGGAAGCTGCGCCCGTATATTTTGGAGTGTACGGGTGATGATCCCATGGAAGATCCATGGGAAGAAGGAGGCATGATTCAGCCTGCAGACGGGGATAAATTCAGTTTTCGGGATTTTTCTCTGGATGCTACGATTTTTCAGCATAAGGGAGAGAAATATTATGTGTGGGCTGAAAAGGTCAATAAAGGAAAGAAGATTTCCAATCTTTACATCGCACGGATGGAGTCACCGTATAAATTAGCTACGGAACAGGTATTGCTGACGACACCGGATTATGACTGGGAGAGAGTAAATTTTTGGGTAAATGAGGGGCCTGCCTTTTTAAAGCATGACGGCAGGATCTTTCTCACCTATTCGGCAAGCTCTACAGGGGCATGTTACTGCATGGGAATGCTCAGCATTGATGAAAATGAGGATCTTCTGGATCCGCGCGCATGGAAGAAGGAGAGATATCCGGTTCTGGCAACAGATCCGGAAAAGGGAATCTTTGGGCCTGGACACAATTCCTTTGTAAAAGGAGAAGACGGCGTTACGGATTACTGTATTTATCATGCACGTCAGTATGAAAAGATCATCGGCAACTCTTTGTATGATATCAACCGTCATGCAATGCTTATGAAGGTGAACTATAATGAGTACGGTTTCCCTGTTTTTAGATATCAGCCAATGAAATGATGGAAGGTCCGGACAGCCTTGTTCAGGTGTGTCCGGACATTTTGCCATTCCGTTGGAGTCATTCTGTTTCACTCTGTTCTGAAACTCTGCTGCTGATGAAATATTGCTGTTTTATAATAGTTTAGATGAAAATAAAATAAATTTGAAATTCTTTTTTTTTTGTACAAAATGCATAAAAATATAAAATATAAATTATAAGTAAATGACAAAAAAGTGATTATAGTTTAGAAAATATTAAAAAAGCATAGACAAATCTAAAATAATCTGTTATGATGAAATCACAAAAAAGAAAAGCGTATGGAAGAATACATACGTAAATAAAAGGAGGAATTCATATGAGAAGAAAGAAACTTTTGGCTCTTGGGTTAGCAGCAGTGATGGTCTGCGGTTCCGCAACAATGGTACATGCAGACGGCGGGGAAAGCCTTTCCATGTTTGTCTATGCAAATGAACAGGAACAGGAAATTGTATCAAACATGGTTAAGAAGTTTGAGGAAGCCAATGGCTGCACTGTTGAAGTCCAGTTCTCCACGAAGGATGACTATAACACGACCCTTACCGGTATGATGACTGCAAGAGATCTTCCGGATGTATTCTATGTAGGTCCGGAGACCGTCTCTCAGTATGTAGACAATGGCTATATCACACCTCTCACCGCACTTCTGGAGGAAGCCGGCCTTTCCACAGACGACATGATGCAGGACATTCTGGATAATTACCGCTATGACGGTGAGGCTACCGGTACCGGCGACTTGTATGGATTACCCTATGACTCTTCCGTATTTGCCTACGCTTACAACAAAGAACTGTTTGATGAAGCAGGACTTGACTATCCGGATCCGAACAAACCTTACACTTATGAGGAATTTGTAGAGGTTTGCCAGAAGCTTACCAAGGATACTGACGGCGACGGCGAGATCGATCAGTGGGGTATGGGAGCTGCCAATGCGTTCATGCTGTATCAGTATATCTGGTCCAATGGTGCAAGCTTCTTATCTGACGACTATAAGACCGTAACCATCGATACACCGGAATTTATCGAAGCCTGCCAGAAGTTTGTGGATCTGACACTGGAATATAAAGTAACTCCCAGTGTAGAACAGGATGCATCTCTTGGCGTATACCAGAGATGGCTTGCAGGGCAGGAAGCTTTCTATGCATGCGGTACCTGGGATGTGGCTGCATTTATGGATGACGAGACTTTCCCGTTTGACTGGGATCTCTGCCTGTATCCGACCCTTTCCACCGGAAAATCCATTACCTGGTGCGGAACCGTTGGTTACTGCGTAGCAGAAAGCTCTGAGAACAAAGACCTTGCAGCGAAGCTTGCTTACTACATGAGCGCCGATGAGGAAGGAAACAGAGAGATGTCCGGTATCACCACAGGACAGTCCATCCGTCTGCCAAACATCACTTCTATGGCTGAGGGCGAGTTTAAGGATGCTGTTACAAACGGAGATCTTCCTTATCCGTCTAACATAGACGTATTTTTTAACTACCTGAACGGAACCGACAATGCAGGCGTACAGTTTATTGAGTCCACCTACACTCCAAGCGCAGGCTGGCTTGACAGATTCTTCGAAGGCTTCGACACTGTAAAGAACGGTAGCGTAACCGTAGAAGAGTATATCAAGGATATTCAGCCGGAGATGCAGGAACTCCTTGACGAAGCATGGGAAATGGTTGAATAACAAGCAGAAAACAGCCGGCCATAATACGTCCGCGGCCGGCTGTTTTTGTTTTCTCTCGGTTTGGAGGTGAAAATCAGTGAGTAGTAATGTACAAACTCGTAAGAAGATGAGTAAATCGGCTTTTAAAGAGCACTGCTGGGGTCTTGCATTTGTTGCTCCTCCCTTTATCGGATTTTTGATTTTTATGGCGTTTCCCATTGTGTTTGCATTCGTTGCCAGCTTAACCAAATGGAACGGCATGAATAATATGCTGGATAATTTCGTAGGGCTTCGAAACTACATTAAATTGCTGACAGACGATAGATTCTGGAAAGTATTGCTTAATACCATTATTTACATGCTGGGTATTCCCTGCGGTATGATTCTGGGAATTATTATCGCCATGGGGATGAACCGTAAGATCAAAGGCATCAAGGTACTTCGTACTATGTATTACATTCCGGTTATTTCCTCCCTGGTTGCGGTATCTATTCTGTGGATGTGGGTATTTAACTATGATTATGGTGTGTTAAACAGCATCATTAAGGCCATAAGCGGTCAGCACGGACCAAACTGGCTGGGA
The DNA here is from genome assembly GCA_021772055.1 of Blautia sp. Classification (GTDB taxonomy): domain Bacteria; phylum Bacillota; class Clostridia; order Lachnospirales; family Lachnospiraceae; genus Blautia_A. Next base: position 146,426 of record JAETNR010000002.1, on the reverse strand, counting down.
GATGAATTCTGGGTCAAGGTGGCCATGATTATTTTCATGACCTGGAAGGGCCTGGGAACATCCATTATCCTGTATTTGTCCGGACTTCAGGGAATTCCCAGGGATTATTATGAAGCGGCCAGAATCGACGGTGCAAGCGGCTGGGCTCTTTTCCGAAACATCACCTGGCCTTTGGTATCACCGGTTACTTTCTATCTGCTGATCACAGGTCTCATCGGCGGATTCCAGGTATTCGTAGAAGTACTCGTTATGGTTCCCAACGGCGGTTTGAATTACAGTGCTGCAACGGTTGTGTTCTATCTGTATGACAAGGCGTTTGGAAATAATCAGATGGGTTATGCATCTGCAATGGCATTCATTCTGGCAATCATCATCTTTATCATTACAGCAATTAACTTTGTCGGCCAGGATAAATGGGTTAAGACGATTGAATAGGAGGTGGAAAGAGAATGGCTAAAAATGATGAAAAATCCTCCAGCGGTATGACCGCGAAGGAACGGAGAATTAACATAATTGTATTCATCCTGCTTTGCCTTGGCGCAGTTGTCATGGTATTTCCGCTGGTGTATATGATCTTTGCTTCTTTTATGACCAAGAACCAGATACTTTCCGCGAAGTTCAGTCTGATTCCCAATCCATGGAAATTCGGCAAGTATTCGGAAGTGCTTGCGAAACCGGAATTCCTTCGGGGTGTGCGAAATACACTTCTGGTAGAAATTCCGGTTCTGGTGGTCGGCAGTTTTACCTCATCCATGGCTGCCTTTTCCTTTAGCAAGCTGAAATTTAAAGGAAAGAACGGAATTTTCCTGGGTCTTCTGGCAACCATGATGATACCTTTTGCAGTTGTTATGATCCCCCAGTATGTAATGTTTACAAGAATGGGACTGACCAATAATCTTCTGCCTCTGATTCTGCCCGGCCTGTTTGGCAATGTCAGTATGATCTTCTTCCTGCGCCAGAACCTGACCAGTATTCCGGACGCTTTAGTGGAAGCGGCAAAGATTGACGGCTGCGGCTACTTCAAGATTTATTATTCCGTTTTCCTTCCGCTGATGAAGGGGGCTCTGATGACCCAGGCGATCCTGTGGTTCATGGGAATCTGGAATGATTACCTTGCGCCGACGATTTTTGTTTCTAAGGATAAATGGTATACCTTGCAGGTAGTTATCCGTATGTTTAATTCTTCCTATGCGGTAAACAGCGATTATCCGCTGATTATGGCAGCCTCCGTATTGTCGCTGCTGCCTACGCTGGTTCTGTTTTTTATTTTCCAGCGTTATATTATCGAGTCTATGGCTCTTACCGGCGTAAAGGGTTAAGAAAATACATATTTGGTGAATCAGGAAAGGCAGTTGCGAAATGGCGGGGTTTTGCAGCTGCCTTTTTTAAAAAAGGGCAGGTTTTCGTGAATCAGGCATTGCATTTTAGGGAAAAGTTATGTACAATTGAAATATTAGTTTGGGATTATCTAAAATATTCAACTGTAGTGGTGAACTATAAATGCGAAGGGGTAGTTAGAAAATGTTGCATGTCAAAAATATTGATGATGGGATAGAATTGTTCAAAGCTTTAGGGTCTGATATTAGGATTAATATTTTAAAGCTGCTTTTAAAGGAAAAAGAGCTCAGTATGAATGAGATTGCTTCCCGGTTGGGTATTACCAATGGAGCGCTGACCAGTCATATAAAAAAGATGGAAGAGAACGGTTTAATAAAAGTGGCGGTGGAGCGCGGCACACACGGCAATCAGAAGCTGTGCAGCGTCGCAATCGACAAGATTTTGATTGAAATGGAATCAGAAGAAGCTCATAACAGCAACCAGATTTATAATGCGGAGCTGAAGGTCGGCCATTATTCAAATTATGAGATTTATCCCACCTGTGGTATTGCAACGCAGGAATGTTTAATCGGAGAGGTGGATGACCCCAGATATTTTGCCCATCCGGACCGCATTAATGCGGGCATCCTCTGGTTTACCAGAGGATATATTGAATACATCATACCAAATCTGCTTCCGGATGCGACCCGGATAGATCAGATTACCTTATCCTTTGAAATCGGTTCCGAGGCACCCGGTGTCAGCAATGACTGGCCGTCCGATATTTCATTTTTTTTGAATGACACATGGATCGGCATGTGGACAAGCGCCGGTGATTTTGGAGATGTCCGCGGTATTTTTACACCGGACTGGTGGTTCCCTAACTGGAATCAGTACGGTGTGCTGAAGATGTTGGTAATTAACCGGAAGGGCACGTTTATTGACGGTATGAAGGTATCGAACGTTACGATCAACCAGCTGGAGCTGGACTACAAAAGTACGCTGCGTTTTAAATTTGTGGTTCCCAACGATGCATCCAATGTGGGGGGAATTACCCTGTTCGGGTCAGGCTTCGGTAATTATAACCAGGATATCCGAATCAGGATTGCTTACAGCAAGATGAAATAAAACAGAAAAGACGTATGGTGCGAAACAGTGTACAATGCTTCGCACCGTTTTTTTAAAGAAAAACAACTTGTGTAGACAACCGTACAAGCTGTAGGATTTACAGGAGGAATGTTATGGATAATACAGGAAAGAGCAAATATCTGATGCTGATGGAGGAACTTAAGAACGCCATCCTCTCAGGGAGGATTCGCCCGGGGCAGAAGCTTCCTTCGGAAAATGAACTGGCTGTACAGTATGAGTTAAGCAGGCATACCGTTCGCAAGGCTCTGGAGATTCTTTCCAGGGAAGGATATGTGGAAGCTTTTCACGGAAAGGGAACCTTCTGTTCTGAAAAAATGCGCCATACGACAAAGTCTTATAACATTGCCGTAGTGACAACTTACATATCCGATTATATTTTTCCAAGACTGATTCAGGGAATGGATCAGGTATTCTCTGAAAATGGCTACAGCATTATTCTGAAAAATACGGGAAACAGCAGGCAGAAGGAAGCAAAATGTCTGGAGGAACTGCTGAAAAAGGATATTGACGGCCTGATTATTGAACCCAGCAAGAGCCAGCTTGCCTGCAGGCACAGAAACCTTTATGAAACTTTGGATCAGTATCACCTTCCCTATGTATTTATCCAGGGAATTTATACGGAGATGCCGGACAAGCCCCATATTCTTATGGATGATGCCAAAGGCGGCTGCCTGGTTACAAAGTATCTTCTGGATCTGGGGCACAAAAAGATCGCAGGCTTTTTCAAGGCAGATGATGTGCAGGGACTTGCAAGGCATAAGGGATATGTGAGGGCACTGCAGGAGGCGGGGATTCCTTACGATCCGGATCTGGTCGTGTGGTTCCATACAGAGGATCGCAGGGTGAAGCCCTGCCAGATGGTGAAGGCAATGGCAGGACAGGGACAGCTTCCCGACGGAATCGTCTGCTACAATGATCAGATCGCAGTGCAGGTTATGGAGACCCTGGAGGATCTCGGGATAAAGGTTCCAAAGGACATCTCCGTAACCGGATATGATAATTCCCTGTATGCAGGAAGAGGCAGCGGCATTACAACCATCGCCCATCCCCAGGAAAAGCTGGGAGAGATGGCGGCAGAGCTGCTTCTGGAAAAGCTGAACGGCATTCCGGAGGAGGAATCCAGGATAAGCAGGCTTATTGAGCCTGAGCTGATTATACGGGGTTCCTGCAGGAGAAAAGTCTAAAAAATTTACAGGAGGCAACAAACATGAAAACAGGAAGAAATTACAAATTTTGGTTTTGTACAGGTTCCCAGGATCTATATGGGGATGAGTGTCTGAAAAAGGTTGCGGAGCATTCCCGCATAATCGTGGAAGAGCTGAATAAATCCGGAGTTTTGCCCTTTGAGGTGGTATGGAAGCCGACCCTTATCACCAATGAACTGATCCGAAAAACCTTCAATGAGGCAAATGCGGATGAAGATTGTGCAGGTGTTATCACCTGGATGCACACCTTTTCCCCTGCAAAATCCTGGATTCTGGGGCTTAAGGAATACAGAAAGCCTCTGTGCCATTTCCATACGCAGTTTAACGAGGAAATCCCTTATGATACCATTGACATGGATTTTATGAATGAAAACCAGTCCGCACACGGCGGCAGGGAATACGGTCACATTGTAACCAGAATGGGAATTGAGCGCAAAGTGATCGTGGGACACTGGGCGGATCAAAAGGTTCAGGAGCGGCTGGCTTCCTGGATGCGCACAGCAATCGGCATTATGGAGAGCAGCCATATCCGTGTGTGCCGTATTGCAGACAATATGAGAAATGTAGCGGTCACCGAGGGGGATAAGGTGGAAGCACAGATCAAATTCGGATGGGAGATCGATGCATATCCTGTAAATGAGATCGCTCAGTATGTACAGGATGTACAGAAGGGCGACATTGATGTGCTGGTAGAGGAATACTACAGCAAATACGACATTCTCCTGGAAGACCGGGATCCGGAAGAATTCAGGCGGCATGTGGAAGTGCAGGCAGGAATTGAGATTGGCTTTCAAAAGTTTCTGGAAGAGAAGAATTACCAGGCAATCGTAACTCATTTCGGCGACCTTGGCTCTTTGAAGCAGCTTCCCGGGCTTGCAATCCAGAGACTGATGGAAAAAGGCTATGGATTTGGCGGAGAGGGCGACTGGAAAACAGCAGCGATGGTTCGTCTGATGAAGATTATGGCAGCAGGAGTAAAGGATGCAAAGGGAACCTCCTTTATGGAGGACTATACCTACAATCTGGTTCCGGGCAAAGAGGGAATCCTGCAGGCGCATATGCTTGAAGTATGCCCGTCTGTAGCAGATGGGAAAATCGGTATCAAGGTATGCCCGCTTTCCATGGGGGACAGAGAAGATCCTGCAAGACTGGTATTTACCTCTAAGACAGGTTCTGCGATTGCCGCCTCCCTGGTGGACCTGGGAAACCGTTTCCGCCTGATCATCAATGATGTGGAGTGTAAAAAGGTTGAAAAGCCAATGCCGAAGCTTCCGGTAGGAACTGCATTCTGGACTCCGAAGCCTGATCTTGCCACAGGGGCAGAAGCGTGGATTCTGGCAGGGGGGGCACACCATACGGCATTTTCCTACGATCTGACAGCAGAGCAGATGGGGGACTGGGCAAATGCCATGGGAATTGAGGCCGTTTACATTGATCAGGATACCACGATCAGGAACTTCAAAAACGAGCTGCGATGGAATAGCATGTTTTACCGCTAAAAAATAAGAGGAATCTTTAAAAAGGTATCGTGCATGTACCGGTTTTTTGATATAATATGATGGATCTTATATTTGAGGCAGAGATTTTTCTGCCTGCGGAAACCAATAAGAACAATTCATAGGGAGGATTTTTACATGAGCGTAAATGGAGCAAAAGAGGCAATTTTAAGCAGCCGCACTGCACTTGGAATTGAGTTTGGTTCAACAAGGATCAAAGCAGTGCTGGTAGATGACAAAAACGAACCCATCGCTTCCGGAAGCTATGACTGGGAAAACAGTTATGTGGATGGAATCTGGACTTACAGCCTGGAGGAAATCTGGAAGGGGCTTCAGGGCAGCTATCAGGCCATGGCATCGGATGTGAAGGAAAAATACGGTGTGGAGCTGGAGAGCGTAGGTGCCCTGGGAATCAGTGCGATGATGCATGGTTATATGCCTTTTAATAAAGAAGGAGAGCTGATGGTTCCTTTCCGGACCTGGAGGAATAACATTACAGGAGCGGCTTCGGAGAAGCTGATGAATCTGTTTCAGTACAACATTCCCCAGAGATGGAGTATTGCACACCTGTATCAGGCAATTCTAAATAAAGAAGAGCATGTGAAGGATATTGATTATATTACCACCCTGGAAGCCTATGTACACTGGAAGCTGACAGGAAGAAGAGTTCTGGGAATCGGTGACGCAGCAGGCATGTTCCCCATTGACATTGAGACCAAAGACTACAATGAGGAAATGGTGCAGAAATTTAATGATCTGGTAGCGCCGGAAGGTTTTTCCTGGAAACTGCGTGACATTATGCCGAAGGTGCTGGTTGCAGGAGAGGATGCAGGTACTCTTACAGAGGAAGGGGCAAAGCTTCTGGATGTATCCGGCAGGCTGAAGGCCGGGATTCCCATGTGCCCTCCGGAAGGGGATGCAGGCACCGGTATGGTTGCAACCAACAGCGTAAAGCAGCGCACGGGAAATGTTTCCGCAGGAACCTCCGTGTTTGCCATGATCGTTCTGGAAAAGGAGCTGAGCAGGCCGTACAAAGAAATCGATATGGTAACGACTCCGGCAGGGGATCTGGTTGCCATGGCACATTCCAACAATTGCACCTCTGACTTAAATGCCTGGGTTTCCGTATTTAAGGAATTTGCAGAGGCGATGGGCATGGAAGTGGATATGAACAAGCTTTTTGGAACTCTTTACAACAAAGCCCTTGAAGGGGATGCAGACTGCGGAGGACTTCTTTCCTACTGCTATTTCTCCGGAGAACATATGACCGGCTTTGAAGAGGGACGTCCATTGTTTGTCCGTTCCCCTGAGAGCAGATTTACTCTTGCAAATTTCATGAGAAATAATCTGTATACCTGCCTGGGAGCGATGCGCGTGGGATTAAATATCCTCCTGGAGAAAGAAAACGTAAAGATTGACAAGCTTTTAGGCCACGGCGGTTTGTTTAAGACCGAGGGAGTAGGTCAGCAGATTCTTGCAGATGCAGTAAACGCTCCTGTTTCTGTCATGTCCACTGCGGGAGAAGGGGGCGCATGGGGAATTGCTCTTCTGGCTTCTTATCTTATTCATAAGGAGGAGGGAGAAACCCTGGAACACTTCCTTGATGAGAAGGTATTCGCAGGAAATGAGGGAAGTACCCTTGCACCGGCGCCGGAGGGAGTAAAGGGCTATAATGCCTTTATGGAACGATATATGAAGGGTATCGGAATTGAAAGAGCAGCAGTAGATTCCGGTATCTGGTAAAAAGGCAGAAGGGAGATAAGATGGCTAAATTAGTGATCAATCCTGAGAAACAGGTTAGTAAAATTCAAAAAGAGATTTACGGACACTTTTCGGAGCATCTGGGAAGGTGTATTTATGAAGGAATTTATGTAGGAGAGGACTCTCCCATTCCGAATGTGAACGGTATGCGTACTGACGTGGTGGAAGCTTTGAAAAAAATCAAAATTCCTGTTCTGCGCTGGCCGGGCGGCTGTTTTGCAGATGAATATCACTGGAAGGACGGAATCGGGCCGAAAGGAACCAGGAAAAAAATGATCAATACGCACTGGGGCGGCGTTGTGGAAGATAACAGTTTTGGCACCCATGAATATTTTGAACTTTGCAGGCAATTGGGATGCGAGACGTATGTGAATGGAAATCTTGGCAGCGGAACAGTGCAGGAAATGTCGGAATGGGTGGAGTACATTACTTTTAAGGGAATTTCCCCCATGGCCGATCTGCGTAAAGAAAATGGCCATGAAGAGCCATGGAAGATCGATTTCTTTGGCGTTGGCAATGAGAACTGGGGCTGCGGCGGAAATATGAATCCGGATTTTTATGCGAACGAATACCGCAGATACCAGACCTATGTGCGGAATTATAATTCGCAGCAGGACGGGAAGGAAAGCGGCATAAAAAAAGTGTGCTGCGGACCGAATGCAGATGATTATGAATGGACGAGAGAAGTTCTTAAGACCTGCTTTAACCATTGTGACCCAAGCATTCACGGGCATATGGACGGCCTTTCTCTTCACTATTATGTGCATCCGGAAGGATGGCAGATCAAGGGAAGCGCTACGGAATTTGATGAGGAAGCGTGGTACAAAACACTCTCGAAAGCATATTACATGGAGGAACTGATCAGACGCCACAGCGCTATTATGGATGATTTTGATCCTGACAAAAAAATCGGCCTGATGGTGGATGAGTGGGGAACCTGGTACACAGTAGAGCCTGGTACCAATCCGGGATTTTTATATCAGCAGAATACGATCCGCGATGCTCTTGCGGCAGGAATGACCCTGAATATTTTCAATAAGCATGCTGACCGTGTGAAGATGGCAAACCTGGCGCAGATGGTGAATGTGCTTCAGTCGGTTATTTTGACGGAAGGCAGTGATATGATCCTGACACCCACTTATCATGTATTTGATATGTATAAAGCACATCAGGATGCTATGCTGGTAGAAAGCTTCATTGATTCAGAAGAGATTGGCCTGACAGAGGAGTATCGCACTCCTAATCTGACGGAATCCGTATCTCTGGATAAAAAGGGGAATCTGCATATTACCGTGACCAACGCTTCGCTTACAGAAACGTATCCTGTAGATACGCATATGATAGAATTCTCCGCCGCAGAGGTTCTTGGAGAAATGGTACAGGGAGAAATGCATTCCATGAATACTTTTGAGAATCCGGAATGCGTAACCGTGAAGGAATTTACGGATGTCCGGATCACAGAAAACGGAATCTGTTTCAATATCCCTCCCTGTGCGGTTCTGCACCTGACTGTAAAAAGAAAAGTATGACAGAAGGGCTGAGAGTCTGCCGGAAATGTCTTCTTCGGGGAGAGACGGAGGCTGAGTATTTCCGCAAGCTGGAAAATTACATTGCCAGGCTGGACGAGGATGTGAGGGTGGAGCAGGAAATCTATGAATCCCGGCTTGAAAAGTGTGGGCAGTGCATAAACCTGACAAATGGAATGTGCAGGCTCTGCGGCTGCTATGTAGAGCTGCGGGCTGCCCTGAAGGTACGGAAATGTCCGGATATGGACAGAAAATGGTAAAATGCTGCACAGGCAGAGAAGGAGAAGATTAGATCATGGATGTTCAGGAATTTCAGATGAAATTGGTTCAGCTTTGCAAAGCGGCGGAGGAAAACAATAAAGTTCTGACAGGAAACCAGGTGAGGGAATTCTTTTCCGGCATGGAGCTGGACAAGGGGCAGCTTTTAAAGATACTGCAGTATTTAAAGGTTCAGGGAATTTCCATAAATGGCCTGGAGCTCCCGGAAGAAGATCAGGCAGAAAAAGACTTTGGGGATGCCCGGGAAGAGCCAAAGAGGGAAGCAGTTCCCCTCACACCGGAAGAGGAGAAGTATCTTAAAGAGTACTTGGCCGGACTCAGTGCGGTAAGCAGACCAAAGAGGGAAGCAGAAGTGCTTTTTGCTGCCCTTTCAGGAGAGCCGGAGGAAGCAATGAGGGCGCGTGAAAGGCTAACAGAGCTGTATCTGCCTGTTATTGCAGAAATTGCTGCGGAAATGAACTGCGAGGAAATCTTTCTGGCAGACCTTATCCAGGAAGGAAACGTATGTCTTTTGGACGTATTGAGCCGTCCGGAGCCAAAGGTAAAGAATGATGCCTGGCTTTGCCGGGAGGTTCGTCTGGGAATCGGGCAGGTGATCGAGGAGCAGACAGAACAGAAGCTTCATGACGATTCCCTGGTAGCCAGAGTGGAGAAGCTGGATCATGCTATCCGGGAGCTTTCGGAAGATGAGGAAGAAGGAGGCTCGAAGTTCAGCGTGAACGAGCTGGCCATTATTCTGGATATGGACGTGGAGGAGATGAAAGATGTCCTGCGTTTGACCGGTGATGATAAATAAGTAAGTAAGGGGCTGACATTTGTTGTGTCAGCCCCTTACTTATTGGTAAGGTCCATCCGGCCCCAGATAGGGGGAGAAAGGGCCGAAATTCCTTTTGCAGCCACATCTCCGGCATTTTTGCAGATGTGGGGAAGATCCTTTTGGACTACCGTGGAATCACCGGCCTTTAACAGAATATCTGTGTCTCCGATCCGGACGGTCAGCTCGCCTTCTTCCACATAGAGCATTTCCTCCGTTACGGAAAAAGAACTGGAGGGAGACGGAACACAGACGGAGCTTATGGGCTCCGAGAACTGGAGCATTAAAGATATTGCCATCCTTTTGGCTATTGATTCTTCTGTGGTTGCAGCGGCTACGAAGGTTTCAGGCTATCTGCCGGCGGATTTTGCAAGTGCAGGAAGAATTCTTCTGATCTCCACATTCTCCATTATCATTGCCCAGATTCCGGCAGTCAGACAATTAAAGGGGGCATTGAACCTGGGATTATTCTTTGGTATGATGTTCCTTGCAATAGTTGGCTTTTCCTTGGATATCCGCGGTTTCTTAGGTTCCGCACTTGCGATTACTTTGTTCTGCCTTTGCGTGATTGCTGGAAGTCTGATTCTCCACCTGGCAATTACCAGACTGCTGAAAATCAAGCAGGAATATGTGCTTCTGGGAATCGTCGGTGCCATTGCAGACGGAACTACAGCTGCACTTGTGGCTTCCGGCGCCAAATGGAAAAGCCTGATCAGCATCGGTCTTTTGATGGGAATTATCGGAGGTGTCTGCGGCAACTATATCGGAATTGCCGTGGCATATATTGTGCGTGCAATCATAGGAGCATAAAATACTGCTGCTGGCACCACATGTGTCAGCAGCGATAAAACAGGAGTATGATTTATGACACAGTGGAATTTTTATTTTTCAGGAATTTTATATGGGAAAATAAAAGAGGAGGGGGATGCCCTTTCTCTGGAAATGCTGGATATGGAAACCGGAGAATGGGCAGAAAAGTCTGCCTTTACGGAAGAAGAGGATGCCTTTTTTGCCGGATTATGCAATAGAAGTATTTTAGAGTTTTTTCAGGAAAAAGAGGAGTATGAGTCCTGGATTTCCAGGGAGCCTGCAGAGTTTGAAACAAAGAGCGGAGAGAAATTCACCAACCGCAGGGGAGAATCTTATTTTCAAAGACAGAGAAAATTTCCCAGGGATCTGTTTTACGAGAATGGAAAAATATATGCAGTTTATATGAATGCAAGAGACTGTACGTCCGTTCTTGTAAAGGACGGTTGGGAAAAAAGTACGATTCTGGCCAAGTGGATGGAGAATATGCCTTCCGCGATCCGGCCGGTGAAATTCGCAGGAACTTTCTATGTAGTAACCAGGGACGGAGAAAAGCTGGCAACAGATGTTTATCTGCCCGGAATGCCAGGGGATGAGAAGGTTCCGGCTGTACTGGTTCGTACCCCTTATGGAAAAGGAAATAATACAGCTCCTTATTACCGCTTTGTACAGAGAGGCTAAGCAGTGGTCATTCAAGACGTGCGGGGGCGGGAAGACAGCACAGGGGAATGGAAGCCCCAATACTATGAGGTAGAGGATGGAGACGATACCTTAAACTGGATCGCAGAGCAGTCCTGGAGTGACGGACAGGCCGCCATGACGGGCGGTTCTTATCTGGGCTATGTGCAATGGGCAGCAGCAGCCAGCGGGAATCCCCACCTGAAAGCGATGTTAAGCAGCGTATGTGCAGGAAGTCCTTTTGTGGATGTTCCGAGAAGAGGCGGGTGCTTTAATTCCGGAATGCTGGCCTGGGCTTTTGCCATGACGGAACAGAGGATGCGTGCGGATCTGATGGTGCAGGATAACTGGGATGAAATTCTGGATATCCGCCCCATTAAAGATATTCCGAAAAAGGCACTTGGCCATGAGGTTCCTTTCCTTTCCAGATGGCTTGCCCATAAAGATCTGGATGATTACTGGAAGCAGTCAAGCTGGAAGGAACGCTATGCAGGCCATGCGGTGCCGGCTCTGATCATGTCAGGCTGGTTTGACGACAACGGAATGGGAACTACGGAGGCCCTGGAGCTGGTAAAGGACTGGCCCAGGGGATCCTGGAAGGCGATCCTTGGCCCCTGGAAGCACAGCGGAAATGCGGATTATGACCTGCACGGGGTATTTCTGGGGGAGGATGCCCTGCGTTATGATATCGATTATCAGTGCTTTTTGTGGCTGGAGCATTTTTTGAAGGGTGTGGAGAACGGAATCGAAAAGACTGCATCGGTGGAGTATTTTACCGTAGGGGATAACGAGTGGAAATGTGGGGAAAGCTGGCCCTTGAAAGAAACCCTGTGCCAGAACTTTTATCTGGATGGAGAGGAAGACAATCAGGCTTCGGGAAATGGCAGTATCTGCGGAAAAGGCCGTCTGTCACGGACAAAGGGAGAGAGAAACGGCAGGGATTCCTACTGTTATGATCCGGAAAATCCGGCCATCCATATTGTGGATATGTCAGAAAACGAGCTGGAAGTTCCGGAGGATTACACAGAGGAAGAAAAGAGGCAGGATGTGCTTACCTATTCCACGGGAGTTTTGGAGAAGCCTTTTGCCATTACGGGAGATATTTGGGCTAAGCTCTATGTTTCCTGCGACTGTCCAGATACGGATTTTGTGGTGCGGATCATGGACGTGGATGAAGAGGGCAGGGCAATCAAGCTGGCAGACGGAGTGCTGTGCGCGAAATACCGCAATGGTTTTGAGAGTCCGGAATATATGGAACCCGGAGAAATATATGAAATCAATATCAGGACGACGAAAATCTCCAATACTTTTGTACCGGGGCACCGGATGCATGTGACTGTCACATCCAGTGCGAAGAATTTTATTTTCCCCAACAGCAATACAAAGGACAGTTTTGACAGCGAGATCAGGCAGAAGGTGCAGATTACCGTTCATTATGGGAAAGAGTATCCTTCCTGCATTATGGTCAGGGAAGAAACAAAGAAGTAAATTAAGAGAAGAGAGTGTATCATTTCATATAAAAAGGGCGTGTGCAGAAGCCGGAAAGCTTTCGCACACGCCCTTTTGGGCTGCTCAGCCATTATAGAGCTGATAGTATCTGCCTTTTTCTGCAAGGAGTTCCTCGTGAGAGCCTCGCTCAATAATGCGTCCCTGCTCCAGAACCATGATACAGTCGCTGTTGCGCACGGTAGACAGCCTGTGGGCAATGACAAAGGTAGTTCTGCCCTGCATCAGCTTATCCATTCCGTCCTGTACCAGCTTTTCGGTACGGGTGTCAATGGAGCTGGTTGCTTCATCCAGAATCAATACAGGAGGATCTGCAACAGCAGCCCGGGCAATGGAAAGAAGCTGGCGCTGTCCCTGGCTTAGATTGGCACCGTTGTTTTTCAGCATGGTATTGTATCCATCAGGAAGACGCCGGATAAAGCCGTCAGCATTGGCCAGCTTTGCGGCAGCGATCACTTCCTCATCGGTAGCATCAAGCTTTCCGTAACGGATGTTTTCCATGACAGTGGCAGTGAACAGGTTGGTGTCCTGAAGAACGATTCCCATGGAACGGCGCAGGTCTGCTTTTTTGATCTTATTAATGTTGATGCCGTCATAGCGGATCTTGCCGTCCTGGATATCGTAAAAACGGTTCAGCAGGTTGGTGATCGTAGTCTTTCCCGCACCTGTGGAACCTACAAACGCGATTTTCTGTCCGGGTGTGGCGTACATTTTCACGTCATGAAGAACAATTTTGTCAGGATTGTAGCCGAAATCCACGCCGTCCAGAACCATGTCGCCTTTTAACTCCACATAATCTGTGGTATTGGTGGATTTGTGGAAATGTTTCCATGCCCAGCGCCCGGTACGTTTTTCAGATTCCATCAGCTTTCCGTCTTTTTCTGTAACATTGACCAGAGTGACGTAGCCATCGTCCACCTCTTTATTTTCATCCAGAAGATCAAATACACGTTTGGCGCCTGCAAGGGCCATAACAATGCTGTTAAACTGCTGGCTTACCTGGTTGATGGGCTGATTAAAGCTTTTATTAAAGGTCAGAAAGCTCGCAAGGCCGCCCAGGGTAAACCCGCCGAAGCCGTTGATGGCGAGGATGCCTCCCAGGATCGCGCAGAGCACATAGCTGACATTTCCAAGCTGTGCCACAGTAGGCATGAGGATATTGGCAAATTTGTTGGCATTGTCCGCACTTTCAAAGAGCGTGTCATTCAGCTCACTGAATCTGGCAAGGCTTTCTTCTTCGTGGCAGAATACTTTTACCACCTTCTGTCCTTCCATCATTTCCTCAATATATCCGTTGATGGCACCCAGATTTTTCTGCTGTGCAAGGAAATATTTGCTGCTTAAACCTGCCAGACGGCGGCTGACAAACAGCATCAGGGCAACCATTGCCAGAGTCAGGATGGTGAGTGGAATGTTCAGGATCACCATGCTTACAAAAACACTTACAATGGTAATGACACTGGAGAAAAGCTGCGGAATACTCTGGCTGATCATCTGGCGGAGAGTATCAATGTCATTGGTGTAAATGGACATGACATCACCGTGGGGATGGGTGTCAAAATATTTGACAGGCAGTGTTTCCATAGTGGCAAACATATCATTCCTGAGGTTCCGGAGGGTTCCCTGGCTGACATAGATCATGATACGGTTATAAGTATAGGTGGAAAGCACCCCGATTGCATAGAAACAGGCCACTTTTCCGATAGCAAGGCCAAGAGGCCCGAAATCAGGAGTATCCGTTTTTAAAAGCGGAAGGATATACTGGTCAATGAGAGTCTTGGTAAACATGGTTCCCTGCACATTGGCAAGGACACTGATAATGATACAGATCAAGACCAGAAGGATATGATACCGGTAGTTTCTGGTAATGTACTGAAACAGGCGCTTAAGCAGCCTGCCGGGATTTTCAACTTTGGGCATCGGTCCGCGTCCCCGTCCCCGCATGCCTTTTGGGGGCATCCCCGTATTTCCTGGTTTACTCATGCCATGTCACCTCCTGTATTGGAATGGTCAAAATCGCCGCCGCCCTGGGTCTGGGAATGATATACCTCCTGGTAGATCGGCTCGGAAGCGAGAAGCTTTTCGTGGGTTCCGAAAGCAACTACCCGGCCATTGTCCATAACAATGATGTGGTCGGCAGTTTTGATACTTGAGATTCTCTGGGCAATGATCAGTTTTGTAGTATCCGGAATTTCTTCTGCAAAGGCTTTCCGGATGCCGGCGTCAGTGGCAGTATCCACAGCACTGGTGGAATCGTCCAGAATCAGGATCTTTGGATTCTTCAAAAGAGCTCTGGCGATGCAGAGACGCTGCTTCTGGCCGCCGGAAATGTTGGTTCCGCCCTGCTCAATATAGGTATGGTATTTGTCAGGCATTCGCTGGATGAAGTTATCTGCACAGGCAAGTTTACAGGCATGGCGGCATTCCTCCTCTGTGGCGTTTTTATTTCCCCAGCGGAGATTGTCTAAAATGGTGCCGGAAAACAGGACGTTTTTCTGAAGTACAACGGAAACCTGGTTCCGGAGGGATTCCATATCATATTTCCGGACATCAATGCCGCCTACACGGACAGAGCCGGAGGTTACATCATAAAGACGGCTGATCAGATTTACCAGGCTGGATTTGGCGCTTCCGGTACCGCCGATGATGCCGATGGTTTCGCCGGAGCGGATGGAAAGGCTGATGTCTTTTAATACAGGCTCCTGGCTTCCTTTTTTGTAGCTGAAATCTACGTGGTCGAATACGATACTTCCGTCCGGGATTTCCGTAATGGGATTTTCCGGATTGGAAAGATCGGTTTTTTCGTTGATGACCTCTGAAACACGTTCGGCACTTGCCATACTCATGGTCACCATGACGAATACCATGGAAAGCATCATAAGGCTCATAAGAATGTTCATACAGTAAGCAAGAAGGCTCATAAGCTCTCCTGTAGTAAGAGTGCTTCCCACGATCATTTTGGCTCCAAGCCAGCTGATGCCAAGGATGCATGCGTAAACAGTAAACTGCATAACCGGCATGTTGCATACCACCAGCTTTTCCGCCTTGACGAACATTTCGTATACTTTATTGCAGGCAGTCTGGAATTTGGTGGTTTCGTAGTCTTCCCGAACATAGGCTTTTACAACGCGGATGCCTGTGATATTTTCCTGGACACTGGCGTTCAGGTCGTCGTATTTCCGGAAAACGGCCTGAAAATATTTGGTTGCGTGGGTCATGATGTATAAAAGAACACATGCCAGGAAAATCACTGCCACGAGGTAGATGCTGGCAAGCCTGGCGTTGACAAGAAATGCCATGGTCATGGCACAGATAAGGCTGGCAGGGGCACGGGTGCACATGCGCAGAATCATCTGATAAGCGTTTTGCAGGTTTGTCACATCTGTGGTTAATCGGGTGATGAGCCCTGCTGTGCTGTATTTGTCAATGTTGGAAAAAGAAAAGGTCTGGATGTTTTCGTACATGGCTTTTCGCAGATTGCGGGCAAAGCCTGTGGATGCGCGGGCGCCGTATTTGCCGCCCAGGACTCCGGTGAGAAGTCCAAGAAGTGCAAGGACTGCCATCAGCACGCCCATATAGCAGATGTGGCGGATGTCTCCTTTTTCCACACCATTGTCAATGATGGAGGCCATGACCAGGGGAATCATTGTTTCCATGAGCACCTCCAGTATCATAAACAGAGGTGTGAGAAGGGAATCTTTCTTGAATTCCCTGACCTGGGCCAGTAGTGTTTTCAGCATAAAGAATCTCCTTTCCTGATATTGTTTTTGATGCAGGATGTTTGTGAAATTGTTTTTCAGAGAATGGTTTTCTGAATGTTTTGCTTCATGTGGTGAATGACATTTAGGAAAATGTCCAGATGCTCCTCCGAAACGCCTTCTTTCAGCATGTGTTCCATACGTTCCAGATTGCGTATTACGTTCAGCTGGTGGCCGACTCCTTTTTCCGTGAGTACCAGGCGTTTTAGGCGCGCATCATTGGAGACCGGTTCACGGAGGAGGAAGCCGCGTTTTTCCATGATCTTCAGGATGCCGGATACGGTGGAGGGGGCAATGTGGAACCGAGCCTCAATGTCTTTTTGGAAGATGTTCTCTGAGGAATGTTCATAGAGATAGCCGATCATCCAGCTCTGCATCTGGGTCAGGCCGTCTTTTTCACACATGGAAGCGACACATCGGCCGATCATGTTGTCCAGAGTGTGGATTTCATATCCTACATTTTGTTTGTTTTCCATGGGATCCTCTTTTCTGTGTCCGACAGAAAAAAAAGTTCGCGAGCGAATTGTTCGGGCACGAAGCACATTATAAAGGGGATTTGGGTGATTGTCAAGAGGGGAGGGACGCCGGCTCCGTGCCGGAGGAAAGCCGCGGGGGTACATTTTCGGGAGGGGAAGGGCGGAAAGCGCCTCTGTCTATGTGGCCTGCGGTTTCGGAGCGCAAGAAACAGTAAGTTTTCTGTACTTCTGCTAAAAGCGTTCAGAAAATCCGTGAACTCGCCTGACGGCTCAGACAGCACGGATTTTCTGAACAACGCAGAAGCACAGAAAACAAACTGTTTCTAAGGCTCCTGCAAATGCAGGCCACATAGACAGAGGCGCTTTCCGCCCTTCCCCTCCCGAAAATGTACCCCCGCGGCTTTCCTCCGGCACGGAGCCGGCTGACTGTGGTGGGCGGGAAGGTGGTGGGTGGGAGAAAATAGTTAAAAAAAGGCCTGTAGAATCTTTTGATTCTACAGGTGTTTTTTTAGATTTCCTTTTTGAGGAGGTGGGTTTTGATTTTTTGGAAGCTTTCGGTGCTGATGTCGTGTTCGATCTTGCAGGCGTCTGCTTTGGCAGTGTCCGGGGAGACGCCAAGGTATTCCAGCATTTGGGTCAGTACGTTATGCCGTTCGTAGATACGGTTGGCGATTTCGGCTCCTTTATCCAGAAGCGTTACCGTTCCGTAGCGGTCCATTGCAATGTATCCGTCTTCTCGCAAAAGCTTCATCGCATGGCTTACGCTGGGCTTGGAAACGTTCAGCATGGATGCAATGTCTACGGAACGTACGGCGCCGCCTTTTTGCGACAGAATTAAAATGGCTTCCAGATAATCCTCCGCAGATTTCCTGATTTGCATAAAATCCCTCTCTTTCTGACCTTTATGGTAACATAACCGAGGGGATTTTTCAACTTATTCTTTCCCGGGCAGCTGGGCCAGGATGATGGCGGCGAACATGATGAGGCAGCCGAGGATTTCCCGGGAGGTTAAGGATTGTCCGAGAATGACCCAGCCTGCAAGGACGGAGATGCAGGACTCCAGGCTGAGGATAAGGGAGGCTACGGTGGGGTTCATGTCTTTCTGGCCGATGATCTGCAGGGTGTAGGCAACACCGCAGGACATGATGCCTGCATAGAGGATGGGCAGCCATGCGGCACAGATGGAGGATAGCTGCGGCTTTTCCAGAAGGAAGGCAGGGATTCCGGACAGGATTCCTGCTGTAAGGAACTGGATGCAGGAGAGCTTTACACCGTCTGCTTTCGGTGAGAAATAGTCGATGACCAGGATGTGGAAGGAAAAAAGTACGGCGCAGATCATGACCAGAGTATCTCCTTTGCCAATGTGAAAGCCGTCCTTGATGCAGAGAAGGTAAAGGCCGATGAGAGCCATGACTACGGCACCCCAGATAAAAGGACTGCATTTCTTTTTCAGGAAAAGCCCCAGGATCGGTACGATGACTATGTAGCACGCGGTGATGAAGCCTGCTTTTCCCACTGTGGTGTATTTGATGCCGAACTGCTGGAAATTGCTTGCAAGGCACAGGAGAATGCCGCAGCAGATGCCGCCGATAAGTAAGGTTTTTCGGCCGGATGCTTTTTCCTGCGGCGTTTGGAGCGTGGGCTCTTTGCGTTTATCTAAAAAAAAGATGACCGGAAGGAGTACGATGGCTCCGATGATACAGCGGGTCATATTGAAGGTAAATCCACCTACATAGTCCATTCCCACGCTCTGGGCTACAAAGGCCACACCCCAGATGGTGGCAGTGAGCAGCAGGAGCAGGGAGTTTTTTAGCTTTACAGTTTGTTTTTTCATAAGTTTTATCCCCTTATTGTTGAAATCTTGCCGTACGGCTGCCGGATAAGCCGGCAGAATGGAAAAAGCGTACAACGGTATCTATTATACGACATAATGCCCAAATAATAAAGGAAAAAAACAGACCCTGCAGAAATCTGCAGAGTCTGTGTGACTTCCTGCTTTTACAGGAATATATATTTCAGAACGAAAATCACAGCCAGCACATACATCAGAACACTGATCTTCTTTTCTTTTGCTTTTCCGGAAACCAGGTTGATCACAACATAGGAGATGACTCCCATAGCGATACCTTCGGAAATGCTGTACAGGAACGGCATTGCAATGATTGCAACGAAGCAGGGAATTGCTTCTGAGTAATCGCTGAAATCAATCTTGGTAATGGAAGTCAGCATCAAAAATCCTACGATGATCAAAGCCGGAGCCGTTGCGAAGGACGGGATAGCCAGGAAAATCGGGGACAGGAACAGGGAGATGGCGAACAGGATCGCTGCTACAATGGCAGTAAGTCCGGTACGTCCTCCTTCTGCAACACCGGAAGCGCTTTCTACGAAGGTGGTAACTGTAGAGGTACCGCACATAGCGCCTACGGAAGTACCAACAGCGTCAGAAAGAAGAGCGCCTTTGATCTTCGGCAATTTGCCGTCTTTATCCAGCATGTCTGCTTTGGAAGCGACACCGATCAGGGTTCCAAGGGTGTCAAACATATCTACAAATAAGAATGCAAACATGATCACAAAGAAATCCAGGGTAAATACAATGGAAAAGTCCATTTTCATAAAGGTAGGTGCCATGCTGGGGACGGAAATGCCGTTGGAAAAATCAGGAAGCAGGCTGTAGAAGCCAAGCTCCGGATCCGGCACATAAAGTCCGGTAAACTGGCAGATAATGCCGAGTGCCCAGGTAATGAGAATCCCCCAGAGGATTCCGCCCTTAATATTTTTCACCAGAAGGACAGCGGTGATCAGAAGGCCGATCAATGCCAGGAGTACGGTAATACCTAAGGAATGGAAGGTGCCGTCTGCAGCAGAGCCCTTGAAGGAAAATACGGATACCAGTGTGGAATCATTGTTTACTACGATTTTTGCATTTTGCAGGCCGATAAAAGCAATAAAAAGACCAATTCCTACAGAAACCGCATGTTTCAGGTTCTTTGGAATGGAGTTGAAGATTGCTTCACGCACATGGGTGAGAGAAAGCAGGATAAAAATCAGGCCTTCCACAAATACGGCTGCCAGTGCCTGCTGCCATGTGTATCCCATGCCAAGCACAACCGTGTAGGCAAAGTATGCATTCAGGCCCATGCCGGGTGCCAGAACGAAAGGATAGTTGGAAAGCAGTGCCATTAAGCAGGTGGCAATAAAGGATGCCAGTGCAGTTGCGGTAAAGATCGCACCACGGTCCATTCCGGAAGCAGACAGAATGTTGGGATTTACGGCCAGGATGTATGCCATGGTCATAAAGGTGGTGATGCCGGCGATAACCTCGGTCTTTACGTCAGTTTTGTTTTCCCTGAGATGGAAAATTTTGTCGAGATTCATAACTCTTCCCCCTTTTGTAATGTTAATAAAAACCACTCTAATATCCTGAATAGCGCTATTATACTGATTTTTATTATAGGTGGATTATAGAATAATATACATATTCTGTCAATTGAATTATAAAAAGAGATATTATTGTAATACTTCTGTGATTTTATGTTATTTACAAGAAGCAGGACATGAGATAAAATAGCAGTATTCAACATTGGCGGAAATAGAGTAAACAGCGAAACGCATGGAGGTATTTTGTGGAATTAAACAGGGAGAATATGAAAAAAATTTTGTATCTGATTACCTTTGCCGTACTTCTGTATCTGGGAGTGCAGCACCTGAATCTGGTCTTGTCCTTTGCAGGAGGAATCATCAGAATCCTGTTTCCCTTCATCTTAGGGGCGGCAATTGCATTTGTGCTGGATGTTCCTATGAGTTTTTTTGAGAAGCACCTGTTTGCAAAGAAAAGGATCAAGGGCAGGAAAGCAGTGGAAAAATTAGCAAGGCCTGCAAGCCTTTTGCTTTCTGTCCTTTTTGTGGCAGTTCTGGTTCTGGTGGTGGTGCTTGTGGTTGTACCGGAGCTGGGAACCACCATTGTCAGCGTCACCAGGAGAATTGAAGAAAATATTCCCAAGCTGCAGGCGTGGCTGGAAACCGCATTCCGAAGTGATTCTCCTATTGTACAGTGGGTAGACACCATTGACTTCCAGCCTCAGAAGATGCTGGATTCTATCATCGGAGTGCTTCAGAGCGGCGTAAACAATATTTTAACCTCTACCATTTCCGTGACGGTGGGAATTGTGAATACGGCAATGAATGTAGGAATCGCCTTTATCTTTTCCTTCTATATTCTTCTGCAGAAGGAAAGACTGGCTGTACAGATGAAAAAGGCTCTGTATGCTCTTCTGCCGAAAAAGTGGGTAAAATATATCCTGCATGTGTGCTCCCTGGCAAATGAGATTTTTGCAAATTTTATTGCAGGACAGTGCATTGAGGCGGTTATTCTGGGAAGCATGTTCTTTATTTCCATGACGATCCTGCGTTTCCCCTATGCACTTCTGGTAGGGGTGCTCATCGCCTTTACAGCACTGATTCCGGTGTTTGGCGGAATTATCGGCTGCTGGATCGCTTTTTTTCTGATCCTGATGGTCAGTCCCTTGAAGGCCGTGATGTTTCTGGGACTTTTCCTGATTCTTCAGCAGATCGAAGGAAACCTGATCTATCCCCATGTTGTGGGCGGCTCTGTAGGGCTTCCTTCCATCTGGGTACTGGCTGCAGTTACCCTGGGCGGCAGTCTTATGGGAATTGTGGGGATGCTGATTTTTATCCCATTGGTATCTGTCCTCTATTCCCTGTTTCGTGAGTGGGCCTATCAAAGACTGAAGGAGAAGAAAATTCAGGTATAGAGCGTGCCTGACTGCGCTGCAGGTGCGAACAGGTACGGTAGAGCCCGGGTTCCGTTTTATGTCTGGTTTCTGTAATAGAATATGGCGAGCTGGGTACGGTCACGCAGTGACAGCTTATCCAGCAGAGCGCTTAAATAGTTGCGGACGGTTCCTTCGCTTAAGAAGAGAGTGTCCGCAATTTCTTTATTATTGAGGCCTTTCGCCACCAGTTCAATGATTTCTCCCTCCCGGGCGCTTAAATGGAACTGCTCCGGACAAAAGGCAGGCTCATGCTGCATCAGTGAAGGAATCCTGGTGACGATCTCATTTCCGAAAACATTCTGTCCGCTCATTACAGCCCGAAGAGCCGGAATGAGTGCTTCAATATCCTGCTTGATGAGATAGCCCTTGGCACCCATGCGGAGTGCTTTTACAATATATTCATTATCAGAAAATGTGGTCAGGAATAAAACCCGGGCCTTGGGGTACCGGGAGAGGATCTGTTCTCCTGCGGCAAGACCGCCGATGCCCTTCATCTGAATATCCATAAGCAGGATATCCGGATGAAATTTATCGTATAATGCAATTCCATCTTCTCCGCTGGTGCCGATTGCGGCAACGGTAATTCCTGGTTCGGACTGAAGAATGGTTTTTAGGGAGATACATACCAGACGGTCGTCGTCAATTATAACAATCTGCATTTTTTACCTCGTTAGAAAGTTTAGGGATGGAGATGAAGATCTTGAAGCCATTGCTGTAGTCAATGTGAAAAATGCCGTGAAGGGAGCGTACCCGCTCTTCCATATTGGAGATGCCCATGCCGTCTCCTTGTGAGGCAGACAGGAGGGCGTGTCTCTTAAAGGAGCTTCCGTTGTCGCTGATCTGAATCTGATACAGAGAAGGGTGCTCCAGAATGGAGATGACTGCATTGGTTGCATTACTGTGCCTGGCAATATTGGAGAGGGCCTCTTTTACAATGGCGATCACTGCGTAATTCATCTCCTTGGAAAGCCTGCCTGAATCATATACAAGATTCACGGGACAGAAGGCAAAGTCCCGGATAAGGCGGGTAATCTGCTGCTTCAGGTCAAGAGACTCCTCGTGCAGGTTATGGACGCTCTGACGTACATTGTCCATGGCATCTACAAGAGTATCTTTGACCGCGCTGATCTGATCCTTCTGTTCCTGGCTTCCGGTATAGGTTACCAACAGGGCACTTACCTGCAAAATAGATCGGGTGAGGAGATGCCCGACATTGTCGTGGATTTCTCTGGCAATGCGGTTTCGCTCTGCAAGAGTCGCGAGCTCCACCTCGTAATCCTGGTTCTTAAGCAGCTCCCGGTTCTTCTCCCGCAGGAGGAGGGCCGCTTCTGCGGTATCGTCACGCACCTGATGATATTCCAGGAGCAGCCTTTCGTATTTCTGTCTCTGGAAGCAGAGAAAAACAGCCAGTACACAGAGCGCACTGCATTGAAATATGGCAAGGGGATCGAAAAGCGTTATGCTGCGGATAAGGGAAAGGGCAGGGAGACAGCGGATCCATTTCCTTTGATTGTCCATACAGTCGTAGGCTGTCAGAGGAAGAAAGGGAAAAAGGGACGGCCGGAAGGTGCAGGCAGCCCAGAATCCTAGTAATACGGGCAAAACGCGTCTTTGATCCAGATAACTGCACAGCGCGCCTGCCGATACGGCGGTCAAAAGTGCGGCAATGGTGCCTGTGGAGATCTCTCCTGGGAAAAGAGCAGGGAGTATCAGTAAGAAAAGCAGCAGTTTATGATAAAGCAGCGTCATAATTCCTCCGTTTCTGCCGGATCGCGGCATTGGATCCTATGTTTGAGTGAGCTGGTAGGAATATCATAACACGAATGGGGACAGGAATCCATGGGGGATTGAAAATGATGACATTTGTCATCAGAGTAAATGACAGAGGTCACTGTGCAGGAGAGATTGTTTTTGATAAACTGTTTTTATATTCCGAAAGTATATTAGAAACAGGAGGCAGTAGGAATGATAGAAGTAAAAAATCTGGTAAAGCGTTACGGAGATGTGCTGGCATTGGATCACTTTAATCTGAGTGTAGCAGATGGTGAGATTTTCGGCCTTCTGGGGCCGAACGGCTCCGGGAAGACTACGGCAATTAACTGCATGCTTTCTTTATTGAAATATGACAAAGGAGAAATCAGGATCTTTGGAGAACCCATGGCACCGGATAATTATAAAAGCAAGAGAAAAATCGGTGTGGTAATGCAGAATGTGGCAGTTTATAATGAACTGACCGTGGAGGAGAATATTGATTATTTCTGCGGACTGTATGTTTCTGACAAGCACAGGCGCAGGGGACTTGTGAAGGAAGCCATTGCATTTGCAGGGCTTGAGGAATACCGGAGATTTCTGCCGGGAAAGCTGTCCGGAGGCCTTCTGCGCAGGCTGAACATTGCCTGCGGAATTGCTCATAAACCGCAGCTGATCTTTATGGATGAGCCTACGGTTGCTGTGGACCCTCAGAGCAGGAACAGTATTTTGGAAGGCATCCGGGAGCTGAACAAGCAGGGGGCGACCATTATCTATACTTCCCATTATATGGAGGAGGTCGAACAGCTCTGTACCAGGATCATGATCATGGACAAAGGCCATGCCATTGCCTGTGGAACCAGTGACGAATTAAAGAGCATGATCCGGAAGAGAGACACAGAATCGCCGCTCGGACAGGGAGCGGAGCTGACCCTGAATGATGTTTTCCTGGAGCTTACGGGAAGACAGCTGCGGGACTAAGGAGGCGCCTATGTTTTGGAATATTTACCGGAAGTATATTTTGCGAGCCGTGAGAAGCAGGGAGATGATCGGCTGGACGCTGCTGTTTCCCATTCTTCTCTCTACATTGTTTTATTTTTCACTGGGATCTTTGGATGAGGATATGGAATTTCAATCTATCCCTGCGGCGGTGGTTGAGAATCGAGCCATGGAGACGGAAGGTTATCTGAAGCAGATGCTGGAAGAGATTTCGAAAGGGGGTGAGCCACTGCTGGATCTTTGCCGGGTCTCAAGTGAAGAGGAGGCAGATACCCTTTTAAAAAATGATGAGATATGCGGCTATATTTTTATGGAAGGCAGGGACCCCAGGCTCTATGTCAAGGAGAACGGAATCTATCAGACAATCTTAAAAAATCTGCTGGACAGCTATATACAGACAAAGGATGCTGTTATAACGATTGCCGGAAAAGACCCGGTTTCTGCTCTGAAGCTGGCCAAAAAGGCGACAGGAGGAGAGAGGGACGGAGAGGACTTAACTCCTTCCCGGGAGTTTATCCGGGATCTGGAATTGACCGGAAAGAAGCCCTCTGCAACAGTAAACTACTATTATGCCCTGCTGGCAATGATCTGCCTGTACGGAGGGTTTCACGGCCTGGTGGTGGTGGAAAACCTTCAGGCAAACCTGTCGCCCCAGGGAGCAAGGAATACCCTGTCTCCGGGAAGCCGCTGGAAACTGTTCCTTGCGTCGTATCTGGGGGCTTTGACCGTTCAGTTTTTGTGTGTGGCAGTGAGCTTCTTCTATATGGGATTTGTTTTGAAAGTAAACTTCGGGACTTCTCCCTGCGCAGCCCTCGGAACCATACTTGCGGGAAGCATGACCGGAATTTCTTTTGGCAGCGTGGTAGCTCTGCCGCCTAAGTGGAAGGGCGGCATGAAAAGCGGTGTGCTGGTAGGCGTTTCCATGATCTGCTGTTTTTTTGCAGGCTTGATGATTGACGGAATCAGCTACATTGTGAAAACAAACATGCCCATACTTGCCGCAGTCAATCCTGCAGCACGGATCGCAGACGCATTTTACTGCCTGTATTATTACGAGGGATATACCAGATATTTTCAAAATATCGGGATGCTGCTTGGAATGGCGGTTATATTTGGGGGAATCTGCGTGATCGCTACAAGGAGGGTGCAGTATGAGAGTATTTAGCGCATGTATGAAAATTATGAAGAGACGAAAGCTTACTTTGTTGGTTTACTTTTTTGTGTTTGCCGCTTTGCTTCTGTCCATGATATTTCTGGGAGATTCCTCCATGTATGGAGATTTTACGGCCAAAAGGCCTAAATACACCCTGATCAACAGGGACGGATCCGGCGCTGCCGCAGAGGGGCTTGCCGGGATTCTTGAGGAGATGGGAACTTTTGTGGAGCTTGAGGACTCCAGGGAAGCGATGATGGATGCAGGTTTTTACGGAGCTGTGGACTGCATTTTCGTCATTCCCAAAGGGTATGGGGAGCGTTTTTGGGAAGGAGACGATACCGTTCTGGAAATGTGGCAGTGGCCCTCTTCCTCTGCGGGATATTATCTCCGTTCTGCTGTGGAACAGTATTTGTCCCTGGTCCGCATTTATCAGAATACAGGCAGAATGTCAGAGGAAGAAGCTGTGCAGGCAGCCCTCTCCTCCATGGAAAGAAAAACAGAGGTGACTGTGTGCAGATACGTGGACGGGACGGCAGTGGGGGAGAATATCCGGCTGTTTCAAAGATTTCTGCCTTATATTCTTCTTTTGGAATGCATTTCGGGAGTGGGAATGGTATTTACTGCGTTTCGGAAGACGGAAATACGCATGAGAAATCTTTGCAGTCCGGTAAAGCCCACCGTTTTTGCGGTAGGAAAACTGTTGTATGCGTTTGTGGTAGGGGCAGGGATGTGGCTTCTTCTGAACCTTATGGGAGGCGCGGCTGTGATAAAAGAGCTTCGGGGACTGGATATCCGGCTGATCCGGCTGTATCTTGGCAACAGCCTTGCTGCTATGACGGTGGCGATTTCTGTGGCGCTTCTATGCAGTGTATTTATCAGCAGCGAAAATGTCCTCCATTTTGCAGCCAATGTCGTGGCTTTGGCCATGAGCTTTTTAAGCGGCGTTTTTGTGCCTTTGGAGATGATGGGAGAGGGGATTCTGAAGGTATCCAAGTTGCTCCCTGTTTACTGGTATGAACAAAACGAGGGGAGAATCAGCAGCATGACCGGTTTCCGGTGGAAAGATCTGCAGCCGGTATATGAAGGAATCCTGATCCAGATAGGGTTTGCGGCAGCTCTGTTTTGTATTTACCTTCTGGTAAATAAATATCAGCAGCAGGCAGAGGAATCCTTATGTACAGTAAAAACAGAAATAGAACAATAAAAAACGCCGTCTGCCGGGAGCATGTAAGCTCTTTGGGCAGGCGGCATATTTTTGATAAAATTATTTTTCAGCTTTTTTTACTTCATTCAGCATCATGGCACGGACTTTCAGCGGCAGGCCGAAAAGGGTGATGAAACCGTCTGCATCATGGTGGTCGTAGAGATCGCCGGTGGTGAAGGATGCGAGAGATTCGTTGTACAGGCTGTACGGAGAGGTGGTTCCTGCTTTGATGATATTGCCTTTGTACAGTTTAAGCTTTACTTCTCCTGTTACATATTTCTGTGTGGACTCTACAAATGCCTGGATTGCTTCACGGAGAGGGGTAAACCATTTTCCCTCGTATACTACCTGTGCAAACTGGCTGCCCAGTTTCTTCTTGGTCTCCATTGTTTCACGGTCCAGGGTCAGCTCTTCCAGCTGTTCATGGGCTTCCATCAGGATGGTTCCGCCGGGAGTTTCGTATACGCCCCTGGATTTCATACCAACTACACGGTTTTCTACGATATCTACGATACCGATGCCGTTTTCGCCTCCAAGCCTGTTCAGCTCTGTGATGATCTCGGAGACTTTCATTGCCTTTCCGTTTAAGGTTTTTGGAACACCTTCCTCAAAGGTGAGGGTGACATCCGTCTCTTTGTCAGGAGCGTTCTGGGGGGTTACGCCAAGAACCAGCATATGGTCATAGTTCGGAGCCTGGGAAGGATCCTCCAGCTCCAGGCCTTCGTGGCTGATGTGCCATAAGTTACGGTCACGGCTGTAGCTGTGGCTTGCATCAAATGGAAGGTGGATGCCGTGAGCCTGGCAGAAGGCAATTTCGTCTTCACGGGACTTCATGGTCCATACATCGGTCATACGCCATGGAGCAATGATCTTCAGGTCAGGTGCAAGGGCTTTGATCCCCAGCTCAAAACGGATCTGGTCATTGCCTTTTCCTGTTGCACCGTGGCAGATGGCGGATGCGCCTTCCTTACGAGCAATCTCTACCAGAGTTTTCGCAATGATGGGACGTGCCATAGAGGTACCAAGAAGATATTTGTGTTCGTATACAGCGCCTGCCTTCACGCATGGCATAATGTATTCGTCACAGAATTCATCCACAATGTCTTCAATGTATAATTTTGCGGCGCCGGAGAGCTTTGCCCTTTCGTCCAGTCCTTCCAGCTCACTGCCCTGGCCGCAGTTAATGCAACAGCAGATTACTTCATAATCAAAAGTCTCTTTCAGCCACGGAATTAAAGCTGTGGTATCAAGTCCGCCTGAATACGCTAAGATTACTTTTTCCTTCATAATAAATTTCCTCCTGAATTTCTGCATTTTTATCGTTCTGCCTATTGGCAGGAACGTTGATATTTGATATGATATGTAGTTGTAAAAAAAGAAATTTCCTGCGGCAGATTTTCTTTTGGCATATTCCTGCCGACATGGGTTAATATACAACATTTTTTATAAATATGCAATAGCGAATATGAAAAAAATCTTAAAAATTTTTGCATAAAAATGCAGCATATTATAAGAAATAATAAATGATAAAATGAGAACAAAGAAAGATCCTGTCCGGAAAAGCATAAAAATTATCTGTTGCATAATATGCAGAAAGGATGTATAATCTTAAAAGCTTAGAGGACAGATAGGAGGAAGGAAAATGATTAAAGCAGGAATTATCGGTGCTACCGGTTATGCCGGGAATGAGATCGTAAGACTGCTGCTGGGACATAAGGATGTGGAGATCGCATGGTACGGTTCCAGAAGCTACATTGATAAAAGCTATGCAGATGTATACCGCAACTTCTTTCAGCTCATCGATGCCAAATGCATGGACGACAATATGGCAGCGCTGGCAGACGAGGTGGATGTGATCTTTACTGCAACGCCCCAGGGGCTGTGTGCATCACTTATTAATGAAGAGATTCTTTCAAAAGCGAAGGTCATTGACTTAAGTGCAGACTTCCGTATTAAAGATGTGTCCAAATATGAAGCCTGGTACGGAATCAGCCATAAAGCGCCCCGGTATGTGGAGGAAGCGGTTTACGGACTTTGTGAGATTAACAGAGAGGATATAAAGAAGGCAAGGCTGATTGCTAACCCCGGATGTTATCCTACATGCTCTACATTATCCATTTATCCTCTGTTAAAAGAGGGAATTATTGACCCTTCGACCATCATTATTGATGCAAAATCCGGTACTTCCGGAGCAGGAAGAGGAGCCAAGGTGGATAATCTTTACTGTGAAGTGAATGAGAATATAAAAGCCTACGGGGTAGCTTCCCACAGACACACGCCGGAGATCGAAGATCAGCTTGGTTATGCCTGCGGACAGGAAGTCCTGATTAATTTTACACCTCATCTGGTGCCCATGAACAGAGGAATCCTGGTGACAGCATACGCATCTCTTGCACGGGATGTCACCTATGATGAGGTGAAGGCGGCTTATGATAAATACTATGAAAAGGAAAATTTTGTTCGGGTTCTGGATAAGGATGTATGCCCCCAGACTAGGTTTGTGGAAGGCAGCAATTATGTGGATGTGAACTTTAAAATTGATCCGAGAACCAAACGGATAATCATGATGGGAGCCATTGATAATCTGGTAAAAGGTGCAGCAGGACAGGCTGTGCAGAATATGAACCTGATGTTTGGTTTTGATGAGGCAGAAGGGCTCCGGCAGATTCCCATGATGCCGTAGGAATAGCCTGGAGTAAGCAGGAACAAAGGCTTTGTTAGGAGGAAGATTATGGAAGTAATTACGGGCGGTGTAACTGCTGCGAAGGGATTCCGGGCAGCAGCTGCAGCAGCAGAAATTAAATATAAAAACCGGACGGATATGGCTATGATCTACAGTGAAGTTCCCTGCCTGGCAGCGGGAACCTTTACCACCAATGTAGTGAAGGCAGCTCCTGTAAAATGGGATCAGGAAATCGTCTATCATCATCCGACAGCACAGGCAGTGGTCTGCAACAGCGGCATTGCCAATGCATGTACAGGAGAAGAGGGATATGCCTACTGTAAAAAGACCGCTGATGCGGCTGCAGAGGCTCTGCATATTGTACCGGAGAGCGTTCTTGTAGCCTCCACAGGGGTAATTGGAATGCAGCTTCCCATTGACCGGATTGCCAATGGCGTAAAGGCTATGGCCAAAAAGCTGGCTGACGGGATAGACGCAGGTACGGAAGCCGCAAAGGCGATTATGACCACAGATACCGTGAAGAAGGAAGTGGCTGTCCGGGTAGAAATCGGCGGAAAAACCGTCACCATCGGCGGGATGTGCAAAGGTTCCGGAATGATTCATCCCAACATGTGTACCATGCTCGGGTTTGTCACTACAGACGCAAAAATATCCAAACAAATGCTCCAGGAAGCTTTAAGTGAGGACGTAAAAGACACTTATAATATGGTTTCCGTAGATGGGGATACCTCCACTAACGATACAGTGCTTCTTCTGGCAAACGGTCTTGCAGGTAATCCGGAGATCACGGAAAAAGAGGAAGATTATCAGATATTTAAGGATGCTTTAAACTATGTAAACACCACTCTGGCGAAGAAAATTGCAGGTGACGGGGAAGGTGCGACTGCACTTTTTGAGGTGAAAATCATAGGGGCAGAGAGCAAGGAGCAGGCAGTAACTTTAAGCAAATCCGTGGTAACCTCTTCTCTTACCAAGGCTGCTATTTATGGCCATGATGCAAACTGGGGAAGAATCCTCTGTGCCATGGGTTACTCAGGTGCACAGTTTGACCCGGAAAAAGTGGATCTTTATTTTGAAAGCAGGGCCGGAAAAATCAAGATCATAGAGAACGGTGTTTCCACCGGATACAGTGAAGAGGAAGCGACAAAAATCCTTTCAGAGGAAGCGGTAACTGCCATTGCAGACATAAAAATGGGCAGCTTTGAGGCAACTGCATGGGGCTGTGACCTGACCTATGATTATGTAAAAATCAACGCAGATTATCGTTCATAAACTGCCCGCTTATGCAGGCAGAATCCAAAGGAGTCTTACAAATGGTGAATCAGAAATACTTAGAAAAAGCGGAAGTGCTGATCGAAGCGCTCCCGTATATCCAGCGTTTTAACCGCAAGATCGTGGTAGTCAAATACGGCGGAAGCGCTATGCTGGACGAAGAATTGAAAGCAAATGTCATTAAAGACGTGGTTCTTTTGAAACTGGTGGGCTTTAAGCCGATCATTGTCCATGGCGGCGGAAAGGAAATCAGCCGCTGGGTTGGAAAAGTGGGTATGGAAGCCAGATTTATCAATGGCTTGCGTGTAACGGACAAAGATACCATGGAGATTGCAGAGATGGTCCTGGCTAAAGTAAACAAGGAGCTTGTCACCCTGGTGCAGACTCTCGGGGTAAAGGCTGTTGGAATCAGCGGCAAGGACGGAGGTCTTTTAAAATGTCATAAAAAGCTTTCCAATGGAGAAGATATCGGATATGTGGGTGAAGTGGAAAAGGTGGATCCGAAACTCCTTTATGACCTTCTGGAAAAGGATTTTTTGCCCATTGTGTTCCCGGTAGGATATGACGATCATTTTCAAAGCTATAATATTAATGCAGATGATGCGGCATGTGCCATTGCGGAAGCTGTAAATGCAGAAAAACTGGCATTTTTATCGGATATTGAAGGTGTATATAAGGATCAGAATGACCCTTCCACGTTGATTTCAGAGCTTCAGGTAGGGGATGCGGAGAAGCTGATTTCCGAAGGATTTGTAGGCGGCGGAATGATTCCGAAGCTGCGCAACTGTATTGATGCCATTGAACATGGAGTCAACAGAGTGCATATCCTGGACGGAAGAATTCCCCATAGCCTGCTGCTGGAAATATTTACAAACAAAGGTATTGGTACCGCAATTTTACGAGAGGATGGTGAAAAATACTACTATGAACATGAATGAACAGATGCAGGAAGCAGAAGCAAACATTCTTCATACGTATAATCGTTTCCCTGTTGTTTTTGAGAGGGGAGAGGGATGTTACCTCTATGATACGGAGGGGCTCAAGTATTTGGATTTCGCAGCAGGAATTGCAGTGAATTCCCTTGGATACCACTATCCGGGATATGATCAGGCATTGAAAAAACAGATCGATAAACTGACTCATATTTCCAATCTGTATTATAATGAGCCTATGGTCGAGGCCGGCAGGAAGCTGATAAAGGCAAGCGGAATGAGCAAGGCTTTCTTTACCAACAGCGGAACAGAGGCCATTGAGGGCGCCCTGAAGGCAGCAAGAAAATATGCGTATACAAAGAGTGGAAAGGCAGACCGCTATGAGATCATTGCCATGAATAATTCCTTCCATGGAAGGAGCATGGGAGCTCTTTCTGTGACCGGAACAGCCCATTACCGTGAGCCGTTTGAGCCTTTGATAGGCGGAGTAAAGTTTGCGGACTTTAATGATCTGGACAGTGTAAAGGCACTTGTTACAGATAAAACCTGTGTCATTATTACAGAGGTTGTACAGGGGGAAGGCGGCATTTGCCCGGCAGATCCGGCGTTCTTAAAAGGCCTTCGGGATCTTTGCGACAAGAAGGATATTCTCCTGATCTTTGATGAGATTCAGTGCGGTATGGGACGCACAGGTTCCTATTTTGCATGGCAGTCCTATGGTATTGCTCCGGATATTATGACATGTGCAAAAGCGCTTGGCTGCGGAGTTCCGGTAGGGGCATTTGTCCTTGGGGAAAAGGCTGCAGCGGCATCTCTGCTGCCCGGAGACCACGGTACCACCTACGGAGGAAATCCTTTGGCATGTGCTGCGGTAAGCAAGGTATTTGATATTTTTGAAAAGGATAAAATCCTGGATCATGTAAAAGAACTGACACCTTATTTCAAGAAGAAGCTGGATGAACTGGTGGAAAAATATGACTGCGTATCCGAGAGAAGAGGACGTGGTTTTATGCAGGGACTTGTAATCACGGGACGTCCCGTAGGGGATATTGTGTCCAAGGCTCTGGAGGAAGGGCTTGTGGTGATCTCAGCAGGACACAATGTTCTGCGTCTTGTTCCGCCGCTGATCATTCATAAGGAACATATTGATGAAATGGTGGATATTCTGGAAGATTGTTTGGAATAAGAAAGAATGTAACTGTTCAGTACCTTCACAGTTACGAGCCAAAATTCATTAGAAATCACCTTCGGTGAAGGAATTTTGGCTTGTATGTCTCGGGATTTTCATGCATAGATGCATGAAAACACTTCGCGGGATATTATCTACTGAATAGTTACGAAAGAATCAATAAAAAGAGCGATGCGCACAGCAGCCGGCCTTGAGAAAGGTGCGGCTGCTGTTTTTTACGCCCGGTTTATTTTGGGAAAAATAAAAAATTACTTCTTGACATTTGTTTTGAGTTAGCATATACTAACAAATGGAAAAGTTATTGATAACTAACATTAAAAAAGAAAGAAGGAAATCATGATGCCGTTATCCATGGTAGATCAGGGAAAACCAAACATTATCAGCAGAGTGGGCGGAAAAGAGGAAGTAAGACGTTTTTTGGAGAATCTTGGCTTTGTCAGCGGAGCGATTGTAACCGTAATCTCCTCAGCAGGGGGGAATCTGATCGTTAATGTAAAGGATTCCCGGGTTGCCATTGGCAGAGATATGGCAAATAAGGTTCTGGTAAATTGAGGGAGGGGACAGACATGAAGACATTAAAGGAAATTCCATGCGGACAGACTGTGACGGTGACGAAGCTTCAGGGAGAGGGGCCTGTGAAGAGAAGGATCATGGACATGGGGATTACCAAGGGGGTCAGCATCTATGTGAGAAAAGTAGCGCCTCTTGGGGATCCTGTGGAGATTACAGTAAGAGGCTATGAATTATCTCTGAGGAAAACAGATGCGGAAATGATCACAGTGGAATAATTTTTTTTGACAAATAGTTAGTCTTGACAAATTTTTAATATCATCTGCTATACGAGGAGGAAAGAAAAATGGCAATTACAATTGCATTGGCCGGAAACCCTAACAGCGGTAAGACGACCCTGTTTAATGCACTGACCGGTTCGAACCAGTTTGTGGGAAACTGGCCGGGTGTTACGGTAGAAAAGAAGGAGGGAAAGCTGAAAGGAAGAAAAGACGTGGTCATCGCAGACCTTCCGGGAATTTACTCCCTGTCCCCCTATACGCTGGAGGAAGTGGTAGCAAGAAACTACCTCATCAATCAGAAACCGGATGCTATTTTGAATATTGTGGACGGAACGAATATTGAGAGAAACCTTTATCTGTCAACACAGCTTCTGGAACTTGGGATTCCGGTAGTTATAGCAGTGAATATGATGGATATTGTAAGAAAGAACGGCGATGAGATCCGCATCAGTAAGCTTGCACAGAAGCTGGGCTGCGAGGTTGTGGAGATTTCCGCACTGAAGGGAGAGGGTGTGCAGAAAGCCGCAGAGACAGCCGTAAGGCTGGCAAATGCCCATAAAGCTTCTGAACGGGTACATACCTTTTCTGAGAAAGTGGAGAAGATTCTGGATTCTGTTGAGAATAAGCTTGGAAACGCTGTGCCGAAAGAACAGAAACGGTTTTTTGCTATTAAGCTTCTGGAGAAGGATGACAAGATTGCTGAGCAGCTTAAGGATGTTCCGGACGTTTCCCGGGAAATCAGGGACATTGAGAAGATCATGGATGACGATACGGAGAGCATCATCACAAATGAGCGTTATGTATACATTTCTTCCATCATTGGAGAGTGCTGCAGGAAAAAGCATACAGGGGAAAAAATGACCATCTCTGACAAAATAGACAGGATCGTAACGAACCGGTTCCTCGCACTTCCTATTTTTGCCGTTGTTATGTGGCTGGTTTACTATGTATCTGTCTCAACAGTAGGGACTATCGTGACAGACTGGACCAATGATGTACTTTTTGGCGAGATCATTCCCCCTGCAATAGAAGGCTTTCTTTCGAGCATTCATTGTGCAGACTGGCTTATGAGCCTGATCCTGGACGGGATTGTGGCAGGTGTGGGGGCAGTGCTTGGCTTTGTTCCTCAAATGCTGGTACTGTTTCTTTTTCTGGCATTTCTGGAGGGATGCGGCTATATGGCGAGAGTTGCCTTTATCATGGATCGTATTTTCCGTAAATTCGGTCTTTCCGGAAAATCCTTTATTCCCATGCTCATTGGCACAGGATGCGGTGTTCCGGGAATTATGGCTTCCAGAACCATTGAAAATGACCGTGACCGGAAAATGACAATTATGACTACCACCTTTATTCCCTGCGGTGCAAAGCTTCCGATTATTGCACTGATCGCAGGCTCTCTGTTCCATGGTGCCTCCTGGGTTGCACCAAGTGCGTATTTTGTGGGAATTGCAGCTATTATTTGTTCCGGAATCATTTTGAAAAAGACAAAAATGTTCGCAGGAGATCCGGCTCCTTTTGTCATGGAGCTTCCGGCCTACCATATGCCTACGGCTGGAAGTGTTCTGCGCAGCATGTGGGAGCGGGGCTGGTCCTTTATTAAAAAAGCAGGCACGATCATCCTTCTTTCCACCATCCTTCTCTGGTTCCTTATGAGCTTCGGATGGACAGAGGGGGCTTTCGGGATGTTGGACGCAGAACAACTTGACAGCAGCATTCTTGCAGCCATCGGCAGTGTGATCGCGCCGCTGTTTGCGCCTCTTGGATGGGGAGACTGGAAGATGGCGGTAGCAGCAGTCACCGGCCTGATTGCAAAAGAGAATGTAGTTGGTACGATTGGGATTCTTTTTGGATTTGCTGAGGTTGCGGAAGACGGTGCTGAAATCTGGGGACAGCTTGCAGGGAGCATGACAGCCATTGCAGCCTATTCCTTCCTGATCTTTAACCTGCTCTGCGCTCCCTGCTTTGCAGCTATGGGAGCAATCCGGCGGGAAATGAACAATGCCAAATGGTTCTGGTTTGCAATCGGCTATCAGTGTCTGTTGGCATATGTGGTATCTCTGTGCGTATATCAGATCGGAAAGATGGTGACAGGGGGCGGCTTCGGAGTATTTACAGCTGCGGCGGTGCTTCTGATTATAGGTTTCCTTTACCTGCTGTTCCGGCCTTATAAAGAAAGCAGGACATTGAATGTAAATGTCAGAAGCGCAGCAGGCGCAAAGTAATCAGAGCGAACAAAGCCTTGACGGTGCACAGAAACCCTGCCTATAATAGGGCAGGGTTCCTTGGAAAGCAGAATCAGGAAAAAAGGAGTTGTGTATGGGAACATTGATTGTACTATTGCTTCTGGCAATGGTGATAGCCTTGATCGTGAGAAGCATGATCCGTGACAAAAAGAACGGGAAATCCCTCCAGTGCGGAGGAAACTGTAAATGCTGCGCAGGATGCCATCAGATGGCAGGGCCTGCGGAGGAGAAAAAAAGAAAAGGCTGAGAAAAGGCATAACAAAAATCGCTGCTCATGGGCTGATGCGGTTTTTGTTATGTCTTTTTATTTTTCTATTGACAACTTTTCTTGTCAATGTTATAGTTAGCATGACAAATAAAGTTGTCAAAATGACAAGAAGTTATGTCATAACAGAAAGACAAAAAAGAAAGGATTGCAGAAATGTTCATGAGAAAATTGTCAAAAAATTAGGGGGGTAAAATAGTTGCCGTTAATCAATCGTTTAAAGGAACATCGTGCGAGACTCGGAATCAACCAGTCAGAACTGGGAAAAAGAAGCGGCGTTTCCAGACAGACGATCAGCCTGATCGAAAGGGGAGATTACTCGCCTTCCGTAACTCTGGCACTGAAGCTTGCGAAAATCTTTGGAGTTGCTGTGGAAGACATTTTTTCTTATGAGGAAGATGAGGAGAATCAGGAATGACTGTGACGAAGAAAAAAATGAACACATACCTTAAGTTCAGTATTAAAACACTGGCATTTGCACTTTGCGGAGGCATCATTGGTTTTTGCTGTGCGCACTTTGACGTAAAGTCCCTGGGCGGTATGTTTCAGACTGCATCGGATATCATCAGGGAACATCTGTTTGGGATTCAGGCTTTCTTTCTGATTGCCGGCATGCTGATCGGGGAGCCTCTTCTGTACCGATTCCGTTCTCTGGGAAGAGCCCTGGAGAAAGCGGAGGATGAGGAGGGCGACCTGCTGGAATATAAAATGGAATGGCTCGGTGCTGCAGGAACTACGATCAGTATTGTGGAAATGGTCCTTGCAATGGTTTTTTTATCCACAGGATATTCTATGGATTACATAGAATCGCTGAGCGCTGATGAGGATACACACCTTCTGCTGATACTGTTCCTGTTTATCCTGAATTGCGTTTATAATGGATTCTGGCAGGTACGCTATGTGAAAAACATACAGAGAATCTATCCGAAACAGAATGCGGATGTTACCTGTATGAAATTTCAGGAGCAGTGGCTGGAGAACTGCGACGAGGCTGAGCGTGAGATGATCTACCAGGCTTCCTATAAAAGCCGCCTGTGGATCCATAAGCTGGTATCTGTGCTGGCTGTGGCTGCAATGCTTTGCCATTTGTTTTGGGATACTGGGATCATGGCTGTGGTCATGGTGGGAATTATCTGGATTGCACTGACTGTTACCTATTGTTATGCATGTGTAAAAAAGAAAGGAAGTAAGCTGAATACATGAGACTGGAAGTGAAGAATTTAAAAAAGAATTTCGGAGAGAATGAAGTGCTTCACGGGATTTCTTTTTCCGTAGAGAGCGGAAGTGCGCTGGGACTTCTTGGACGTAATGGTGCCGGAAAAACCACCACCATCCGTATCCTGATGGATGTATTTAAAGGGGATTCAGGAACCGTTCTGATGGATGGAAAACCTTTTGTTCCCAGGGAGCATCAGATTGGCTATCTGCCTGAGGAGCGCGGCCTGTATCCGAAAAAGACTGTGGGAGAACAGCTTCTTTACCTGGGAATGCTCCGGGGTTTAAGTGCCAGGGAAGCGAAGGCTAATATGAAAAAATGGCTGGAGCGTATGGAGGTTGCCCAGTATGAAAACAGGAAGCTGGAAACCCTTTCCAAAGGAAACCAGCAGAAGGTACAGCTTGCCCAGACGCTTTTGTGTAACCCGGATATTATTATACTGGATGAGCCCTTTTCCGGTCTGGACCCGGTCAATTCCCAGATATTAAAGGATGTAATTAAAGAGCAGATTCAGGAAGGTAGGCTGGTGATCTTTTCCAGCCACCAGATGAGTTATGTGGAGGAATTCTGCGAGGAGATCGCCATTCTCAATCATGGAGAACTGGTCCTCTCCGGTAATCTGAGAGAAATAAAGAGAGAGTTTGGACGCGACCGCCTGGTGCTTTCCAGTCTTGAGGAAGAACCGGAAGAGCTGTCGAGACGCCTTAAGGACACGTTTTCAGATCTTCTGGAAGTGGAGAAGGTTCAGAAGGACCGTATTATTATCCGGAAGCTTCAGCCTGAAAATAAGCCTGCAATCTTGAAAAGGCTTCTGGAACAGGACGTGGATATGGAGTTTTTTGGAATGTATGAGCCGTCCCTGAATGATATTTTTGTAGAAAAGGCGGGTGATGAGGCATGAAACAATTTTTGAACGTATTAAAATTCGAGCTGAACAGTTATTTTAAGAATCGGAGTTTTGTACTGACTACAGTTTTACTGGCAGTGGTGATGGCAGGAGTGATCATTGTCCCTACATTTATTCCGGGACTTCTCAATTTGGAGAAGACAGAGAACTCCGTGCAGGATACTGCAGCAGGGGAAGAGGCTTCGGCAGAGGAACTGGATGCCCTGGGAATCTTTGTGAGAACGGATGAAGTGGATGATGTGGATACATTACTTGCCATGATGCCTGCACAGTGGAAAACATTCCTGGATGAAGAGACACTGAAGGCTGCTGTAGAAGAGGAAGAGGTAGAAGCAGGATTTATTCTGGAGAGTCTTTCCGATGTCACGTATGTGGTGAACAATCTGTCCATGGGAGAAGAATATTCCTATATGTTCCGGAATGCACTGGGCATCTATCAGAGAATGCACTACCTGGGCGAAAAGGGATTAAGTCCCGAAGAGGTTATGGAAGCAGAAAACGTGAGTGTTTCTCTCTCCACAGAAATTCTTGGAAAGAACAGCGCACGGAATTACGGATATACCTATGCACTGATATTTGTGGTTTATTTCCTGATTATTTTTTACGGACAGATGATCGCTGTGTCCGTTACCACAGAGAAAAGCAACCGTGCCATTGAGATTTTGGTTACCAGTGTGAATCCCAACAGCCTGATCTTCGGTAAAGTGCTGGCTGGTGCCATTGCAGGTGTGATACAGGCTGTTTTCATCCTGGGAACAGGGTTTGCCTCCTACTATGCATTTCAGGATAAGTGGGGAGGAATGCTGGATTTCCTGTTTGATATTCCTGCCAGAGTTTTGATTATTTATGCGTTTTTTGCAATGCTGAGCTATCTCCTGTATGCGTTTATCTTCGGAATGCTGGGTGCAATGGTATCAAAGACAGAAGACATCAGCAAGAGCTCCATGCCGGTCATGCTAATCTACATTGCTTCGTTCCTGATTGCAATGTTTGGAATGGCAGACTGCGACAGTGTTTTAATGAAAGTGGCATCCTTTATTCCGTTTACGTCAGGAAATGCCATGTTTATCCGCGTATCCATGGGCAGTGTATCTGCGTGGGAAACCGTGCTCTCGGGAATTCTGCTGGCTGCAAGCTGTGCTGCAGCAGGAGCCCTCTCTGCGAAGATTTTCCGCTTCGGAACCCTGCATTATGGAAATCCGCTGAAATTCAGCACTGCTTTGCGGAGGCTGAAACAGCAGTAACATGCATAAAACCCCCCTGACAGGTATATTCTATTTAGTAGAAACAATGAAAAAGGTGAATGAACGATCATTCACCTTTTTCAATATTTATTTATGGAGGGATATTTTATGTGGGGTATTCTTGTTGCATTGCTGTCAGGGGCATTGATGAGCATCCAGGGGGTATTTAATACGGAAGTGACTAAGCAGAGCAGCCTGTGGGTGTCTACAGGCTGGGTACAGCTTTCTGCGTTTCTGGTGTGCGTTCTTGCCTGGCTGTTTACAGGGCGGGAGAGCATTGGCGCTCTGTGGCAGGTGGAAAATAAATATACTCTTCTTGGAGGTGTGATCGGTGCATTTATTACTATTACGGTAATTCAGAGCATGAGTGCCCTGGGACCTGCAAGGTCTGCCATGCTGATCGTCATCTCCCAGCTGATCGTAGCTTATGTGATCGAGCTGTTCGGAATGTTTGGAGTGGATAAGCAGCCTTTTGAGTGGAGGAAGATTTTGGGGATGGCAGTTGCCATTGTGGGAATCGTAATTTTTAAGTGGCAAAAATGAGAATTTCTATTGTAAATTTTGTAATAATTCGTTAAAATAAAACAAGGTTCTGTATGAGAAACGGGGAACTTACCGCCATACAAAGGCAAAGGAGTGAACCGGAGAACTATGAAAAATAATATGGGGACTTTTTTTCAGAGATGTTTGCTGATATTTGCCTGCGGCTTGCTGGCGATGGCGCTTTTTACATCGTCGGGCTGCGGAAGAAAGGAAGCAGAGTTTTTGGAAGCAGTGGAGCAGCCGGAGAAGAAAGCCGGGAATGAGGGCCATGATCCTTCAGAAGAGGAAGACGCCCGAAGCGCCGGACAGCCGGAAGAAGCCTCCCCGGAAGGAAAGCAGCCATCGGAGGAAAACCGGGGAGAGTGGCAGTCGGAAGATGACTCCGGGCAGCAGGGAATTTCCCGGGCAGAGTCCATTCTGCCTGCAGAAATTTATGTGGACGTGTGCGGTGCGGTGGCAGAACCGGGCGTCTACCGGCTGGATGCAGACAGCCGGGTGTTTCATGCAATCAAAGCAGCAGGCGGGTTCCTTCCGGAAGCAGCAGGAGAATATATCAACCAGGCAGAAAAGGTGGAGGATGGGCAGCAGATCTATATTCCTACCAGGGAGGAAGTAAAGAACAGACCGTCTTATCAGAACCCTCTGGAAAAGAGTTTATCTGACGAAGAAGCCAAAAAGCAGGGATCAGAAGCAGGGACTTCTGGGAAAGTCAATCTGAACACAGCAGACGAAGATGCGCTGACCACTTTAACAGGGATCGGGGCATCCAAGGCACAGGCGATTCTGGCGTACAGGGAAGAGCACGGCGGATTTTCCGCAATTGAGGAGATTTTGAATGTCCCGGGCATTAAAGAGGGGACATTCGTGAAGATAAAAGACAATATAGCAGTAGAATAAGGAGAACATGAATGAGCAGGAAAGTATTGGTAGTAGATGACGAGAAGCTGATTGTAAAGGGAATCCGTTTCAGCCTGGAGCAGGACGGAATGGAAGTAGACTGCGCTTATGATGGGGAAGAGGCAGTGGAGAAGGCAAGAGAGAATAAATATGATATTATTCTTCTGGATCTGATGCTGCCTAAGATGGATGGCCTGGAAGTGTGCCAGCAGATCCGGGAATTTTCCAATGTGCCTATTGTCATGCTTACTGCCAAGGGAGAAGACATGGATAAGATTCTGGGCCTGGAGTATGGCGCAGATGACTATATCACAAAGCCTTTTAATATTCTGGAGGTAAAGGCGCGCATTAAGGCGATCATCCGCCGTGCAGGCTCTGACCATGAGGAAAAAGAGAAGGCAAAGACCATTCAGGCAGGAGATCTGAAACTGGATTGCGAGGGACGCCGGGTATTTATTTCCGGAAAAGAGATCAATCTTACAGCGAAGGAATTTGATGTGCTGGAGCTTTTGGTATTCAATCCCAATAAAGTTTACAGCCGTGAGAATCTTCTGAATATTGTATGGGGATATGAATATCCGGGGGACGTGCGTACAGTAGACGTACATATCCGAAGACTTCGTGAGAAAATCGAGGCAAATCCCAGCGAGCCCAAATATGTGCACACCAAATGGGGTGTGGGATATTACTTCCAGGCATAGTCTATGAAGAAACGAGGAAACTTTTTAAAGAGTCTGCGTTTCCGTATCCTGATCATCCTGATTATTCTGGGAATTGTACCCGGGGTCATCTCGGCAGTAATGGTGATCGCCAATTATGAGGACAAGGCCATTGAAATCCGTGTGAACAGTATCAGGAACCAGTGTGACATTTTGTGCAGCCTGCTAATTAAAGAAAATTATCTCAATGACTCCAGCTCTCAGGCTGCAAACAGCAAGCTGGAGTTGTTGTCGAATATTTACGGCGGCAGGATCCTTTTAGTGGACAGGGATTTTAAAATCGTTAAGGATACTTATCATGTAGATGAGGGGAAGACGATGATCTCCCCGGAGATTATCAGGTGCTTTAAGGGAGAGAAGGATACAGGCTACAGCAGAAAGGATCAGACTCTGGAGATCGTGGTTCCGGTAAGAAGCCCGGATGTGCAGCAGCTTCAGGGAGCCATGCTTGTGACTTTTTCCTGCGGTGAGATTTTATCAACTGTTTTTCAGCTGGAGCAGATAGGCATTCTGGTCATTGCCATCATTGTAGTTCTGGTGGTTCTTCTGGCCTGCGTGCTCTCTACTGTACTGGTAAAACCTTTTGCCAGAGTGACAAGGGCCATTGAGGATCTGACAGATGGTTACCAGAATGAACAGATATCTGTTCCGGACTATACGGAAACAGTCCTTATCACAGATGCATTTAACAAAATGGTGGCACGTATGAAGGTATTGGATGAATCCCGCCAGGAGTTTGTATCCAATGTGTCCCATGAGCTGAAGACACCGTTAACTTCCATGAAGGTTCTGGCAGATTCTCTGGTAGGGCAGTCGGGGGTTCCTGAAGAGCTGTATCAGGAGTTTATGCAGGATATTACAGCGGAGATCGACAGAGAGAATAAGATCATCACAGATCTTCTTACTCTGGTAAAAATGGACAAAAAGTCTTCTGATTTGAATATTACTCATCTGGATATCAATCAGCTTCTGGAATCCATTTTGAAACGTCTGCGTCCTATTGCAGATAAGAGAAATATAGATCTGATTCTGGACAGTTTCCGCACGGTAGAGGCGGATGTGGATGAAATTAAATTTACCTCAGCCATCAGTAATCTGGTGGAAAACGGTATTAAATACAATGTTGATGACGGATGGGTACGGGTATCCCTGGATGCAGACCATAAGTACTTTTATGTGACTGTGGCAGATTCGGGACTGGGAATTCCGGAGGATTCCATTGAGCGCATTTTTGAGCGTTTTTACCGTGTTGATAAATCTCATTCCAGAGAAATCGGCGGAACGGGACTTGGCCTTGCCATTACCAGAAGCAGTATTGCAATGCATCATGGGGTGATCAAGGTATTCAGCAAGGAAGGCGAGGGAACCACGTTCTCTGTTCGGATTCCGTTGTCTTATATTCCGTAGGAGGTGCAGGGTGAAGAAAAGTTTAAGCATATTTCTGGCTGTGCTTTTTTGTTGCATTTCTCTGGCGGGATGTACGATTGAAGTGGAAGAAGCACAGCAGGAAGAAAAAAAAGCCGATTACAGTATTTATTATTTAAGCGGCGATGAAACAGAACTGGAACAAAGAGATTACAAGCCAAAAGAGGAAGAGGCGGAGTATATGATCAAGGACCTGATGCAGCGCCTGGGAAAAATGGCAGCAGAGGGTGAGGAGATCGCACTTTTACCCAAAGAGGTGACCATCAATTCCTATACGGCAGCAGAGAAGGTTCTGACCATTGACTTTAATGACCAGTACAGTAAAATGAGCAGGGTCCGGGAAATTCTGGTACGTGCAGGAATCGTAAAAATGTTCGTGCAGATACCGGGAATCCAGGCTGTCCGCTTCACGGTAAACGGGCAGGATCTTACAGATTCCAAGAACCAGAAAATCGGAGACATGGATGAAAGTACCTTTGTGGAGTATTCCGGGGAGAATATGGATAAGTATCGTTATGATACCTTTACTCTGTATTTCACGGACAAAACGGGTACCAATCTTGTGGCTGAAAAGAGAAACGTATATTATAAAAAGAGCCTTCCAAAAGAACGGGTTGTCCTGGAGCAGCTTGCAAAGGGCCCTATGGTAAAAGGAAACTATCCGACAATACCGGGAAATACGCTGGTTACAAGTACTTCCATTTCAGACAGGGTATGTTATCTGAACCTGGAGAGGGGCTTTCTGGATTATGCGTTGGATGTCTCGGAAGAGGTTCGGGTCTATTCTGTAGTGAACTCTGTACTTGCAGCCTGTGATGCGGATAAAGTGCAGATTTCTGTGGACGGCAGTTCGGAAGGAAATTTTGGAAATGAAATGCCGCTGTATAGTTATTATCAGCAAAATGAAGAACTTATTGTGCAGGAAGAGGACCAGAAATAAGAAACTGGCCGGAAAGGAGCGTTTTGGGAAGACGCCCGATATGTGTGGTCTGCCTGCTCCTGATGTCAGCGATGTGTCTGATGGATGCGCTGGGGATATCTGTTATTCGGGGGAATCCCCTGCCCCGGTCCCTGCAGACATGGATCGGCTGCCATCAGGAGGCTGTTATCTTCGGGGAGGTACAGCAGTGCGCAGAAACAGAATTTTCCCAGTCTATCTATCTCAAAGGAGCTTTCCTGCTTTGCCCGAAAAAGGGAGGGCAGGGGGCTGAATCTGTAAGAAAAATTTCCATTGAAAATGTCAGAGTTTTTTTGAAAAAAGAAAAAGTGAATACATCGGGGAACATTCCTGCAGGTACCTTCTTAAAAGTGTCCGGCAGGCTGGTTCCTGTGCCTGAAGCCAGGAATCCCGGGGAATTTGACAGCCGGCAGTATTATGGGTGCAGGCATATTTACTATTTCCTGAAGGATGGGGTGATCGAAGAGCAATCTGCTGCCTGGTCTCCTTATCTGCAGGGACTTCTGGATGTGCGGGAGAAATTTGCCGGAATCTATGCAGGG
Source organism: Blautia sp. (assembly GCA_021772055.1). Taxonomy (GTDB): domain Bacteria; phylum Bacillota; class Clostridia; order Lachnospirales; family Lachnospiraceae; genus Blautia_A. Next base: position 101,927 of record JAETNR010000002.1, on the reverse strand, counting down.
GCTGCGGGAGAGGATGCTCCTGTATTTGAAGCGATGGTTCTGGGAGAAAAGGGAAGCCTGGAAGAAGAGACAAAGATGAGATACCAGATGGCAGGGATTATTCATATTCTTGCCATCTCAGGCATGCATATCAGCCTTCTGGGGGCAGGAATCAACCGTCTTTTAAAAAGGGCAGGGTTGGGGCTGGTTCCGGCAGGGATGATCTCTCTGGTGCTGATGGTGCAGTACGGGATGATGACAGGGAGCAGTGTGGCTGCTATGAGGGCGGTATGTATGTTTTTCATGGCGGTAAGCGCAGAGCTTTTGGGAAGATGCTATGATGGGCTGACGGCTCTGGCAGTATCGGCGATCCTTTTGCTTTTTAATGCGCCTTCTAATCTTTACAGCAGTGGATTTCTTCTTTCTTTCGGAGCTGTGGTGGGACTTGGAACTGTGGCTCCTGTGGTTTCCGGAGTGGCGGGAAAGAAAGGAAAGATGGTGAAGACGCTGCTGGGGTCGCTGGCAGTACAGATGGTCAATCTGCCGGTTATGCTGTATTTTTATGGAGAAGTGTCATTGATGGGAATTTTTCTTAATCTGGCGGTTCTTCCTACTGTGGGAGCAGTTCTGGCCTGCGGGGTATTGGGAGGCCTGGCAGGACTTCTCAGCATGAGAGCGGCGGAGATCATTTTGATTCCGGGCAGAGTGCTTTTGTTCCTCTATGAACAATTGTGCAGGCTGGCCGGGAAACTTCCCTGGTGCACATGGATCGGCGGACAGCCGGAGCTTTGGCAGATTCTGGGGTATTACGGCTTCTTGTTTCTGGCGCTGTTTCTGGGAAAGACGGCAATGAAAAGGAGGAAGAAAGGAACAGAAAATAAGCACAGAGGAAAAATCCTGCGGCATTTCCCGGGAAAGCTGGAAATGGGAATGCTCCTGCTGGTATGTCTGGGTGTTTTTATTCTGGGCTGGAGATCGGAAAAAAACCTGAAGATTACCTGTCTGGATGTGGGACAGGGGGACGGTATTGTAATAGAGACACCGGAGGGGTATCACTTTCTGGTAGACTGTGGAAGCAGCAATAAATCCAATGTAGGACAATATCAGCTTCTGCCCTATCTGAAAAGCCAGGGGATTTCTTATCTGGACGGCATTTTTGTTTCTCATACAGATGAAGACCATATCAGCGGAATCAAAGAACTGCTGACCTATATGGGAGAGGGGCTGACTTCCATACACGGGGGAACCCTGTACCTTCCGGGCTGGAGCCAGCCGCCGGATGCCTGGGAGGAGCTTGCGGCTTTGGCAAAAGAGGCAGGAATGAAAACAACAGGCACCAATGCGGGAGACCGGATAAAAGCAGGTGAATTAAGCTTTGCCGTTCTCTCTCCTGTGCCGGGGGCATCCGGACAGGACGTAAATGAGGAGGCCATGGTGTTGGAGCTGGAATACAAAGACTTCCGGGGGCTTTGTACAGGGGACATTGGAGAAGAAACCGAGAAAAAGCTCTTGAAAGAAGGACGCCTTTCCGATGTTGATTTCCTGAAAGTAGGGCATCACGGGTCAAGGTATTCTTCGGGAAAGGCTTTTCTGGAAACCATCCTGCCGGAAATCGGGGTGATCTCCTGTTCTGCCGCCAATACATACGGTCATCCCTCCCCGGAGGCAATCAAGAGGCTGGAGGATTCCGGATGCCGCCTGGAATATACTATGAAAAGCGGCGCAGTTACCCTTCGCACAAACGGGACACGCATATGGACAGAACGGTTCTGCATAACCTCCTAGTGCTGTTCTCTGTAGGCAGTAGGTGTCATGCCCATCCTCTTTTTAAAGCTGGTACTGAAATAATATTGATTGGCATAACCGCATTTCATGCTGATCTCTTTAAGAGACATATCGGTTGCAGTAAGATAGCGGCAGGCAGCGTCGATCCGGCGGGAAGTAATCAGGTCGCTGATGCTGATTTCCTGAGTCTTTTTGAATAGTGCGCTTAGATAAGCGGGGCTTACGTTTGCTTCTCTGGCAATATCGTTCAGGCACAGAGAATTGTTCATGTAGTTTTCCCCTATATAGGAAATAACAGATTCGCAAAGCTTCCGGTGATAGTCGTTCATGGAGGTATCCAGTTTGCTGCATGCCAGGCGGCAGAGATTTTTGAGCCATGCGCACAGTTCCTCTGTGGTGTGGAATTGCTCTATGTGGTTATATACATAAATGATTTTTTTCTCCAGGTCACTGGTATCCAAGCTTAATTCGTAGAAGAATTTCAGGATTCTTCCCAGAAGGGAATAAACCTGGATAAAAGCAAAATTTTTTGTCTGAAAATTCCTGGTAAGTCCCCTGGAGAAATCCTCAAGCCACAGGTCTATGGCTGCTTCCTCCTTTTTGCAGAGAAGGCGGATCAGCTCTTCTTCCTTCTGGTTGGGGAATTCTGCTACAGACAAATCCCGGCCCAGAGCCTCCCTGCCGTCAAATACATTTTTGTGAGGAAAGAAAAAACGGTATTCCAGTGCATGCTTTGCACTTTCGCAGGACCGGCAGAGATTCCAGAAATCTGTTACAATGGTGCCGATGCCTATATTCAGGGAAAGGCCGATAGGACGGCTGGCCTCAGCAATGGCATTCATAACCTTGTGGCAGACCTGCAGGAAATGATTGGCATGGGAGCCATTCTGTGCCAGGATACAGAGAAAGCCGTCAAAGTTTTCCAAAAGATACACATAGCTGAAAATGCCGGTGTGTTCCAGGATAATATCCCGGATGTTTAAAAGCTCTATCTGATATTTTTCCACACCGTACTGTTCCTTGTACTCCCTGGCATTTTCCGGCTCAATGGCAATCACATTGTAAAAGGAATAAGAAAGCTTAAGCTGCAGGTATTCCATATGGGACTGTAACTGGAGCTTTGCTTCCTTCGGAGGCATGTGAGTCAGCTCCCGGAAAAATTTTTCTACCAGAACGGGACGGCTTTTTTTCAGGAGGCTGATATTCTTCTCCTCCCGATCAAGAACAGTAAAGGCATTTTGTACCTTCCGTGCCAGATATTGGTAGTCCAGAGGTTTTTCAATATAGTCCAGTGCACCGATATGCAGTGCCCGCTTTGCATATTCAAATTTATCGTATGCGCTGATGAGGATGATCTTGACCATGGGATTCATGGCAAGGGCAGCTTTTCCCATGGTCAGGCCGTCCATATCCGGCATTTCAATGTCTGTGATAATCAGATCTACATTTTCTTTTTGAATGGCCTGGATGGCAGTTTCGCCGCTATAGCAGATATGCACTACTTTGGCATCCAGAGCTTCCCAGTCAATATTTTTCTCCACACCTTCTGCTGACAGGTGGTTGTCGTCAACGATCATAACTTTCCTCATCGGTGTCCTCCATTTGCTGAAATTCGATTGTGATGCAGGTCCCTTCCATAAGCTGGCTTTCAATGCAGACGGTTCCGTTTCCAAAAAGGGGATTGGATATTCTTGCATTCACATTGGAAATTCCAAAATGCTTTTCGTAATTGATGATTTTGTTTTCCATGGCGTTTTGAAGCTGCTCGAGTGTCTGGGGCGAAATGCCTGCCCCATTGTCCCGGATGGTAATAATTACCGTATCATCTCCGTAGCATACGTTCACATCAATATGGAGAAGCTCACCGCCTGCGGAAAGGCCGTGATGGATACTGTTTTCCAGGAAGGGCTGCAGTGTAAACCTGCAGATCATAAAATTCTCTACGCCGTCTTCTGCGGTAATGCTCCAGTCCAGTTGGTAACTGTGGCAAAGCTTTTCCATATTGAGATACAGCCTTGCAATCTCCAGTTCATCCCGGATGGGAATCAGATCCCTGGATTTGCGAAGGGTAAGCCTGTAAAAAGCAGTCAGGTCTGTAATCATCTGATTGGCAGTGTCTAGTTTGCCGAGGGTCTGGCAGGTCCTGATGGAGCCAAGAATATTATAAAGAAAATGGGGATTGATCTGGGACTGAAGAAGCTGATACTTCAGCCGCTCCTCACGGACAGACAGTTCCACAATGGATTTCAGGCTGCCGGAGATGGTATTTTGCATTTCCTCAAAAGTAACGCCGAGCCGGTCGATCTCATCATAATCCTTCGGGTCGTCAGGACGGGGAACGGTAATGATGGAGGGCTCTGCCTGATTCTGGTCCAGACGGAAGCATTCCATTGCATTGGACAGGATAGTAAGCCTTCTGGTAAGGCTTTTGGAAAACAGGATGATCACACAAATGGTCAGAGGAATAAAAAATGCCAGTGCAAGGAGAATGCTCTGAATCAGTGGCCGGGTATTGCTGGTGATATAACTGTCCGGGATTTCTGTAACATGAAGCCAGCCATTTTCCAGTCCCACATTATGGTAATAGGTTCCATCACAATGAAAAAAAGAATCCTGATGTTCCAAAAGAAGCGATTTTTTGCTGTCGTCCAAGGCGGTTCCGTTTTGGTCCGGGGACTTGTGGGCGATCACCTGGCCTTCCCGGGATACCAGATAGCTGGTAATTTCTTCCGCACCAAAGGAGGTGTCCAGATAATCGGAGAACTCCTGCGCTTCTATGGCAATGCAATAGGCGTATTCCATAATCCCTGTGCCCTGGTCTGTCAGGGAACGGCAGCATAGTACTGCGTCCGATTCCCTGGCGGAGAGGATGGCAGGAAGTTTTACATTCCGGCGCAGCAGCCAGCCTGAGGAGGAGCCAAAGGAAGAGAGCTCACCTTGGGAAAGCTGTAAATTGGAGAGTTTCTCCAGAGGAAAAAAGTATACACCTTCATCGGCTCCGATCCGGCCGGGCTGGAGATAAAGGAAAATGTGATAAAAGTCGAATGCGGATTTATATTGGGATATATTATTTCTTACATTGCTGACCGTATCCAGGGATAGGGAAAGTTCTTCTGAGGCCTGTGACAGGGAATACATCTGATAGCGGAGGGTGTCTGCAACCGCTTCTGTCTGACGTATGCGGCTGTTCAGCCGGGCATTCAATTGGGCATCGGACTCAAGGACAGAGTCCAGGATTTTATCCTGTGCTATCCCATAGGAAATATGCCAGGAAATGCCTGCGATAATGGAGATCGGCAGCAGTGTGGCAGCAAAGAAAGCCAGCAGAAGCCTGGACTGAAAGCTGGAACAGTGAATCCGGATTTTTTTTAATCGTTTCATGGTCAGATACTCCTTTTCTTGATAATTACATTATAAAAAAGACAGAACGGAATTTCAATGGAACAAAAAATAATATAAATGAATCGAAAAATATTGTATTTAGAAAAAAATCCCAATCTGGTATCTTTAACCCATCAAATAAAACAGGGCGGGAGAAAAGGTAAGCCGCCCGGGAAAAGGAGAACGATATGAAGAAAAGAGCAGTGAGCATAGTACTTGCAGCAGCAATGATGATGGGAATGGCAGCAAATGCGGCAGTTGTTTATGCAGATGAGGAGTATGATCTGACACTGTACAGCATCAACACCACAGACCCTGATTTTGAGGATTGGCTTACAAATGTGGAGGAGGCAACAGGGCTGAATATTAATGTGATCGCGGCTCCCACAGACAGTGATACCCGTCAGCAGAAGATCACCACCATTCTTTCCACAGGCGATTCCTCCGTGGATATTCTGGAAATCAATGATGAAATGAGTGCAGCATTTAAAAACTCCGGATGGCTGGAAGGATTAAATGATACAGTCATGACAGAGGATATCCGGGGAGAATTTCCACAGGGATATATGGCAGACATGATCACGGATAAAGACGGAAATATTGTGGGAGTACCGGGATATTCAGGATATCTGGCATTCTGGGTAAATCAGGAAATTCTGGATGAGCTTGGCATGGAATCCATTGAAACAAAGGAAGACTTCCTGAAATATGTGGAGGCCGCTTCCGGCGACGGACGCTACGGTTATGGCGGCTCCTGGGAAAAAACTTATGTATTTAATGAAATCGCACAGTTTGTAAACATGTTTGGCGGTGATTATTTTGACTGGACCAGAGAAGAAAATAAAGAGGCCATTCAGTTCCTTCATGATATGGTAGCTAACGGACAGACACCGATTGATCAGATCGCTGACAAATATGAACAGATGAATCCCAAGGCAAACGACGGAAAATACGGTTGCTGGTTCTATTGGGGACTTGGACAGGAATATGCCAATGTAGATATGCGTTCCGAGGATAAGATCCATATGGCTATGGTTCCTGATTTCAGCGGAAAAGGAGAACGTGCCATCTTTACAGACTCCTGGAGTTATGTATTAAACAGTGCATCCGAACATAAGGAGGCAGCAGTGAAATTCCTTCAGTATATGGCAGATGAGGGCGGTATGGAAGCTTCCTATAAATATTTTGATAGATATCCTGCAAGAAAAGACGTGGCAGAAAAAGTGGTTCCGGATACAGATATTGCAAAAGAAATGTATAGCCGCTATGCTTCTGAATGTAACGTAAAGGGCCGTCCTATGGTAGCTCAGACAATGGAATTTATTTCTGATATGGGAACGATCTTCCAGTCCTGTATGAAGGATGAGATCACAGTAGATGAGTTCTGCGAGAAAGCACAGGCTTATGTAGAATCCTATCAGTAAAATGAAACTAAGCGGGCGGAGGTCTATGATTTCCGCCCGCAGTTTCCCTATGGATAAGAAGGAGGTTTTCGCCGTGTTTGTAAGTAAAAAGTCAATAAAATGGATTCCCTGGCTGCTGATCCTTCCGGTTCTTCTGATCCGGGGCTTTACTACATTATTTCCTATTTTTGCAACCTTTAAAAACAGCTTGTTTGATATCCGGATCCTGGCCGGTGTGGATGAGTTTGTGGGATTTAAGAATTATCTGAAAATGTTTTCGGATCCCAAGGTGCTGACATCGATTCGCTTCACGGTTATTTTTGTGGTTGTGTCCATGGCTCTGCATATTATTCTTGGCATTGGCCTGGCACTTATTTTGAATATGAAATTTAAGGGACGAAGATTTTTGCGTACCATTGTCCTGATTCCCTGGGCCATGCCTACGGTTGTGGCAGGTATGGCTGCAAAATGGGCCTTTAATAATGATTATGGCCTGATCAATGATTTTATCCGCTGGTTTGCGCCTTCCTATCAGAATAGCTGGCTGATCCATACGGGATCGGCAAGGGCTGCCGTGATCGCAATGGATCTTTGGAAGGATCTGCCTTTCTTTGCCATTCTGGTGTTATCCGGGCTTCAGTTTATTTCCGGGGATATTTATGAGGCTGCCAAGGTGGACGGAGCCAACGGCGTTCAGAGTTTCTTCCGGATCACTCTTCCCCTGATCACGAAGAATGTCATGACCCTGTGTATTCCATTTACCCTTTGGAGGCTGACCTCCTTTGACCTGGTATATTCCATGACTTCCGGAGGACCGGGAGAAGATACGGCATTGATTGCCTACAGGATTACAACAGAAGCATTTACCAATCTGAATGTAGGCTATGCGGCTGCTCTTGCGATAGCGCTGTTTGCAGTGATGGCTTTGCTTAGCTGGCTGAACATCCATGCCATGAATAAATTTAACGATTAGGAGGGAAAACCCATGAAAGGCAACAATAAATATAAATTCTACCGCGGGCTGACTGTTTGGGGAAGATGGATTTTGTTTGCACTGGTTTCCTTTGTGATCCTTTTTCCTGTATACTGGATCTTTATTTCTTCCATTACGCCTCCCGGTGAGCTCTTTAAAACTCCCATTGACTACCTGCCGGATCATCCAACTTTGGAAAGCTATACTTTTTTGGTCGAAAATGTAGGACTTTTGGAAAAAATAGGGAATACGGTTCTGATCGTAGGACTGACCCTGGTGATCAGTACGGTTTTCTGTGCAATGGCTGCTTATGGATTTGCGCGTTTTAAATCCAGGGGAGTCGGTATTGCATTTGCCTTTATTGTAGCGACCATGCTGATTCCGGAGGTGGTTACGGCAAGGCCTTTGTATGAGTTTTTAAGGACAGTACAGCTTTATGATACTTATCCGGGATTGATTATTTTATATATTAGTACGGTAATTCCATTTACGGTACTGATCCTGAAAAATTTTGTGGGAGAAATCCCTGTCTCGCTGGAGGAGGCTGCTTCCATTGACGGTGCAACTTTTTTCCAGAGGCTGTTTCAGGTGGTGCTGCCCCTGATGAAACCGGCAATTGCAACCGTTTGTATTATTAATTTTATTACCTGCCTGAATAATTTCTTTACCCCGCTGTTTTATTCCAATGGAATCCAGGTGCTTTCGGTGGCAATCGTGCAGCTTCCCCTTCGGGATAATATGTATGGTGTGCCCTGGGATCTGGTAAGCGCTATGGGATGGATTATTCTGCTTCCCATCATTATTTTTGTTGCAGTCTTTGAAAAACAAATCATGGATGGTATAATGGCGGGAGGAGTAAAAGCATAATCCGGTATATGAACTTAAGGAGGAAAACAACATGTCTTATCTTTCTTTTACAGGAGGGCTTGGAGGAATCGCCCTTGCAAAATACGGAAAAAGCCGTTCTATTAATGCAGAAAATCCTCATGGAGAAAAAGGAAAAGGCGGCATGGCTGCCAGTCACCTGGGGCCTTCCAGGAAGGGAAGTCCCTGCCTCAGAGATATTGCTCCCGGAGAAACGGTTACGCTGGCAAGTATGGAGGGCCCGGGAGAAATCAATCATATCTGGATTACCGTAGATACCAAAACAACAGACGCAGATTGTTTTGTGCTGCGTGACCTGGTGCTTCGGATGTATTGGGATGGAGAAGAGACGCCTTCTGTGGAAAGCCCTTTGGGGGACTTTTTCTGCTGTGGATTTGGAAGGGAATGCCTGGTGAATTCGGTTCCTGTTGCGGTGGTTCCAAACAGAGGATTTAACTGCTATTTCCCTATGCCTTTTCAGAAAAGCGCGAAAATTACTTTGGAGAACCAGCATGCAAATCCGATTCCGGCTTTCTTTTATCAGGTGGATTACTGCCTGTATGAGGAACTTCCAAAGGACATTGCCTATTTTCATGCACAATGGAGGCGGGAGCGTCTCACAGAAAAACAGAAGGATTATACCATTCTGGATGGGGTGAAGGGAAAGGGGCATTATGTAGGTACCTATCTTGCCCTTACTACATTGGAGCGGTACTGGTGGGGAGAGGGCGAAGTAAAGTTTTATCTGGACGGGGATGAGGAATATCCGACCATCTGCGGGACAGGAACAGAGGACTACTTCGGCGGCTCATGGAGTTTTGCCCATCAGGTAAACGGGAAGACTGTGGAGCAGAATTATTCTACTCCCTACCTGGGATATCCTTATTATTCTTCACACGATGAGCTGATTCATAATTTTTACCACAATGACGACTGCCCGCCCATGCGGGGATTCTACCGTTGGCATATCCAGGATCCAATCTGTTTTGAGGAGAATCTGCGTGTGACGATTCAGCAGATCGGAGTGGGCTACAGGGGATTGTTTGAGCGGCAGGATGATGTGGCCAGTGTGGCTTACTGGTATCAGTCAGAACCTCACGCTTCTTTTAAACCACTGATGGAAAAAGAGGACAGATGGCCGAGATAGGGTGATTCAGGTGAAAAAAGGATTAGGTTTGCTCTTGGCAGCCGTGATGGCACTTAGCGGCTGTAAAAGCGGAGTCAGCTCTGTGACGCCCATTCCCAGGCAGGAGGAGGAAATGGCAGAGCTGACGATTCTGCATATGGATCAGAAAAATAAGGGGTTTTCTTCTTTTATTCAGGAGGCTGAAGAAGCCCTTGGAATGAAGATCCATGTGATGGAGTGCCCGGATAATGCGGATAACCGTCAGGCGCTGATTTCTACGATCCTTTCCTCAGGGGACAGCTCTGTAGATGTGATCACGGTAAATGACGAGATGATCAGCGAATTTAAATATAAGGGATATCTGACGCCTTTAGATGAAACCGTAATGACGGAGGAGATGCAGAGTAATTATCCTGAGGAATATTTCCGGGAAATGTGCATGGCGGACGGAAAGGTATATTCTGTGCCTTTTTCCATGGATGTGATGATGTTCTGGGTAAATCAGGAGCTTCTGGATCAGGCCGGGATGGCACAGATTGAGACATATCAGGATTTTTCTGAGTTGTCCAAAGGCTTGGGGGAGAACCGGTATGTGTACGGTGATGCATGGGAAAAGACTTATGCATTTAATGGCATTTCCCAATTTGTGAATCTTTTTGGCGGAGATTACAGAGACTGGACGAATCCTGATACAAAAGCTGCGGTAAAGTGCATGAAGGAGCTTCTGGATAAGAAGATGACTTCCGGCGGGCAGATGGTAGACCAGTACGAACAGATGGAAGAGAAGTTTATGAATGGAATCTATGGCTGTATGTTTATGTACAGCGGTGCTGTCAGCCAGTTTGTGAGTGCAGGTGTTTATGGTGAAGAGAAAATACATATTGCACCTTTGCCGAAGTTCGGTGAAGGAGTGCCTGCTACCAATATTGCTGCATGGCAGTATGTGCTGAACAATGCTTCGGAAAATAAGGAAGCGGCTTTGGAATTCCTTAAATTTGCAGCCGGGAAAGAGGGGAGCCTTTCTTATGCAAAGGCAATGAATGCCTTTCCTGCCAGACTGGATGTGATTGAGGAGGAGAGCCTGCATATTCAGGGGATTGAAGAGGTGCGGGAATATCTTCGCTCAGCAAAACTTTATGCCAGGCCGCTGTGTCCTAATTCCATGTCAGCAATTGCATCCATGGGAACACTGTTTCAGAAATTTGTCCTGGGGCAGATGGAAGAGACGGCTTTTTTTCAGGAAGCTCAGGAAATAATCCAAAAGTATTATGTTAAGTGAAATGGAGAATTAGTCTTCCTAAACGAACGATTTTGTGATATGGTGTATCTGTTCAGAAAGTTCTTATACAAGGAGGACAGGAAATGGATTTAGGTTTATTTGTTGAAAGAATCAGTACACTTGGTGTCCTTGGAATAAAAATATCCCAGCATGGCGAAGTAACTGCACAGTGGCACAGTGAGGATGAGTGCCGGAGAAATGTGTATTCTGTAACCAAGAGCTTCACCTCCTGTGCAGTGGGATTTGCGGTACAGGAAGGCCTGCTTTCTCTGGATGAAAAACTGACAGATGCTTTTGCGGACGACCTTCCGGAAAAAGCAGATGAAAATCTGAAAAAGGCAACTGTTCGGGATCTTCTGACCATGCGCCTTGGACAGAAGGAAGGCAGTCTTATGGGTGCACAGAGGCCGATTTACGAGGAGGATGACTGGGTAAAAATGTCCCTTGCCATTCCGTTTGTCTATGAGCCGGGAACCCATTTTGTATACAATAATGTTGGCCCGTACCTTGCCGGGATTCTTGTGCAGAGAAGATCCGGCTGTGATCTGGTTTCTTATCTGACTCCCCGATTGTTTTCCCATCTTGGCATCAAACGTCCTACATGGGAAACGGATCCTCTTGGAAATTCTTTTGGAGCAGGCGGGCTGTTTCTGACATTGTCTGAGATGCATAGATTTGGTCTGTTTTACCTGAATAAAGGAATGTGGAACAACAGGCAGATTCTCTCCCCTGAATGGATAGAGGAAAGCACCAGACAATATGCGGATGACGCGCCTTACGGATATTTGTTCTGGAGAGGAAAATATCATTCCTTCCGGGCTGATGGAAAATACGGTCAGCTTTCTATTGTGCTGCAGGAGAAAGACGCTGTAATTTCGGTTGTATCAGAGTGCAGAAAAACAGAGGAACTGATGAAGGCAATCTATGAGGAAATCTGCGTACAGTTATAACAGGAGAGAATAGGAGCCGAAGGTTTGAAGAGTTTACAGGAAGACATCAAGACGGGAAATTTTAAGCAGGCATATCTTTTGTCTGGGGAAGAAGCTTATTTAAGACAACAGTATAAAGAGAAGCTCCTGAAAGCCCTGAATCCGGATGGGGATACCATGAATTTCAGCCGCTACGAAGGGAAAGGCATAGAAGTAAAGGAGCTGATAGATCTTTGTGAGACAATGCCATTTTTTGCAGACAGAAGGGTGATCCTGATCGAAGATTCCGGATTTTTCAAGAATAAATGCGAGGAGTTTGCGGAATATCTGAAAGAGCTGCCGGAGTATGTGGTTCTGATCTTTGCGGAAACGGAAGTGGACAAGCGCAGCAAAATGTATAAAGCTGTGAAAAACGTCGGCCGTGCAGTGGAATTTGCAAAACAGGATGAGAAGACACTGATGCGCTGGGCTGCAGGGGTTCTGGCAAGAGAAGGAAGGAAGATCACCCAGAGGGATATGGAACTTCTGCTGACGAAAACCGGTACGAATATGGGTAATCTGCGCATGGAACTGGAGAAGCTGATTGCCTATACGGATGGGCGGGAGGTAGTTACCGGAGAGGATATTGAGGAAATCTGCACGACCCAGACTACCAACAAGATTTTTGACATGGTGCGTGCGGTGACGGAAAAGAACCAGAAGAGAGCGCTTGATCTGTACTATGATCTTCTGACATTGAAGGAGCCGCCTATGAGGATCCTGTTTCTTTTGGCAAAACAGTTTCGGCAGCTGCTGCTGACGAAACAGCTTTCCGGGGAAGGAGCTTCCCAGAGCGAGATCGCTTCCCGTCTTGGAGTACCTTCCTTTGTTGTGCGGAATATTGCTTCCTGCGCAAGATCCTATTCCGTGGAAGAACTGGAAGAGGCGGTGAAAGATTTTGTGGATTCCGAGGAAGCGGTGAAAACCGGACGCCTGGGAGATGTGCTGAGCGTGGAGCTTTTGATCATAAAATACAGTTCGGGTAGAAAATAAAAACGCTGTTCTTCCGGGAGGATTGCCTCTCGGAAGGACGGCGTTTTTTATGCTTCTTTCATTCTGTCCAGAGTTCTTTTATTACTTCTAAAATTTCTTCATCATCCATTTCCGGATTTTCAGAAATCGAATTCTTTATCAATTCAATATTATCCGGTTTCTCGTTTAAAAAATGTGCCAATTGAGACAGTTCACATCCCTCTTTCAGGGTCTTCCGTACCTGTTCAATTTTACTCAGTATTCTGCCTTCCTTCTTGCCTTCTTCCCTTCCCTCTTTCTTTGCCTCAACAAGTTCTTCCCACATTCTCATATATTTCACACCAACTTCCTGACTGGATTTGATATCATCCACCTGTTTTGCGAGCTGCTTTACTCTTGGGCTGGTAATTTCTTCCGAATTGTCTACCGAATCCTCCATATAATGAAGAAATTCTGCTAATTCCTTCGGTACTTCATCATCATTCTCCCCATGAGTATTCAAAAATATCCTTACCGCGCCATCATTCATTTCCAACCCCGGAACCTCATCACAGGTCATGCGAAACGTATATCTGTATTTCTTATATCCGAACAGATCGAAAGGACAGATAAAAATCACATATGTATCATTCAGTTTTCCGAAGTTTGTCTCACCAGGTTTCAGAAGATTCACATCAATGTATGCCTGATAAATCCTGCTCCTCCGGCATGTGGCTCTGTGCCCTTTGTTTTCCTTTTGCGCTTCTGCATCATATACGGTATCCGCTTCATCAAATGCCAGCAGATCCAGTCTCACTGCTCTTGAGTCATAGTATGGCTCAAGTGTTTTCTCTGCTATTCCTACGGTTACATTGGATATTTTCCGTTCATTCAGAATAATGGACAACACATTTTGACAAATTTCCGGGTTTGCCATAGCCGTATCAAACAAAAATCTGTCCAAGAGCGTAAGCTCCTGTAAAGGTTTTGGATATTTTTTCTGTATCTCTTTCATTTTATATTTCTCCCATAATTTTAACATAGTTTCTTGCATGCTACAATCATATTGTAGCGCATAATATATGCAAAATTTGTCAAAATATGGCAGTGGTTTACATTATCTTATCTTTTTTGCCCTTCATACAGCATGAAATGCGCAGGCGATGATGCTGCTGATAAAAGCGCAAAATCAAAACCACCGGCTTAGCTGGTGGTCTTGACAGAAGAATAATATTTTTATTTATATTCCGGAAGCCAGTCTTTATGTGCCTCCAGAAGATCATCACACAGAGAGACAATATCATCGATGGAAAGCTCTGAAGCAGTATGAGGATCCATCATGGCTGCCTGATACAGAGTTTCACGGCTTCTGGTGCGGGCTGCTTCGATGGTAAGCAGCTGGGTGTTGATGTTTGTCGTATTCATTGCCGCAAGCTGAAGAGGAAGTTCTCCTACATAGCATGGAGTGATGCCGCTCCGGTCAACAAGACAGGGAACTTCCACACATGCTTTGGCGGGAAGGTTGGGAATCAGTCCGGTATTCATTACATTTCCACCGATTTTGATCGGGTTTCCTGTGACCATTGCCTCCATGATATGTGATGCATATTCCCGGCTTCTTTCATGGGTAATGTGCGGATCACTGAGGAGATCATCGCGGGTCTTTTTCCAGTCGGAAATTTGTTTGATACAGCGTCTTGGATATTCATCCAGCGGAATATTGTATTTTTCGATCAGTTCCGGATACCGTGACTTGATGAAGAACATATTATATTCTGCGTTATGTTCACTGGATTCTGTGCAGTAGTAGCCAAGGCGGCGCATGTATTCATAGCGCACCATGTCCTTATGGGGGCCTTCCTCGCTTTTTTGGAATGCCCGCCGTTTGATCTCCGGATACAGGTCATTGCCGTTAAGGTCACGGATGCTGAGCAGCCAGGCCATGTGGTTGATTCCCGCTATGGTGGTTTCCACATGATCCACATATTCCTCCATATCTAAGCTGCGGAGCAGTTCTGGAGCGCAGACCTGGACACTGTGGCATAAACCGATGGTCCGGACGTTGGTATATTGATTAAGATATCCGGTGAGGATTGCCATAGGATTGGTGTAATTTAAAAACCATGCCTTAGGGCAGACTTCTTCTATATCAGCTGCAAAATCCTCCAGCACCGGAATGGTGCGCAGGGCACGGAAAATTCCGCCGATTCCTAGAGTATCTCCAATGGTCTGGCGAAGACCGTATTTTTTTGGAATCTCAAAATCCGTAATGGTACAGGGATCATATCCCCCTACCTGAATGGCATTGATTACAAAGTCCGCATCACGCAGGGCATCTTTACGGGCTTTCGGTCCAAGATAGGTTCGGATGACAGCTCTGGATTGATTTAAGTTTTCATTTAACCGTTCAATCAGAAGCCGGGATTCCTTAAGACGTTCTTCGTCAATGTCATAAAGTGCAATTTCTGATTGGCAGAGCTCCGGGGTGAGAAGCGTGTCCCCAAGGACATTTTTTACAAAGACCGTACTCCCGGCTCCCATAAATGTGATTTTTATCATAGCATTCCTCTTTTCTGCGCCGTTTCGGATAAGAATATACCTGAGCGTGACGGCGCACACGCTGGATCAGGCTGAAAAAGCATCTGTTTTTTTGATAAAAAGATCATAACATACTGTCCTGGAAAAAACGATTGACAAAAGTGCCGGGTACATGTCAAAATGTAACTTATGAATATATCTGTATCAGAAATGGAAGACTAGGAAGGAAGATTCGATGCTTGAGATCAGTGCTGGTTCTGATAAAAAATTTCATGAATTAAATCCGCTTTTTGCAGGGTTTGACCGCTGCAGCCCGGGGCATTTTTTTGGACCTGCAGTGCGGGAGTATTATCTGCTTCATTATATCCTGGAGGGAAAGGGAATCTATCAGGTGGAGGGAAAGGAGTATTCTTTGTCAGCAGGGGAATGCTTTCTGATTAAGCCGGATCAGGTTACCCGTTATCAGGCGGACAGGGAGGATCCCTGGTATTATGTGTGGATCGGGTTTGATGGGACGCTTGCAGATGACTTCTGGCAGCTTCCTCCTGTATTGAAATTTTCACCGGGGAATTTTTATGATATCCGCAGAGCAGAGGAAATCCAAAATACAAGAAAAGAATATCTTGCCGGAATTTTGTTCAGGCTGTATTGCGAAATATTCAGTGACCGAAAGCAGAACAGGGATTATGCCGGAGAAGTCTGGGAATACATCCGCTATAATTATATGAGCAATATTACTGTGGAGGGACTTGCGGGAATGGTGAATCTGGACCGTCGGTATCTTTCCCGCCTGTTTAAGCAGAGATACGGGAAAACCCTGAAACGTTTCCTGATGGAGTACCGGATGGAAAGGGCAAAAGAATTTCTGAAGGAGGGATATCCTGTTGCTACTGTGGCTGACATGGTGGGTTACCTGGATACCTGCAACTTTTCAAAAATGTTTAAGCTGGTGACCGGGAAAAGTCCGGCATCCTTCCGGTCAGAGCCAGGGAGAGAAGGATAAAACAAAAAGACAGTCACATGACGGTTGTGGCTGTCCTTTTAATTATAAGCTTATAATTAAAATCAATCGTTTATCAGCCGATGCTGTTTACGGCTTTTGTTAAACGAGAAACTTTTCTGGCGCAGTTGTTTTTGTGATAAACACCTTTGGAAGTTGCTTTGCTGATTGTGGAGATCGCATCTGTTAATGCAACCTGTGCAGCTTCTTTATCCTTGTTTGCGACTGCTGTTTCTACTTTTTTAATGGAAGTCTTAACAGCGGAGCGGATAGATTTGTTTCTCGCAGCTTTGGTTTTGTTTACTAAAATTCTTTTCTTTGCAGATTTAATATTAGCCAATTCGTACACCTCCAATCAGGGTAATAGTAAAATGTTTTTCGCAGAAACAGACACGGGCGCTCCTGCGAACATGCTTATATATCTTAGTATAATTTAGCAGGAATGTCAATACATAATTCTGCAAAATAGGTAAAAAATATGATGGAAGGTTACATTTCACGGGGTGGGGAAGGGCTGCCGGAGACAGGAACCCGGGAGCCCTTCCCCATCCCGTGAAATGTAGCGATGGAAGAATGCTGAAAATCGGAGGTTGAGATTATGATGGGAAGTTACAGGGTCAGAACTGACCTGGCATTGGAGGCGACGGAACGGTTCACGGAAGAGAATGTGGAAATCCGGGGTGTGGAGGTGAAGGAGGACTATAATGAAGAGAAGGACATCCGGACTACCGTTGTAAAAATCCGCACGGAAAACGGGGCAAAGACCATGGGAAGACCTCAGGGAAATTATATTACCATTGAGGCCCCAAATTTATCTGTTCCGGATGAGGATTATCACAGGGAAGTTTCAGAAGAGGTAGCCCGTCATTTGCGGCAGCTGATTGACCTTGACAGTGATAAATCCATTTTGGTGGTGGGGCTTGGAAACCAGGGCATTACGGCAGATTCCCTGGGTCCCCATGTGGTGGAAAATATGCATATGACAAGGCACATTATACGGGAATACGGGCTAAAGGGACTGGGGGAAGAAAAAATGCACTGTACCAGCGGAATTATTCCGGGTGTGATGGCACAGACGGGAATGGAGACTTCTGAGATCGTAGAAGGCGTGGTAAGTGAAATAAAGCCGGATGTAGTGATCGCAATCGATGCTCTGGCCGCGCGCAGTGTAAAAAGGCTGAATCGGACGATTCAGATTACAGATACGGGAATCCATCCCGGTTCCGGAGTGGGTAATCACAGAGTGGGACTGACAGAGGAAAACCTGCAGGTAAAGGTGATCGGAATCGGCGTGCCCACGGTGGTGGATGCAGCTACCATCGTACATGATTCTATGGCTCATCTGCTGGATGCGTTGGAGGAGGCAGAGCAGAAGGAGTTTCTGGAAGAGATGATTCCGCCCCATCTTCACAGCATGTTCGTGACACCGAAGGATGTGGACGAGACGATGAAATACCTGAGTTTTACCATATCGGAAGGCTTAAATATGGCGTTTGCCCAAAACTAAAAAGGCGTGGGCATCCGCATGGACGGTATATTCTCCGTATTTTTGTCATAGGATACCTTTAAAGAGGTGATTATGTGACGAATTTCCAGAAGGCATTCTGCGTATTGATGAGCCTGTGTTTTTTTGCTGTTCTGGCCTTGATGCCAGGACCCTTTTTCCTGCAGGAGAATGTATACAGGCGGCTTCCGCTGTATTGCTTCCTGGAAAAAGAGGCCGGCAGCGTACCCTTGCGGGAGGATCCGGAGACGTATGAAATGATCATTGCTTCCAATGCAAAGTATTTAGGCGAGCAGGTTCGAAGAGAAAATGACCGGAGTCTGAAAGAAAACGGGGATGCGGACAACCTGTCTGTTTCTGATGATTCAGAGGAAAAGCAGGGAAGTATCCCAAAGAAAGCAGATGCGGAAAAGAAAAATTCAGAAAAGGCAGGAACGGAAGAACTGCCGCAGGATGAAGCAGAGGAAGAAAAACAACCGCAGGAAGAGGCAGGAGCAGAAGAACAGTCACAGGACGAGGAAGGCGTACAAAAACAGACACAGAGAATCCCGGAGGAAGAGGTAACGGCCGCCGCGCTGCCTCAGGATGCTCTGAAACCGCATCCTGCAGTGGATCTGTCGGCCGAGACTCTGGCAGATTATGACTATCTTCTGGGACAGTTCTATATTTTGGACCAAAACACATCCACCAGTGCGGAACAACTGAATGCTGCCCGGTTCCTGGCAAAGGACCTGACTTTGCATAAGGAACCTGAGGCTCCCCAGATTCTCATTTACCACAGCCACAGCCAGGAAAACTTTGCGGATTCCAGAGAGGGGGAAACGGAGGATACCATTGTGGGTGTGGGAAATTACCTGACCCGGCTTTTGACAGAAAATTATGGATACAATGTGATCCATGTGACAGAAACCTTTGACATTATAGACGGAGAAATCGACCGCAGCCGGGCCTACGATTTTTCCAGAGAATATGTAGAAAAGGTGCTTGAGGAGAATCCTTCCATTGAAGTCATTATAGACCTTCACAGGGACGGAGTTCCGGAGGATAGGCATCTTGTTACGGAGATCAACGGAAAAGACACGGCACAGATCATGTTTTACAATGGATTAAGCTATACGGTAAATAACGGCCCTGTGGATTATCTGCCAAATCCCTATATTCAGGATAATCTGGCCTTTTCTTTCCAGCTGGAGTACCAGGCTGCCCTGTATTACCCGGAACTTTACAGAGGAATCTATCTGGCAGGACTTCGGTATAATCTGCATCTGCGGCCGAGGGCTCTCCTTCTGGAAGCCGGTGCCCAGACCAACACCGTGCAGGAGGTGAAGAACGCAATGGAGCCTTTTGCTGATATTCTGAACAGGGTTCTGCAGGGAAACAGGTGATTTTTGGTAAAACATCACAAACATGAGTTTGGATTGAATAAACTCCGTGACAAACCGAACGTGTGTGTGTTATACTGTCAGAAGAGAATTACATAGAGGACAGGAGGAATGTCTGTCATGACAGACCAGAGTAAAATTCGTAATTTTTGTATCATTGCACATATTGACCACGGCAAATCCACCCTGGCTGACCGAATTATCGAAATGACCGGCCTTTTAACAGAACGTGAGATGCAGGCCCAGGTTCTGGATAATATGGATCTTGAGAGGGAACGGGGAATCACCATTAAATCCCAGGCCGTACGTATTGTTTATAAGGGAAAAGACGGGGAAGAATATATTTTCAACCTGATCGATACCCCGGGGCATGTTGACTTTAACTATGAAGTTTCCAGAAGCCTTGCTGCATGTGACGGTGCAATCCTGGTGGTAGACGCTGCCCAGGGAATCGAAGCCCAAACCCTGGCTAATGTCTATATGGCACTGGACCACGACCTGGACGTGATTCCGGTGATCAACAAGATCGACCTTCCCAGTGCCGATCCGGAAAGAGTTATTAATGAAATTGAGGATGTGATTGGCCTGGAAGCACAGGATGCACCTCAGATTTCCGCCAAAGTAGGCCTGAATATCGACGCTGTTCTGGAGCAGATCGTAGAGAAGATCCCTGCTCCTTCCGGAGATCCCGGGGCGCCTTTAAAGGCTTTGATCTTTGACTCCATTTATGATCCTTATAAGGGAGTCATCGTATTTTGCCGCCTGATGGACGGCTGTGTGAAAAAAGGCACGAAGATCCGCATGATGGCAACCGGATTTAAGACGGAAGTGGTAGAGGTGGGATATTTTGGCGCTGGGCAGTTTATTCCCTGTGATGAGCTGTCTGCAGGTATGGTAGGTTATATTACTGCCAGCATTAAGAATGTAAGAGATACCCGTGTGGGCGATACGGTAACGGACGACGAGAATCCGTGCGCAGAAGTGCTTCCGGGTTATAAGAAAGTGAATCCGATGGTATATTGCGGCCTGTATCCTGCTGACGGGGCGAAATACGGCGATCTGCGGGATGCCCTGGAGAAGCTGCAGCTAAATGATGCGTCCCTGTTTTATGAGCCTGAGACCTCAGTGGCATTGGGCTTTGGCTTCCGCTGCGGTTTCCTGGGACTGCTTCATCTGGAGATCATTCAGGAACGCCTGGAGAGAGAGTATAATCTGGATCTGGTTACCACAGCGCCCAGTGTTATCTATAAAGTCCATAAAACCAACGGAGAAGTGATGGACCTGACGAATCCAAGCAATCTGCCGGATCCTTCTGAGATTGAATATATGGAAGAGCCCATGGTCAAAGCAGAGATTATGGTGACGACAGAGTTTATCGGTGCCATTATGGATCTTTGCCAGGAGCGCAGAGGTCAGTATGAAGGTATGGATTATATGGAAGAAACCAGAGCACTTCTGAAATATAAGCTGCCCTTAAATGAGATTATCTACGATTTCTTCGATGCGCTGAAATCCCGTTCCAGAGGCTATGCTTCTCTGGATTATGAGTTGTGCGGATATGAGCGCAGTGAGCTTGTGAAGCTGGATATTCTTGTGAACAGGGAAGAGGTGGATGCTCTGTCCTTTATTGTTCACGGAGAGACAGCTTATGAGAGGGGCCGCCGCATGTGTGAGAAGCTGAAGGATGAAATTCCGCGTCAGTTATTTGAAATTCCTATCCAGGCTGCCATCGGCAGCAAGATCATTGCCAGAGAAACGGTAAAAGCCATGCGCAAGGATGTACTCGCCAAATGCTATGGCGGTGATATTACCCGTAAGAAGAAACTTCTGGAAAAGCAGAAGGAAGGCAAGAAACGTATGCGCCAGGTGGGAAATGTGGAGATTCCCCAGAAAGCCTTTATGAGCGTTCTGAAGCTGGATGATAAATAAGGAGCAGCCATGAAAAAAACTTACAGCAAAGCATGTTTCGGGATTGCTTTTCTTCTGTCCTGCTGTCTTCTGTCCGGCTGCGGCTGCGGAAAAAAGAAGGACGTGGATCCAAAAGCTTCCCAGGTGCTGAAGATCTCTATCACCCCCAATCCCACCCCTACACCGGATCCGGTGGAGGCTCATCCGGATTCCGTGGTGACAAACGGAAATGTAACCATGGTAAATGAATATCTGGCAGGGGGACAGGAAAATTGAGAGAAAAAGCCCTGGCTCCGCTGGAACTTTATGTGCATATCCCTTTTTGTGTGAAAAAATGCGACTATTGTGATTTCCTGTCCGGCCCCGGAGACAAACGCAGGCAGGAAACCTATGGAAGAGCACTTCTGGAGGAAATCAAAAGCCTGCCGCCTGCACCTGCGTATGAAGTGGTGTCTTTGTTTTTCGGCGGCGGAACTCCCTCCCTTGTGGATGCACGTCTGATTGCAGAACTTCTTTCCAACTTAAAAGCAAAATTTTTGTTTTCCCCGGAGGCTGAGATATCGTTGGAGGCTAATCCGGGGACTTTAACGAAGGAAAAGCTGGAAGTCTACGGGAAAGCAGGCGTGAATCGCCTGAGCCTGGGCCTGCAGTCTGCAGATAATAAAGAATTGAAGGCTTTGGGAAGAATCCATACCTTTGAAGAGTTTCTGGAGAGTTATTCCCTGGCACGGGAAGCGGGATTTTCCAATATTAATGTGGATCTGATGTCCGCTATTCCGGGCCAGAGCTATGAAGGATGGATCCGGAACTTAAGGACAGCGGCTGAACTGAATCCGGAGCATATTTCAGCATACAGCCTCATCGTGGAGGAGGGAACTCCTTTTGCAGAGAGAAAGCTGGATCTTCCGGATGAGGATACGGAATACCGGATGTATGAGGATACGGCGAAGGTTCTGGGAGAATATGGATATCATCAGTATGAAATATCGAATTATGCAAAGACAGGATTTGAATGCCTGCACAATTCGGGCTATTGGAAACGGACAGAATATCTGGGACTGGGGCTTGGAGCGGCGTCCCTTTTTGGGGGGACACGCTATTCAAATACCAGAGATATGGGGGAATATCTTGCAGGCTGCAGGAAGCCGGAGAAGATACGAAAAGAGGTTCAGCTGCTGACGAAACAGGAGGAAATGGAAGAATTTATGTTCCTTGGCCTGCGCATGACAGAAGGAATCCGGGAGGCGGATTTCGCCGGATGCTTTGGCAGGAGCCTTAGAGAGCAGTACGGAACAGTACTGGATAAATACAGAAAAACGGGATTCCTGGAGTACAAAGACGGGTACTGGCGTTTTACCAGGAAGGGAATCCATGTAAGCAATGTGATCCTTGCAGAATTTCTGGAGGATTAGAGAAAGAAAAGAATTTTGACAGATAGAAACAGATGGAGGAGCCTATGGCTGCAGATACGATCAGAAAGAACTTTATTAGAATACGCGGTGCAAATGTGAATAATCTGAAGAATTTAAGCGTGGATATTCCCAGAGACCAGTTTGTGGTCCTGACGGGTGTGAGCGGTTCCGGAAAGTCCTCCCTTGCCTTTGATACCATTTATGCAGAGGGGCAGAGACGTTATATGGAATCCTTGTCTTCCTATGCCCGGCAGTTTCTCGGGCAGATGGAGAAGCCGGATGTGGAGCTGATCGAGGGACTTCCCCCTGCCAT
This sequence comes from Blautia sp., assembly GCA_021772055.1. Classification (GTDB taxonomy): domain Bacteria; phylum Bacillota; class Clostridia; order Lachnospirales; family Lachnospiraceae; genus Blautia_A. The sequence goes on along the minus strand of JAETNR010000002.1, from coordinate 79,161 downwards.
TTCCATTGACCAGAAGTCTACCAACAGAAATCCCCGCTCTACAGTGGGAACTGTTACGGAAATTTATGATTATTTTCGTTTGCTTTATGCAAGAATCGGGATCCCTCACTGTCCAAAGTGCGGAAGGGAGATTAAGAAGCAGACGGTAGATCAGATGGTGGACACCATTATGTCCTTTCCGGAGAGAACAAAGATCCAGCTTTTGGCCCCTGTGGTGAGAGGACGCAAGGGAACCCATGCGAAGCTTCTGGAGCAGGCGAAAAAGAGCGGCTATGTCCGTGTGCAGATCGATGGAAACCTGTATGAGCTTTCCGAAGAGATTTCTCTGGACAAAAATTTAAAGCATAATATCGAAATTATCGTTGACCGTCTTGTGGTAAAGCCGGGGATTGAGAAACGTCTGGCCGATTCCATTGAAACGGTTCTGAACCTGGCGGACGGACTTTTGATGGTGGATACTATGGATGGAAATATCCATAATTTCAGTCAGAGCTTTTCCTGCCCGGATTGTGAAATCAGCATTGCGGAGATAGAACCAAGAAGCTTTTCTTTTAATAATCCCTTTGGAGCCTGCCCGGCTTGCCTGGGACTGGGGTATAAGATGGAATTTGATCCGGATCTGATGATTCCGGATCGTTCGCTCAGTATTTCCCAGGGTGCTATTGTGGTGACCGGCTGGCAGTCCTGTACGGATAAAGGAAGCTTTACCAGAGCAATTCTGGAGGCTCTTGCCAAAGCATATAATTTCAGCCTGGACACGCCTTTTCAGGATTACCCCAAGGAGATTCAGGATGTGCTGATCTGCGGAACAGACGGGCGTTCCGTGAAGGTGCACTATAAAGGCCAGCGGGGAGAAGGAATTTATGATGTAACCTTCCCCGGCCTGATCAAAAATGTGGAACAGCGTTACCGGGAAACAGGCTCAGATACCATGAAACAGGAATACGAGTCTTTTATGCGTATCACCCCCTGTAAGGAATGTAAGGGCCAGCGTCTGAAAAAAGAATCTCTGGCAGTGACAGTGAGTGATAAAAATATTTATGAGATCACAGCCCTTTCCATTGATAAGCTGAAGAAATTCATGGGAGAGCTGAAGCTGACACAGCAGCAGGAGCTGATCGGCAAACAGATCCTGAAAGAAATCCGTGCAAGAGTCGGATTTTTGTCAGAAGTGGGTCTGGACTATCTTTCTCTTGGCAGAGCAACCGGAACGCTGTCCGGAGGAGAAGCACAGCGCATCCGTCTGGCCACGCAGATCGGTTCCGGCCTTGTGGGAGTGGCTTATATTCTGGATGAGCCAAGTATCGGGCTTCACCAGAGGGACAATGACAAGCTTCTGGGAGCACTGATGCGCCTGCGGGATCTGGGAAACAGCCTGATCGTGGTGGAGCATGATGAGGATACCATGCGGGCCGCAGACTGCGTGGTGGATATCGGGCCGGGAGCCGGTGAGCATGGCGGGGAGCTTGTGCAGATCGGAACCGCAGAGGATCTGATGAAGAATCCTGCCTCTCTTACAGGAGCCTACTTAAGCGGAAAAATCAGGATTCCGGTGCCTTCAGAGAGAAAAACGCCCACAGGATTTTTGAAAATCAAAGGTGCTGCAGAAAATAATCTGAAAAACATCAATGTGGATATTCCTCTGGGTGTGATGACCTGTGTGACCGGTGTTTCCGGTTCCGGAAAGAGCTCTCTGGTGAATGAGATCCTGTACAAGCGCCTTGCCAGAGATCTGAACCGTGCAAGAACGATTCCGGGGAAGCATAAGGATATTTTGGGGCTGGAACAGCTGGATAAGGTGATCAATATCGATCAGTCACCCATCGGACGTACCCCGAGATCCAATCCTGCAACGTATACGGGAGTATTTGACCAGATCAGGGATCTGTTTGCGGCTACGGCGGATGCCAAAGCAAGAGGATACAAAAAAGGCCGGTTCAGCTTTAATGTGAAAGGCGGCAGATGTGAGGCCTGCAGCGGAGACGGCATTATCAAAATTGAGATGCATTTTCTCTCAGATGTCTATGTACCCTGTGAAGTGTGCAGGGGAAAACGCTATAACCGAGAGACGCTGGAGGTAAAATATAAAGATAAGAGTATTTATGATGTGCTGAATATGACGGTAGAGGAGGCTCTGACCTTTTTTGAGAACGTGCCGTCCATTCGGAGAAAAATCGAGACTCTTTACGATGTGGGACTTTCCTACATCCGCCTGGGGCAGCCGTCCACGGAGCTGTCCGGAGGGGAAGCGCAGAGGATTAAACTGGCTGCAGAACTGAGCAAAAGAAGCACAGGACGGACCATTTATATCCTGGATGAGCCTACCACAGGCCTTCATTTTGCAGATGTGCACAAGCTGATCGATATCCTGCGCCGCCTGACAGAAGGCGGCAACACGGTTGTAGTGATCGAGCATAACCTGGATGTGATCAAAACTGCGGACTATATAATTGATATCGGCCCGGAGGGCGGAGATCAGGGCGGCACTGTGATTGCCAAGGGAACTCCGGAGGAAGTGGCCGGGAATCCGGTATCCTATACCGGAAAATATGTGGCAAGATATCTTTCCTGACGGTTTTCCAAGAAAAAGCTTTCCATTTCCGCAGGAGTTGTATATAATAATTGATATGATATTTTTTGTACAGCAGAGAAAGGAGGATTCTTATGCCGTCGAGCGATATTGGAATTGACCTGGGAACCAGAAATTGTCTGGTTTATTCTACGGGAAAGGGACTTGTGCTGCAGGAACCCTCCGTAGTTGTATATGATAAAGATACGGAAAAGATCCGCGCCATCGGCGAAGAGGCCAGACAGATGGCGGAGCATCTTACCTCTAATCTGGAATTGATCCGCCCGATTCGGCAGGGGGTGATCGTGGATTATACGGTTTTGGAAAAAATGCTGAAATATTTTGTCTCCAAGGCAATGGGAAGGCGTGCTTTCCGCAAACCCCGCATCAGTATCTGCGTGCCAAGCGGCATTACAGAGATAGAGCGCAAGGCTGTGGAGGAGGCTACTTACCAGTCAGGAGCCAGAGAGGTTTTTCTGGTGGAGGAACCGATTGCCGCGGCGATTGGAGCTGGGGTGGATGTGACTAAGCCTTTTGGAAATCTGATCGTGGATATCGGGGCAGGAACAACGGATGTGGCAGTGATCTCTCTGGCAGGCGTTGTAGTGTCCGGAACGATTAAAACCGCAGGAGACACCTTTGACCAGGCAATCCTGAATTATGTGAGAAAAAATCACAGTTTATTTATCGGGGAAGAGGCTGCCGAGAAGATCAAAGTCCAGATCGGAACAGCCTGTGAAGAGGCCGATCCCAGGATCATGGAAGTAAAAGGGCGCAATGTGATGACCGGACTCCCCAAAGTAGCAGCAATTACGTCAGAAGAAATCAGAATTGCATTGAAAGATGCTACAAATCAGATCGTAGAACTGGTTCATAGCATTCTGGAGAAAACGCCGCCGGAACTGGCAGCGGATATTGTGGAACGGGGAATCGTCCTGGCTGGCGGCGGTGCCCTTCTTCGGGGAATGGACAAGCTGATTGAACAGCGCACAGGCGTAACCACCATGACTGTTCAGGAGGCTATGAATGTAGTAGCTGTCGGAACTGGCAAATATGCGGACGTGATGGCAAAAATGGAAGGCTGAAGAGGGTGCTGCGTTTTGGCAGCGCCTTTTTGCATCTGTAAACGCAGCAGCCTGTGATACAAGGAGGAAATCATGAGTGAGACAGTGACCGGATATATTGATCACATTATTTTTCGGAATGAGGAGAATGGATATACAGTGCTTGTGCTGAAGGACAGCCAGGGAGAAGAGCTGACCTGTGTAGGCTCCTTTCCTTCTGTTTCCCAGGGCGCAACGATTGAAGCCCGGGGAACCTTTACGCGGCATCATATTTACGGAAAGCAGTTTCAGATGGAATCCTTTGTGGAAAAAATGCCGGAGGACTCCCTGGCGATGGAACGCTATCTGGGATCCGGTGCGATCAAAGGCGTGGGAATTGCGCTTGCGGCAAGAATTGTGCGACATTTTGGAGAGGACACGTTAAGAATCGTGGAGGAGGAGCCGGAGCGCCTTTCCGAAGTGAAGGGCATCAGTGAGAAAAAGGCCCGGGAGATTGCTGCACAGGTGACAGAAAAAGCAGATATGCGCAAGGCGATGATGTTTTTGCAGAAGTATGGCATTTCTTTGAACCTGGGTGCAAAAATTTATCAGAAATATAAGGAATCCGTGTACAGTGTTCTCCAGGAGAACCCTTACAGGCTTGCAGATGATATCAGCGGTGTGGGATTTAAGATTGCTGACGAAATTGCATCCCGGATCGGTATCCATACAGATTCAGATTACAGAATACGAAGCGGAATGATGTATACTCTCCTTCAGGCTTCCGGGGAAGGGCATACCTATCTTCCGAAGGAGCAGCTTTTCGGGAGGGCGTCGGAGCTTCTCGGGGTGGATTCCTCTTATATGGAGAAGCACCTTATGGATCTGGCCCTGGAGCGCAAGGTGATCCTGAAAGAAGAGGAGGAGAAGACACTTGTCTACCCAAGCCAGTTTTATTATCTGGAATTGAATACAGCCAGAATGCTTCGGGAATTAAACATTCTCTGCCCTGAGGACGAACAGCTGGTGGAGGGAAGGATTTCCCGGATTGAAAAGGATACAGGAACCATTCTGGACGAAATGCAGAAGAAAGCAGTGAAGGAAGCAGCCAGCCATGGTCTTTTTGTTCTGACTGGCGGACCCGGTACAGGAAAGACAACGACCATTAATGCGATCATCCGTTTTTTTGAAGGGGAAGGTGCCGAAATTCGGCTGGCGGCTCCTACCGGACGTGCAGCCAAGCGTATGACAGAAGCTACGGGATATGAGGCTCAGACCATCCACAGGCTTCTGGAGCTTACAGGGCTTCCGGATGAGGAGCGGGAAGGGCAGGCAGTGCATTTTGACCGGAATTCAGAAAATCCCCTGGAAGCGGATGTGATCATCATTGATGAGATGTCTATGGTAGATATTCATCTGATGCATTCCCTTCTTCTTGCAGTGACTGCGGGAACAAGGCTCATCCTGGTAGGCGATGAAAACCAGCTGCCCAGTGTAGGCCCCGGAAACGTGCTGCGGGATATTATCAAGTCCGGTCAGTTTCCCATTGTAGAGCTGAAGAAAATCTTCCGGCAGGCTTCCGAAAGCGATATTGTAGTAAATGCCCATAAGATTAACAGAGGAGAATCTGTGATCCTGGATAATAAGAGCAGGGATTTCTTTTTTCTGAAGCGTTATGATGCAGATCGGATCATCCGTGTGCTCATTGCCCTGATCCAGGAGAAACTTCCCAGATACGTAGAGGCAAAGCCCTTTGATATTCAGGTGCTGACGCCTATGCGCAAGGGACTTCTGGGAGTGGAACGGCTGAATCAGATTTTGCAGAGATACCTTAATCCGCCGGATGAAAAGAAGCACGAGCGGCAGATCGGGCAGAACCTTTTCCGGGAGGGAGACAAGGTGATGCAGATCCGTAATAATTACCAGCTTGAATGGGAGGTTCGGGGAAGATACGGGATTCCTGTGGAAAAAGGGGTAGGAGTCTTTAACGGGGATACGGGTATCCTGAAATCCGTGAATGAATTCTCCGAGACTGCGGAAGTGGAATTTGAGGATGGACGGTATGCGGAATATTCGTTTAAACAGCTGGAAGAGCTGGAACTGGCCTATGCCATTACCATACATAAGTCCCAGGGGTCGGAATATCCTGCAGTGGTGATGCCTCTTCTGTCAGGCCCGAAGATGCTTTTGAACCGGAATCTTCTGTATACGGCTGTTACCAGGGCCAGAAAGTGTGTGACCATTGTGGGAAGTGAAGAAACTTTTGAAGAGATGATCCGTAATGAAAAACAACAGAAACGCTTCAGCTCTCTGGATCTCAGGATCCGGGAACTGGAATAAGAGAGTGTCATCGGGGAGAAAGGACATATCTTGCGCAGCTTTTTGAAAAAATGTTTGAATATTTTATATCCCAGGTGCTGTCCTGTGTGCCACCAGATCCTGGAAAACCAGAAAGCACTGATCTGTCCGGAATGTGCTGTCAGCCTGAAGCCCTATGAGGGGCCAAGGTGTATGAAATGCGGCAAGAGCGTTGCACAGGAGGAAGAGTACTGCAGTGAGTGCTCCCAAAAAAAGCGGGCATTTACGGAAGGACGGGGAATTTACTTTTACGATGACAGAATGAAAGCCTCACTTTTGAGGTATAAATATTATGGGCGCCGGGAGTACGGAGATTTTTATGCAGCAGCCATATGCAGGTACGGGAGAAAAGAGATCGAGAGGTGGAAGGCGGATCTGCTGGTCCCTGTGCCGCTGCATCCTTCGAAGCAGAGAAGACGAGGCTTTAATCAGGCGGAGTACCTTGCTGACAGGATCGGGGCATTTTACGGAATCCCTGTTTCAGGCCGCGTTCTTATAAAAAAGAGAAAAACAAAATCACAGAAGAAGCTAAATGCAGCTGAACGTTACAGAAATCTTCAGAATGCGTTTGAGGCCCGGGAACGGCTGGATGGTCTGCGTATTCTGGTAATCGACGATGTGTATACGACAGGAAGTACCATGGATGCGGCAGCCGCATGCCTTCTGGAGGCCGGGGCAGCGCAGGTCTATTTTCTGACGGTATGTATGGGAAACATGGGATAAAAAAGTACTTTTCATAGGTAGGGATATATGTTACAATTAATCTATATGAGTATTTTCGTTATCTGTTCACAGGGCACCTGCGTTACCGGAACAGGATGAACCGTAATTCATTTTTGGCTGCTGACTGGTGAATGGAAAACGAAAAAGTACAAGGAGTATGTTATGATAAACGAAGAAAAGGTTAAGGTTATGAATAAACTTGCCATGTACGAACAGGGTGAGGGCAGGAAATACCTCCCGGTCAGCAAATATTACAGAAGTGATTATATCGGACTGGCGCTGATCAAAAACTTTTTTCTGGTTACGATCGGATATGTGCTGATCTTAGCAGGAGTTGCAGCATACTTTGGGGAATACTTAATGGAGAATATCCACAAGATGGATCTGATCTCTTTGGGAATCGGGGTCGTGGCAGGATATGTGAGTCTTCTTGTGGCTTATTCCGTGCTGACCTATATCCAGTATTCCGTCAAATACCATTGTGCCAAGAAAAGTGTGAAGAAATACTACGGAGATCTTACCAGACTGGATAAGATTTACAGCAGAGAAGAAAAGAAATCATCAGGCCGCAGAGTGTCAGGAGGAAATAAAAGATGACAGCTTTACTGGAATTTAAACAGAAAATGAAAAACTTTTATGGACAGTATGAAATGTATTTCCATCCTCTTTTGAAGTTTATACTGGGGCTTGTTTATTTTGTGTGGCTGAATCAGAATATGGGATATATGGAACAACTGGACAATATATTTGTGGTTCTGATCCTTGCGCTGATCTGTTCTATTTTACCCTCCGGCGTCATGGTGTTTGCCGGATATGTGCTGATGGTAGGGCACTGCTATGCTCTGGGGATAGAAGTGGCAGGGTTTATGCTGGTGCTCATCCTGTTTATGATGCTTTTGTTCCTTAGGTTTAGTTCAGGGAGAAATATTGTGCTGATATTTACACCCCTTTCCTTTGCTTTGCATGTTCCGGCCCTGCTTCCTATCGGCAGCGGGCTTTTGAGCAGTGTTATTTCTGCTTTTCCGGCAGGATGCGGCGTGATCATTTATTATTTTATTTCTTTTCTGAAAGCAAATGCCCAGGCGCTTCAGAATCCGGATCTGCAGATCGTGGACCGTCTCACTCTGATGGCGGACGGTATGGTAGGCAACCGGGAAATGTGGATCACCATAATCGCCTTTATAGTAGTGATTCTTCTTGTAAATCTGATCCGTACAAGATCTTTTGATTATGCATGGAGAATTGCCATTGTCGCCGGAGGGCTGACGTATGTTCTGATCATGCTGGGAGGCGGCTACTATTTTGGCGTACAGATCGATATGGTAGCTTTGATCATTTATACAGTAGTAACCGTACTGATCGGAATCGTTCTGGAGTTCTTTGTGTTCGGGGGAGATTACACAAGAACGGAGCGTTTGGAATACGAAGATGATGAATACTATTATTATGTGAAGGCGGTTCCCAAGTCTTCTGTGAGCACCTCAGAGAGAAGCATTAAGAAAATCAGCGGCTCTCCCCAAAGAGAAGAACGCAGAAGCGAAGAAGGGGTGGTATCTTTTTCAGAACCCATCTTTCAGGGAGAAGAACGGCCTCGCAGGCCGAAAAAGAGAAAGGCAGAGACTGCCGCGCCTGTTATCGGTAATGATGATATGGATGATATTGATTTTGAAAAGAAACTGGAAGAGTCTTTGAGAGATTTATAAAAAGTGCAGTAAAGCCGGGAAATAAGAAGAATGGAGGAGGGGAGGACTTTTATGCAGGGCTTAAAGGATATGCTGGTGAGATTCTTTTTGAAGATTTCTTTGCCGAATGTGGGCGTGATCGATGTTATTGAGATCGCATTGATTGCTGTTTTTATTTATCAATGCATGGTATGGATCAAGTATACGAGGGCGTATACCCTGTTAAAGGGAATCGTTGTGGTACTGCTGTTCCTCCTGCTGGCATATGTTTTCAAAATGAATACCATTCTTTGGATCGTAACGAATCTTGCCAATATGATGATTACTGCTGTGGTGATTATTTTCCAGCCGGAACTGAGAAGGGCTTTGGAACAGCTGGGGCAGAAAAATATTATGGCTGCTATTATTCCCTTTGATTCCAATAAGGAAGTGGAAGAACGTTTTACAGATAAAACCATAAATGAGCTGGTCAAAGCCTGCTTTGATATGGGGGAGGTAAAAACAGGGGCATTGATCGTTATTGAACAGGATATTCTTCTTACAGAGTATGAGCGGACAGGAATCAATCTGGATGCGGTTCTTACCAGTCAGCTTCTGATCAACATTTTTGAACATAATACACCTCTTCATGATGGGGCGATTATTGTAAGAGGAAACCGTATTGTTGCTGCCACATGTTATCTTCCTTTGTCCGATAACATGGAATTGAGCAAGCAGCTCGGAACCAGGCACAGGGCCGGTGTGGGAATCAGTGAAGTAAGTGATTCCGTTACCATCATTGTGTCTGAAGAAACAGGGCATGTTTCCGTGGCGAAAAACGGACGTCTTATGAGCAATATCAACAGCCAGCATCTGCGGAAAATCCTGGTAGAAACTCAGAATAAGAAAATCGTCGATAACAGCAAGTTAAGACAGTTGCTGAAAGGGAGAGTGAAGCATGAAGAAGAAACTGACTGATAACATCTCTCTGAAGATCATGTCCGTTGTAGCGGCAGTTCTTGTGTGGCTGATCGTTGTAAATGTAGATAATCCCACAAGAACAACTTCTTATGTGATCTCCAATGTGGAATTGACAAACCAGGCATACATTGAAAATCAGGTCTGTCTGCCGGATAAGGATCAGGAGACGATCCGTGTTTATATTACCGGGGATCGGAAAACTCTGAGCAGGATCTCTGCATCGAATATCCGGGCTTATGCAGATATGCAGCAGGCAGTAGATCTGGAAAGGACACCTGTGATGGTACCCATCACAGTGGTCTGTGACGGGATTTCCCCCAATAATATTGAAGTTGTTCCTAAGAATTATGCTGTTCATCTGGAGGACAAGAAAACCCAGGAGTTTGTGATCGGCGTATCCAGCGGCGACTCCAGGCCGGGCAAAGGCTATGAGATCGGAACTCTTACCTGTAATCCGGAAAAAATCAAGATTACAGGTCCTGAGAGCCTAATTAATAAAATAGATAATGTAACAGCCACGATCAGTAACATAGAAGGCAAAACGGAGAATGTATCTCAGGAAACTTCGCTTGTAATCTATGACAAGAACGGAGAGGTACTTACAGATGCAGAGATGAGTTATCTGAATGTGCCGAGGGTCATAGTGACAGCAAGACTTTGGAAGGTAAGATCCAATATACAGATTGATGCAGAGGAGTATACAGGGGAACCTGCGGAAGGATACCAGGTGGAAAGTGTTGTTACAGTTCCTGATGTGATCAGTGTGGCAGGCAGTGATGAAGCGCTTCAGAATCTGGCTGACACAGAACTGAACAGAATTTCTATCCCTGCAGAGTTCGTGGATATTACGGGGGCAGATTCGGATTATGAAACAAAGGTGAATATTGCCGAACTCCTACCGGATGGGCTGAAGCTACCAAGCGGTGCCAGTGAGGATGTCTGGATCAGAGTGAAGATCCTTCCTTTGGGAAGTCACGCTTATGAGTACCAGACACAGGATATCGAAGTGGAGAATCTGGAAGAGGGTCTTCAGGTTGTTTTTGGAACAGACAGGATAGAACTTCGGATCAAAGAAACGGAAGAGGCAGAAGAGATTTTAGCGGAACCCTGGATCAGGGTATCCGTAAATCTGGAAGGAAAAGAAGAGGGCAGCTATGAGTTGCCTGTGGATGTAGAACTTCCTGAAGGGTATGAACTGGTAGAACCGGTAACTGCAGAGGTACAGATTTCTGTTATTTCCAGTGTCGCAGAGAATAGTGAAGAATAAGGAGATACATCATGATTTATCAAAAGGTAACGGTAAAAAATCCTACAGGCCTTCATTTACGTCCGGCAGGTATCCTTTGCAAAGAAGCAATGAAATACAAATCATTGATTACATTTTCTTTTGAGGGATGTACTGCCAATGCAAAAAGCGTATTGAGTGTTCTTGGCGCCTGCGTAAAATGCGGGGACGAAATTCAGCTTGCCTGTGAAGGAACAGATGAGAAGGAAGCCATGGAGGCTTTGGTTACAGCGATTGAGAATGGGCTGGGAGAGTAAAGAGTAATAGGAATTGTTAGTTGAATAAGGAGGAATTATTGTGAAAAAGAGAGTAGTTGCAGTTGTACTGAGTGTGACATTATGCATGGCAACTGTGCTTCAGACCGGAGCGGCTGTTTTTGATGATCAGGCAGAGCCGGAAGTATCGACAGCGCTTGATTCTGCAGTATTTGATGATTCTTTGGATGGTCCGCAGCAGCCGGAGGTTCCGCCTGCCGATGAACCGGCGGAGATTACTCCCACACCGGAGATTTTTGAGACAGTGACGCCTGCTCCGGAAGTGCCGGAAGAGACACCTGTCCCGGAAGTTCCTGGTGAGGAATTGGACGCACCGGAAGAAGATGCTGCGGATATGGATATTTTTACTGCCGGGGAATCCGCTCAGGAACCGGAGCCGACAAAACAGCCGGATCAGACGGAAATCGAGGGAGAGTTTTTAAATGCTGCGGCAGGTAAGATCTTTGTATCCAACTGGAAAACTATAGACGGAAAATGGAAGCTGGCGAAACCAGCTCCCGCGAATTTAGCTGCTTCATCTGATAATGAGACAGCAGGGGTTCCGGCAGAGCAGACGGAAGCAGTCTTTACAGAGGAAACTGCAGAGAATGTTCCGGCAGATCTTCTTACTGTGGGAACTGAGGAAGGCGTTTCCGAAGAGACGGCTGTTCAGGAAGAGAATACAGAACCGTCAGAACAGACTGGTGTACCGGAGGAAGCGGAGAACTCGGAGGCAGATATATTAAATGCAGCCTCTGAACCGGAATACTACACCAGTAAAGATGGCATTGTACATATTCAGACTTATCAGAGTGTGGGAAATCCCAATACCCTTATTACGGAAGGCGATTATTATTTTGATGAGGAAGGCTTTCTGGTAACAGGGCAGCGCACTCTGCCTGCCGGAACTCCCGGTTTTTCCTATACTACGGCAAAAGAAGCGTATTTCATGCCGGAAGAGAATGCTACGCTGAATAACCCCAATTCCACCGGAGCATGCACACCTGTGAACTCCAATATGGGTAAGTTGCAGAGAAAATACTGGCTGTGGACAGGGAAAACATTCCGTTATTATTCATCCAACGGCGGTTTCCTTTCTGTGGCGACTCTGAAAAGAGAAAATCTGAAAAAAAATACTTATACAGGTTATTACACCATCAATAATGAAAGATATATTTTAAAGAGCGACGGGACTCCTTGTGTAGGAGATGTTACTATTAAGGATGGTAAGGCACCGGGCAGATACTATGGTATGCCCGCGAAAAAAGAGGGCGAGATTCCCGGAAAGTTGTTCCGTTCAGGTTGGATGAAGGTGAAAGACAGCAAAGGTGTCCTTCAGTGGAGAAAATATCTTTCTGACGGACGTTACTGGTCACATAAGACTACGACTGCAGAGCTGCCCTGTGTTAGCGGTAAGATTTATACCTACTTGCTTGACAGCAATGGCTATGTTCTTAAGAGCAAAATGGCCAAAGCTCAGGATGGATATTATTACATCACAAATAAGTATGGCCAGGTTTATAAAAACAAGCTCGTAACATATAAAGGCGCAAGATATTATGTTACTTCCAGCGGAAAGCGTTCAACCTATGCAAATGGATGGTACAGAGTTTCTCCGGCAGGAAAGCGGTACTATTATTTCGGCAAGACTCCTGGCAAAGTAGTTGAGAAAAAAGGCTGGCAGCTGGTGGTAAGGCGGAATGGCACCAATGCCGGATGGTTCTACTTCTCAAGCAAGGGAAATCACTATATTGACAAACTCACCGGCGGACGATATTTCCGTCCGGATGGAAGACTTGCCAGCGGAATCACGACAGTAAATGGAAAAACCTATTTCTTCCAGGGTTCGACCGCAAAAGCTTATAAAGGTGTAATGTACAAAAACACCTGGATCAGCTACAAAAGTAAATGGTACTATGCAGGAAGCGACGGAGTACTTTATAAGAGCGGGTGGAAGAGTATCAATGGAAACTATTATTACTTCAATAAAGACTATACGGTAAAAACAAATTGCTCTGCAACCAGAAACGGTGTTCGTGGCTATCTGGACAGCAGAGGAAAATTCTGTACCGGTTGGGTAATCGTAAATGATGCTAAGAACCAGGTGAAATATGTGAATCCCAAAACCGGCAAATTTGCAGTAAATTGTTCACTGGTGATTAATGGCCTGAGATACTATTTTGACAAAAACGGCTACCGTATCAATGATCTGACAGGACGATTCAGCGGACCGTACTATCTGGTGGCAGACCGTGTAAATGGCGTCATGACTGTATATGACTCCTCCAGGACAGTTCCAATAAAAACAATCCGGATTTCCGTTGGATTATCCTCTACGCCTACATGGCCGGCAAACAGGGATATGAGACTGACCAGCTACAACAGATGGCAGACGCTCATGGGACCGTCATGGGGACAGTATGGAACTCATGTGGATGGTGCAGGCAACGGAGGAATCTTCATTCATTCAGTAGCAGGCGTTTCAAAAAGCTATTATAATCTTCCTGCAGGCGAATACAACCGGCTGGGCAGCCCGGCCTCCCATGGATGTATCCGCTGCTGTGTAGCAGATGCAAGATGGGTATTCTATAATTGTAACGGTTCGACCATAAGAATCATTGACGGAACATACAACGCCAACGAATCCTTTAAAGGACCTCTTGGACGGAAAGCCCTTGTTCCGCTGTATGGAAGCCGAAACTTTGACCCTACGGATAATTTGGCATGGCATTAATGATCAGAGCGGCGCTCTCCGGAACCTTCCGGAGAGCGTTTTTTCCTTTAGCTATGAGTTACATTTTACGTGAAGCGTCTGTTTCTTTCTTTCCCTCCTGTGAAGCGTAACGACTGTGGAAAGTAAAAATGAATACTGGAGGAAATTTCCTTGCATTTTATTTGACATATATGTATAATAAAAATCGTAACAAAACGGTAATAATTTGTAAACAATGGGGAGAGAAATAGAGGTAAAATGATGAAGGAGAAAAAATGGATGTTAAAGAAAGTAAAAATTTTTTGGCTTTGTCTAGTAATGTCTATGGGAATTGCAGGAACTGTTCATGCCGCTTCCTATGAACGGTGGGAGACAGTAGATGAGGGAGAACGGCAGGAGCATGCCCAGATGCAGGGACTATTGCGGGCATCGGAGGCAAGTCCGAAAGCATGGCAGAAAATAAACGGCGTCTGTTATAATGGAAGCGGTCAGAAGATTACCGGTGCCATTACAAGAGGAATCGATGTTTCTGAGTGGCAGGGCGTGATCAACTGGAATAAGGTAAAGAATTCTGATATTGATTTTGCTTTTGTCCGTGTGGCATACGGCACCGGATATATTGACAAGCAGTATGCTGCAAACATGAAAAATGCGGAGGCTGCAGGCGTCCCTGTGGGAACCTATATCTACAGTACAGCCACAACGACCGCAGGTGCTTTAAAGGAAGCGAAGCTGGTAATCAGCAAAATGAAGGGATATAAGGTCTCCTATCCTGTGGTATTTGACCTGGAGTATTCCAAAATGGGCCAGCTTTCCAGGACTCAGGTAGCGAAACTTGCCTTAACATTCTGCAATGAGGTAAAAAGGGCAGGTTATTACCCCATGGTATACTGCAACACAAACTGGTATGATGAAAAAGTAGACTGGTCCTTACTGCCCGGCATAGATGTCTGGGTGGCAAGGTACGGAGACAAAATTCTGGCTCCTTCCAGATCCGATTATGATTATACAATCTGGCAATCTACGGACGGCGATGGAGGCGGAGTGCTGAATTCCACCAAAGGTCTGGTGGATGGGATCCCTGTGTGGAATAATGTGGATGTGAATTTCGGATATGTGGATTACACCAGGATTATTCAGCCGCGTACAGCGCCTCTGGCATCCTATGATGCTTCTTCGCAGCCGGAGACCCCTACGCCAACTCCGAAACCAACAGCAACCCCAAAACCAACAGCAACGCCGAAACCCACGGCAACCCCCAAACCTACAGCCACTCCCAAGCCGACTGTCAAAAATGGGTGGAAAACAGAAGGCGGAAAGACATACTACTATAAAAATGACGTAAAACTAAAAGGCTGGCAGAAGATCGGCGGCAAATACTATTACTTTAACAGCATTTATGGCTATATCTACAAGAACGCACTGCTGACTTCCTCAAAGAAGAACATCTGTTATATGGATTCCAGGGGAGCCAGGGTCAGCAATCAATGGGTAACCTCAAAGAACAAGCGCTATTATATTGGTTCCAACGGATATGCTGTGAAGGGCTTTCAGAAGATCGGCGGCAAGCTTTATTACTTCCATAAAGCGAACGCTTATATGACGAAGAACTGTAAAGTCATTACAACCTCGGGAAATATCTATTATATGGGAAGCAATGGCGTAAGCTGCGCCAACGGATTCTATACCATCAAAGAAAACGGAGTAAAAAACACCTACTATTTTGACAAAAACGGCCGTGCCTATAAAGGATGGCATACGATTAAAGGGAAAAAGTACTATTTTTACAAGGGTACTTCAAAAAAGTCCGGAGTACGGGCTCAGAGTGTCACTTTGACCAGTTCTACAGGTCTGGTATCCGTTTTTGATAAAAACGGGGTCTGTACAAAGCAGTACAGGAAGAGATAAGGGCATTCAGGGAGAAAAAAAGATATGAAAAAGAAAAGAATACGTGCCGTACTTCTTAGCGCAGCAATCAGTGCAGTCACCATTTTGGGAGGAGTACCGGAGGTCATATCCGCAGCTACAGTGAATACAGGACAGTTTGTGGTAGCTTTAGACCCGGGCCACGGAGGAATTGATTCCGGTGCAGTAGAAGTGCATAATGGCAAAAAGTATGTGGAATCCGAGATCAACTGGAAGATCTCCAATTATACCAAGCAGGAACTGGCAAAATACACCAATATTAAAGTGGTTTTAACCAGAACCAGGACTCAATGTCCAAGCCTTAAGGACAGGGTAAAAACAGCCCAAAAGGCTAAGGCAGACCTTCTGGTAAGCCAGCACATCAATGATGAAGAAACCGGCAGGGCAAAAGGCGCCTCCGTGCTGATTTCCAAAGGAACCTATCGTGCGAATCTGGCTGCAAAAGAGAAATTGTTTGGAAGCTATGTCATGTCGGAACTTGGAAAACTGGGAATTTCTAAACGCTATAGTTCCACCGGAGGTATGGAATACCGCATGAGTACGGATGGAAGCAAATATCCCAACGGAAAACAGCGTGATTACTACAGTATTGTAGCATTAAGCGTAGAAAGCAATCTTCCCGGAGTGATTATTGAACATGCATTTGTCAGCAATTACTCTGATGCCACGAAATTCTTAAGTTCCGAAGCAAAGCTGAAAAAGATCGCAAAAGCAGATGCAAATGCCATCGTCCGCTATATCAGGCAGCTTCCTGCAAAAGAAGAGCCGGTAGATCCGGCGAAAAAAAACGGCTGGCTGAAAGAGGGCGAAGACTTTTACTATTATAAGAATGACAAAAAAGCAGTCAACCAGCTTTTGACCATTAAGGACGAAACTTACTATGTGAACGAGGAAGGAAAACGCCAGTATGGCTGGCAGGACTTCCAGGGGAAAACCTATTATTTTCAGGAGGATGGCGCAGCCTGGCTCGGCTGGATGAGAGACGAGGGCAACTGGTATTACTTTAACAGTAAGCTGGGTTACCTGTACAAAAATGCAAAGCTTGTTTCCGGTACAGGAAAAATGTATCTTTTTGGGGATGACGGTAAGAGACTGGAAGGCTGGTCTACATTTCAGAAAAAGCGCTACTACATTGGCTCTAATGGATATGCACTGACCGGATTTGTAAAAATCGGCAGAAATTATTATTATTTTGATCAAAAAGAAGCATACTTAGTAAAGAACAAAATAATAAAAGGAACGGACAGTGCAGTCTATTACATTGATCCTGACGGAATCCGCTATAATAAAGGTTTCAAGGAACTGAAATCAGGAACTTACTGCTTTGCCTCCAACGGAAAGGCCAGGTCAGGATGGGTGAAATATTCCGGAAAGTATTATTATTTCGATAAAAAGACAAAACGGATGCTGAAAAGCACCACGCTGAAAGAAAACGGCAAGGTATACAAATTCAATGCAAAAGGTGTATGCACCAACCGCAAATAATGGAAAAAGAATAAAGGAGTACACAGACATTATGAGAACTTATTTAGTAACAGGAGGAGCAGGCTTTATTGGTTCCAATTATATTCACTACATGTTTCAGAAATACGGGGATGAGATCCGCATCATCAATGTGGACAAGCTGACCTATGCCGGAAACCTGGAAAACTTGAAGGATATTGAGAACAGAGAAAACTATACCTTCGTGAAAGCGGATATCTGCGACAGTGAAGCCATCATGAAGATTTTTGAAGAAAATGACATTGACCGCGTTGTACATTTTGCAGCAGAAAGCCACGTTGACCGCAGTATAAAAAATCCAGATGTATTTGTAAAAACCAATGTTCTTGGAACACTTGTCATGCTGAATGCTGCAAAAGCCGCATGGGAGCTTCCGGACGGAACCTTCAAAGAAGGAAAGAAATTCCTTCATGTTTCCACAGATGAGGTATATGGTTCCCTGGAGGAGGAAGGGGAATATTTTTACGAGACAACGCCCTATGCACCCCACAGCCCCTACTCCGCAAGCAAGGCATCTTCTGATATGCTTGTAAAAGCATATATGGATACTTATAAATTCCCTGCAAACATTACCAACTGCAGCAACAACTATGGACCATACCAGTTCCCTGAGAAGCTGATCCCACTGATCATCAACAACGCTCTCCAGGGGAAAACGCTTCCCGTATACGGTGATGGAAAAAATGTCCGTGACTGGCTGTATGTAATGGATCATGCAAAAGGAATCGATATGGTTCAGGAGCAGGGTCGTTTGTTTGAAACCTATAATATCGGCGGGCATAATGAGAAGCAGAATATTCAGATCATCCATATCATTCTGGACACTCTGCAGGAGATGCTGCCGGATGAGGATCCCAGGAAGAAACTGGTAAGCGAAAATCTCATCACTTATGTGGAGGACCGTAAAGGTCATGACCGCCGTTATGCCATTGCACCGGATAAAATCAAAGCAGAAGTGGGCTGGTATCCGGAAACCTGTTTTGAGGATGGCATCCGTCTGACGATCCAGTGGTTCTTTGAACATGAGGACTGGATGAAGAATGTAACCAGCGGTGACTATCAGAAATACTACGAAGATATGTACCAAAACAGATAACATGGCATTTTGGCCGTATCCGGCAGGAAGAGGAAACATGAATACATTGATACAGCAGTTATGCTGGGAGGAAAAGGACGGCAATTCTCTTTATATCAAAAGGGAGGATCTGCTTCCTTTTTCCATGGGAGGAAATAAAGTCCGGATTGCAGAAGCACTTTTTCAGGATATGCAGGAGAAAGACTGCGACAGCATGATTATTTATGGAAGCGTCCATTCCAATCTCTGCCGTGTTCTTTCTGCTATGTGTTATCATAGAAGCATGGAATGTACGATGATTTGCTCTCACGAAGAGGGAGAGAATTCAGAGGAAACCAATAATGAAAAGCTGATCCAATGGACAGGAACCCCCATTGTCCACTGTACAAAAAATGAGATCGCCCAAACTGTGGATTCAGTAATGGAACAGATCCGAAAAAGGGGCAAAAGGCCCTATTATATTTACGGAAGCAGGCTTGGAACCGGAAATGAAGGGACACTGGCTGGTGCCTATGCAGATGCGTACAAAGAGATTACTGCCTTTGAAAGGCAGGCGGGATGGGAATTTGATTATGTATTCTGCCCGTCAGGAACCGGGGCGACCCAGGCCGGACTGATCTGCGGACATTTGCTGGCAGGAGATCACAAAAAAGTTATGGGAGTGATGATTTCTTCCCGTGAGACGGAACGGGCATACCGGGTCATTGCAGACAGTGTACGGGCATATTTTGAAAAACAGCAGCAGCCATTGTCGGAGAATTTTGCGCAGGAAATCTGCCTTTTAGACCAGTACAGGCAGGAAGGGTACGGGAAGTACGACAAACGCATCACAGACTGTCTGAAAGAAGTATATCTTAAGAACGGAATCCCCATGGATCCTGTTTACACTGCAAAAGCATTCTGGGGAATGAAGGAGTATATCCGGGAGAAAAAAATAGAGAACAGCAGGATCCTGTTTCTCCATACAGGCGGAACTCCCTTATTTTATGATTTTATGGCAGAACAGAAAGAACAGGAAGGAACGGAAAAGGCATAGAACCGGAGGAGAACATGTTAGTTTCGATTGTGATACCATGCTATTATTCCCAGGCTACTATAGGAAAAGTGGTGGAAATGGTAATGGCGGAGTTTGATAAGAATGATGGATACGACTGTAACTTTGTGCTTGTAAATGACGGTTCCAAAGATGGAACCTATGAGGAAATCCAAAAGCTTGCCTCCCGGTATTCCTGTGTCCGGGGCGTGAACCTCATGCGGAATTTCGGACAGCATAATGCTCTGATGGCAGCGCTTGCCTATGCTGAGGGGGATTATGTATTGGGAATGGACGATGATATGCAGACACACCCTTCCCAGATTTTTAAGCTGATCCATAAGATGGAGGAGGGTTATGACCTGGTTTACGGTGTTTATCCGGACAGAAAAAATTCCAGGCTTAAGAATTTTTCCAGCAGACTCAATGAGGTAACATCCAGGATCATGCTGAACAGGCCAAAAGAAATATGTTCCAGTAATTTCTGGATTATCACAAACGCTGTAAAAGAGGAGGTTGTAAAGTACAAAAGTTACAACCCTTATATTGACGGCGTTTTTTATCGTGTGACACATAATATCGGAAATGTGGAAGTGGAACATTTCAGGAGAGAGCAGGGAAGCTCCAATTATACTTTCCGGAAACTTCTGAATTTATGGCTTGCCTACTGGAATTTTTCTGTGATTCCCCTTCGGATTTCTTTTTTTCTTGGGGTATTTGCCGGTGTGGCAGGAGTGGTGATCGCATTGCTTGTAGTGATCAATAAGCTGCTTCATCCCAATGTTCCGGTAGGATGGTCCTCCTCTCTATGTGTGACTGTGCTGTTTTTTTCATTGGT
Source organism: Blautia sp. (assembly GCA_021772055.1). Lineage (GTDB taxonomy): Bacteria > Bacillota > Clostridia > Lachnospirales > Lachnospiraceae > Blautia_A. Next base: position 59,199 of record JAETNR010000002.1, on the reverse strand, counting down.
ATTGATGGTTCTGGGAATTATTGGGGAATATCTGGGCAAAATCATCCTCATTTTAAATGATACGCCTCAGTATATTGTAAGAGAGACGGTAAATATAAAAGCAGACAGGAAACAGGTTCCACTGCAGAAAGAAGAGGGAGATGCAGGAAGAAATAAGGTTTGACAGACAGGGGAATCAAAAGAAAATCATGATCCTCGGTGCAGGAGTTTACCAGGTGCCGCTGATCAAAGCTGCCAGAAGGATGGGGCTTTATACCATTGTGGTGAGTATTCCGGGCAATTATCCGGGCTTTCTGTGGGCTGACCGGGTTTACCATATTGATACCAGAAATAAAGAGGCGGTTCTGGAAGCAGCAGAGAAAGAGAATATCAGCGGAATCTGTACTGCAGGAACCGATGTGGCCGTGTTTTCCCTGGGATATGTATGTGAACAAATGGGACTTTCCGGTCTGTCAAGCTCATCCGCTGCCTGTGTTACGGAAAAAGGCCGCATGAAAGATGCTTTTCTGAAAGGACATGTGTCTGCAGCCGGATATCGAAAGGTATTTACGCCCAAGGAAGCACTGGAAGCAGCCGGGGAGATCGGGTTTCCGGCTGTGGTGAAGCGTGTGGACAGCTCCGGCAGCAGGGGAATCACCATTGTAAAGGATGCACAGGGAGTGAGGTCTGCCTTTGCATACGCAAAAGCAGGTTCCCGGAAGGATTATGTTCTGGTAGAAGAACTGCTCACCGGAAAAGAGATCGGCGTGGATGGAATGGTCCAAAACGGGAAAGTAGTATTTCTGGCACCTCATGAGAAGTTTCTATATCATGGGGAAAACGTAACCATTCCGGCAGGACACGGATTTCCACTCCAGGCCTCAGAGGAGCAGCTTGCGGAAATTGCCGGACAGATGCAGCTTGCAGTAAATGCGGCTGGAATGGATCAATGTGCATTTAATGCAGATGTTATGCTTCATGGAACGAAAGTTTCCGTGATTGAAATCGGAGGAAGGGTTGGTGCAACCTGTATCCCGGAACTGATTTCCCTTCATTATGGATTTGATTTTTACGAAACGATCATCAAAAGCGCTCTGGGCATTCCCTGGGATTTTCCGGAGAAAAGGGAGAAGATTCCCTGTATGGCCAAACTGCTCATGAGCCCTTTGGATGGAAAAATCACTTTTCTCGATGAAAAAAGGCTTGAGGAAATTCGAAAGAGAGGGATTGAGGTGGTTCTGGATTATCCTTTGGGACATCCGGTGGAAAAAATGCAGAACGGGACCACGAGAATCGGCCATGTGATTTCCAGGGCAGCGTCAGAGCTGGAATTTGACGAGATCCTGAAGCAGGTAAATCGGTGTATTTATATTAACAATAAATCTTTAGAGGAATTATGGAGAGAGTAAAGAATTATATCTTCCTTCATTTCTGTGTGCTGCTGTTTTCGTTTACCAGTGTGTTTTCCAAAATGGCATCCATGCAGCTTACAGAGGGGGGGATCAGAAATCCGAAACTGTATTTTTTTGCATTCCTGATGTTGGCGGACTGTTTCCTTTATGCAATTTGCTGGCAGAAGATCATCAGGAAATTTGACCTGCATATCGGCTATGCCAACCGTAGCGTTTATTTGTTCTGGAGTCAGCTGTGGGCGGTTGTGATTTTTGGCGAAAGCCTGACCGCAAAAAATGTGGCGGGGCTTTTGGTAGTGTTTGCAGGTGTTGTGATAGTTTCCGTCAGTGGAAAAGAAAGTAAGGAATAGAAGAATGCTTCCATATTTATTATTGATGTTTGGTGCCACCTTTTTTTCAGCCATATCGCAGGTGCTGCTGAAACAGAGCGCCAATCAAACATATAAAAATCAGATTCTGGAATATTTGAACTGGAGAGTGATCACTGCATACGGCATTTCTTTTTCCGTATTATTTCTGAACATGTATGCCTACACGAAAGTGGACATGAAATACGGGGCAGTGATCGATACTTTCAGCTATGTGTTTGTGATGCTGCTTTCCTGGGCAATTTTGAAGGAAAAATTTTCCAGAGGCCAGATTATAGGAAATTTAATGATCATTACAGGAGTGTTTCTTTACATGCTCTGATAAAATAGGCGTTGAATTTGCCGGGGGATTGTGCGACAATAACAGAAGAAAAAAATTCCCGGAATAGAAGAGGATTTTATGATGATAGATTTTAATAAACCTGCCTTTGTGGGGAGGGAACTGGAGTATATTAAAAAAGCAATCGATAATGGCAAGCTGTGCGGAGACGGAGAATATACCCGCAGGTGTTCTTTATGGATGCAGGAGCATTTTGACGTAAACCATGTACTTCTCACTACCTCCTGTACTCATGCACTGGAGATGGCTGCCTATCTTTCGGATATCCAGCCCGGAGAAGAGGTGATCATGCCCTCCTATACGTTTGTGTCTACGGCAGATGCTTTTGTCCTTCGGGGGGCCAGGATCGTATTTGTGGACATCCGGCCGGATACCATGAATATGGATGAAAAACTGATCGAGGCTGCCATTACGCCGAAAACACGGGTGATCGTGCCCGTGCATTATGCAGGAACAGCCTGCGAGATGGATACGATTATGGCCATTGCCCGGAAATATCATCTGAAGGTAGTGGAGGATGCAGCCCAGGGTGTGGATGCATCCTATAAGGGAAAGGCTCTTGGAACCATCGGAGATTTTGGCTGCTACAGCTTCCATGAAACGAAAAATTATACCATGGGGGAAGGGGGCGCCCTTGTTTTTCAGAAGGAGGAGTATCTGGAACGGGCAGAAATCCTGAGAGAAAAAGGAACGGACAGAAGTAAATTTTTTCGTGGACAGGTGGATAAATACCGTTGGATGAATTACGGCTCTTCCTATCTGCCCAGTGAATTGAACGCCGCATATTTGTATGCGCAGCTGGAAGCCAGCCGGCGTATTATGGAAAAACGGATGGAAATCTATGAATATTATCATAAAAATCTCAGGCACCTGAGAGAGGAAGGAAAAATTGAACAGCCTTTTGTTCCGGAGGGAGCAAGCCATAATGCCCACATGTACTATCTGAAGGTGCGCGACCTGAAAACAAGAGACCGTCTCATCGCATATCTGAGAGAACAGGGGATTCAGAGCGTATTCCACTATGTTCCTCTTCACAGCTCTCCCGCAGGAATGCGGTTCGGAAGATTTTGCGGGGAGGATGTTTATACCACAAAAGAAAGTGAACGCCTGCTTCGCCTGCCCATGTATTATAATCTGGATATGGAAGATGTGAAGAAAATTGTGGATGCGATGGATTCCTTTCCGGAGTTTTAACAAATAAAATGAGGTATCACAGTGAAAAAAAGAAAGCCTTTTTGGAATGTGCTTGCTACAGGAATGGCTGTAGCGGTACTCTTGGCTTCCCCTGTACTGGCCGGAGAGAGGACAGTAAATTTGAGGGAGGTATACGAGATTTCTACAAACAGTATCGAAAACTGGCCGAAAGGCCCTGAGATCACTTCGGATACAGGCATTGTCATGGATGGGGATTCCGGTGTGATCCTGTATGAAAAGGGTGCGGATGCTCTCCGTTATCCTGCCAGTATCACGAAGCTGATGACCCTTCTTTTGGCTGTGGAGAACGGAGACCTTCAGGATGAGGTTACGTTTACGGAGACCTGTCTTCGGGATGTGTCGCCGGATTCTGCCAATATCGGCATGGTTCCGGGAGAAGTGGTGAGCCTGGAGGAATGCCTCTATGCCATGATCCTTGCTTCTGCCAACGAGGTTTCCACACAGATTGCGGAATTTATCGGAGGAACGGAAGCGCAGTTCATTGAGATGATGAATGAGCGTGCCGGACAGCTGGGGTGTGAGAATACCAGATTTATCAATGCCAACGGCCTTCCGGGGGAAGGGCAGTACACCACTGCACACGATATGGCCCTTATTTTCCAGGCAGTGCTTCGAAATGAGACTGCTCTTGGGATTATGAAAACATTAAGCCATACCATGCCCCCTACCAACAAGAATCCGGAGAAGAGAGGATTTTCAAGCCATCATCCGATGGTTTTTCCTGAATTGAAGGAGTATTATTATGAAGGCTGTCTGGGGGGAAAGACCGGGAATACCAATGATGCGGGGTCAACCCTGGTTTCCTTTGCAGAAAAGGAGGGAAGAACCTACATTGTGGTGGTTCTGCGCTCTGTGGGCCTGCCCCAGTCCTGCTTTGATACGGCAGCATTGTTTGATTACGCATACGACCAGTTTGAAACCGTGAAGATAGAAGGACAGGGCTCGGTAACTTTGCCGAAGAGTGTACCCCTGGAAAGCCTGGAGACAGAGGATGTGCAGGAAGAGGGAAAAACTGTCCGGAAATACAGTTACCAGGGCCGCTATATGGGAAGCGCGCCTGTGCCGGAAGAGCCCAAGGAGACAGAAGCGCCAAAGGAGACGGAGCCTCCTCTGGAGGAAGTGGGAGATGCGAACAGCGAACCCCTTTACCGGGCAGAGACGTCCGGGGAAGAGCCCGGCAAGGAGGAAATTTCCGGGGAGAAGGTTTCGGAAAACCGAACATCCCGGGAAACTAAGGGAATTTCCAGCCTTGCCAGAAATCTTCTGGCGGTCATGGCTGGCATGGTCGTTTTATTAATGATTCTGATTATTGCTTTAATTTTGAAAAAAAGAAAATAACATATACAATAGGAGGACAATTCGAATGAAGGGAATTATTCTTGCCGGAGGTTCCGGAACCAGACTGTATCCATTGACAAAGGCAATCTCCAAACAGATCATGCCGGTATATGATAAACCTATGATTTATTATCCACTGTCAACCCTGATGCTTTCCGGAATCCGGGAAGTTTTGATCATTTCCACCCCCAGGGATCTTCCTGTGTTTCAGGAACTTTTGGGAGACGGCAGCCAGCTGGGAATGCGATTCGCCTATGCGGTTCAGGAGGAACCCAGAGGACTGGCGGATGCTTTTATCATCGGTGCGGATTTTATCGGAAAGGACGAAGTGGCTCTGGTTCTGGGAGATAATATCTTTTACGGGCAGAGCTTTTCCAGAGTGCTTCAGAATGTATACCGCCGTACAGAAGAGCAGAAGGGCGCCACGATCTTCGGCTACTATGTAAGGGATCCCAGGGAATACGGGGTCGTGGAATTTGATGAAGAGGGCAATGCCCTTTCCATTGAGGAGAAGCCGGAGCATCCCAGATCCAATTATGCAGTACCGGGCTTATATTTTTATGACAATGATGTGGTGGAGATCGCGAAGAATGTGAAGCCCTCCGCAAGAGGGGAGATTGAGATCACCAGTGTGAATAATGAATATTTAAGGCGGGGAACCTTAAAGGTGGAAACCCTTGGAAGAGGCTTTGCATGGCTGGATACGGGAAATCATGATTCCCTTCTGGATGCCGCGGATTTTGTGGCAGCTTTCCAGAAACGCCAGGGACTTTATATTTCCTGCATTGAAGAAATCGCATATAAACGGGGCTTTATTACAAAAGACCAGCTTGTGGAACTGGCACAGCCCCTTTTAAAAACTGCCTACGGAAAATATCTCATAGAGGTATCGGAAGGCTTATAAAAAAAATCAGAAAAGAGGATGGGACATGGGAAAAATCAAAGTGACGGACTGCGGGGAAATCGAGGGACTGAAAGTGATTGAGCCTTCCGTTTTCGGGGATGCCCGCGGCTATTTCATGGAAACCTATAATTATAATGATTTTAAAGAAGCGGGAATCGATGTACAGTTTGTACAGGATAATCAGTCCAGCTCACGCTACGGCGTGCTGCGCGGCCTGCACTTTCAGATTCAGTATCCCCAGGCAAAGCTGGTACGGGTGGTAAGCGGAGAAGTATTTGATATAGCTGTGGATCTCCGGGAAGGCTCCAAGACCTATGGAAAATGGTTTGGTGTGATCCTTTCCGCAGAAAATAAGAAACAGTTTTTTATTCCCCAGGGCTTTGCCCACGGATTTTTAGTACTTTCCGAAAATGCGGAATTTACTTATAAGTGTTCGGATTTTTATCATCCGGGAGATGAAGGCGGACTTTTGTGGAGTGATCCTGACATTGGAGTAAAATGGCCGATTCCGGAGGGAATGGAACTGATCTTCTCTGAGAAAGACAAGAAATGGGGAAGCTTCCGGGAATTTCGCAGATAGGAGAAGGGAATGCTGAAAACAATTTTTTCGCTGCCTTTGGATGTGTACAGGAACCGGCGCCTGGTAGCCAAGCTTGCAAAAAATGACTTTAAAACAAAATACGCAGGCTCCTATCTTGGAACCATATGGGCTTTCATCCAGCCGGTAGTAACGGTTCTGGTGTACTGGTTTGTATTTTCCGTGGGCTTTCGGTCAGGAACAGGGGACTTAGGTGTGCCTTTTGTGCTTTATTTGGTTGCGGGAATTATCCCCTGGTTTTTTTTCCAGGAGGCACTGACAGGAGGTACCAATGCACTGATCCAATACGATTATCTTGTAAAAAAGGTGGTTTTTAACATCAGTGTGCTGCCTGTGGTAAAGATGCTTTCCGCATTGTTCGTACACATCTTTTTTATCGTGTTTACCATGATTTTGTATGTGTGCTACGGACGTTTTCCGGATCTGTATTATCTGCAGCTGATCTACTACAGCGCCTGCCTGTTTTTGCTGGTGCTGGGGCTCTGTTATGCAACCTCTGCAGTGGTGGTGTTTTTCCGGGATCTGACACAGATCATCAATATCGGGCTTCAGGTGGGAATCTGGCTGACTCCGATTATGTGGATCGCGGAAACTTCGCTGAAGGGGCATGAGGTCCTTCAGAAGGTGCTGCAGCTCAATCCTGTCTATTATATTGTGTCAGGCTACAGGGATGCATTTATTATGAAAAACTGGTTTTGGGAACGTCCGCTGTGGACTGTCTATTTCTGGATATTTACTGTTTTGTGCTTTGTGTTTGGAAACTGGGTATTCCAGCGTCTGCGGGTACATTTTGCAGATATCCTGTAGTCTTGAGATCGAGAGGTTCTTACGTGGAAAAAAAGAAAGTAATTCAGATACAGAATCTTTCCAAAATGTATAAGCTTTACGACAGGCCGTCGGACCGCTTAAAGGAATCCCTGGGGCTTTCCAGAAAGAAGCGATACAAAGAGCATTATGCATTGCGGAATGTAAGCTTTGATATAGAGGAAGGGGAATGTGTGGGAATCATCGGAACCAATGGCTCCGGAAAATCCACCATTTTGAAGATTATTACAGGTGTTCTCTCAAAAACAGAGGGGGATGTGAAAGTAGACGGCAGAATTTCCGCCCTTCTGGAGCTGGGAGCAGGCTTTAATATGGAATATACAGGACTGGAAAACGTCTACCTGAACGGAACCATGATCGGTTTTTCGGAAAAGGAGATCGACCAGCGCCTGGATGCCATTCTGGAGTTTGCGGATATCGGTGATTTTATCCACCAGCCTGTAAAGATGTATTCCAGCGGAATGTTTGTGCGCCTGGCTTTTGCAGTGGCCATTAACATTGACCCGGAGATCCTCATTGTGGATGAGGCTCTTTCTGTGGGCGATGTATTTTTTCAGGCAAAATGCTATCATAAATTTGAAGAATTTAAGGAACAGGGAAAAACCATTCTGTTTGTCAGCCACGACCTTGGCAGCATTGCAAAGTACTGCGACAGGGTGATTCTTCTGAATAAGGGGGTCAAGCTGGACGAAGGAACGCCCAAGGCCATGGTGGATATGTACAAGCAGCTTCTGGTGAATCAGGATCCTGTAAAGCAGACAAGCCAGGAGACTGTGCAGGAAAACTGGCGGGAAGGCTTCCAGGTAAATCCGGATACCCTGGAATATGGAGAAAAACAGGCGGAGATCATCGACTACACCGTGCTGGACGAAAACGGCCGCCAGAGCAATACCATCGAGAAGGGAACCACCTTCCAAATAAAGATGAAGGTACATTTTCATGAAGACATTCAGGAGCCGATCATGGCTTTTACCTTTAAAAATGTTCAGGGAACGGAAATCACCGGAACCAATACCATGTATGAAAAGGTGTCTGTGAAGCATCCGGAAGCAGGAAAGGAATGCATTGTGACCTTTACACAGAAGATGAACCTCCAGGGTGGAGAATACCTTCTTTCCTTTGGCTGTACAGGATACCGGGACGGGGATTTTACCGTGTTCCACCGTTTGTATGACGCATGCAGCATTACCGTGATTTCCACAAAAAATACCGTAGGATTTTATGATATGAACTCCCGGGTATCTGTAACGCAGTAAATACTCATAAATTGGTGAAGGAGAATTTATGCAGGAAAAGATTGGAAATATTGTACTGGATCTGGAATACTATTCCGGGAAAGATTTATATAGTGATGGTCCTGTGGAAGAGGAGCTTTTGGAAATTGCCAAAAACTACAGGGAAGAAGAACTGAATCAGGTGATCAGTGAGCGGAAAAGCTGGCCTGTTCTGTACCATTTTTCCCATATCCGCCAGAATATTCTGGAATGGCTTCCAATAGAAAAAAAGGATCGGGTTCTGGAGGTGGGCTCCGGCTGCGGCGCCATTACCGGTGCCCTTGCACGCAAGGCAGGAGAGGTCACCTGTATTGATCTGTCCAGGATGCGAAGCACCATCAATGCATACAGAAACCGTGACTATGATAATGTAAAGATTATGGTAGGAAATTTCCGGGACATTGAGAAAAACCTGGAAGAAAAGTTTGACTATATCACCCTTATCGGGGTGTTTGAATATTCGGAAGGATATATGGGGACAAAGGAACCCTATGTGGAAATGCTCCGGTGTATTTCCCGTCACCTTGCTCCGGGAGGAAAGATCGTCATTGCCATTGAGAATCGGCTGGGCATGAAATACTGGGCGGGATGTACGGAGGATCATGCAGGCAGGTATTTTGAAGGGCTGATGGGATATCCGGATACCAAAGGGGTAAAGACTTTTTCCAGGACAGAGCTTGGAAATCTGATCCGGAAGGCCGGAAATTTTAAGACTCAGTTTTATTATCCGTTTCCGGATTATAAATTCCCTCTGACCATTTATTCAGACAGGTATCTGCCGAAAAAAGGCGAGCTGAAAGGGAATTTCAGCAATTTTGACAGGGCGCGCATCCAGTTGTTTGACGAGGCAAAGGTTTATGATACGCTGGCGGAGGGCGGACTGTTTCCGGAATTTTCCAACTCATTTCTGGTACTTGTGGAAAAGGAGGGAGAATGATGGCGGATTTGATTTTTACCAAATATTCCAATGAGCGCAGCCGCCGGTTTGCTATCCGCACGGATATTATGGAAGAGGCGGACAAGAGCCGCTATGTGAAAAAGACAGCCCTCACTCCTGAGGGAAAACAGTATGTTGAGCAGATCGGGCTTTGGTATGAAAAGCTGAACGAGATGTACGGAGAACGCTTTTTTTCTTTTAATAAAGGAACGCTTGAGGGGGAAAGCCTGTATCTGGAATATGTAAGCGGGCAGACTCTGGAGACTGTGCTGGACGAGCTGTCTGTCCGGGGAGAAGTGGAAAAGGCAGCGGGGATGCTGCGGGAATATCTGGATAAAGTAAAGGAAATGTATCAGGGGGAGCCTTTTGTGATGACAGACCGCTTCCGGGAGGTTTTCGGAGATCTGGAACCTGAGGGAACATTTACCTGCGGCCGGATCACGGATATTGACATGGTATGCAGCAATCTGGTGCTTGCAGAGAAGCCCATCATTCTGGATTATGAATGGACTTTTGATTTCCCCATTCCCTGCGAATTTGTGCTTTACCGGATCATCCGGTACTGTCAGGATCCCTATAGTGCCAGAAAACCTTTGTGTGACGTAGATTTTTACAGGGATTATGGAATCACGGAGGCTCTTACAGAGACTTTTCTTCAGATGGAACTGAATTTTCAGGATTATCTTACAGCTGGGCATGTACCTATGCGGGAAATGTACCGGGATATGACTCCGGGAAATGCACCCCTTCAGATCGTTCCTGCAGAGGAACTGCAGGTGTTTTTTGACCTGGGGGAGGGATATACCCAGGAGAATTCCAGAAGATATCCCATCAAAGAAAAGAAAGTGTCTGTAAAGGTTTCCCTTCCGAAAGGATGCAGAAGAATCCGCCTGGATCCCGGAGATAACCCGTGTGCAGTTTCCATTGCGCATCTGTCTGTTGACGGGGAGAACCTTTCCCTCAGGGATGTAGTAGTGGAAGGCGGATGCAGGGCAGGTCATTGGGCCTATATTCCAAAGACGGATCCTTTTCTTGCGGATATTCCGGTTCCGGAGAACGGAAGAGAGCTTACCGTCCGGCTGCTGGTTTATCCTGTGGATCAGAAGGTTCTGGAGGGAATGTGCAGGCAGTTTCCTGAGAATAAGTTACGGAAAGAAAACCGATTTTTGACAAAGGTGAAAAAACATCTCCGCAGATAAGAGGTGTTTGTGAAAGGATCCAAGGTTTATGAGATATCAAAGCTTAGAAGTAGAGCGGGATCGATTCTATCTGAACGATCCCAATAAATATTCTGTCCATGGCCTGATCCCTGGGGGATTTTCTCTGGAGGCAGACCTGGACGGAGTGAGTGCTGCACTTTCCTGGGAAAACCGTGAGCCCCGCAATGCTGTGGAACGGTTAAAAGACAGCGAGCTTTCGGACGGAATGCGAGTGGAAGCATGTATTACTTTGCCGGAAAATCTGGACTCTTATAAAAAGCTGACCATCTATGCAGTAAAGGGAAAGGAAAAGCTTCTCTGGCATCAGGTAAAGGTTCGGGAGCTTTTGAAACAGAGAGGAAAGCCTCAGTTTTTTATTGAAGAGGAGCGGGTTGACCGGAAATCTCAGATCGTCTGCATCAGCGGCTGGGCAGCAGGGGAAGGACATGTTTTCATCAAACTCTATGACGAGGGGAAAAAGCCCATCCAATGCCGGGTACAGCGTATGAGCCGCGTGGATGTAAAAAGCATTTATCAGGAATGTCCCATAGAAGAGGAATGCGGCTTTTATGTGGAACTGGACCATATTCCGGGAAAATATTTATATCTGGTCATGGGCACAAAAAAAGGGGAAAAGGCCATTTATCCTGTGGGCTTAAGCACATCCCGGGCTTTTCAGGGAAAAGTAATGAAATACGGAAAAAAAGGGATGGATTATTTCCGGGTTCATGGCGTACGTGCTCTGATGCGAAAAGGGATGAATAAGCTTTCCAAAATGGAAAATAAGGCGGTGGATTACGGAAGCTGGCTTCCAAAGCATCTGCCTTCCCCTTCGGAATTAAAGAAGCAGCAGAAAACAGAGTTTGCTTTAAGCCCCACGATCAGTGTGGTGGTGCTTCTTACGCATGCCGGACTGAAGATGCTGGTTCAGCTTGTGGAATCCATACAGGGGCAGACTTACGGAAACTGGGAGCTTTGTGTGGTATGCCAGGGTTTGGCTGATGATATCAGCAGGTACCTTAATCGAATAGAAAAGGAAGACAAACGGATCCGGGTGATCCGGGCGGAGGATTCCTTAAGCACCTCTGCGTGTCTGAATAAGGCCGTGAATTCTTCAATCGGAGAGTATGTCGCCTTTTGCGGACAGGAGGATGTTCTGACAGCCCACGCATTGTTTTCCTGCGTGGAAGCATTGAACGGGAAACCCGATGGGGAGGTGTTCTATTCTGATGAGGACAGGATTTCCATTTTTGGAAACCACTATCAGAAGCCTCATTTCAAGCCGGACTTTAATCTGGATCTTCTGTGTACCACCAATTACATTTCCCATCTTTTTGCAGCGAAAAAAACGCTTCTGGAGAAAGTGGGACTGTTTCGGGAAGAATTTGGCACTGCCATGTACTATGACCTGATCTTCCGCTGTGTGGAGCAGGCAAAGGAAATCTGCCATATCCCCAGGATCCTTTATCACTGGAGACTGCGGGAGGACTATGGGGAGGAGCGGCTTGGGAAGGAGCAGGAATTAAACCTTGCGGGAATGCGGGCTGTGCAGGCGCATTTTGACAGGCTTTCCATTCCTGCCACCGTATTTGAGGGAGAATATCCGGGGCTCTACCGTACACGTTATCACTGGCAGGAGAAGCCGCTGGTTTCCATTCTGATTCCCAACAAGGATCATATTGAGGATCTGGAGCGCTGCATTTCGGCGATAGAGGAGAAATCCACTTACCGGAATCTGGAGTATATTATTATTGAGAACAACAGTACAGAGGAGAGAACCTTTACCTATTATAAACAGCTGGAAGAAAAGAATCCCAGGATCCGCATGGTTTACTGGGACGGTCCCTTTAATTATTCTGCCATCAATAATTTCGGAGCATCTTTTGCGAAAGGACAGTATTACCTGCTTTTAAATAATGATACGGAAGTGATCAATCCGGACTGGATAGAGGAACTTTTGGGGTATTGTATGCGCCCTGATGTGGGAATTGTAGGAGCCCGGCTTTTCTATGAGGATGATACTGTACAGCATGCAGGGGTGATCTTAGGGTTCGGCAGTATTGCAGGGCATTGTTTTGTACAGCAGCCAAGAAGCAACAGCGGCTATCAGCACAGGATCATTTCTGCCCAGGATTATTCTGCCGTGACCGCTGCATGTATGATGGTGGATCGGAAGGTGTTTGAGGAAGTAGGCGGCCTTAGCGAGGAGCTTGCCGTGGCGTTTAATGATATTGATTTTTGCCTGAAAGTAGGGGCAGCAGGATACAGGATCGTTTATAACCCTTATGTGGAGCTTTATCATTATGAATCCAAGTCCAGAGGGCTTGAAGATACGCCGGAGAAGCTGGCAAGATTCCAGAAGGAAATAGAAACCCTGGAATCCCGCTGGCCGGAAGCGTTTGCAAAGACAGATCCTTACTATAACCCGAATTTGACATTAAAGAGTCAGGATTTTTCACTGAAAAAGATCTAAGGAGGAAATTATGCGCGTATTGGTGACCGGAGTCAAAGGACAGCTTGGCTATGATGTAATGAATGAACTGAAAAAAAGAGGCTATGAAGGTATTGGTGTGGATGTTGCGGAAATGGATATTACGGACAGCGAGGCAGTGGCAAAAGTGATGCGTGAGGTTCGCGCAGAAAAAGTGGTCCACTGCGCTGCCTGGACAGCCGTAGATGCTGCGGAGGATCAGGTAGAGCTGTGCCGCAGGGTCAATGCACTTGGAACAGAAAATATCGCGAAAATGTGTAAGGAACTGGATATTCCTCTGATCTACCTGAGCACGGACTACGTGTTTGACGGAGAGGGAACAAGACCCTGGGAGCCGGATGACCCTGTAACGGAACCTCTGAATGTTTACGGACAGACAAAATATGAAGGGGAGCAGGCAATTGAAAAATACCTGGAAAAATATTATATCGTACGCATTGCCTGGGTATTCGGCATTAATGGAAAGAACTTTATAAAAACCATGCTGAATCTGGGAAAAACCCATGATACTATTACTGTGGTCAATGATCAGATCGGTACCCCCACCTATACTTACGACCTTGCAAAGCTTCTGGTAGATATGCTTGAAAAAGAGGAGTACGGCAAATACCATGTAACCAATGAAGGCGGCTATATTTCCTGGTATGATTTTGCAAAAGAAATCTTCCGCCAGGCAGGGCTTACGGTAAATGTGATTCCTGTAAGCGCCGAGGAATATAAAGCAAAGGCGAAGCGCCCTTCTAACAGCAGAATGGAAAAGAAGAAACTCAGCGAACATGGCTTTGACCGCCTTCCCACCTGGCAGGATGCTCTTTCCCGCTACCTGGATGCCCTGGGGGAAAGAAAGGCTTAATGGCTTATGAAGATGAAACAGAGACTTCGCGGATTTTATAAGAATCCGGAATTTCTTTCCCAGGCCGGACTGCTTGCTTTGCTTCTGGTGAGCTGCTGCATTATGTTCAGAAGCTATCTGTTCGGAGAGGAAATGATGGTTTTTGATGATATCGGAAGCGATACCTGGCAGCAGTATACCATGCATTATGCCAGTATCATCAATCACTTGCGAAGCGGAACCTTCTCCTTTTGGGATTTTACCAATGGACTGGGAACCAGTATGTTCAGTCTGAATATGTTTGACCCCACCCTGATCCTTCTTTACGGAATCGGCGTGATTCTGGGGCCTGCCCATATGATGATCTATATCAGCTGGGTACAGGTTCTTCGGATCCTGGCGGCAGGGTATGTGTTTTACCGTTATCTGAAAAAGTTTCCATTCAGCAGGCAGGCCAGATTTGCAGGGGCCTATATTTACGGACTCAACGGCTACCTTCTGGTCTGGGGGCAGCATTATCAGTTCGGGATCGTGACCATTTATCTTCCTCTTCTTCTTCTGTTTGCAGAGAAGCTTTTACGAAGAGAAAAGGGCAGGGGACTTTTCCCTGCGGCAGTGTTTCTGTGCGCCTGTGACAGTGTATATTTCAGCTACATGACTCTGGCGGCTGTTGGCTTTTACCTTCTGTTCCGTGTATGGATGATGGATGGCTGGAATGTGAAGGAACGGATGGGTCGGTTCCTTGCAGGCTGCGGGCAGATACTTTTCGGAGTTGGTATGAGCGCCGCGGCTTTTCTTCCTACGGTGAATGTGCTGCTGGGAGTTTCCAGCAGAATCAGCGGGGAAGGAAACGGGATCCTTGGCTGGATAAAGAATTTCTTTTCCCTTTATGGAGGGGAATATTATCGTATGCTGAAAATGCGTTTCTTTTCGTCCCATCTGGAAAACGCAAGCTTTCTGATGGACGGAGAAGGAACTGCATGGAATTATTATGAAGCGCCTGTGCTGTTTTGCGGTACGCTGACTCTTTTTCTGTGTGTTCAGTTTCTGGCAGTTTTCTGGCGCAGCAATGCTTCCAAAAGAGTGAAGGCTGCGGTTTATTCTGCAGCGGTTCTGATGGTGCTTTGTGTGCTGATGCCGTGGGGCGGAACCATGTTCAACGCATTTGTGGCCCCAAGCCATCGCTATACCTTTGTACTGATGCCGTTTTTTGTACTTTCCGGAGTATGGATGTGGGATTACCTGTATCAACAGAGACGGATCAGCAGGATCTGCCTGCTCATTACGGAAGTGCTGCTGCTTTTGATAACTTATGAAGGATATGGTTACAGTGTTCTTAAGGTTTACCGCATCAATGCAGTTGTGCTGGCGGTCACGGGAAGCGTTATGGTCCTTGGAATCGAGGCTGCGGTGCGGCTCAAAAAAGAGAAGCTTCGGCGGGCGGCCGTGGCCATTCTGGCTGTGGCTGCAGCAGTCAATGTTCTTTCGGAAGGGGGGACAGGCTATAGTTCCAGGGTTACCATGCGTAAAATGGATACCCCCGCAGAGGAGATGGAGGAGCAGGCTGCAGAACACAAAACATATGTACAGACCTATGGAGACAGAAAGGTGCGGGAAGCGCTGGACAGACCCCAGGATTATTTCCGGACCATGTATTTTCCGGAGATGGAAGAGATCAAAAGCTATCTGAAGGAATTAGACCCGGAATTTTACCGCATGGAAAAGGACTACCGGGGAGGCACTGTTGCAATGGATTCCCTGGCCCAGGGATATCGGGGAATCAGTACGTACAATTCAGTAATAAACGGAAATGTAAAAGAATTTGTGGATACCTGCTATCCGGAACTGCATTATCCGGATAAAAACCACTATGTTTTCTGGAAAAATGCAGAGGATAACCAGATGGCCGCCTTTTTTGGAGTGCGTTATCTTATTTCCAGAGAGCCGGATCTGGATTCGTCAAAATACAGGCTCCTTGGGCAGTTTGGGGAGATTTATCTCTATCAGAATGTACTGGAAGCGGATACGGCGAGATTTTATGAAACTGCCATATCGGAGGAGAGCCTTGGAAAGCTTTGCATAAAGGAAAACAGACAGGAACTTCTTTTTGGGGCCATAGCGATTGAGGACGGAACCGACATACAGGATGTCAAAGAGCTTCCGGACCTGCAAAAAGAAACCGGCGGAGCTTCCGGGGAAGAATCCTCCGTCGTACTGGACGCTCCGGAAAAGGATTCCAGGATCACAGGCAGGATCCGGGCAGGAACAGACGGGTATGTACTGTTTCTGATCCCTTATGAAAAAGGCTGGAGCCTGACTCTGAACGGAGAAGAAAAGGAGCTTATCCGGGGAGACTTAGGGTTCCTGGCATGTTCCGTGGAGGAAGGAGTGTATGAAATAGAGCTTACTTTCCGGCCGCCTCTTTTGCGGGAGGGTGTGATAGTCAGTATTTTCTTCTGGGTAATCTATCTTTGCCGGCAGACCATTGCATACAGAAAAAGAAAGCAGGGATCTGCCGCATAAAAAAAGCAGAGGATGTGAGAACCTCTGCTTTTGATTTATAATTGAAAGTACAGATAAGAACTTTGTATTTACTGCGGTGTTTTATGACCGGCCTTTCAGGCTTTGGCAATCCGGACGATCCACAGGATGAGAAGAATCAGAAGAACAATGCCGACTCCTCCGATGACATAATAGGGCACATAGGTTTTGCCGGCGGAAAAGTCTTTCGCTGCAGTCATATTTTTTTCACCCCGGATGAGCATGGTATCATCCTGCTCCTGGGAAGCCATGGCTGTGGCAGTTCCGATGGCATTGCCCTGGTAAAGATAGGTGCGTTTCAGATTACCATCCTCAGCGGGTGTATCCTCGGAAGTAATGTCGCTTTCGGAAATACCTGCGGGAGCAACCACCGTTCCGCCGGAAATAACGTTAAAATCCGTGTCTCCCAGATTCCGCATCTGGAAATTCTGGAATCCGTAATCAAGAAGTGCCCCGGCTTCCGCTGCGGTCTGTCCCTGGGCACCCTGGAGAACTACGGCGATCAGGGTCATATCATTACGGGATGCGGCACAGACGATGGTGCTTCCGGAAGCATCGGTAAAGCCTTCCTTTCCGCCGATACATTCCTGATAATAAGCGGCATTGCCTGCAGAGATCATTGAGAAATTGTTGGTCAGCGCCCGTTCGCCGCCGGAAACATTGGTGGCGGGAATAGTATAGGAAGGGGTGGAAGCAATGGTTCGGAAAGATTCATTGCTGATAGCTGCCTTCATGATCAGCGCCATATCGTGGGCTGTGATGTGCTGATTTTCATCCGGAAGCCCGGTGGGATTGGTAAATACGGTATTGGTACAGCCAAGCTCCTTGGCCCGGGTGTTCATTTTTTCTACAAAGGCTTCCACAGAACCGCCGATATGCTCTGCAACCTGCAGGGCAATATCATTTGCCGAGGCAACCATGATGGCGTAAAGACACTGCTCCATGGTAAAGACCTCATCAAGCTGGGCGGAAATATTGGCCCCTCCGTCTGTGACACCGGAAACCCCTGTCTGGGTCATGGTGACCTCGTCTGATAGCTGACTGTTCTCCAGTGCCAGAAGGGTAGTCATGATTTTTACGGCACTGCCCGGATAGAGAGGCTGATCCATATTTTTTGCATAAAGGATCGTGTTGGTGGAATCTTCCATTACGACTGCCGCAGTGGAAGTAATATCTGCCCCCTGGGGCCATCCCGGAATGGAGTTTGTGGTAATACCTGCAACTGTATCCTGAACGGAAGTATCCCCAGAGGTTTCCTCAGCAGCCATGACCGGAGTCTGGAAAAGCAGGGAAAAAGAAATTCCCAATGTAAAAAGGCCTGTACATATTTTTCTTAATCTCATAGTAAATACAATCTCCTGTTTTGGTAAAAATAATAGATATTGTCATAATAAACGACAAGAATAGTATAACACAATCATTCCCTTTCTTGCAAAAAATATAGTAGAATGTTAAAATAATTTACAATAATCCATTGTACGATTCGTAATCTGGATTTGCTGTATGAAAAACAGAGAAAAGATATTAGATAGAGGTAAATGCAATGAGTGAAAATCGCAGTCTGATCGGAAAAATAGAATGGGGACGTATCGTGAAGAAACTTTCTCCCTATACCATTAAGAAAGGCCTGCTGTATTTAAAACATTACGGACCAAAGGAATTCTGGATCCGTCTTCATGAGAGGTTTGAACCGGAGGAGGTTCCCTATGGCCCCTGGTATGAAGCATATGCCCCGGATGAAAAGACGCTGCAAAAACAGAGAGCGCACGCATTTTCCTGCGCACCTCTGATCAGCATTGCAGTACCTGCCTATAAGACTCCGCCGGTATTTCTGCGGGAAATGATTGACTCTCTTTTTGCCCAGACTTATGAAAACTGGGAGCTTTGTATTGCCAACGGAAGTCCGGAAGATGAGGAGATGGGCCGGATCTTAAAAGAATATGAAGCAAAGGACAGCCGGATACGTGTCCTGAACTTAAAAGAGAATCTGGGGATCGCAGAAAATACCAATGCAGCTCTTTCCATGGCAAAAGGAGAATTTGTCGGCCTTTTGGATCATGATGACCTTCTGGCTCCCAATGCCCTTTATGAAATCGTACGGGCAATTTCCGGAGATGAGATGATCGATGCTATCTACACGGATGAGGATAAAGTAACCATGAATCTGGACGAGCACTTTCAGCCTCATTTGAAGCCGGATTTTAATCTGGATCTGCTGCGCTCCAACAATTATATCTGCCATTTCTTTGCAGCCAGGCGTTCTGTAGTAGAAAAGGCGGGCGGTTTTCGGAAGGAATTTGAGGGAGCACAGGATCATGATTTTATTTTCCGCTGTGTGGAAAATTCCCGGCGGGTAGGACATGTACCGGAGATCCTTTATCATTGGAGGACCCACAAAGATTCCACAGCAGACAATCCTGCAAGCAAGATGTATGCCTATGATGCAGGAAAACGGGCAGTGGAAGCCCATCTGGCGCGCACAGGAACCAAAGGCAGTGTAAGCCACACTCCGGATTTCGGCTTTTTCCGTGTACAGTATCCCGTGCAGGAGAAGCCAAAGGTATCCATCATTATTCCAAATAAGGATGAGAAGGAAGCTCTTGTAGCATGCTTAAAATCCATCCGGGAAAAAACAGAATACGATAATTACGAGATTCTCATCATCGAAAATAACAGCACCACAGAAGAAATTTTCCGGTACTATAAGGAACTGGCCGGGGAACCGGGAATCCGGCTTCTTCGCTGGAAAAAAGAATTTAATTATTCTGCCATTAATAATTACGGTGCCAGGGAGGCAAAAGGAGATTACCTGCTCTTTTTAAACAATGATGTCACCGTGATCACAAAGGGCTGGATGAAAGAAATGCTGGGCGTGTGCCAGCGCAGGGAAGTAGGGGCAGTGGGAGTGAAGCTGCTTTATCCGGATAATACCATTCAGCATGCAGGATGCGTTGTGGGAATGGGAGGGGTCGCAGGGCATATGTTTACGGACATGCCTGCAAACAGGAGCGGTTATCTTCATAAAGCATCGATCCTGCAGGACATGAGCGCGGTAACGGCTGCCTGTATGATGATGAAGAAATCGGTTTTTGAAGAAGCCGGCGGCTTTACGGAGCAGCTTGCTGTGGCGTTTAACGATGTGGATCTCTGTCTGAAGGTAAATCAGGGAGGACATTTGATCGTTTATGATCCCTATGTGCAGCTTTACCATATGGAGTCCAAATCCAGAGGAAAAGAGGACAGCAGGGAGAAGGTGGTACGCTTTCAGAACGAGATTGAGTATATGCGCAGTCACTGGGGCGAGATTCTGAAAAAGGGGGATCCCTATTATAATAAAAATCTCTCTCTGACGAAGTGGAATTATTCCCTTCGGCCTCTGCCAGGGATGGGAGAAAAGACGAGATAAGGAGAAGCAATGGAGGAAGTATCTGTCATAATTCCGAATTATAATGGAATTGCTTATCTGGATGGTGTATTAAGCACTCTGGAGAGGCAGACAATGAAAAAATACGAAGTGATCCTGGTGGATAATGGCTCAACAGACGGAAGCAGTGCTTTTGTGATGGCGAATTATCCCTGGGTGCATCTTATAGAACTGCCGGAGAATTTCGGCTTTTGCAGAGCAGTAAATGAGGGGATTCGTGCGTCCCGTGCACCCTATGTTCTGCTTCTGAATAATGATACAGAGGTGGAGCCGGATTTTCTGGATGAGATGGCAGCAGCGCTTGACAGGCACAGGAAGGCTTTTTCCTGTGCTGCCAGAATGGTGCAGTTTCATGACAGAGACAAGCTGGATGACGCAGGCAATTATTATTGCGCATTAGGCTGGTCCTATGCCAGGGGAAAAGGCAGGGATGTGCACAAATATGAAAAGGAAGAGCAGATTTTTTCAGCCTGCGGCGGTGCTGCAATCTACAGGAAAAAAATTTTTGAAAAGATCGGTCTGTTTGACGAAGAGCATTTTGCCTATCTGGAGGACACGGATGTGGGGTACAGGGCAAAAATCTTCGGCTATGAGAACTGGTATGCCCCAAGGGCTGTTGTATATCATGTGGGCAGCGGAACCACAGGTTCCCGCTATAATCATTTCAAGACCAGGTATTCTTCCAGAAATAATATTTACCTGATCTATAAAAATATGCCCTTTTTGCAGATTCTCCTGAATCTGCCCTTTCTGGCAGCAGGCTTTGGGGTGAAGCTTCTGTTTTTCCTCAAAAAAGGGATGGGAAGAGAATACCTTGCAGGAATCAAGAATGGTTTTCAGATCAGCCATAAGGAGAGAAAGATTCCCTTTTCTCCGGCAAATCTGCCGAATTATTGCAGGATTCAGATAGAATTATGGGTAAATATTATCCGCAGGTTCGTGGTATAATTTTTTGGAAAACCGAGGATGCAGCAGGAGCGTACTTCCCGGTTTTACAGAAATTTTATAAAATAAAGAATAAGATATAGTTGCTTTTGAAACCTATCTATTATAATATATGTGTTATGAAATAGATTGAGGTGGCAGAAATTGATTAAAGACAATCAGAAAAACTTCAGTCGTCTTCATGTGCTGATAGACATCCTTGTGATTTGTATTTCCTATATTCTGGCATGGGCGATCCGCTTTGTCGGTCCCTTTGCTGCAAGCGCGGTGAGGGCCAGGAGCTTTGAGCAGTATATGTCCCTGCTGATCTTTATGATTCCGCTGTACCTGCTTCTTTATCAGGCATTTACGTTATACACTCCGATGCACATGCAGGGACGGCGGCTGGTTTTGTCCAATATTATTAAGGCCAATACTCTTGGGCTTTTGATCATCATATCCGCTTTGTATGTGGTTGGAGAAAATAACCTGTCCCGTACGACTTTTTTTATATTCTATATCATCAATATCTGCTTTGACTGGGGCATGCGGATGCTGGTCTTTATGATCCTTCAGGATATGCGCAAGCACGGACTGAATCAGAAGCAGATGATTCTGGTAGGATACAGCCGGGCTGCGGAGGAATATATTGACCGCATTATTCAGAACCCTCAGTGGGGATATGTTGTCAGAGGAATTCTGGATGACAATGTTCCTGCGGGAACGATGTATAAGGGAATCAAGGTCATTGGAAGAATTGCAAACCTTCTGGTAATTCTTCCGGCGAACAGGCTGGATGAGATTGCAATTACACTGGGCCTTAGTGAGTATTACCGCCTGGAGGAAATCGTAGCATTATGTGAGAAGTCTGGAGTACACACGAAGTTTATTCCTGATTACAATAAAATTATTCCCACAAAGCCGTATACAGAGGATATTCTGGGACTGCCGGTGATCAATATCCGGTATGTACCGCTCAATAATACCTTCAATGCGCTTATAAAACGTGTGATGGACATTTTCGGTTCCATTGCAGCGATCATCGTGTCATCGCCGGTGATGCTTGCTGCGAGTATCCTGATCAAGCTGACCTCCCCTGGTCCGCTGATCTACAGGCAGGAGCGCGTAGGGCTTCATAACAGGACCTTCCGGATGTACAAGTTCCGTTCCATGGAAGTTCAGCCGGAATCTCAGGAGAAAAAGGCGTGGACAGTGAAAAACGATCCAAGGGTAACCCCTATCGGGAAATTCATGAGACATACCAGTATTGATGAATTGCCGCAGCTTTTCAATATTCTGAAGGGGGATATGAGCCTGGTGGGACCAAGGCCGGAACGCCCCTTTTTTGTGGAGAAGTTCCGGGAGGAAATTCCGAGGTATATGGTGAAGCACCAGGTCAGGCCCGGACTTACGGGATGGGCGCAGGTGAACGGATACCGTGGAGATACTTCCATCCGAAAGAGAATTGACTGTGATCTGTACTATATTGAGAACTGGACCATTGGATTTGATATAAAAATATTGTTTCTCACATTGTTTAAAGGTTTTATCAACAAGAATGCATATTAAAAGATAAGGGGAAGATTCATGTCAAAGCGAGGAAAGAAAAGAGTTCTGTTTATCCTTGAAATTGTTGTTTTGCTTTTATTTATCGGCGGGCTGTTTGTATACGGACAGATCATGTCAAGACTGGACAAGATTGAACAGCCGGTCCTGGATGAAGAGAAGATCTTCGTGAATCCGGCAGTAAAGGAATCAGGTATGACCGGTTACACCACGTACGCTCTGTTCGGAATTGACAGGCGGACAAAGAATGAAAATTACACAGGGGAAAACAGTGATACCATTATTATTGCCAGTGTAAACAACGATACGAAGGAAGTAAAGCTTGTTTCTGTTTACAGGGATACGCTTCTGAATGTGGGGAATGATACGTATTCCAAGGCTAATGCAGCCTATGCCTACGGCGGCCCGGAGCAGGCGATTTCCATGCTGAATACGAATCTGGATCTGGATATCAAGGACTATGCCACCGTTGATTTCAGTGCGCTGACGGAAGCGGTTGATGCATTGGGAGGGCTTGATATTCCTCTTTCCTATGCAGAGATAGAGCATATGAACAATTACTGTGTTGAAGTTTCCAAGGAAACGGGCAAAAGCTATACGCCTGTGACGAAACCGGAGCCGGAGCCTGAGGATCTGGAGGCTATTGTAGATACCTATCATCTGAACGGTGTACAGGTAACCTCCTATTGCCGTATCCGATACACTGCAAGTATGGATATGGGACGGACGGAGCGCCAGAGACGGGTTCTTCAGATGCTGATGGATAAGGCAAAGCAGGCAGGCCTGACAAGCATTTTCAATCTGATGGATGAGATTTTCCCGATGGTAACCACATCGCTGAATAAGAATCAGATCCTGCAGATGCTTCCTACCCTGATCGGGTACAGCCTGAATGAAACGGCAGGTTTCCCTGCAAGCTATAAGTTCGCGGATATCAATAAACAGAGTGTGATTCTGCCTACTTCATTGATTAATAATGTACAGGAGCTGCATAGATTTCTCTATGGGCAGGATGTGCCTTATACACCTTCCCAGGAAGTTACTTCCTACAGTAGCCGGATCGACGAAATTGCTGCAACAGGCGGAGAAGGAGCATCCATTACGGAAATTCCGGAAGCACCTGCAGAGACAGAACAGAGCTGGACTGATGACAGCTATACGGATTCAGGAAATGATTATAGCGGTGATAATGACTATTACGGCGGCGATGACTACAGCGGCGGAGATTACACAGGCGGCGATGACTACAGCGGCGGAGATTACACAGGCGGTGATGACTACGGCGGTGGAGATTACACAGGCGGTGACGACTACGGCGGCGGAGATTACACAGGCGGTGACGACTACGGCGGCGGAGATTATTCGGGCGAAGATGGCGGCGGTGATTACGTCGGAGACGACGATTCCGGATGGACGGATACAGCAGACACCGGGGACAGTGAAGCATAGATGGATGGCGAACCATCCCTGCAAAGAAAGCGGGGATGGTTTTTTGATAAAATGAGAGACAGGTGTGCAGCTGCATACTGCGGAAAGGATGAATATGAAAGCAGACGTAATTATCCCCACCTACCGGCCGGGAAAAGAATTTCGGAGACTTCTTACAAGGCTGATGAAGCAGAGCTTTCCGATACAAAAGATTCTGATCATGAATACAGAGGAAAGCTTTTGGGAAAAAAGCTGGGAGGAGGAATTTCCAGTACTGGAAATACATCATCTGAAAAAAGAAGAATTTGATCACGGGGGCACCAGGAAGGCAGCGGCACTGCTTTCGGATGCAGAAATCATGATCTTTATGACCCAGGATGCTATGCCAAAGGACAGGTATCTGATTGAAAACCTGGCTGCTGCTGTCACACAGGAGGGTGTGGGGGCTGCTTATGCGAGGCAGCTTCCGAATGCGGAATGCAGTTTCCTGGAGCGCTATACAAGAGCATTTAATTATCCGGAAGAAAATTCTGTAAAAACTGTGGAGGATCTGCCAAAGCAGGGGATTAAAACATTTTTCTGCTCAAATGTCTGTGCTGCCTATAAAAAGAGTGTTTACGAAGAAATGGGCGGTTTTGCTGAACAGACGATTTTCAATGAGGATATGATCCTGGCAGGAAAAATGATACAGAACGGATACAAAATTGCCTATGCAGGAGATGCGAAAGTGATTCATTCCCACAATTACTCTTCGAGGATGCAGTTTCACAGAAATTTTGACCTTGGCGTATCCCAGGCTGAACATCCGGAGATTTTCGGCGGTATCCATTCCGAAGGAGAAGGAATCAAAATGGTGAAGGGATGTATGTCCTATCTCTGCAAAAAAGGACGGGTATGGCTGATCCCTGAGCTGATCATGCAAAGCGGAGCAAAATATACAGGATATGTTTTGGGAAAAAATTTCCGTAAACTTCCGTTATTTCTTGTCCGTTGGTGTACAATGAATAAAGAGTATTGGAATTAGAAACATACTTTTTTACTATATTTATCACACTTTCAACACAATTCCCTGTTACACTGTTTTTATAATTTATGACTGGAAGAGATTTTGTTATTGTTTAAGACTTCTGGCGGAGAATAGACGGCAGAGGTGCAGCAGCCGATATAGATGGAAGGGAGCATAGACGATGAGTGATGAGATGAGATGGGGAGAACCCTTCGGGAATCCCGGTGAGGGAGACACAGAACCTCATGAAAGAACAGAAGAAGCGGCGGATACGCCGGAAATGAGCGGGACCTGGGACTCCACAGAGGAGAAAGAGAACGCAGAGATAAAAGAGATGACAGCAGAATCCCGGGAAATGGAAGAACTGAAAGGGGCTGATATTCCCTGGCTTGACCAGATTCCTGGGATGAACAGGAAGAACCGTCAGAATCAGGAAGCGCAGATAAACAGACCGTCTTTTTCCAGGGAGGAAACACCAAGGCCGGAGCAGGCATCCGGACAGGAGCAGGAACCGCAGCCGAGTCGGAAACCGCAGATGAGCCAGGAACCACGGCAGGAGCAGGAACCCGGACACGAAAGGGAGAGCGGCCAGGTTCCGCCGAAATATGCACACTATGAAATGCATCAGGGGCGTCAGTCACGGGACATTCCCCTTCCTCCCACACCGAAAAAGACAAATGGAAGCTTTCTTAATAAGCTGCTGGTCACAGGTGTGCTTGCTGTCGTATTCGGGCTTATTGCAGGACTTGTTTTTCAGGGGATAAATCTAATGACCGGAAAACATCTGGGCACAATTTCGCAGACACCTGTAGGAACCACGGAAATCGTTCCCACTCAGGACTCTGACGGACAGGATGCTTCGGGAGAGTCTGATATGAAAAATCTGGTTGCCCAGAACGGAACCGTAGCAGGTGTATCTCAGGCAGCGATGCCTGCGGTGGTTGCGATTACTTCCGTAAGTATTCAGGAAATCCCAAGCTTTTTCTCCTATTACGGATTTGGATACGGCACACGGGAGTATCCCAGTACAGGCAGCGGATCCGGTATCATTGTAGGAGAAAATGATGATGAGCTTTTGATTGCCACCAATAATCATGTAGTTTCCGGAGCCACCACCTTAAGCGTATGTTTCATCGGCAGTGATGTAGTAGGTGCGGAGGAAGAAACCCAGAGCCTTGCAAGCGGAGACGGTGATATCAATGTGGAAAACGCTGTGAATGCCAAGATTAAAGGAACTGATGAGGAAAATGACCTGGCAGTGGTTGCTGTTTTAAAATCTGATATTCCGGATGAGACCATGAAGGAAATTAAAATTGCCCAATTAGGAAATTCTGATGACCTGGTGGTGGGAGAGCAGGTAGTAGCTATTGGAAATGCCCTGGGATACGGACAGTCTGTCACCTCCGGATGGATCAGTGCCCTGAACCGTACCATTATGATGGAGGATGGAAGCAGCTCCGAGCTGATTCAGACAGATGCAGCGATCAATCCAGGCAACAGCGGCGGTGCCCTTCTGAATATGCGCGGGGAGCTGATCGGAATTAATTCCGCAAAATATGCAGACAATGCGGTAGAAGGAATGGGATATGCAATTCCCATCTCCAAAGCCCAGCCGATACTGGAAGAACTGATGAGCCGCAGAACAAGAGAAAAAGTTGCAGAAAATAAAGCATCCTATCTGGGTGTGAATCTTTTGAACCTGTCAAAGGAAGCCATTGAGATGTACAACATGCCTGCGGGTGCCTTTGTTGCAGAAGTGAATGCGGGAACCGCTGCAGAGAGTGCAGGAATCCACAAAGGTGATATTATTATAAAGCTGGACGGACAGAAAGTAAGCAGCAGAGAAGAGCTGATTGAAATGCTGACTTATTATGAAGCAAGCGAAGAAGTAGAAGTTGTCGTGTCAAGAGCGAATAATGGGGAATACGTAGAACAGAGCATACAGGTGGTTCTCGGAGCCCGGGAAGAATCCTGACAATAGAAGATCGGAAGAGACGATTTGTTTGAGAACATCGATCAGAAATGATCGGTGTTTTCTTTTACCCGAATCAGGAAGGAGGAAGATTGCTAAGACGGAGGTGTGCGTTTGGAATCTCGCCTTTCATGCGTGGTCAGGGAGAGGGATTCCTGTCCAGAAATACCTCTGATTTAAGGAGAGCTCATCAGCCGGGAAAAGTAACATCTTTCTTCCTCTGCTCTATTTTTTTCCTAAAAGTTTATTTTACAAGACACAACTGTGTGATATAATAGATATAAATGTAATTTGGAAAGGAGTTTTTATGGCAGACGATTTTGAAAATAGAGAAGAACTGATGGAGGAAGAAAAAGAGGAGAAGGAGCAGGAGGAATACGAAAATTTCTGTTTCCTCTGCCGCAGGCCTGAGAGCCAGGTCGGAAAGATGATTGAGCTTCCGAATAATATACATATCTGTTCACAGTGCATGCAGAAAAGTTTTGATGCAATGAATGAACAGATGAGCAGCGGAAAGATGAATTATTTGGATATGCTGAATATGCCGGGAATCAGCATGATCGATCTGAGCAATTTCCAGAATCCGGTGCAGAAGCCGAAAAAGATAAAAAAGAAAAAAGAAGAGAAGAAGCCGGCTCTTGATCTTAAGAAAATTCCGGCTCCTCACAAAATAAAAGCTACCCTTGATGAATATGTGATAGGGCAGGAGTATGCCAAGAAGGTGATGTCAGTAGCTGTTTACAATCACTATAAACGGGTTGCCACAGACACCATGGATGAAATTGACATTGAGAAGTCCAACATGCTCATGATCGGGCCAACCGGCTGCGGAAAAACCTACCTGGTGAAAACTCTTGCAAAGCTTCTGGATGTGCCTCTTGCCATTGCAGATGCCACATCCCTGACAGAAGCGGGCTATATTGGCGATGATATTGAGAGTGTAGTATCCAAACTTCTGGCAGCCGCAGATAATGATGTGGAAAAAGCGGAACATGGGATTATTTTTATAGATGAAATTGATAAAATTGCAAAAAAGAAAAATACGAATCAGCGTGATGTCAGCGGAGAGGCAGTTCAGCAGGGAATGCTGAAGCTTTTAGAGGGCAGCGAAGTGGAGGTTCCGGTGGGGGCCAACAGCAAAAATGCCATGGTGCCGCTGACCACGGTGAATACCAGGAATATTCTTTTTATCTGCGGAGGTGCATTCCCGGATCTGGAAAACATTATTAAAGAGCGGCTGAATAAACAGGCGTCCATTGGCTTTTATGCAGATCTGAAGGATAAATATGACAATGATCCCCATCTTCTGGAGAAGGTTACTGTGGAGGATCTGCGCAATTTCGGCATGATTCCGGAGTTTATCGGGCGTTTGCCTATTATCTTTACGCTGAACGGCCTTACAGAGGATATGCTGGTAAAAATTCTGCGTGAACCGAAGAATGCAATCCTGAAGCAGTATCAGAAACTTCTTGCATTGGATGAAGTGAAACTGGAGTTTGAAGAGGATGCCCTTCGTGCCATTGCGGAGAAAGCCATGGAAAAACAAACAGGAGCCAGAGCTCTCCGTGCCATTCTGGAAGAATATATGCTGGATATTATGTATGAGATTCCCAAGGATGACAGTATTGGCCAGGTAATCATTACAGGAGATTATATACGTGGAACAGGCGGTCCGAGGATTCTTCTGCGCGGGCAGGAAATGCCTTTGCTGGAAGGGTAAGAAAGGAGAATGAGGATATGGGAACAGATTTTTTTGATGGTTTGGGTGCTGCGTTATCAAAAACTGCAAAAGAATTTGGGGTACGTGCGGAATCTCTCTACGAAACCCAGAAAATCCGCAGCAAAATTTCAGGAGAAGAGCGTGCTATCAGCCGGCTCATGGAAGATTTGGGAAAAACTCTTTACAGGACTTATGCAATCGGCGGAGAGTTAACGGATGAGCAGAACGAGCTGTGTCAGAAAATTGACAGGCATAAAGAAGTGATCAGCCGCTGTAAGGCAGAGATGGCAGGAAAAAAAGGAAAGAAAATATGTCCTTCCTGCAAGGCATCTTTGGATGGCACGGTTGCTTTCTGCCCATACTGCGGTGCTGCCTGCTCCGGTCCGGAACCGGAGACGGAAACAGAAGAGACAGCAGAGGATGCAGAAGAGAAGTCTGCAGAAGATGTGATGTCTGATGAGGGAGAAATTCCCCCGGAAACGGAGGCGCCTGGGTTTCGCGGCCAGCAGGACCCGAAGGAAGAAGAAACGGAAGAACACATCACAGTGGAAGCAGAAGAATAAAACGAGCAGAAAGATTGCTTATAAGCAATATAAAAGAAGAAAATAGGATGGAAATTCAGGAGGTATCGCAATGAAGCGGAAGGATGGGATAAAAAATCCATGCTTTTGGCTGAAAAAGGTGATTGCTGTTGTTTTGATAACGACGGCAATCATTTTTGGGTATGAACAGGGAATATTGTTAATTTCAGAGGTTCAGGCAGCGTCAAAGAATACAGCGGTGAAAGAACCCGCAAAAGAACCGGTCATTCATTTTACAGATAAAAGCGGAAAGTATTTAATCAAGGTAAAAAATCAGTGGTATTTAAAAGAGGAATCCGGAAACATACTGACCGGAGTTCAGTATGTAAGAGTCGCAAAATCATCTGATTTTCAGACAGGATACTATATGTTTAACAGTAAAGGAAGGCTGGTTCCTAAGATCGCGGTCTATTATTTTAAACAGCAAACCATTGGACATGTGACCTTTAAAGGATATCACTGCACGAACTCAAAAGGGAGATTCGTGTCGAACTCCTTTGGGCTGGCATCTCTTAAAAAATTAACCTGTAACGGGAGAACGTTTAACGGAATTTTTTACCTGGGTGACCACGGAAGACTGACCGCATCCGCTCAGGTGCGTAAAATCTCGGCAACAAGAGTTGGCGGCGTTTCTATTGCTTCCGGCTATTACTATTTTAACTCTGCCGGTCAGCTTGCCACAGTGCCAAGCTTTCGGACAGTAAATCAGAAGCTGGACGGAAAGACCTTCCACGGCACCTATTACTTTGGCGGGAAAAACGGTGCCCTGGTGCAAAAAGCAGGATGGGTTACTCTGAAAAATAAGAGATATTATATTTCTTCCACCGGAAGACAGGCACAAAATTGCTGGAAGTCAGGATATTATCTGCTTTCGGATGGGACGATAGCGAAGAATCAGCGTGTTCCTGACGGTTCCTATGTGGATTGCGACGGACATAAATGTGCAAAGGCGGAAATGAAGCTGAGTGCTATGAAAAGGCAGCTTACAGCAATGACAAACAGTTATCCTGGCACATGGTCTGTATATGTAAAAAACCTGAAAACAGGAGATGTGGTAAATCTCAATGATAAAGCCATGTATCCGGCCAGTGTCATCAAGCCTTTTGTCATGGCATCCACTTTTGAGCAGATTAAAAATAAAAAACTTTCTTATAGTTCCGGAGTGAAGAATCTTTTGAAGGAGATGATCACCGTCAGCGATAATGAGGCGTATAATGAGCTTGTGCGGCTGAACAGCCCGTCCCGCAGCTTTGTAAGCGGTGCCTCCGTGGTAAACGGTTATCTGAAAAAGAACGGATATAGAAACACAGAATGTTATTCTACACTGCATCCGTCCTCTTCCTCCTATACCAGTGACGGCGGTACGAATAAGTCTTCTGCGAAAGACTGCGGAATTTTGCTGGAGAAAATTTATCGTGGTACCTGTGTGTCCTCCAGGTATTCCAAAGATATGCTGAATCTTCTCCTTGGACAAACACGCAGATGGAAGATTCCGTCCGGCCTTCCGGCAGGGACGAAGGTTGCCAACAAAACCGGTGAGACTTCCACAGCCCAGCACGATATGGCTATCGTATACGGACCGAAGACTACCTATGTACTCTGTGTTTTCTCCACAGGCGCCGGTGAATATTATGGAATCAATGGTATAAGGAATATTTCCGGATATGTTTATAATTATCTGAATAAATAGCATGTGAAAGCTGTAATATGTTCATAACAGGAATGTATTGCAGCTTTTTGTATGCTAAAAATTATAAGAAGGCGGAAAATGTATTGCAAATTGTCCGCAGGTCACTTAGAATGAGAATAGAAACTCTATCAAGAAGGAGGAGAGCGTATGAAAAGAAAAATAGCCGGGATGCTTGCTGCGCTGTTGGCGGTATCTGCACCTGCCGCAGTTCCGGGGGCGGAGTTCGCAGACGGAGCAGAGCAGGCTGTGATCGCGATGGAATCGGACAGTATTCTCACAGGAGATGGCTCTGAGGGAAAAAGCCCGGAAGAAATTGACGCAGATGAAGAAGTTTTCTATTCAGAAACAGAGGCGTCCCGGGAGGAGACCGGAGTGTTTGGGGACGGATTTGAGGATGAGACAGAAGAGGAACTGAGTGAAGACGGATATGCGTACAGTATTACATATGATGGAACAGTAGTCATTGAGGAATACTACTATGACATGGAGAATGTGATCATACCGGAGACCCTTGCCGGGCGAAAAGTAGTGGGAATTCAGGATTCAGCTTTTGAAGGCAAAAAAAGCCTGCTCAGCGTATATATACCGGATTGTATTAAATGCCAAAACCTCATCCTATACACACAGGACACTCCCGGGCAGAACCTATTATTATACAGTAAGACCTTACAAAAAAGCAGCACCCTCTAAGGGGATCCCGAAAAATATACTTGGCCCCTGCAATACGAAGGGTGTGAAGGTAAATGTGAAATAGAAGGGAGTTTAAGGGAAAGTGAAGTACGTATTTTATCTTGGCAGTTATGCGAGGAAGGAAGAAAACAGCATTTATCAATATGAGCTGGACGCAGAAAAACAGGAAGTGAAAATGCGCAGTGCAGTAAAAGGAATTGACAATCCTTCTTATTTATTGATGCATCCGAATAAAAAAGTAATGTATTCTGTAGAAGAGCTGACCCCTGAAGGAAGACTGGCGGTATTTTCTTTGGAGGACATGCCTGAGTATTTGTTTTCGCTGCCGTCAAAAGGGGCGGATCCCTGTCATCTGTCGATGGATGACACCGGAGAGTTTTTGTTTGTGGCAAATTATACAAGCGGAAGCCTTACGGTATTCCGACTGGATGCAGAGGGGAAACCTGTGGAGTGCACGGATCATAAGCAGCATGTGGGATGCGGAAAGCATCCGGAGCGCCAGGAAGGACCCCATGTACATTTTTCCGGCATGGTGAACGGATTTTTATATGTGTGCGATTTGGGTCTGGATCGTGTGATCTGCTATAAACTAAACCATAAGACAGGAAAATTGGAGAACACCGAAAAGAACCTTTGCTTTCCGGAAGGAACGGGGCCGAGACATTTTGCTGTATGTGATAAGTATCCGGAGCTTCTTTATGTGGTCGGTGAGCTTACGGGAGAAGTGATTGTATTTAAGAAGCAAGGCGATTCCTATGAAATAGTGCAGCGCATCAGCTCGCTTCCTGAGGAGTTTGAAGGAGAAAACACGGCAGCAGCCATAAAATTCAGTGAGAATCAAAAACTGCTGTTTGTTTCTAACCGTGGGAGTGACAGTATAACAAGTTTTGTTGTACAGGAAAATGGTATGCTGAAGAAAATGGATATCATTTCATGCGGGGGGAAAGGCCCCAGAGATTTTTCTGTTTTCGGAGAGTTGCTCGTGGTGGCTAACCAGTATACGGATAATCTTGCACTGATAGAATATGCAGAAGATACCGGCAAAATGCAGCTGCTGTCTCATAAGGAAGCAGTACCAAAACCGGTGATGATATCTGCTGTGAGAAATACAAACGAAGATAAAAATTAAAAATTCACAAACTTAAAGGGGCAGAAACCTCAATATCGTTTTTTACGACAAAGGTTTCTGCCCCTTCCATAAGTCCTGAAAGCACTTCATTTTGAACATAAAAAAGTGCAGGAGATGGGACTTGAACCCACACAATCTTGCGACCACAGGCACCTGAAGCCTGCGCGTCTGCCAATTCCGCCACTCCTGCATTTCTTACTCAACCGCTCTCTCGCGACTGCTTGATTATAATAACCTATCTTAAAGGAAAAGTCAATAGTTTTTTTGAAAAAATTTCAAAAAAATATAAAAAAGATTTTTTACATTCCCATCCTGATTTTTACGAAAAATTTTGTTGAAAAAGAGAAAGGCTTGTGATACAATCTTGAAGATTTAGGATAAAATAATGAGGAAGAAATCGATAGAAAGGGAGATTGTATGAAAGCATTTCTGATTTTAGAAGACGGTCATGTTTTTACAGGAACAAGTATCGGGTCTGCCAGGGAAGTCATCAGTGAAATTGTCTTTAACACTTCGATGACCGGTTATCTGGAAGTAATGACTGACCCTTCCTATGCGGGACAGGCGGTATGCATGACCTACCCCTTAATTGGCAACTACGGAATCTGTTATGATGACCAGGAGTCCATGAAACCATGGATCGACGGCTTTATAGTAAGAGAACTATCCCGAATTCCCAGTAATTTCCGAAGCGTAGACACGATTCAGCATTTTCTAGCCAAGCATGATATCCCAGGCATCGCAGGTATTGATACCAGAGCCCTCACAAAAATTCTCAGAGAAAAAGGCACTATGAATGGTATGATTACCGTCAATGAAAACTATGATTTAGAGACAATCATTCCCCGTTTAAAAGCATATACAACCGGCAAAGTAGTGGAAAAGGTTACCTGCCGTGAGAAACAGGTCCTCAAAGGAGATGGCCCGGAGGTAGCCCTGATGGATTTTGGCGCAAAAAGAAATATTGCCAGGTCTTTAAATGAAAGAGGCTGCCAGGTAACCATATATCCGGCGCTGACAACAGCAGAAGAAATATTAAAGGATCATCCTGACGGAATCATGCTGAGCAACGGACCGGGAGACCCTAAGGAGTGCACATCGATTATTAAGGAGGTCAGGAAGCTTTATGATTCCCAGGTGCCGATCTTTGCCATCTGCCTTGGCCATCAGCTTATGGCTCTGGCGACAGGCGGGGACACCTATAAGATGAAGTACGGCCACAGGGGCGGCAATCATCCGGTAAAGGATCTTGCCACAGGGAGGGTTTACATTTCTTCTCAGAACCATGGCTATGTGGTAGACGCCAAGGCGCTTGAAGAGAAAAACATTGCAAAGCCGGCTTTTGTCAATGTAAATGATAATACCAATGAAGGCATGTCGTACACGGGAAAAAATATTTTTACTGTGCAGTTCCATCCGGAAGCATGCCCGGGACCACAGGACTCCGGCTACTTGTTTGACAGATTTATGGAAATGATGGGAGGGAAACACTAATGCCAAAGAATAAAGACATTCATAAGGTTCTGGTGATCGGTTCAGGCCCGATCATCATCGGCCAGGCAGCAGAATTTGACTATGCAGGAACCCAGGCCTGCCGTTCCCTGAAGGAAGAGGGCATGGAGGTGGTACTCCTCAATTCCAATCCCGCCACCATCATGACAGATAAAGATATTGCGGATCGTGTTTATATTGAGCCTTTGACTGTAGAGGTGGTAGAAAGGCTGATCCTTAAGGAAAAACCGGACAGCGTGCTCCCCACCCTTGGAGGGCAGGCAGGACTGAATCTTGCCATGGAGCTGGATGAAAAAGGCTTTTTGAAAGAGCACCATGTACGCCTGATCGGTACTACCGCAGAAACCATCAAAAAAGCAGAAGACCGGCAGGAATTTAAGGATACCATGGAAAAGATTGGGGAACCGGTAGCTGCTTCCAAGGTGGTTACCACAGTGGAAGACGGCCTTGCATTTACCAATACCATCGGATATCCGGTGGTTCTCCGCCCTGCCTATACCTTAGGCGGAAGCGGCGGCGGCATTGCCCATAATGAATACGAACTTCGGGAAATTCTGGAGAACGGCCTGCGTCTTTCCCGTGTGGGAGAGGTTCTGGTGGAACGCTGCATTGCAGGATGGAAAGAGATTGAATATGAGGTGATGCGTGACAGTGCAGGCAACTGTATTACTGTCTGCAACATGGAAAACATAGACCCTGTCGGCGTTCATACAGGAGATTCTATTGTAGTGGCTCCCTCCCAGACTTTGGGAGATAAGGAATACCAGATGCTGCGTACCTCTGCACTGAATATCATTACGGAGCTTGGAATCACCGGCGGCTGTAATGTACAGTACGCCCTTCATCCGGAGAGCTTTGAATACTGCGTCATCGAAGTAAACCCCCGTGTAAGCCGTTCTTCTGCTCTGGCAAGTAAGGCTACCGGATACCCCATTGCCAAGGTTGCGGCAAAGATTGCCCTGGGCTATACGCTGGACGAAATCCCCAATGCCATTACCGGAAAAACCTATGCAAGCTTTGAACCTATGCTGGATTACTGCGTGGTCAAAATCCCCCGTCTGCCCTTTGATAAATTCATTACAGCAAAGAGAACCCTGACAACCCAGATGAAAGCTACCGGAGAGGTGATGAGTATCTGCCATAGCTTTGAGGGCGCATTGATGAAAGCCATCCGTTCTCTGGAACAGCATGTGGACAGTCTTATGTCCTACGATTTTTCCCATCTGGATTCCGAGGAGCTTTTAGAGGAGCTGAAAATCGTTGACGACCGGAGAATCTGGAAGATTGCAGAAGCGATCCGCAGGGGCCTTTCTCAGGAAATGCTTCATGAAACCACAAAGATTGACCATTGGTTTATTGATAAGATCGCTATTCTGGTTGAGATGGAACAGGCCCTTAAGAACCAGGAGCTGACGCCTGAGATGCTTCTGGAAGCAAAACGCCTGGAGTTCCCGGACAATGTAATCGCCGCCCTTTCCGGAAAAACGGAGGCAGAGGTAAAAGCCATGCGCAAGGAATATGGCATTACGGCAGCCTATAAAATGGTAGATACCTGTGCAGCAGAATTTGCGGCAGCGACACCTTATTACTATTCTGTTTACGGAAACAGTGAAACAGAAAACGAAGCAAAGGCAACTCCGAATAAGAAAAAAGTTCTGGTTCTGGGTTCCGGGCCTATCCGCATCGGTCAGGGCATTGAATTCGATTTCTGTTCCGTACACTGTACCTGGGCATTTGCTAAAGAGGGCTACGAAACAATCATCATCAACAATAATCCGGAAACCGTGAGTACGGACTTCGATATTGCGGATAAACTGTACTTCGAGCCTCTGACTCCCGAGGATGTGGAAAACGTTGTAAACGTGGAAAAACCGGATGGCGCAGTGGTGCAGTTTGGGGGCCAGACGGCCATTAAGCTGACGGAAGCACTGATGAAAATGGGGGTAAAAATCCTTGGAACCTCTGCAAAAGATGTGGATGCCGCAGAAGACCGGGAGCTTTTTGACGGTATATTAGAACAGTGCTGCATACCCCGTCCGAAGGGACATACCGTGTTTACCGCAGAGGAGGCAAAAAAGGCAGCTAATGAGCTGGGATATCCGGTTCTTGTACGCCCGTCCTATGTGCTTGGCGGTCAGGGAATGAGAATTGCAGTCAGCGATGAGGATGTGGAAGAATACATCGGCATTATTAATCAGATCGCACAGGAGCACCCCATCCTGGTAGACAAATACCTGATGGGCAAGGAGATTGAGGTGGATGCGGTCTGCGATGGGGAAGAAATCCTGATTCCCGGAATCATGGAGCATATTGAGCGTGCAGGAATCCACTCCGGCGACAGTATTTCCGTATATCCTGCCCAGACCATCAGCAGCGAGTCAAAGGCAACCATAGCGGAATATACACGCCGTCTTGCAAAAGCCCTGCATGTGATCGGAATGATCAATATTCAGTTCATTGTATGCAATGATGAAGTGTATGTGATCGAGGTAAATCCCCGTTCCAGCCGTACAGTTCCCTATATCAGCAAAGTAACCGGAATCCCTATTGTCCCGCTGGCGACCAGGGTGATTCTTGGATATAAACTGAAAGATCTGGGGTATGAGCCCGGACTGCAGCCGGAAGCGAAACATATTGCAATTAAAATGCCTGTATTTTCCTTTGAAAAGATCCGGGGGGCTGATATCAGTCTTGGGCCGGAGATGAAGTCCACAGGCGAATGCCTTGGAATAGCAGAAAGCTTTAACGAGGCTCTTTACAAAGCGTTCCTGGGCGCTGGCATACGGCTTCCCAAGTATAAAAATATGATCATCACGGTAAAAGACGAGGACAAGGAAGATATCATTCCCATTGCAAAACGGTTTGAAGCCATCGGATACCGTATTTATGCCACAAGAGGAACTGCAAAGGTGCTGAAAGAAAACGGCATTAAGGTAATCCGTACCAACAAACTGGAACAGCCTGCTCCCAATCTGATGGACCTGATCCTGGGACATAAGATCGATGTGGTCATTGATACACCGCCCCAGGGCGTGGAACACCAGAAGGACGGATTTATTATCCGGAGAAATGCCATTGAAACAGGCGTAAATGTTTTAACGTCCCTGGATACGGCAGAGGCTCTTGTAACAAGCCTTGAAAATACGGACGTCCACAATCTGACGCTGATCGATATTGCTACAATTGCAGGCCGTTAAAAAAATAAAAATACAAAGGCGAAGATACCTGATTTAATGGAATCTTCGCCTTTCTTATGGTATACTTATCAAAGAACAAGTATGTTAAGAAGGGAGAAACTATGGATATTTTGGAACTGCTCAAAGTAATTGTCCTTGGAATTGTGGAGGGAATCACAGAATGGCTTCCCATCAGCAGTACGGGACATATGATCCTGGTAGATGAGTTTATTAAGCTGAATGTCAGCGAAGAATTTATGGAATTCTTTCTGGTAGTCATCCAGTTGGGGGCGATATTGGCAGTGGTAGTGCTTTATTGGAGCAAACTTTGGCCGTTTTACATAAGGGAGATTCCCAGAAAGAAACAGCGTGCCATTGAAAAACAGCCTGCAGTATCAAGGGTGGTACTGACATTTGTGGAACGGTTCTGTGATAAGGAAAAATGGATCTTATGGTTTAAGATCCTGGTAGCCTGTCTGCCCACCATCATCATTGCACTTCCTTTTAACGATGTGATTGAAGAGAAGTTCAATAATTACGTGGTGGTTGCCATTGCATTGATCGTTTACGGTGTATTATTTATTTTTATTGAAAACTATAATAAAAAAAGAAGACCTGTCTGCACATCCCTGGAAGATCTGTCCTTTAAGACTGCGTTTTTGATCGGTGTATTCCAGGTGCTTGCGGTGATTCCAGGAACCTCCCGTTCCGGTTCTACCATCATCGGGGGAATTCTGGTAGGAACTTCCCGTACGGTAGCTGCGGAGTTTACCTTTTTCCTGGCAATCCCGGTGATGTTTGGCGCCAGTCTTTTAAAACTTGTGAAATTCGGTTTCGCATTTAGTGCGGCAGAAGCGGTCATCTTGGTGGTGGGAATGGCAGTAGCCTTTGTGGTATCCATCCTTGCTATTAAATTCCTCATGGGATATATTAAAAAGCATGATTTCAAAGCGTTTGGCTGGTACCGGATCATCCTTGGTATTCTGGTACTGGGATATTTTATCGGGAAAACACTTCTGGGCTGATAAGGCGCAGGAACATCCTGTAAGGTACAAAAGAGAAAAAATAGAATAAACTGTCCCGGTAGGATTGGGGGCCTGCAGGGAATAGAGAAAACGGAGGTATCACATTATGGGAAGATATGTAATGGCACTGGATCAGGGAACAACAAGCTCCCGATGCATCCTGTTTGACAAACAGGGGATAATGTGCAGCGTGGCACAGAAAGAATTTACGCAGTTTTATCCAAAGCCCGGCTGGGTGGAACATGATCCTCATGAAATCTGGTCCTCACAGATGGCAGTTGCCACTGAGGCCATGAGAAAGATCGGTGCAGATGCAAATGATATTGAGGCCATTGGAATCACGAATCAGCGGGAAACCACGATCATATGGGATAAACGCACGGGAAATCCCATTTACCCGGCAATTGTATGGCAGTGCCGCAGAACTGCCGGAATAATCGAGGAACTGGAGCGTGACGGCCTTACAGAGGTGATCCGCAGGAAAACAGGGCTGGTTCCGGATGCTTATTTTTCCGGGACAAAGATTAAGTGGATCCTGGATTATGTGGAAGGGGCCAGTGAAGCGGCAGAGAGAGGAGAACTTCTTTTCGGAACGGTGGATACCTGGCTGATCTGGAAGCTGACCAAAGGCGAAGTCTATGTGACGGATTATACCAATGCGTCCAGAACAATGCTGTTTGACATTTACAAAAAGCAGTGGGATGATGAAATTTTAGAGAAACTTCAGATTCCTAAATGCATGCTTCCGGAAGTGAAGCCCAGCAGCTGCATTTATGGTTATACCGACGAAAGCCTTCTGGGAGGCAGGATCCCTATTTCCGGTGCAGCAGGGGATCAGCAGTCTGCTCTTTTCGGACAGTGCTGCTTCCATGAGGGCGATGTAAAGAATACATACGGAACAGGCTGTTTTCTTTTGATGCATACCGGGAATCATGCAGTTCCTTCCGGACAGGGACTCCTCACCACCATTGCGGTGAATCCCGATGGAACGCCGGGTTATGCACTGGAGGGAAGCGTATTCGTCGCAGGCGCTGCGATTCAGTGGCTGCGGGATGAGGTAAAGATTCTGGAAAACGCAGCAGAGTCTGAAAAATACTGCCTTTCTGTGCCGGATACCAATGGCGTTTACGTGGTTCCCGCATTTACGGGACTTGGTGCGCCTTACTGGGATCAGTATGCCAGAGGGGCGATTCTGGGTCTGACAAGAGGGGCAGGGCGCGCCCATCTGATACGGGCAACTGTAGAATCCCTGGCCTATCAGGTACAGGATCTCATCGCTGCAATGGAGAAGGACGCAGGGGTGAAACTGAATTCTCTTCGCGTAGACGGCGGAGCCAGCGCCAATAATTTCCTGATGCAGTTCCAGGCAGATCTTCTGGATGCCGATGTGGTACGTCCGAGCTGTATTGAGACAACAGCTCTGGGAGCTGCCTATCTGGCAGGACTTGCAACAGGCTTCTGGAAGGATGCTGATGAAATAAAAGAAAACTGGCAGAAGGAACGGGAATTCCATCCTGCACTATCGAAGGAACAACGTCAGAAACTGCTGAAAGGCTGGAAAAAGGCAGTACAGTGTACCTTTGCCTGGGCAAAAGAGAAATAGAAAAAAGTGTCTGGGAAATACCAAAATGGGAGTTTTTCAACTCCCATTTTTTTTGTTCTTAATATAATCAGAAACCATCATTGTCAGCTTGAAGGTAAGGGCATCCTCAAAGGTGCGGATATCCAGGCCGAATTTCTTTTGCAGCTTTTCAAAACGATAAACCAGAGTGTTTCGGTGAACATAAAGCTGCCGGGAGGTTTCCGACAGATTCAGGTTATTTTCGAAGAAGGTCCGGATGGTGATCAGGGTTTCTTCATCTATGTTATCCAGGGATTCCTCCTGGAAAATTTCCTCCATGAACATTTCACATACAGAAAGGGGAAGCTGGTAGATCAGCCTTCCGATGCCAAGGCGATTGTATCCAAAGACATTTTTTTCTGCATAAAAAATCTTGCCTACTTCCAGAGCTGTGCGTGCCTCCTTGTAAGCATTGCTTAAATCCTTCAGGTCATCTGCAATATTGCTGTAGGAAACCCAGGCTGAGGTCATAGCTTCTGTATTCAGCATGTCCACCAGCATAAACGCAAGGCTGCGCAGATTCTCATAATTGTCCGTGGACTGTAATTCCCGTACAATAATAATGCCGGAATCGTCCATAGAAGTAATAAAGTCTCTGGAGCGTGCGGAGAAAATATTGCGGATGGTAGCCAGGGCATGTTCATCACTGGCTTTTTTTGTTTCCACAAGAAGAACTGCACGCCGGACAGAGGTCGCAATGTGGAGCTTTTTGGCACGGTTAAAAGCATCTACTTCGGAATAGGTATTGAGAAGCAGATTCTGCATAAAGGTATTCTTGTCGTTCTTTTCTGCATAGGCAGTGAGGAGACTTTGAATCTGGCATACAGCCAGCTCTCCAATGGTAGGAACGGATTCGCCGCTTCCCCAGACAATCAGGAGGGAAGGAGATTCGGAATCATCCGGAAGCTTATACATACAGAGGCTGGAGTTGGCTTTGCATAAAGCCGTACTTTCCCGAAATTCCTGCAGAATCTGGTCTGATGGAAGCCTTTTGTCACAAGTGGTTACATAAATATCGTCGTTGGCATTTAACATACAGAAATCAAGATGACTGATTTCCTTCCAGTCCGTGAGACATTTCTTCAGTATTTGCTGTATTGCCATGGAGTGCTCCTTTCTTTAGAAAAAATCCCCGGGGAAATATTCCCCGGGGTGAAGTATTTTAATAAATTAGTTGGTGATAACCAACTCAGTTTCTTTGTCGAAGAAGTGAGATTTTTCCATATCAAAATCAAATCTGATAGCATCACCGGTCTTAGCGGTTGTACGTGGGTCAACACGTGCTGTAACCTGAGTTCCGTTTACATCGAAGTACAGGAATACTTCTGCACCAAGAAGCTCGTAAACCTTAACAACAGAAGACATAGCTCCATTCGGGGTATCTGTAACGTTTTCCGGACGAATACCAAGAACAACAGTTTTTCCTACATAGCCGCCGTCTTTCAGAGCTTTTGCCTTGGAAGCCGGAATAACTACTTCGTCAGAACCAATCTTAGCAACAAGGTTGCCGCCTTTTTCTGCGATCTGTGCATCCAGGAAGTTCATCTGCGGGGATCCCATGAATCCGGCTACGAACAGGTTGCCTGGGTTCTGGTACAGGTTCTGAGGTGTATCTACCTGCTGAACAACGCCGTCTTTCATAACTACGATTCTGGTACCAAGGGTCATAGCCTCTGTCTGGTCATGTGTTACGTAGATGATAGTAGCGCCCAGTCTCTGATGAATTTTGGAAATCTCAATACGCATCTGTACACGAAGTTTTGCATCCAGGTTGGAAAGAGGCTCATCCATAAGGAATACCTTAGGATTACGAACGATAGCACGTCCCATAGCAACACGCTGTCTCTGTCCACCGGAAAGAGCCTTCGGTTTACGATCAAGAAGTTTTTCCAAGTCAAGGATTCTTGCTGCTTCACGAACTGCTTTGTCGATTTCGTCCTTCGGAACTTTACGAAGTTTCAGACCAAATGCCATGTTATCATAAACAGTCATATGAGGATACAGAGCGTAGTTCTGGAATACCATTGCGATATCACGATCCTTAGGCTCTACATCGTTCATAACCTTGTCACCGATTTTTAAGGTACCGCTGGAGATTTCTTCCAGTCCGGCTACCATACGAAGAGTTGTAGATTTTCCACATCCGGATGGTCCTACGAAGATGATAAATTCTTTGTCTGCGATGTCCAGGTTGAAGTCTTTAACAGCTTCGAAACCGTTTGGATATTTTTTACAAATGTGCTGTAATGATAAGCTTGCCATGATTTTTCCTCCAATAAGTTAGTTGTTTTACGTTTTTTGAACTGTACTTAGTATAACGAAAACTTCAGGAAAGGGCTAGGGAAGAATCATACAAAGTTTTTGGAAGTTTCTTGACAGATTGACGAAAAGGAATTCAGGTTTCGTCAATCTGTCAAAGGGAGATGACTGGTTTGGGTAATTTGGCAGATGCATTAGCGGTCCGGGGTTATGCGGCGCTCGTTTACAAACATTCCCTGGAGGGGGTCTGCGTGAAACAGCTTCTGGAACCATTGGCATTTGCATAAAAAGAGGTAGTAAATGTTAAGGCCGCTGTCATTCAGCGTTTCAAAATTTCCCTGGCCTTTGGCAAGGAGCAGGTCAGCAGTGTGAAGAAGGTTTCCGGCTTCTTTGCTGATACCGGGAAGCCAGGTGCCGCCCACATCGCTGCCGTTTCCTATGACTCTTACAATGGAAGTAAGGCCAACCTCCACGGCATCCTCCATAGTAGCGTCGTTGATCACGGGAAATCCACGCACGATCACGGTAATCGTAAGCCGGGGATAGAGTTCTTTCAGAATTTTAATTACCAGCTTGTCCAGTACGATTTCCCCGCAGTTGTCAGTAAGGTACACAAGGGAGGAGGCATTTTTTAAATCTTCAAGAAAATGAGCGTATTCCTGAGGATCCAGAGGAGCTTTATTCTCTGCTTCTATCAGAGAAATGACAGTATCCTTATCCACATGGGAGAGGGCTGCAAAGTCAATATAGTTTCCGATGCGTGCGTAAAGAAGGGCTGTTTCCAGAGGATCCCCGGACTTCCGGATATTTTTTTCAAGCTGTTCCTCCAGATGCAGCATAAGCTGATTAAATTCATGCTTGACTGCCGTATAATCTTCCGGCTGTTCCTTCCAGAATTCCGTATAAAGCTTTTTCAGATCAACGGAGATGTTGGGGGCACAGTCAAATGGCTCTGCTTCGGCGATTCTTGCCATCACCCTTTTCATATATTGGACTTTTTTGTCTGCATCCTGAAATTTACGGATATTCATTTCCTGTTTGTTTACTGCACAGCACATGCAGAAGGGATTCATTCTCATCAGTATTCCTCTTTTCCTTTAGTTCAGCAGATCTTCGTATTCGGGATGTTTTCCGAACCAGTGGACTGCATAGGAGCAGGTAGGCAGTGCTTTTTTGCCCCGGGAGCGGATGGTGTCTGCAGCGGCCTGCATTAACTGGCCGGCAATGCCCTGTCCGCGCAGCTCATCATCCACAAAAGTGTGGTTGATGTTTACTGTTCTGCAATCCATTGCGGGAAAGGTGATTTCTGCCAGAAGCTTTTTGTTTTCGTCTTCGCAGTAGATACGGTAGGGTTCATAAATAAAATCGCATGTGAGCATGGGAATTCTCCTTTTCCTTCATTTCCGACGTAAAAAGCTACGGATAAAGAAAATTATATAGCATATGGCAGTATGTTGCAAGAAAATAAAAGAAGATGCAGCAAAACAGTTTATGGACAGTTTGCTGCATCTTCTTCAGGCAAGCTTTCGGCTGACATGCTTAAATGTAAAGTAAAATAGAATTCCCTTTGCGATAGAGGAGAGTGTGAGTGCCCACCAGATTCCGTTCAGCCCCATGCCTGCTTTGGTGAGCAGCAATGCAAGGGGAATTCTGGCTCCGGTTATGGTGATGCTGATAATACTGCAGAGCTTGGTAAGGCCAAGGCCGGAGAGTGCCCCGATAGTCATCAATTCCACACACATAAAGGATTCGCCGATGCCTATGATGACCAGATAGTTTACCGCAGTGCTTATCACGTCCTCCTCGTGGAAAAAAAATTGAGCAATCGGCCTTGGAAAAAGGAG
The DNA here is from genome assembly GCA_021772055.1 of Blautia sp. Classification (GTDB taxonomy): domain Bacteria; phylum Bacillota; class Clostridia; order Lachnospirales; family Lachnospiraceae; genus Blautia_A. Next base: position 15,379 of record JAETNR010000002.1, on the reverse strand, counting down.
GAAAAGGGCAGTGACCAAAAGTCCCCATAGGGCAGTGGTGCGAAAGGAAATGCTGTAGCCTCTTCGGATACGTTCGTGTTTGGCAGCACCGTAATTCTGGGCCATAAAAGCATTCAGTGCAGCTGCAAATCCGTCTGCCGTATTCCAGGAGATGGACTCAATCTGACCGCCCACTCTTTGGGTGGCAACGGCTCCGGGACCGAAGGCTGCTACCATTCTTGTAAGGATCATGGAAATCATGCAGTAAACGCTCCCCTGGAGCGCAGTAGGAATTCCGATCTTGCAGATAGAGCGGAAGCAGATACTCTCCGGTATGGAAAAAAGCCTGATTTCTCTCAGAAGGTTCTCTTCATTTTTCTTGCGGAAAACTTCCAGGATCAGAACCGCAAGGACGAGAAATTGTGCAGTAACTGTTGCAATGGCAGCCCCATATACTTCAAGCCTGGGGAAAGGCCCGACACCCATAATCAGAAGCGGATCCAGAGCCATGTTGGCGGCAAGTCCGGCCAGGTTGGCTTTAAAGGGCGTTTTGGAATCTCCCTGTGCAGTATAAAGTCCTGTGAGCGTATAGTTCAGGTAAGAGAAAATGATTAACCCGCAGGTGACTTTCAGATATTCTCTGGCATATTGAATCGTAATGGCATCGGTAAGCTGAAAAAAGGATACCAGAGGCCTGGTAAAAATAAGGCATACTGCAGCAAAAAGAATGCCAAACAGTGCAGTGAGCTGTATAGATGCCTCCGCATAATTTCTGGCAGCTTTTCGGTCGCCACGGCCGCAGCATTGGGCAACATGAACCTGTCCGCCCATGCGTGCCAGTGAAACAAGCCCCTGGGACAGCCAGACGTACATGCCGCCCACCCCGACTCCTGCTACGGCTTTGGAACCAAGAGTTCCGATCCATGCCATGTCCGTAATACTATAAGCAGTACCTAAAAAGGCGGATGCCATAATTGGAAGGGAAAGTTCTGTAAGTGTCCGGAGAATCGGACCGTTTGTAAGGTTCAGTGATTGTTTCTGCTTCATGTTTCTTCTCATTTCTATAAGTAAGTATAGTGTAAGGGACATTTTACCGTTTTTTGCAGGGCTTTGCAAGAGGATATGGATTTTTTGGCAGCTTTCTGTCACCTTTTTTGCAGTTTTCCATAAGATAGGGAGAAAGGGCTGCTTTCCGGCAATGGTTGTGCCCGGAAAGATGTCCGGAACTATATGATTTTATCATTCAGGAGGTATTCTATGAAAAAGAAATGGATTGCAGCGGCAGCCGCCGCAGTACTAATGGTAACTTCCCTGCCTGGAACAGTATTTGCGCAGGAAGAAGAACTGACAAAGGTAACCTTAAATGAGGTTGCCCATTCTATTTTTTATGCCCCTCAGTATGTGGCTTATGAGGAGGGATATTTTAAAGAGGAGGGGCTTGACCTTGAAATTGTCACAGGCTTCGGCGCGGATAAAGTAATGACAGCTGTTCTATCCGGGGAAGCGCAGATCGGATTTATGGGAGCTGAGGCTTCTATTTATGCTTATCAGGAAGGTGCCAACGATGCAGTCGTAAATTTTGCCCAGCTTACTCAGCGGGCGGGCAACTTTCTTGTAGCCAGAGAAGAAATGCCGGGATTTACCTGGGAAGATATCAAGGGGAGTAAAGTGCTTGGCGGACGAAAAGGCGGCATGCCTGAGATGGTATTTGAGTATATTTTGAAAGAAAACGGAATTGACCCGGAAAAGGATCTGGAGATTGACCAGAGTATTGACTTCGGCTCCACGGCTGCTGCATTTTCAGGAGGCTTGGGAGATTTCAGCGTGGAATTCGAGCCTTCAGCAACAGCTCTGGAAAAAGAGGGCGCCGGATATGTGGTGGCTTCCCTTGGGGTGGACTCCGGCTATGTACCCTATACTTCCTACAGTGCCAAAACCAGCTATATGGAAGAAAACCCGGAGGTGATCCAGAAATTTACCAATGCCCTTCAGAAAGGAATGGAATATGTACGGGAACATTCTCCGGAAGAAATCGCAGAAGTGATTGCACCCCAGTTCCCGGAGACCGATCTTGAGACAATTACAACGATCGTGAAGCGCTATTATGAGCAGGATACCTGGAAAGAGAATCTGGTATTTGAACAGAAGAGTTTTGATCTCCTCCAGGATATCCTGGAAAGCGCAGGGGAACTGAAAGAACGGACGGATTATGAAAAGCTGGTAACAACGGAATATGCAGAAAATGCATTAAAATAAGAAAATGGACGTAACTGTGAAGATACTGAACAGTTACGAGCAAACCATATAAACCTCCTGCATACAGGCAGAACAATGCCTGTATGCAGGAGGTTTTTGTCATAATTACACGCAAAATTATCATAAATCTACATATTTTAATATTGATTTTGAAAACAGGATATGACACTATAATATTGGTTCTATTACGGAAAGTATATGATTTTGGAATTCAGGAAAGGATATCATTATGGCAAATAAAAGAAGCTGCGGCGTGCTGCTGCCTGTAAGCAGTCTGCCGTCCAAATACGGGATCGGATGTTTTTCAAAAAGCGCTTATGAATTTGTAGATGCCCTGAAAGAGGCAGGGCAGAGTTATTGGCAGATACTCCCCCTTGGGCCGACCAGTTATGGAGATTCTCCCTATCAGTCTTTTTCCACATTTGCAGGAAATCCTTATTTTATCAGTCTGGAAGATCTGATTGAAGAGGGAGTTCTTACAAAAAGAGAATGTGATAAGGTGGATTTCGGCAAGGATCCTTCCAATGTGGATTATGCAAAGATTTATGAGGGCAGGACGATGCTTTTGCGCAAAGCATACGAGCGCAGCAATATTGCAGAGAACCCGGATTTTGGGAAATTTCTGAAAGAGCAGGGATGGTGGCTTTCGGACTATGCACTTTTTATGGCTGTAAAAGGACGCTTCGGGGGTGCTGCCTGGAGTGAGTGGGCCGAGGATATCCGGCTCCGCTGGCAGAATGCACTGGATTATTACAGAGAAGAATTATATTTTGATATTGAATTTTATGAGTATGTACAATTCAAGTTTTATGAGCAATGGTCGAAACTGAAAGCATATGCGAATGAGAGAGGAATCCTGATCATCGGCGATATTCCGATTTATGTGGCAATGGACAGTGCGGATACCTGGGCAAGCCCGTGGCTCTTTAAGCTGGATGAAAAAAACCAGCCTACGCAGGTAGCAGGGTGCCCGCCGGATGGTTTTTCCGCTACAGGCCAGCTTTGGGGAAATCCCCTTTACAATTGGGAAGTGCATAGAAATTCCGGTTTTGACTGGTGGATAAAACGAATTGCTCATTGTTTTACCATGTATGATGTGGTGCGCATTGACCATTTCCGGGGATTTGACGAATACTATGCGATTCCTTTCGGAGATGTAACTGCAGAAAACGGCTGGTGGGAAAAGGGACCGGGCATGGAACTTTTCAGGGCTATTCGCAGCCGTCTTGGAGAAAAGGCGATTATTGCGGAGGATCTGGGATATATGACCGATACAGTAAAACGTCTTGTTGAGGAAAGCGGATATCCGAACATGAAGGTCATTGAATTTGCATTTGACGAGCGCGACACCGGGAATGCAAGCGACTATCTGCCGCATAATTATCCGCGCAACTGTGTGGTTTATACAGGAACTCATGATAATGAGACCCTTGCTTCCTGGTTTAAGGACATTACGGCCGATGAGCGGAAGATGGTGCGTGCATATGTGAATGATCCAAAAGGAACAGAGGAAGAGGTATGCTGGGATATTATCTGTATGGCAATGAGAAGCGTAGCAGATCTCTGCATCATCCCTATGCAGGATTATCTGGGACTGGATGATTCTGCGCGTATGAACCAGCCGTCTACTCTGGGGAAAAACTGGAAATGGCGTCTTAAAAGGGGACAGTTTTCCAGGAAGCTCCGCAAAGAAATGGCGTCCCTTGCCTCTCGATACGGAAGAATATAGTAAAAAAGAAGGGATTCTTCGCGCTGCAGGCGCAAACAGTTAAAAAATTACAGAGTTAATATAAAAAAAGCGCAGGATGGCATAGTGTTGGCCATCCTGTTTTTTGTTGGGGCATGTCCCTGTTTTCTGTTATGAGAATCTCTCTGTTGAAATTTCCCGATGCTTACGATTTGAGATTGTTTATAAAACGTTTATATAAATTTAAACATTTAAACTTTTGCAAACGAAGATACCAATAAACAATAGAAAATATACATAAAAAGTTAAAATAACTCCTGTGGAAAATGTAGAAAGTGCAAAAGACACTTGAATTATAGATAAACCTATGTTATTGTAAATTCAACAAAAGACAATATATTTAAACTAAAACATAAAATAAGTTTAAATATTAGTTTAAAAGGAGGACGAACAATGAAGTTTAAAAAGTTAATCGCAACAGCACTGGCAGGAACAATGGTATTTGGTACAGCAGCAACCGTAAGTGCGGCAACAGAGGTCACCTTCTGGACTTTGAATACACGGCAGGAAGCAGTAGAACCTATTGTGGAAGCCTTTAATGAAGCAAATGAAGATATTCAGGTAACAGCTGCTTATTATGATACTGACGGAATTAAAGATGCCTGTAAAGTGGCAGCATCCTCTGACAGCCTTCCACATATGTGGTTTAACTGGGGCGGAAGCCTTGGCCAGTTTTATGTAGATAACGGAAAGACCTATGACCTGACAGAATATGCAGAGGCAAACGGATGGAACGATACATACAGTGCAGGTGCACTGAACCTGTGTACTCTGGGCGGACAGCTTTGCGGATATCCTACCAGCTACAATGCATTGGGCGTTTACTATAACAAAGCAATCTTTGATGAATGCGGAGTGGAAGTTCCCACAACCTTTGAAGAATTTGAAGCTGCATGTGCCGCTTTGAAGGAAAACGGTTATGTACCCATGGCTGCAGCAGGTCTGAACGGATGGCATGTGATGAGATGGGTAGAGCTTCTGGTAGAACATTTTGCAGGGGCTGAGCTTCATGACAAAATGAACAGCTTTGAAGAAAGCTGGGACAACGAAGCAGTTGTAAAGGCACTTGCAAAATATAAAGAATGGGTAGATGCAGGCTACTTCCCGGACGGTTTCCTGACTGCAGACCCGAACGATACCATCATGTCTTTCGGCTCCGGCGAATGTGCAATGGATCTTCAGGGACAGTGGTATGACGGACAGCTTATCCAGAACGAGCTTGACGTGGCAAACTACGGCGTATTTGCATTTCCGTCCGGAGATTCCAACAGAATGTCTGCATTTGCAGAAATGACCCAGTTTAATAAGAACCTTTCTGAAGAAGAACTGGATGCCTGCGTAAAATTCATGGAATTCTATTATAGCGATGAAAATGTAGCAGAGTACGGCGCTTATTATAACCTTCCGCTTCCAAAAGACGGTGCAAAAGCTCCGGAGGACCAGCTGAATGTAGACAGCATGATTGAAACCTCCAACACAAACGGAACCTTTACGATTACAGACCAGGCATTCCCGACAGAGGTTGCAGATGTTCTGTTTAATGCACAGGATGCCATTGCCAACGGAGAAATGACACCGGAAGAAGGTGCCGCCAATATCCAGACTGCAATTGAGACTTATCTGGCAAAATAATCAGAGCGAATAGACATTTACGGATATGGAGGCGGGTCGGCGGTTGCCGGCCCGCCTGTTTCTAAAAGGATTTCCAGTACAAAAAGGAGGGCAAAGCAGAATGAAGAAAGGAAAGAACTCTAATTTCGGCGCATATGTGTTTTTGATACCTGCAGCCGTGATTTATCTTTCTGTAATCGTGGTTCCGGTTTTTTATTCTCTGTTTATCAGCTTATTTAAATGGAACGGCGTTGCGGAAAAAGAATTTGTAGGGCTTGGAAACTATGTGAATTTATTTATCAATGATCCTACATTTATTACGGCACTGAAAAACAATCTGATCTGGATCGTACTGACCATCTGTGTAACCATGACCGTGTCTCTTGGATTTGCCGTGATTTTGAATAAGCAGTTCCGGGGACGTACCGTATTCCGTGCATTTTTCTATTTCCCCTGTGTCATTGCCCCCATTGCAGTGGCAATCATCTGGAGATGGATCTACAATCCGAACATCGGATTTATCAACCAGTTTTTCAAGGCTCTTGGCATTAACTTTAAACAGACCTGGATTTCAGATCCAAAGGTCAGTCTTTATGCAATTTTTATTGCGGCTCTCTGGCAGGGAATCGGACAGCCCATGATCCTTTTTCTGGCAGGCCTGCAGTCTGTTTCTCCGGATGTTCTGGAGGCGGCAACGATTGATGGTGCAGGTCCGGTGCGGAAGTTTTTCAGTGTTACATGCCCTCTGATGAAGGAAACCTTTGTTATGGTAATTGCTACCCTGATCGTTGCTGCAATGAAGGTTTATGATGTTGTCCAGGGTCTTACCGGAGGCGGACCGAACAACTCCACACAGATGCTGGCGACCTATATGTACTCCCAGACCTTCCAGTACAACAATGTAGGAATGGGAACTGCCGTAGCCTGTGTTATGGTACTTATGATGATGGTTGTTATTGTTCCATACATATCCTTTACGGCAAAAGAAAAATAGGAGGGACAGAGGATGAGCGGAAAAAGTAAAAAAATAACAAAAAAAGTTTTATTATATGTGCTTCTGGCAGTCCTTGCTTTGATCTGGATTATTCCAATCTTTACTCTGGTGGCAACCTCCCTGAAGCATAAAAAGGATTTTATGAGCGGGCTGAGCCTGTTCCAGCTTCCCGCGGAAATTGCCTGGGATAATTTTTACAATGCGATTACGAAGGGCAGGCTGATCACTTATATGAAAAATGACCTGATCGTATCCTTTTTGAAAGTTCCTCTTGGAATTTTTGTAGGCTCTCTTGCCGCATTTTCCATGACCAGGCTGAAGATCAGGCACAGTACAGGGATTTTTGTATTTTTCCTTATCGGTATGATGCTTCCGATGCAGACTGCCCTTGTACCTATTAATATGATTTACAGTAAGCTTGGACTTTTGAATACTTATTTTGGCTTGTTTTACGTGTATATCGGTTTTGGGCTTTCTTATTGTATCCTGGTTATGCGGGGATTTATGAAGGGGATCCCCGGAGACATTGATGAGGCTGCTTATATTGACGGATGTAATAAATGGCAATTGTTTTATAAGATTATTTTTCCAATTGCGAAACCTGCTGTTGCAACACTGTTTATCACAGATTTCCTTTCAACCTGGAATGAATACCTTCTGGCAAGCGTGATCATTAATGACAACGCACTGAAAACAGTTCCGGTAGGGATTATGACATTTGTAGGAGAACACGGCACAGATTATGGTTATCTTTGCGCCGGGGTTCTTGTATCGGTGATTCCGGTTATGGTTGTATATCTGGTATTCCAGAGGTATTTTGTAGAAGGTATGGCCGGCGCTGTAAAATCCTGATAAAATAATAGAAAAAGCGGCACCGGGATATCACAATGACTAGAAAGAAGCGAGGGACTTGTGTATGAGTACATGGAAGTATGACAAAACTGTAGAAAAATGGGGCGTGTTCGAGGCTGAGATGCCCGGAAAATCGGAAGGAAACCCGTTTACAGATTATACTGTTCGGGGAACCTTCAAAAGCAAAAATGAAACCAAAACAGTGGACGGATTCTATGATGGAAATGGAACCTACCGGATCCGGTTTATGCCGTCCTTTGAGGAAGCGTATACCTTCTGCATAAAAGGAAGTTTTTCTGAGGAAACGTTTGAAGGGTCTTTTACTGCGACAGCGCCCTCTGAAAACAACCATGGACCTGTCAGGGTTTCCCATAGGTATCATTTGGCTTACGAAGACGGAAAACCTTATTATTCCATTGGTACCACCTGCTATGTATGGGAACTTCAGAAAGAGGAGCTTCAGAAAAAAACGCTGGAGACCCTGGCAGAAAGTGCATTTAACAAGATCCGTTTCTGTATTTTTCCAAAGCATTATGATTACAATCTGGGAGAACCCATCAGCTATCCGTATGAGGGGACACCTATGGACAGCTCTGTGCTGACCACGGAAAACTTCATGGACTATGTGGGATGTCCCGAGGGAAATAATTTCGATTATAAGCGCTTCAATGTGAAGCATTTTCAGCATATTGACAAGTGTATTGAAAAACTGATGGATATGGGAATTCAGGCGGATCTGATCGTGATGCATGCTTATGACCGCTGGGGCTTCAGTGAGATGAGCGCGGAATGTGATGATCTTTACTGGAAATATCTTATTGCCAGAACCAGTGCCTTCCGAAATGTATGGTGGTCACTGGCAAATGAATATGACCTTCTTACGAAAAAGACTACGGAAGACTGGGAACGCTATGCTTCCATTATCTGCGAAAAGGATGTATACGGACACCTTCGCTCCATTCATAACTGTAAGCCGTTTTATGATTATTCCAGGCCCTGGGTAACCCACTGCAGCATTCAGAGACAGGATCTTTATAAAAGCGCAGAGCTTGTAAATGAATGGAGAGAACGGTACAAAAAACCGGTAATCCTGGATGAAATTGCATATGAAGGAAATATTCAGCATGGCTGGGGAAATATCAGCGGCAAAGAGATGACCAGAAGATTCTGGGAAGCCTACTTAAGGGGAGGATATCCGGGACATGGAGAAACCTATTTAAATAAAGAAAATATCCTCTGGTGGTCTCATGGCGGTGAACTTCATGGGGAAAGCCCGGAACGCTTCCTGTTTTTGAAGCGTTTTATGGAGGAGACACCTGCACCCGGACTGCGTCCGATGGAAGGACAGTGGGATGAGGTTGCTGCAACAGTGGATGAATTTCCTTCGAGACATAAGTATTATATGTTTTATTACAGTTTTATGCGTCCGTCATTCAGGGAATACTATTTTGATGATGAAACGGAATATGAGGTAGAAGTAATCGATACCTGGAATATGACTGTTGAAAACAGGGGAAAATTTAAAGGAAAGTTTAAAATTGAACTGCCGGGACGGGAATATATGGCTGTAAGAATCCGTGGGGAAGAGTAAGCTTTGCAGCCGGTGTAAGGCCTGGAAGTGAACAGCAGTCAGGCGGCCGCCGTACTTTGGGTACGGTGGCCTTTTTACATTGACAGTGTTTAAAAAAAGTTTAAACTATTTATAAAGTTTCATAAAAAAGGGAAGCGAGGGATAGATGTGAAAATAAAGTCAGTGGATATAGCAAGAAAACTGAATATATCAAAAGCAACCGTGTCACTGGCTTTGAATAATAAGTCCGGGGTCAGTGAAAAGACAAAAGAAAAGATTATGCGCTGCATTGCAGAAATGGAGGGAGAACTTTTAAAACAGAAAGAGGAAAGGCCTGTCAGCAAAAAGATGATTAAGATCATTATCATGAATAACAGTCTCGGAGTGATGATGGATTATGAACTGGACCTCTGGTCAGAAGTGCTGGCCGTTTTCGACAGAGAAAGCCGAAGGCTTGGCTATACGCTGGGCGTTACCTATGTGGAGCCCAATCCACAGGATGTGGAGCAGGTGATCCGGGATGCAAATGAAGAAAACGTAGCAGGGGTGATCCTGGATGCTACGGAGATGCGGCCGGAACAGTTCGAGCCTTTTCGTGCTATACGTAATCCCATGGTGATCTATGACAATGATCTGAGCCAGGAATATCATTGTGTGGCGATCGATAATGTGGCGGCTTCAAGGCAGACGGTTGATTATCTGGTATCCCGGGGGTGCAGGGATATAAAATATCTGGCAAATACAACAGAGATCTATAATTTTCAGCAGAGAAGGGCAGGGTACCGCGCGGGACTTAGGAAAAACAGGCTGGAGCTTCGGGACGATTCCATTGTGCCAATCGGGGGAAGGATTGATAATGTTTACGAAAATATGAAAAGATATCTGGAAACCCATAGACTTCCTGATGCCTTTATTATGGAAAATTATCAGGTTTCCCTCGGAGTTCTCCATGCCCTGCGGGAAAAGGGCTGTGAGGTGCCGAAGGATGTCTCCCTTGTGGGAATCGATGAACTTCCCAGTTACTTTACAGGGGACTTCCCTCTTACTACGGTGAAGATTGAGCATGAAGAGCGTGCAAAGGTAGTCATGATGTTTCTGGAACAGGAGATGAAGGGTGTGATTTCCCGGAAATTCAAGGCCTATTCCAACTGTGAACTCCTTCCCGGGAAGAGTGTCAGGTAGAAGGGGCAGAGTATGTCGTTTTCTGGAAAGTTTTTGGAGCTTCCGGGAAGAAAAAGATAGACTTTCCAGTCTAAAAATTATATACTATATCTCATAGCACTTTTTTGAGGACCAAAGAAAAACCACAAGTCTATCATGCGGTCTGAGAGATTGTGTACTGACAGGCCCTATTCCGCCTGAATGCACGATCAGACGGAGCATAAACATGCCGGTACACAGGCTATTTCTGAAAAAATTAAATACGACTGGAGGAATGAACGATGAGTAATAAGTTGATTGATTTCGTCAACATTACCAAGTCCTATGGAACACAGACCGTTCTTGATGACCTGAATCTGTACATTCGCGAGAACGAGTTCCTGACCCTGCTTGGCCCGAGCGGCTGCGGCAAGACCACTACACTGCGCATCCTGGGAGGTTTTGAGAATCCGGATTCCGGACATGTGATTTTTGAAGGAAAAGACATTACCAATCTTCCACCGAATAAGCGCCAGTTGAACACCGTTTTTCAGAAATATGCTCTTTTTACCCACATGACCATTGCAGATAATATTGCATTTGGACTGAAGATCAGAAACAAGAGCAAGCAGTACATTTATGACAAGATCAAGTATGCCTTAAAGCTTGTAAATCTGGATGGCTTTGAGAACCGTATGCCGGACTCCTTAAGCGGCGGCCAGCAGCAGAGGATCGCCATTGCCCGTGCCATTGTGAATGAGCCCAAGGTGCTCCTTCTGGACGAACCCCTTGGTGCCCTTGACCTGAAAATGCGTCAGGACATGCAGTACGAGCTGATCCGTTTGAAAAACGAGCTTGGCATTACCTTTATCTATGTGACCCATGATCAGGAGGAGGCCCTGACCATGTCGGATACGATTGTTGTTATGAATCAGGGGTATATCCAGCAGATCGGCACTCCGGAGAAGATTTACAATGAACCGGAGAATGCCTTTGTTGCAGATTTTATCGGAGAGAGCAATATTCTTCCGGGACTGATGCTGGAGGATAAGCTGGTGAAGATCCTTGGAGTTCCTTTCCCCTGTGTGGATGAAGGGTTTGGAAGGAACAAACCGGTAGACGTGGTAATTCGTCCCGAAGATATCGACCTCTTAAAACCCGGTGAGGGCAGTATTGATGGCATAGTGACGCATCTGATTTTTAAGGGTGTGCACTATGAAATGGAAGTGATGGCCAATAATTATGAATGGCTGGTGCACAGCACGGATATGTTCCCTGTGGGAACGGAAGTCAGCATTCATGTGGATCCCTTTGACATTCAGATCATGAACAAACCGGAATCTGAAGATGAGGAGGCGGTAAATATTGAAGAATAAACGTTACCTGGCAGGGCCGTACCTGTTCTGGTCAGTCTCCTTTGTGGTAATTCCCCTTCTGGTAATTGTTTATTATGCCTTTACCAATGATGAAGGCGGGTTTACCTTTGCCAATCTGGGGCAGATCGTGACACCGGAGAATCTGAAGGCGCTTGGCATCTCCCTTTTGCTTTCCTTTTTAAGCACTGTGGTCTGTCTTTTGCTGGCTTACCCCCTGGCAATGATCTTAAGCGCTAAAAATATGAATCAGTCAAGCTTTATCGTACTGATCTTTATTCTTCCTATGTGGATGAACTTTTTGCTGCGTACCATGGCGTGGCAGACCCTTCTGGAGAAAACAGGCGTGATCAACAGTGTTTTGGGCTTTCTTCATCTGCCCTTACTGGACATCATAAATACGCCCTATGCCATTGTCCTTGGCATGGTGTATAATTTTCTGCCCTTTATGGTACTGCCCATTTATAACGTATTGATTAAAATTGATAAGGATGTGGTAAATGCGGCCCGGGACCTGGGAGCGAATCCGGCGCAGACTTTTTTGAAGATTACCCTTCCCTTAAGCATTCCGGGAGTGATCAGCGGGATTACCATGGTGTTTGTGCCCGCACTGACCACCTTTGTGATCTCGGATCTTTTGGGCGGCGGCAAAATTCTGCTGATCGGAAACGTGATCGAACAGTCCTTTAAACAGAACAGCAACTGGCATGTGGGCAGCAGCCTTTCTCTGGTTCTGATGGTATTTATTATTGCAAGCATGGCCCTTGTGGCGAAGTATGACACAGATGGGGAGGGCTCGGTATTATGATCAGGAAATCTTTGCAGAAAATATATCTGGCGCTGATATTTATCCTGCTCTATGCGCCCATTGTGACCTTGATGGTTTTGTCCTTTAATAATTCCAAAACAAGGGCAAAATGGGGCGGATTTACGCTGAAATGGTACAGACAGCTTTTCCAGAATGAGCAGATCATGAGCGCTCTTTATACCACGCTCATTATTTCCTTTTTGGCTGCGGGAATCGCTACGGTGATCGGCACTGCCGCTGCCATTGCCATTCAGGGAATGAAGCAGAAATGGCGTACCCTGTATATGGGACTGACCAACATCCCTATGATGAACGCGGAGATCGTAATGGGAATTTCCCTCATGCTGCTGTTTATCGCACTCCGTATAACGCTGGGATTCGGGACGATCCTGATTGCCCACATCAGCTTTAATATTCCTTATGTGATCCTGAGTGTTTCGCCTAAGCTGAAACAGACCAGCAGGCACACTTATGAAGCTGCCCTGGATCTTGGGGCATCTCCTCTGCAGGCGTTTTTTAAAGTGGTTTTTCCGGACATCATGCCTGGTGTACTTTCTGGGTTTATGCTGGCGTTTACCATGTCCCTGGATGATTTTGTAATCACTCATTTTACCAAGGGACCGGGAATCGATACATTGTCCACGAAGATCTATACGGAAGTCCGTAAGGGAATTAAGCCGGAGATTTATGCTTTGTCAACCCTCCTGTTTGTGTCTGTGCTTGTGCTGCTTCTTCTGATCAATTATTCGCCTGAAGGGAAAACAGATGAAAAGGCACGCAGGAAGAAAGCAAAGCGTCCCTCAAAAGTGAAAATGGTAGTTGTAAGAAGAGTGATTCCCGCAGTGCTCTGTCTTGTGGTGCTTGGGGGAGGAATCTACTATGCTACCAGGAATCAGATGATGAATGGAGATAAGGTGATCGTGTACAACTGGGGGGAATATATTGACCCGGAAGTGATTACCGTTTTTGAGGAAGAAACAGGAATTGACGTAATCTACGAAGAATTTGAAACCAATGAGATTCTGTATCCCAAGGTGAGTTCCGGCGCCATTGCCTATGATCTGGTTTGCCCAAGTGATTATATGATACAGCGAATGCTGGAAAATGATCTCCTTGCAGAGATTAATTTTGAGAATATTCCCAATGTGAAGTATATCGGTGAGCAGTATATGGAACAGTCAAAGCAGTTTGACCCGGAAAATAAGTACTCCATTCCGTACTGCTGGGGAACCGTGGGGATTCTCTATAATAAAACCATGGTGGACGAACCTGTGGACAGCTGGGGAATCCTCTGGGACGAAAAGTATAAGGACAGCATTCTCATGCAGGATTCTGTGCGGGATGCTTTCGCAGTGGCTCTTCGGTATCTGGGGTATTCTTTAAATTCTACGGATCTGGATGAACTGAATGAGGCTATGGAGCTTCTGGTTCAGCAGAAACCTTTGGTGCAGGCTTATGTGATCGACCAGGTGCGCGATAAGATGATTGGAAATGAGGCGGCCCTGGGTGTGATTTATTCCGGTGAAGCCATTTATACCCAGTGGGAGAATCCGGATCTGGAATACGTGATTCCCAAAGAGGGCACGAATATCTGGATCGATTCCTGGGTCATTCCAAAGAATGCGGAACATAAAGAGAATGCGGAGAAATTTCTGAATTTTCTCTGCAGGCCGGATATTGCACTGAAGAATTTTGAGTATATTACCTATTCTACTCCGAATACAGCAGCGCAGGAAATGATTGAGGATGAGACGATCCGAAACAGCGAGATCGCCTTCCCGGATCTTACGAAGCTTCCGGAAATGGAAACCTTCCGGTATCTGGGGACAGAGGCCGACGGAGTCTACGGGGAATTGTGGAATAAGGTGAAGTCTAAATAAGTAGCAAACCGGTCATTGGGCAGTATTGATTCAGAACGGGGTAACTGCAGAAAATGATTATAAAATTGAAAAGGGAGGATCGGAATATGAAAAAAGAAAAGTGTACAGGAAAACAGAAGACTGTGAAATGGGCAGCACTTTTTGCTGTTATTTTTGCCTGGTCATTGTTTTTGACAGGGTATCAGTGCAAGGCGGCAGGCAATACCTACCGTGTACAGGTTGCAAAGGGATATCTGGCTCTGCGTACAGACAAAAGTTATGATGAAAGAAACGAAATTGGTGAGCTGTACAGCGGAGACACGGTAGAAGTACTTGACTACAGTGATTCTTCCTACTGGTATGTGTATGCATCAGGGCTGGGAAAATATGGTTACGTGAATAAGGATTATCTGTCTGCCTGTGATACATCCTGCAGCAGCACTTACTGGATGGTGAGCGTGGACAAAGGCTATCTTGCCCTTCGAACTGCCAAAAGCTACGATGAGAAAAATGAGATCGGAGAATTGTATACAGGGGATACCGTGCAGGTATGCGATACCAGTGATTCTACCTACTGGTATGTGTACTCATCAAAATACGGACAATACGGTTACGTAAATAAAAACTATCTGGTGTTTTCCAGTATGCCCTCCTCCGATTCTGTCTGGAGCGTAAAAGTGAATTCCGGTTATCTTGCACTGCGAAATGCGAAAAGCTATGATGCGTCAAATGAAATCGGCCAGCTATACACCGGAGATACGGTAGAAGTGAATGATTCAAGCGATCCTACCTACTGGTATGTATATTCACCAAAATATGGGAAATACGGTTATGTGAATAAGGACTATTTATACAAAGAGAGCGTATCTGCCAATAATGGCTCCTGCAATAATGATTCCAGGATCGTGAACGTTAGTAAGGGCTATCTTGCCCTTCGAACTGCCAAAAGCTACGATGAGAAAAATGAGATCGGAGAGCTGTATACAGGTGACACAGTTCAGCTGATTGATACCAGCGATCCTTCTTATTGGTATGTGTATGCACCGAAGCTTGGAAAAACAGGGTATGTAAATAAACCTGAATTATTCATGGTACAACAGCATCAACCGCTGAAACCCGCACAGTTACTGTATTTTAATTGAATTTTGTCTTTCACTTATTTGGTGAATAGAAAAAGACCTCTATCTGTG
>JAETNR010000040.1 GCA_021772055.1 Blautia sp. | reverse complement strand
AAATAGAAAGACAGATTCGACAACACCAAGATCTTAAAGTCGACAGCAAAATTTTACATATCTAATTCTTATCAGAAAGATTTACTTTCCAAAGACACAAGATTTTTTACGCCCTCTCACAATTAATAAGTGCCATATGTCTTTGCAATTTCTGCCATCTTATAAGCTCTTGTAAATTCGGCGTTTGCCGGATACTCACATCCCAGTGCCAGAACATAACCGCCATTCTTGCTCATGGCATCAATGTGTGCTTTACAATCTGCAGCAAATGCTTCTTCTTCTCCAAATACTACTTTTGTAGGTTCTACAGCACCGACCAGAGTCGTTTTATCCCCGTATTTTTCTTTTGCTTCCGCAAAATCTTTGCAGTCATCCGGCGGATACAGGAAAGAGATTGCTTCCGGCTGCATACGGCGGATCTGAGCGTCAAAGTAAATCTTTTCTCCGCAGTTGTGGATCATTACCATTCCGCCAAGGCTATGAACATGTTTTGCCAGATCTTCCACCAGATCGCCTTCCATCTCGTCCCACATATCTTTTCTCATGATGGAACCGGAAGAAAACAGTGTATCAAACATAATTCCCTGTATGCCTGTTTCCAGAAGTGCGGTACAGTAATCTTTCAGAGTTTCTTTGATTTCAAAAGCAGCTGCTTTTACCGCATCCGGATCATCCATAAGGTCCATGTACATTGCGCTCTGATTACGCAGCATGGATAAGGTTCCAAGCGGTCCAAATACAAAGGCAATAACCGGATATTCCCCTTTGGAAGCCTCTACCACCTTTTTGCATACATCAATATGCATCATCATTCTGCTGCAGGTACGGTAGTCCACTTTTTTGATTTTTTCATATTCCTCAATATCCTGTATCACACAGTTATGGTAATTCGGATGAGCTGCCTCATTTTCCGGGAAAACCAATTCCTGTCCCCATGCGGTACATTCCACTGACAAATCAATTAATGTAACAACGCAGTCCATACCGAATTCCTTTTGTGCCTTAATAAAAGATTCTGCACAGACATCTGCATTTACCGACCATTCCGGATAGCTCGCATCTACAAGCCTCCGCGCTGCACCTGCAATTACCGGAAACACAGGAACCCTGTCAGGTTCTTCATGATTTAATGTTTTTACCATACGCTCCATTGGAGTCATAATATCACCCTTTCATAAAAAATTTTTGAATTTTTATCAGTATAGTGAATTATTTTAGGTTTTTCTATGAATAAATCCATGTTTTTGTAAAAAAATCCAGAACCTTCCGGCAAATGGGATATGGTATCCTACCGAAAATAACACCCTGATCTTACTTTACTGTTTTTTAACCTTTTTGCGATTGTGAATTTTACTTTGAACATTCAAAATAGTTTTCGTAAATACAAAATATTTTCAAAACTAAAGGAGATTTGTATGAAGAAATTAAAAAGAACAGGAAAACGGGCTGCACTGCTTTTAACTGCTGCTATCATGACAGCTGCCCCTTCCATGACGGTATTCGCTGAAGAAACTGCAGCAGAGACCACAGAAGCTTCTGCACCGAAATATGTATTTTTATTTATTGGCGACGGTATGAGCTATCCCCAGATCCAGGTTACAGCCGATTATATCGGAGCAATGGAGCAGGGGGCGGAATACGATATCCTGAACGGTCCGAAACAGCTTACCATGCAGTCTTTTCCGGTGGCAGGGTCAGCAACAACTTTTGACTCCACCTCATTTTGTCCGGATTCCGCATCTACTGCAACTTCGATTTCCACCGGACATAAAACCTACAGCGGATCCATCAACGTAGATGAAACCGGTACGGTTTCCTATGAAACAATTGCAGAAAAACTGAAAAAACAGCTTGGCTATAAGATCGGCGTGATTTCCTCCGTAAATCTTAACCATGCGACTCCGGCTGCTTTTTATGCACATCAGGTAAGCAGAAACAGTTATTACGAAATATCCCAGGAGCTGATCGCCAGCGGATTTGACTATTTTGCAGGCGGTGCATTAAAAGAGCCTACAGGAGCTGAGGATGACAAACAGGACAGCTACGAACTGGCAGAAGAAGCGGACTACAAAGTGATTCGTACACAGGAGGAAGCGGAAGCACTTACTGCCCAGGATGGAAAAGCAATCGTGATTGCAGAGACTCTTGCAGATGGTGACGCTTTCTCTTATGAAAATGATCGTGCGGATGGGGAATGGGCGTTGTCTGACTATGTAAAGAAAGGCATTGAAGTGCTGGATAATGAGACCGGTTTCTTCATGATGGTAGAAGGCGGGAAGATCGACTGGGCATGTCATGCAAACGATGCAGGCTCTACCGTATCTGATACCATGGCTCTTGATGCGGCTGTGGACGAGGCAGTGGCATTCTACAACGAACATCCGGAAGAGACGCTGATCCTTGTGACCGGTGACCACGAAACCGGCGGTTTGACCATCGGTTATGCGGGGACGGATTACGATACCTTCCTTACAAACCTGGATAACCAGAAAATTTCCTATGCGAAATACGACTCTGATTATGTGGCAAAATATAAAGAAGAAGGAACCGATTTTGATACTGTCATGGCAGATATTACGGAGCTGTTCGGCCTGCTGATGCCGGAAGACGGACAGAAAGAAGAGGCAGCGCAGATGGACAGTGCTGACATGCATCCGGAATCTGACAATACAGGCAGCCTTGTTCTCACAGATTACGAATATGAAAGATTGAAAGCCGCATATGAAACCACCATGTCCAGAACAGGTGAAGAAGAAATCGGCCAGGAGGAATATGTATTATACGGAAGTTACGAACCGCTTACCGTAACGATCACTCATATCCTCAACAATAAGAGCGGTATCAACTTTTCTTCCTATGCACATACAGGCCTTCCGGTAGCCGTACTTGCACAGGGAAAAGGGCAGGAGCTGTTTGAAGGCTACTATGATAACACAGAAATTTACAGCAAAATGGCACAGCTTCTGAATGTGCAGTAAAAAAGACATATGAAAAAAATATTATCAGCTTTTTCTCTCCCCAATATTTTGCGTGGTCAGGCGTCTGTCCTGGCCTCGCTGTTTTTGCTTTTGGTGCTTCTGCTGATTCCGACCGGCTATGAGGATGCTGTAATTTATAAAGGAACGGACCGCTGTGCTGCCGAGGTTCTTTCCGTGAATAATGATAGCATTATTGATACCGGTCTCGTGCGCAGCGGAGAACAGACCTGCAGGGTTTTGTTAAAGGGCGGACGATTTAAAGGGCGGGAAGCCGAGGCCTTTAATCTCTTAAACGGTTCTTTGGAAAATGACAAAATTTTTAAAGAAGGTGAACTGGCACAGGTGGTGATTTCCTATGACGGCAGCAAGATTCTCTCTGTCAATATGATCGATCATTACCGTATTACCAAAGAAATCATTCTCGGTATTTTATTTGTGCTGGTTCTGATTGCTGTGGCCGGAAAAACAGGCATTCGTGCTGTCCTATCATTTGCTGTTACGGTACTCATGATCTGGAAAGTGCTTGTGCCGCTTTATCTGAAAGGATATCAGCCGGTGCTGATCGGCTTTTTCATTACCTGTGTGCTTACGGTAATCATTATCTCGCTGGTATATGGTTTTGAGCGCCGCACTTTGGCTGCTGTCAGCGGTGCAATGGCCGGATTATTTGTCACAGCGGCCGCAGGTGCGGTCTTTACTGATATTTTCAAAATCCACGGAGCCATCATGCCATACTCCGAAAGCCTTTTGTACAGTGGATACAGTCATCTGAACCTGACGCATATTTTTATGGCAAGTATTTTTATCGGTTCGTCAGGGGCAGTTATGGATCTTTCGGTGGATATCACTTCCGCGGTACATGAAGTTGTCTGCAAAAAACCGGACATTGGCTGGAGGGAAGCGGCAGTTTCCGGTATGAATGTGGGCCGCGCAGCCATGGGAACCATGACGACCACGCTGCTGCTGGCTTATTCCGGAGGCTATGTTACATTGCTGATGGTCTTTATGGCGCAGGGAACACCGATTTATAATATCCTGAATTATAAATATGTTTCTTCTGAAATTTTAGATACCGTCATCGGCAGTATGGGACTGGTCACAGTCGCTCCGCTGACGGCGCTGTGTGCAGGATGGCTGCTGACAAGAAAGAAATAGTATACCTGCGTTCAGACAGGCGTCCGTATAATCATTCCTTTTTTAAGGAATAGAGACGGTTCGTCCGGCATAGTTTATAGAAATGCGCGGCAGATGTGGGAATGCATATGACTTATTTGTGGAGCGGGATGATCCTGATCGGGATTGTGTACGGGATTCTTACTGGGAATCTGAAGGAAGTAACAGAGGCAGCGGTTTCCTCCTCAAGAGAGGCAGTAAGCCTTTGCATCACAATGGCAGGAATTACGGCCCTTTGGACAGGAATTATGAAGATTGCGGAAACGTCAGGGCTTGTGGAGCAGCTGTCCCGGCGGTTCCGCCCGCTTCTGCGTTTCCTGTTCCCGGGGCTTTCCGTGGAGTCTGAGGCGTGTAAATATATTTCACTGAACTTCCTGTCGAACTTTCTGGGGGTTGGATGGGCGGCCACGCCAGCCGGATTGAAGGGCATGAAAGCGCTGGAAGAACTGGAGGAAGAGCGTCGGGGCGGCACTGCCGGGGATGAGCAGCCGGGCGGGAAAAAACGGCGCAGAGGAGGAATGCCCAGGGGCGTTGCCAGCAACGAGATGTGCACATTTTTAATCTTGAATATTTCATCTTTACAGCTGATTCCGGTAAATATGATTGCCTACCGCAGCCAGTATGGGAGCGCGAATCCTACGGCAATCGTAGGACCGGGAATATTGGCTACGGCAGTGAGCACGGGAGCGGCGGTGGTGTTTTGTAAGGTGATGGATAGGAAGCGGAGAGCGTAAGTGCTCTTCGTTTTTTTTGTTAAAAAGTAATAAATAGAATTAAAATGAATAAAAACAGTTTAATTTTACTTAAAATGTGTTACAATATATAAAATGAAGGCAGTGTCGAGTAATCTATGAAAAATTAAGTAAAAAAATATGCTCAGATGAGAATGAAACAGGAGGAAAAATATATGAAGTTGCGTGCAGAAGATGTGTTTCGCCCGGGAGCTTTTCCAGAATATACGTATATATCGCGTAAGTCAGCAGTTTCTGATTTGTCATATGAATTTCGTTTGATGCAGGCAATTAAGGTTTCCGGATTTTTAACTTCGTTGGTTGGACCTTCTAAAATGGGGAAAACAATCCTCTGCGAGAAGGTAATTGGTTTTGAAAATATTGTAGAAATTTCAGGTGCGGATTTTGAGGAGGATACTGACTTTTGGAAGATGGCTGCAGCAAAGGCTGGACTTGCTTATGAGGGACAGTTTTCTTCAGAAAAGAAAATTGCAGAAACCAGCGATAAATATACGAAGAAAGAAACATTTTCTTTGACGAAGGACAAAATTATTGAGTATTATAAAAAAGAAAATCTTGTGTTAGTAATAGATGATTTTCACTATGCCCCGGAAGGAAAACGGATGCAGGTTGCGCAGCAGTTAAAGGACGCAATACGCAGGGGTTTTAAGGCAATTGTTGTATCGCTTCCGCACCGGGCAGATGAAGCGATACGTCAGAATGCAGATTTGTCCGGCAGGTTAAGTCTGATTAATATGGAGCCATGGGAAGTGGCAGACTTAAAGGAAATTGCAAAGCTTGGATTCTCCAGACTGGATATTGGAATTGAGGATGCGATTGCAGAACAAATTGCAGTAGAAAGTTTGTCGTCGCCTCAGTTAATGCAGTACATTTGTCTCAACATCTGTACAATATTGGAGATGTCAGGTGATCAGAAGCCCCGGATTGGCCAGGAGATTTTAGAGACGGCATATCGTTATACAACAGCAAATTTTGAATATGGGGATGTTGTGTCGTTGATAAAAAAAGGACCAAATACACGAGGAAAAAGCAGAAATACCTTTCAGGTAAAAGACGGACATCCCTGCGATCTGTATGAATTGATTGTAAAATCAATTGCGGAAAATCCGCCAATTATGAAATTGGAGTTTGATGATGTGAAAAACCGAATATACGGTATGATTTCAGATGAGTGTAAAAAACCAACCCCGCAGGCAATTAAGGAATGTCTTGCTAAATTGCAGGAACTGTTACACGGAAGAGAAGATATTTTTAAGGTCCTTGACTGGAAGGAAGGCGTTTTATATATTTTAGATCCGCTGTTTTTGTTTTATCTGCGGTGGGGAGGCGGCAGTAAATAATATGCTTAATAGTATAAGAGGTATGGAAGAGACAGCAGAGTGTATTCGTAATGCCAGTGACTGTCAGATGTTTCAAAGTGCGGTAGCGTCTTTGCGGGAATATATGAAAGGACTTGGGGCAGGTACACAGGAGCTTCTTCGATTGGAGAGAATTGCGTATTATCCTCAAAATGAATATTCTGATAAAGAAACAAAAGAAAACATGGAGGCTGCGAAGTATAGAGTAATTTCATATATTGAGGATATGTTGCGTGATAACAGAAAAGACGGACAGATTCTTGAAATCCTAAACAATTTTTATATGTTTCTGGAAAATTTAATAGAGCGTAAACCACATAGAAGCGGAGGAATCCGGCAGGAACATCTGGATGCGCTGAAAATAAAAAATGAATATGATGTGCAGCATCTGCTGTATGCCTGCATAAAACTGTTTTATCCTATGGCAAGGGCCGAGGTTAATGAGGATACTGGATATGGCACGGTTAGAACAGATATTTTTCTTGATGCCGATCATGTGATTGAAATAAAATGCACCAGAAAAAATATGAAATTAAAGAAATTGATCGAAGAAATAGAAGCGGATATGGTGCATTATCATGCCGGGAATATTTACTTCTTTTTATATGATAAAGAGAAGATCATAGAAAATCCTATGGTTTTTAAGAAGTGCTATGAAGAAAAAATGAAAGACAAGAAAATACATATTGTAATTCATCAGCCTAAAATTCTGTAGAAGGGAGACAATCATGGAATATTTTGAAACTTGAAGATGACCGCCTGATCCCGGAAGCAGACGAGACTTTGATGACGGACGGAGGATTTGGCATGGCTGAAGGCGAATTACAGGTAAAAAAAGTGCACCTGTAAATGTCAGATCTGTCCGTTTTGAAATATTTGGCGCTGTGCTAGATTGTTTTTATTAATAAATAATGATAATCCGTTCTTTTTGAAGAGAATCAGGTTATTCTTAAAGAAACCGAAAGTGAGGGACAAAAATGGATATGATTCGGATTGGTGTAATTGGATATGGCGTTCGTATGGATATGTTGATGGACCAGCTTTCCAGACTTTGCGTGGAAGCAAGGGTCGTGGCAGTGGCGGACAGAAATCCGGATAGAGTAAAAGCGCTGATGAGGAAGGACGATTCGCCTGAAGTACAGCATCAGATGGAAATTGATAAGATTGACGGACTTCTGCGGAAATGCCCTATGGATCCGGAGAAAGTTACGTTTTATGAGGATGCACAGGAAATGTTGGACAAAGAGCAGCTGGACGGCGTGATGCTGGGTACCCCCTGCAACACGCACGCGCGATTGGCGAAACTGGTACTGGACAGGAATATGCCGCTGTTTCTGGAGAAACCTGTGGGAGTTTGTGACGAAGACCTGAATTTGCTGAAAGAATGCAGTAAAACAACAAAATCACCGGTAGTGGTTTCCTTCCCCCTACGTTCTACAAGCATGATCCAGGAGGCAAAGAGGATCATTGACGCAGGAGTGATCGGCAAAGTGGATCACGTACAGGCATTTAATGATGTGGGTTACGGATTTGTTTATTACCATGACTGGTATCGTGACGAATCCAAAGCGCACGGGCTGTTCCTGCAGAAAGCAACACATGATATTGATGTGATCAACTATCTGGTAGGTGAAAAGCCCGTAAACGTGTGTGCCATGAAATCAAAACAGCTTTTCAAAGGTGACATACCTGCAGGACTTCGCTGCAGTGAATGTGACCGCACAGAAGAATGTATGGAAAGTACATATAATATCGTGAGAACCAGAAGCGATACACCGCGAAGCGATTATTGCTGTTATGCAGTGGATACAGGAAATGAAGACAGCGGAAGCATGATCGTTCAGTATGAGTCAGGGATGCATGCCATCTATTCCCAGAACTTCTTTGCCAGAAAGAAAGCTGCCAGAAGAGGTGCAAGGGTCTACGGATACAAAGGAACTCTGGAATACGATTTTACAAAGGATGAGATTCTGGTTTACGATCATATGAGTGATAAAGAAACAAGAATACAGTTCCATACCCCTGCAGACGGACATGGCGGTGGGGATCAGGTTCTGATTCAGAACTTTGTGGATCTGATCAGAGGCAAAACCACAGAATCCATCGCTCCCCTGGATGCGGGCATTATGAGTGCGGAAGTCTGCCTGGCTGCAAAAGAGGCATCTGAGACACGGGAATATAAAGAAATAAGGTAGTGCTTTGCAGGTAAAAAAAGTACACCTGTAAAAGTCAGATCTGTCCGTTTTGAAATATTCGGCTTTGTGTTAGATTATATTTATCAAATAAATGAGAAAAGCTTTTCAAATAAAAAGATGGCTGGAGGTAAATATGAAAAATAATGCAAAAAAAATAATCGCCCTTACAATGGCAGTTTCCATGACAGGAGCATTTGCAGTTCCCTGTATGGCAGAGGACGGAAAAGAGATCACCTTAATGGCATCCCAGAACTGGATCAAAGATGTTGATAATGAACTGTTTGCAAAATTTGAAGAAGAGACAGGAATAAAAGTAAAGGTTTCCCTGACACCGGATAATGAGTATACGACTCTTCTGGGAACTACCTTATCAGGCGGAAGCGATGCTGTAGATATGTTCATGTATACAGCAGGATCTCCCATGAAATCAGATGGTATCCCGGATGTAGCAGAAGACCTCAGCGGTGAAGCATGGGTGGACGGACTGGAAGATTGGGCTGTGCAGGCAAATACTGCAGATGGAAAACTGATCGGCTTCAGTACATGGGGAATTGACTACGAAGGAGTTCTGTATAATAAAACTTTCTTTGAAGAAAACAATCTGGAAGTTCCGGAAACATGGGCTGATTTTATGGCATTATGTGACCAGATCAAAGAACTTGGCGTGTATCCGTTATATGAAGGAATCAACGGAACATGGCATACACAGTCCTGGGTATATGGCCTGACTCCGAAGATGTATGAAGAAAAGGCAGATTTTGCTGATTACCTCAACGAAAGCAAAGATAACAAATTTGCAGATATCGCATGCTTTAAAGAAGGACTTGAGCAGATCGGACAGCTTCTTTCTGCAAAAGACGGTGAGGAGCCGAAATACTATGTAAATGACGGACAGGCAGAAGACTGGTTCGGAAGCTATACCTCTCTTCAGAACAGAGAATCTGTGATGATGTTTACCTATTCTGCATACCCTGCAGAACTTGCAGCAAACGGATGTGAAGATGAATTCGGCATGTTCCCTGTACCGCTTCTTGATAACAAAGCAGCAGTATCCAACGGCGGCGGTATCTCCAAATTCATCAATAAAAACAGCAAACACATTTATGAATGTAAACAGCTTTTGACCTTCCTGGCTGAAAAAGAGAACCTTGAGACTTATTATGCAGCACGTACAGACCTGGTTACCTCTTCCTTTAAGGATGTGGAAAGCGTAAGTGCAACAACTGCAACAACAGAAATTCTGGAGAGAAGCGAAGAACCGAAGGTAATGTTTATCAAAGACGTACTTTACTGGGATACAGATGTTTACAAATATCTTCAGGGAATGGCAGACGGAAGCCTGACAGCAGACGAGTTTATCTCCAATGTAGATGAATACAGAGCAACAATGTTCGATACACTTGCAGAATAAGGATGAACTGCAGAATAAGAGAATTCGGATTGGAGTGAAATTCATATTTCACTCCAATTTTCTTAGAGAGGAGATACAGAGTGTACAGAAAAAAAATATATAAAGGCTATTTTACCATTCCGGCTGTCTTGATATATACACTGCTGTTTATGGTTCCGGTAGTCCTTAACTTTTATTATTCGTTTACCAACTGGAATGCGATTAAAATGACAGGAGAGACTGCCAAATTTATCGGTCTGGACAATTACATGAAAATCTTCCGTAATCCGGAACTGGTAGGTGTGATTGGCAGAACCCTGCTCTTTGCCCTTATTACCACTGTGTTCAAAAATATTCTTGGATTTTTGCTGGCACTGGCATTTAATGAAGGGCTGAAAACGAAAAATATCCTGCGTGCCATATTTTTCCTGCCTGCAATGCTTTCCCCGCTGATTATCGGTCTGATCTTCGGATCGATCTTCATGAAAGCAGGCTTTGCGAATCAGCTTTTGAAGGCGCTGGGACTGGGCGGAATGACAAAGGCCTGGCTGACTACAAAGAGCACTGCGCTGAGAACTACCATGTTCGTGGAAATATGGAGACAGGTTGGATTCAACATGGTTATTTATCTGGCCGGGCTGCAGCTGATCGACAAGGGATTTTACGAGGCTGCGTCTGTGGACGGTGCAAATAAAAGGCAGCAGCTGATCTATATTACAATACCGCGTATGATCCCGTCATTAATTATTAATCTTCTTCTTGCATTATCCCAGGGTCTGAAAGCATTTGATATTGTATTTGTACTTACAGGCGGAGGCCCAAACGGTGCTACAGAGCTGATCAATACTCTGGTATTCCGTGAATTCGGCAAGAAACTGTATGGAATGTCTTCCGCGTATGGCGTGATCCTGTTTATTATCACAGCGATTGCCGGACTGCTTGTATTGAAGATCAAAGACACCAACGACGATTAGGAGGAAAGAAATGTATACCAAAAAACAAAAAACAGGACTTATCATAAAAGAAATTTGTTTCTGGATTCTTTCACTGATCGTGATCGTTCCGTTTTTAATTGTCATATTCAACGCATTTAAGACGAAATCGGAAGCAATCAATATGGCTCTGAGCCTTCCGGAAACATGGCATTTTGAGAATTTTAAAACCGTCTGGGAACAGGGAGATATCCTTCATTCCCTGAAAAACAGTCTGGTGATCAGCGTGATTTCCGTGGCTGTCACAGTAGTTGCATCTTCCATGTGTGCCTATGTGATCAGCAGAAACAGAACCAGAGTAAACCGTTTTATCTACGTTTATTTTGCAATGGGACTGATGGTTCCGGTCAGTCTGGTATCTATTGTAAAAGTGCTCAGGGTGATCGGCCTGTACAACACACTTCCGGGAACCATGATGGTATTTATCGCATTGATCATGCCGCTGAGTGTATTTTTATACTATGGATTTATTACCGGAGTGCCGCAGGAACTGGATGAGGCTGCGGTGATCGATGGAGCAGGGGCATTCCGAATCTTTACACAGGTGATCTTTCCGCTGCTGAAGCCTGTAACGGTTACGGTTATTATGATCAACTTCCTGAATGTGTGGAATGATTTCCAGATTCCGCTGTATACACTTCCGGATCCTGATAATGCGGTAATTGTGCAGAAGGTTTATAATTTTTACGGAACTTATACAGCCAGCTGGAATCTGGTCAGCGTGACGATCTTATATGCAATTCTTCCTATCCTGGTAGTTTATATTTTCGGACAGAAATATATCATCAGCGGTATGGTTGCAGGATCTGTGAAGGGTTAAGTGTTCCTTGAAAATTTCATAGTGATAGAATTACAAAAATATGCTATGATGACGTTAAAAAACGGAGAGGCATAGATTCTTATGAAAAAGCGTTCATTATCCAAAAAATTATTTCAGACCTATGCAGGGTGGTTCCTTTTGTGTCTGGTAACTTTTGTATTTCTGGCAGTCTGGTATATGTCAGCGGTAATCAGCCAGAATATTGAAGATACTCAGATACGGCTCATGGGCAGCATAGATGAAAACGTGGAAAATTATTTTGAGGATATGAACGCTTTTTCTATGGAGCTTCTTAACTCAGATGAATTTAAAGATATTGCCATTGAGCAGCTGCCGGAAGCATATGAACAAAAAAAGAGTTTATCTGTCCTGTTTTCCAGAATGTATACGGAAGCCTATAAGATGATCCAGAATGACTACAATATAGGTGTTGTTGCCAACGATCAGTATTACGTCTGGATGGGAAGCAATTATTATATAAGCCCTTTGACGCAGGAGAGAATTACTACTTATGACGGTATGGAGCGCAATGAAAAGCCGCGCATCAAATACCTTGCAAAGAATGAATATCTGGAAAGCACGGCCGGGGAGCATTATAAAAAAGATATCGATAAGGAATACGTGACACTTTCCAGAAGTATGGATAACCAGAGACGGTATTTAAACGGAAGGTCGATTCTGGAAATCATGGTAGACGTGGAGAACCTGAGGGAGTATATGGTACGTCTTTCCGGTGATAATCAGAGCCTTATGATGAATCTTTACGATTCTGACGGAAACGCAATATACACAGAATCTAATCTGGATGTAACCGATTACGTAAAAACCGGAGAAAAAGGAAGCTACCGGCAGAGGGAGAATCTTGTGGAAGTACATCCGGTTTTTGACGGAAAGCTGATGGTCGTTTATGTGATCGACAGAATGGCTTATTATGAAAAACTTCTGTCATTTCTGGGATTGTCCGTGATCGTATGTCTGATCGTCTGCGGAATCGTTATGATGATTACTTATCAGATTTCCAACCAGATATCCCGGCCCATTCATGAAATGTGCAGGAATGTGGAGAAAATAAATCTTGAGCAGGGCGTGAACTATGAGAAGGTAGACACGAACATTGACGAGCTGGAGTTTTTATCCGACTCCCTGAAAGAGATGAGTACGCACCTTGGCGTATCCCTTGAGCGGATCATTACCCTGAAGGACTACGAAACCCACGCGAAAATGCTGGCCCTGCAGGCACAGATGCAGCCTCATTTTCTTTTTAATACATTGACCATGATCGGGACTATGGCAGAGGAGGACGGCAATGAGAAAATTGCGTCCATCTGTATGAATCTGACGCAGATGTTCCGCTATATCGCTGCCGAAGACAGCAGGGGAGTAAAGATGTTTGAGGAAATCCGTCATGTGGAGCGTTATGTGGAGATTATGAAGGAACGCTTTCCGGAAGCAGTTGTGGTAATCGACATTCCTCTGGAAGCGCTGGGCTGCCTGATCCCGAAACTTT
The DNA here is from genome assembly GCA_021772055.1 of Blautia sp. GTDB lineage: Bacteria > Bacillota > Clostridia > Lachnospirales > Lachnospiraceae > Blautia_A. The sequence goes on along the minus strand of JAETNR010000040.1, from coordinate 30,924 downwards.
CCATCCAGCCGCTGGTGGAAAATGCATTTAAATACTGCAACCGGAAGAAACCGTGGATCTGCCTGAAGGGAAGCGTGACAGAAGACGGAAGATGGCAGGTGGAAGTGCAGGATAACGGAACCGGTTTTTCCGGTGAGAAAGTCCGGGAAATTATGGGAAAATGCAGCGAAAGCATGAAGGAAGAAAAAACGCTGTCGAATCAGATCGACGGCATGGGACTTGTAAATGTTTATATCAGATTGAAGCTGTTCTACGGTGATTCCATGATTTATGAGATACAGGAAGGGACAAGCAGAATTTTAATCGGAGGAAGAGCAGATGAATCATGAAAACAAGAATGAAATCAGAACCCTGGTCGTGGAGGATGAGGAAAAAATCGCTGCGGGCATTTGCTCCAAGATCAGCGGATTGGATCCGGATTTTGTGATCGTGGGAAAGGCATCCAACGGGAAAGAAGCATTGGAACTGCTCAATACCTGTCATCCCCATGTGGTATTTACAGACATTGCAATGCCGGAAATGAACGGGATGGAGTTCTCCCGGCAGATCCGCAGGTCAAGCCCCAATACCGTGGTTGTGATCATTTCCGGATATTCGGATTTCTCTTATGCCCAGCAGTGTATGAAATACGGAGTTTCAAATTATCTTCTGAAGCCGCTGCAGGATGACGTTCTTCTGGAGACTTTATTTGATATCAAAAAAAATCTCTCCCATTTTTCGGTTCGTGAACAAAGACACATTCTTTACTCAGACAGATTCGACGTGACAGATGATGCAGAAAGGTATCTTCTGGCAAATATCTGTATGGGAAATGTGATCTACAATGTGCAGGATGAGGAAGTGCTGCGCTTTTATCAGGAGCAGACGGGCCAGGTGCGGTGGAATAAAATTATGGCGGAATTGTTTGACCGGGAAACGGAATGGTTTGCAGCGGATGAGCATTGCCCTAACCAGAAGATGGTGGCTGTGAAGATTAAACATGTGCAGCAGGAGGAGATTTTGCGGATGCTGCAAAAGCTGCCGGTTCTTGTGCAGGAGTATACGGACCTTCCGGTAAACATCTGTATCACGAAAGAGGGAGTTTTGAAAGAGGAAGTCTGGGATTATACAAGGCACCTCAGAAATATGATGAAACAGCGCCTTGTGATCGGACATAACGGATGCTTTTGCCTGGAGGATGATGAGAAATTTTCCAATGATATGCTGGAAATTGTGAAAATGAAACTGAATACCTATATCAAGAATTATTTCATCAGCACTAACCTGGAAAACTTCCTGAATGAGATGCAGACGATTTTTAAGTATATGCAGAGCAATCATGCAACACAGGAGAGTATTGAAAAGGTGTGCCTCTATGTAATCCGGCTTCTTGAGCTTTCCAAAATGAATCAGGAGGACTTAAATCTGGAGGAAATTCAGGAGAGGATGATCCGGAGCATCAGCATTCTGGTTTCCGAGAAAGAGCTGTTTGAAACCCTGCTTGGGGAGATTAAGAAGCTGAACGGCTATATGGAGACTTTGTATGAGGACAATGTGGAAAAAAGGCTTCTGGATTATGTGGATGAACACTATCTGAATATTGAAAGTGTGGAAAAAGTGGCGGATGAATTCGGATATAATTATGCGTACCTGTCACGGCTGTTTAAAAGAAAGGTCGGAAAGTCCATGAACCGCTATATTACAGAGAAAAAAATGTCCCTTGCCAAAGATCTCCTGGAAAAGCATCCGGATATATCCCTTGCGGAAATCAGCGAAATGTGCGGATATAACGATTACCGCTACTTCAGCCGTGTATTTAAAGGGGAGACGGGGGAAGCGCCAAGTGAATACAGAGAGAGGCTTTAAACAATAGAATACATTTCGTATACATTAGGAAACGGTTCTCATTTTTCTATATAATATCTTATGTAAATTACATAAGAAAAGGAGAAATGTACAATGGACGTTTCAAAAATTACAATGGCGGATGTAAGCACGGAGTGGCTGAATATGAAAAAACTGACTGTTAAGCAGTCCACTTTTTCCAGGTACTACAGTGTGGTGAAAACAGAGATTCTTCCGGACCTGGGTTCCATCCGTCTGAAAGATATGAACTCCTCCATAGTCAATTCTTTTACAGGCCGGAAGCTTGCAGGGGATGAGGAGCATGATAAACCGCCTCTTGCAGGCAAGACTGTCCGGGATATCTGCTCGATCCTGAAATCCATTATCAAATACGGAGAGAAGGAATATCATACCGGCCCTCTTGCAGAGAATACGGTACTGCCTAAGACAAGAAGAGAAATTATTGAAACCTTGAACGAAACAGAACTTAAAAATCTTACGGATTATCTCCTGGCACATCAGGATGAAGACAAACATGCGGGATTGCTTCTCTGCTTATATTCCGGAATGCGTATCGGAGAAATTTGTGCATTACGCTGGAAGGACATTGATCTGAAACAAGGTGTGATATATATAAGACACACCATCCAGAGAATCAGCGTACCGGACGAAAAATGCACAAAACGAACCCGGATCATTATAGACGAACCGAAAACACAAAACTCTATACGAACCATTCCGCTCTCAAAACAAATCTATCCAATCATAGAAAAACTGCATGATATAACAGAAGAGTCTTTTTTCTTTCTAACAAATTCAGAAAAATTTATAGAACCCCGAAATTACCAATACTTTTTTAAAAAAATTTTGAAAAAAACGGAGACCCGTAATGTGAATTTCCATATACTGCGGCATACTTTTGCAACACGGTGCGTTGAAGTGGGGATGGATGTAAAAACACTAAGTGAAATCTTAGGACATGCAAATACCAGTATTACGCTTAATTATTATGTACATTCGTCTCTGGAAGCAAAAAAGAAGCAAATCAATATGCTAAGTTTTTGGTAAAATCTTAAAGTTAAATACTTCGAGAATAAAACATCACGACATTTCTTTTCACTCCTATAGTTTACTTGAAAAAAACCCATACGTCAATTCATATTTTGCTCAATAATTGTAAAAATCTGCCCGAAAAGATACTTATTATGCCTTTTTGGGCACTTTTTTAGATGATTTTTTTTCCAATCTATCGTAAATTATTTAACTTCACGAAAAATATAAGGGAGAAGCTATGGAACAAGAAACGAAAGAAGTTCAAAAAAGGCGTGCTGCCAGTAAAGCCGCTGCAGTCAGTGAACCCATAGACCTGATGGAACTTTTCTGGGCATTACTGGAACGGTGGAAGATGATCCTTCTTGCGATGCTTTTAGGAATGCTCCTTTTAGGAATTTACCATACAGTCTTGATGAAGCCGGTTTACCAGGCGGATGCATCCATATTTATTTCAAATACCAATTCTGTGATCACCATATCTGATCTGCAGCTAAGCTCAGAACTTACAGAGGACTATGCCAAAATCATTAAGAGCCGTGCTGTCCTGAAAGAGGTTATTGAAGAACAGGGACTGGACATGGACTTTAAGCAGCTTGGAAGGCTGGTATCTGTTACAAACCCTGCCGGTTCCCACATTATCACCATCACCGTAACCTGCGGGGATATGGAACTGAGCCGGAATATTGCCAATTCCCTTTTGAATGTAGGGATCCGCCGGATCTATGAGGTGATCGGAAGCAGCGAGCCTACAGTCATTGATTATTCCGAAGCGGAGGCAGTTGTAGAGACGACGCCGGGACTTTTGAAGCATCTGGAAATAGGAGCCCTTTTGGGAATTGTACTTGCGTGCGCGCTGATCTGCGTCCGTTTCCTTTTGGATACCACACTGAAAACAGAAGAGGATATTCAGAAATATCTGCATATTCCGGTGTTATCTGTAGTCCCCTATTATGAAGAAAAAGAGAAAGACTGAGAACCTATGGAAAAAGAGATAAAAGTGAAGAATCTGTTTCAGGATCTGCTGGAAAACGGAAGCTGGGAAGAAGATATGCATGAAGACAGAAGAGAAATTATCCGGCCCAATGCCCAGGAACTTCCCTTCCGGGTAAATGAGGCACTGAACATGCTCCGGGGGAATATCCAGATGAGTGGCTATAACCTGAAGGTGATCGCAATCACCAGTGCACTGGCCCACGAAGGGAAATCCTCCATTGCCTTTCGCCTTGCATGCAGTATGGCAGGACTAAATAAACGAGTACTGTATCTTGACTGTGATATCCGAAATTCCAGAACAGTCAGCAGATATAAAATAGCAGGAAAGAGAATGGGACTTAGCGAATATCTTTGCGGAAAAACACCGAAAGAATCCATCATCTTTCACACGGAAGATCCGTGGCTGGATATGATTTTTACCGGCGCCAAAGCGCCCAATCCCAGTGAACTGGTGTCAGGACGGCTGTTCCGGGAGCTGATGGCCTATGTGCGGCAGACCTATGATTATGTGATTGCGGATACACCGCCGCTGAACGCGGTCATTGACGGGCTTTTGATAGCCAAGCAGTGTGATGGGGCAATTCTGGTGGTCGAGAGCGGCTTCACAGAGCGTGCCCAGGCTGAAAAAGCAAGAGAACAATTGCAGTATGCAAACATTAAAATACTGGGAGCTGTTTTAAATAAAGCAGATGTGAACAAGCATCGCTACGGATACGGTTATGGCTATGGCTATGGTTACGGCTATGGCTATGGAAATAGTGTAGATAAGGAAGCGCAGGAAGGCAGTGAGGAAGAGAGAAAAGCAAAACGAAAGAGAAAGAAATCATAGCTCCCGGAATACAAACAGACATAGACACAGAAGAAGCCGATGGCGCTGCCGCAAAAAGCAGATCCTGTCAACTGCTGCAATCTGTATGTGCTGCGTGCTTGCAGCAGCCATCTTTCTTTTTCGGGAACAGAGGGAACAGCGGGAAATGCAGGTGAGCGCACTGAATACCCATGATACGGGCAGCGGTTACAGGGACATTACCTATCAGGGAAAACATTACCGTTACAACTCCCTGATAAAGACAGTTCTCTACGCAGGTGTGGACGGAACGGGAAAAATGGAAGAGACTTTGCAATACGGCAACAAGGCCAGGGCAGATGTCATTTCCCTGATCGTTTTGGATAAGAAGCATAAAAGGATGACCATACTTCCCATCAGCAGAGATACCATGACAGAAATCCGCAGATATTCCATGAACGGCAATGACAATGGACTCTATGCCACACATCTCGGCTATGCGTACAGTTACGGCAATGGAGGAAAGGTCAGCTGCGAGAACCTCTGCGAATCGGTTTCCAGGATGTTTTTGGGAATCCCGGTGAGGGAATATGTGGTGACAAACCAGGACTCCATGCCCTATATCAATGACCTGGTAAAAGGTATTACGCTGACGGTACCCAACGATGATCTGGAAGAAAAATATCCGGAACTGGCACGGGGAGAACAGGTAACACTGGATGAAACAAATGTGGTGGACTTTCTCCAATACCGTGATACGGAAACAGATTTCAGCAATGAAGGCCGTATGGAAAGACAGAAGGCATATGCCACAGCCTATATAGAAAAGATCCGGGAAATGGACACCGGGGATATTGCAGAATTATGGAACTCCCTGGAAGAGATGGATGATCTTCTGCAGACCAATATTACAAAAAATAAATATCTGGATTTTTCAGAGCAGGTAAGGGAGTCCGAATTTTCCGAAGAAAGCTTCCGGACAATCGAGGGAGAAGACCGCATGGGAGAACTTCACGATGAATTCTATCCGGATGAGGATGCACTTTTAAACTTAATAATAGAACTGTTTTATGATGAGGTATGAGCCTAAAGCATAAAGAAAGGGTGGAAAAAATATGAAAAAAGCAGTTGTAAATGTGTTGGTTGCAGCAATGGCCATGAGTATGGCAGGCAGTGTATATGCAGCCCCCAGTATCTCCCAGTTTATTCCCGAGGCACCTGTGGTGCTTGAGGGAAATATGCAGGAAGGGGAGACACTGGTGGTTCAGAACGTAAATACCGGTGCCTATGAGAATCAGAAAGTAGCAGAAGTAGTGGAGTGGGCAAATGATGACAATACCGTATCTACCGTGAAGGAAGTTCTTACCAGACTGGATGTGGATACGAAGGAAGAGTTCCTGACAGAAAAAGGAAAACCGGTAAATCCGACCCTTTACGAGCAGCTGACTCCTTTTGCAGATCTGGTGATCAAATCCGGAGATACTGTGACTTATTCAAGCAGCGGAATGATCCGTGCGGAGGTTACCTTTGAAGCAGCAAAAGAGATGAAAAAGAAGGATCTTCTCCTGATGCAGATCGACCCAAGTACAGGAAAAGTATACTTCATCACAGCAGATAAACTGGACAGAAAAGAAGGAACCATCACAGCAGATTTCCCTGTATTAGGACCTGTGGCACTTCTGAAAAAAGTACCGATCGTGGTAAAGGATGTGTCCCCCGAGAAGTATGAAAACAAAAAAACAGCAGAAGTAGTGACGAAATTTATTGATGAAAAAGCGGACATTAAACTGGATGATGTACTGACTGCCCTGGGAATCCTGCGGGATGAAGCGGCAGGGGAAAATCCGGAGATTCAGATTACGGACGAGATTAAAATCTTAAGAAATGACTACTCCTCTTCCATGGGATTTGCCGATCTGGCGATCAAACAGGGACAGGAAAATTACCTCTATGATATGGACGGAAAGCTGGAGGCTGAGGCGAACCGTGACCTGAATGAGGTTGACTGGGAGCGCATGGTACTGTCTGAGTATCCGGACTTTGATGTGGAAGCTGCAAAAGAAGATTTAGGCACACTGGAGGAACTGGATCCATTTGTATTGGAGGACAGCTTCATCATGCAGATCAATCCGGTTACAGGAGCAGAAGAATATATTTACGAGCCGGAAATCTTCTTTGCCTATGGAGAAGAGACAGGGATTTCCGATGAGAATGAGGAAGAAGCGGAAGTGCAGGATGATATAGATGAAACAGAAGAGGATTCTCTGCTTGGCGGATGGAATATTGAGGATGAGGACCGGGATGATGAAGAAATCCCCAACCTGGTGATCCGGGCAGAATTTAAGAGCATGGGGCCTTTTGCCATCTTTATGAATAACAGCACTGTTGTACATTAAAAAAGGAATTGCAGTATGAGGAGAAAACATTCCGGGAAAAGCAGAAAGAAGAAAAATTTCATCGCATCGCTCCTTTATATTCTGCTGCTTTTGCTGATCGTGGTCTGCCTGGCCCTGGTGTACAGGGATAACCGGCAAAGGCAGGCAGAACACAGGGAACAGCAGAAGATGCTGATGGAAAATGAGAAACTTACAGATGCTTCCCCAAAGGCAGACCGTCATGAGGACAGGGAGTGAACAGAAAGAATCCGGGAAGCGTAAAAGGAAAGAGTGGATAAAAACTTGATACAGATAAACAAAAACGACAGAATGCATCATATGAAAAAATGCCTGGAACACTGGCAGATCGTTTCTCTGGGGCTGGGCATTTATGATGCCCTGGCTGTGTGCATAGCCTTTCTCGCAGCCCTTTGGCTGCGGTTTGACTGCCGGTTTACCAGTATTCCCGCAGATTATATTGCGTCCTATTTTCGCTTCATCCCGATCTATGCAGCGTTTTCTGTTTTTGTATTCTGGAGAATGCATTTATACAACAGCATCTGGCGGTTTGCAAGCTACAGCGAACTGCTGAGGATGGCGATCGCAACAGGGATTACCTTTGTGTTTCATTGTTTCGGCATGACAATGTTTGTAAAAAGAATGCCCGTATCCTATTACGTTTTCGGGATTTTAATACAGTTTTTCCTGACCCTCGGAATCCGTTTTTCCTATAGATTTATCCTTCTGGAGAGGGGAAGAAGAGCGGAACATCAGAAGGAAGAGGAGGAGCGGCGGATCCTTTTAATCGGTGCGGGAGAAGCAGGTCAGATGATCCTCCGGGATATCAAAAAGGCAAAGGAAATCCCGGATAAAGTCTGCTGTATTATTGACGATAATCCCAATAAATGGGGCAGATATATTGACGGAATTCCCATCGAAGGGGGACGGGACAGCATCCTCTCCAGTGTAAAAAAGCACCATATTGACAAGATATTTCTTGCAATCCCAAGTGCCACTGCAGAGGAAAAAAGGGACATCCTGAATATCTGCAAGGAAACAGGCTGTGAGCTTAAGAACCTGCCCGGCATGTACCAGTTTATGACAGGGGAAGTGTCCGTCGCTGCGCTGAAAAATGTGGTGGTAGAGGATCTGCTTGGCAGAGAACCTATCCGGGTAAATATGGATGAGATATTTACCCATATTCGGGGAAAAAACATCCTGGTTACCGGAGGGGGAGGATCCATCGGTTCCGAACTTTGCCGCCAGATCGCAGGACATTCTCCGGAAAAACTGATCATTTTTGACATTTATGAGAACAATGCCTACGACATTCAGCTGGAATTAAAGAACAAATATCCGGATCTTGCACTTCACTGCATCATCGGATCTGTCCGTGATTCCAGAAAAGTCTGGAAGCTGTTTGAAGAATTCCGGCCGGACATGGTGTTCCACGCAGCAGCCCACAAACACGTGCCGCTCATGGAAGACAGCCCCTGCGAAGCCATTAAAAACAATGCCATCGGAACCTACAAGACTGCCTATGCAGCCATGGTACACGGGTGTAAACGCTTTGTACTTATCAGCACGGATAAGGCCGTCAATCCCACGAATATCATGGGGGCATCCAAGCGGCTGTGCGAGATGATCGTTCAGGCATTTGACTATAAGATCAAACAGGGAAAAGCTGAAGAAATCCCCCAGCTTTTCACTCACTGGATGGCCGATTCCGTAAAAAGCGAAGAGGTCAAAGCACAGTTAAAGGTTACAAAAACAGAGTTTGTGGCAGTACGCTTCGGCAATGTGCTGGGCAGCAACGGATCTGTGATCCCTTTGTTTAAAAAACAGATTGAAGCAGGGGGGCCGGTAACGGTTACCCATCCGGATATCATCCGGTATTTCATGACGATTCCAGAGGCAGTAAGTCTGGTGCTTCAGGCAGGGACTTATGCCAAGGGCGGGGAAATCTTTGTTTTGGATATGGGCGAGCCGGTGAAAATCGATACCCTTGCAAGGAATCTGATCAAGCTGTCCGGGTATAAGCCGGATGTGGATATTAAGATAGAATACACGGGGCTGCGCCCCGGGGAAAAGCTTTTTGAAGAAAAGCTGATGTCCGAGGAAGGCATGAAAAAGACACCCAATGAACTGATACATATAGGATCACCGATTCCCTTTGATATTGAGGAATTTCTGGAGCAGCTGGAGGACTTGATGCTGGCGGCGTACAGGAATGTTCCGGATATCAGGGAAAGAGTCGCAGCGATGGTAGGGACTTATCGGCCGGAAGGTGTGAGCGGAGTCCAGGAGAGAGCCAGGGCTTATCGCAGAGCGATGAGCGAGGCGGCTGCGGCTATGGAAATAGGTAGTTAAATAAGGGGCATATATCCGACCCGGATTTTGTTTTTGGATTTGGAAATGAAATCCGGGGTGGGGTACATCTTACTTCTGATTTGAGTTATGAAACGTTAGGAGGATGCATAGGATGCGGATTATATCAGATAATCCGTCAAACTATGAAAGGAGAGAGTGCTATGGATAAAGCAAAGGATAATGTTTTTGAACAAACGAATATTGAAATTGTGGACAATGTAATGAAATATGGGAAAGAAGCAATTCAAGTCAGTAATATTTCGCAAATTCGTGTCTCAAAAGAGCCAGCAAAACCGTATTCATCGTGGTCAATAGTTGGACTTTTGGTTTGTATCATTGGTGGCCTTGCTTTGCCGATGATTATGGGAATAGCAATTTTGGGTGTAATAGTCTGTGGATTTTCAATCTTCTTGAACTGGTTGTATAACTTGAATCTTAATACATATTTGATTGTGGAAATGAATTCCGGACGAATCAGCCTTTTTTCTGCAAAAGAAGAGAGCTTTCTAGAAAAGGCAAAAGACTCATTAATTCAATGTTTTAATAATAAGAACACACAGATGACGGTTAATTTTTCGGAATGCGTAGTGACTCAGTGCAATTTTGGTGATAATGGGTCAATAGAAAATAAGGAAGAATAATATGAACATGAAGCAGAAGATTAATATTGAAAATTCATGGGTGAGCCAGAACAATTTTGGCGATAACAATAAGATTGTTTGCTGCGGAGAAAAGGATAAAGATATGCTGGATATTTTTATCAAAGCAGGAGAAAGCGTATTGGAAAAATTAGATCCAGAGTCTGAAGAATATGGGATTCTTAATCCAGCGGTTATACATGCAAAGAGAAATGAAAAAGAAAAATTTTTGAATGTACTCAAAAAACATTCCCTGAGTGTCTGGGAGAGTGTTTTTGCTAACGTTGCGGCATCAGGAATAGTAGCTCTGATTCAGCAGTGGGTGAAATAAGTTGTTGTTATTCATTGCAGTGTGGAAACTACATTGTGCATTTTTTGCATTGGTTTAGGAGATGAAGTAATAGCAGTATAATAGTTGCTTTTGAAAAGACTGTTTCTATACAAATGTAAAAAAGATAGATGTGCGCAGATTTTTGACGCAGCAAAGAGGGGAACGAAAGATGTTTAATCCTGATAACAAATATGAAAAATTTGAAAATAAGGTCTGGCTGTCCTCACCTACCATGTACCCAGATTCCATGCGTTATGTGATGGAAGCCTATGAAACCAACTGGATGTCTACTGTGGGAGAAAACATCAGAGAGGTGGAAAAGCAAATCTGTGAAAAGACGGGGTGCAAGTACGCTGTTGCTCTTTCTGCGGGTACTGCTGCCCTGCATCTGGCTATGAAGTTGGCGGGAGAAGCCATTTACGGCAAACCGACTCCCGGAACGGGGGCACTCCTAAAACGCCTTGTAGCGGCGAGCGATATGACTTTCGATGCCACGGTGAACCCTATTGTCTATGAGGGCGGTATTCCGGTGTTCATCGACACCGAGTACGACACTTGGAATATGGATCCGGCTGCGTTGGAAAAAGCCTTTGAGTTGTATCCTGAAATTAAAGTGGTCGTAGTGGCGCACCTCTATGGTACACCCGGCAAGATTGACGAAATCCGGGAGATCTGCAGACGACATGATGCGGTGATTATCGAGGACGCCGCGGAATCCCTGGGCGCATCCTACAAGGGCGTTCAGACGGGGGTGTTTGGTACATACAATGCCATTTCCTTTAATGGAAACAAAATTATTACCGGTTCGTCAGGCGGTATGCTGCTGACGAACAGCAAAGAAGCAGCCGGCAAGGTCCGCAAATGGTCTACACAGTCCAGAGAGCGTGCGCCATGGTATCAGCATGAAGAACTGGGCTATAACTACCGTATGAGCAATGTAATTGCAGGTGTTGTCCGTAACCAGATGCCCCATTTGGAGGAGCATATTGCCCAGAAGAAGGCGATCTATATGCGTTACAAGGAAGGCTTGAAGGGGTTACCGGTACAGATGAATCCCTATGATGAAAAGAACAGTGAGCCGAACTTCTGGCTGAGCTGCATGATCATTGACAAAGACGCTATGTGCAAGCAGGTCAGAGGCGAACAGGAAGCCCTCTATGATAGAGAACATGGCAAGAGCTGTCCTACCGAGATTCTGGAAGCTATCGCCAGTATCAATGCAGAAGGTCGCCCAATTTGGAAACCTATGCACATGCAGCCGATTTACCGTATGAATCCGTTTGTAGTTCGTGATGGCAACGGTAGAGCCAGAACTAATGCTTATATTGATGGCGGCTGTTTGGATGTTGGTATGGATATTTTTGAAAGAGGTCTTTGTCTGCCGAGTGATAACAAGATGACAGTGCAGCAGCAGGAGCAGATTATTGAAGTGATCCGGGCTTGTTTTGCGTGATAGGAGAGAAGGATGCAGCAGGAACATATTGACGATGTAAGAAAACACATTCCATTGGAAAGAAAGTGTGGTTTTTACGAATTGTACATTAAGCGGCTGATAGATATTGTTTGCTCATTGGCAGCAATCATTGTATTTAGCTGGCTTTACATCATCGTTGCGGTTCTGGTTCGGGTGAAGCTCGGTTCGCCAGTTCTGTTTAAACAGCCCCGTCCTGGTAAAATTGATCCCAAAACAGGACGGGAAAAAATCCTTTTTTTGTACAAATTTCGTTCCATGTCTGACGAACGGGATGAAAATGGTAATCTTTTGCCGGATGGTGTTCGTTTGGGGAAGTTCGGAAAGGCACTCAGAGCCACCTCTTTGGATGAACTGCCGGAGGCTTTTAATATCTTGAAGGGGGATATGAGTATTATTGGTCCCAGACCTCAGCTTGTCCGAGATATGGTTTTTATGACAGATGAACAGAGAATGCGTCATACTGCAAAACCTGGATTGAGTGGACTTGCACAGGTAAATGGGCGCAATAATATTACTTGGGAAGAAAAGTTGGATTGGGACTTGAAGTACATCGAGAAAGTGAGCTTTCTTGGTGATATGAAGATCATCTTTCAGACAGTTATGAAAGCTTTTGTTAAGCAGGAAGGTATCACTGATGGGAATATGGCTACAGCATATGACTATGGTGACTGGTTGCTGAAAGAAGGTAAAGTCAGCAAGGAAGAATATATTAAAAAGCAGGATAAAGCAAAGAGTTTGCTGAGGTGATAAAATGAGCGAGTTGGTATCAATTATTATGCCATCGTATAACACGGGAGCATTTATAATAAAAACAATTCAATCTGTTTTAAATCAGTCATATGAGAATTGGGAATTGATTATTGTGGATGATTGTTCGACAGACAATACGGACGAAGTTGTTCTGCCATATCTAAACGATCAGCGAATCCGATATATAAAAAATGAAAAGAATTGTGGTGCTGCTGTATCAAGAAATAGGGCTTTAAGAGAAGCTAAAGGAAAATGGATTGCTTTTCTGGATAGCGATGACTTATGGGTGCCGGAAAAATTAGAAAAACAGATTCATTTTATGGAAGTACACGATTATGCGTTTACTTATACCGACTATATGATCCAGCTAAATGGAGAATGGTTGCCTTATGTATATACCGGACCTAACGTTGTAAATCGAAGAAAAATGTATAATTACTGTTATTTTTCAACGATTACAGTAATGTACAATCGTGAAAAAATCGGGCTAATTCAAATCGAAAGATTAAGAAAAAACAATGATTATGCTATGTGGTTGCAAGCTATAGAAAAGAGTAACTGCTATCGACTTCCAGAATGTATGTCATTTTATATAAAGCATGAAGGGTCGGTGTCGAGTGGCAGTAAAATCAAATTGATAAAATGGCATTATATTTTATATAAAGATGGATTACATAAGAATAAGGTTATTTCTGGCTTATTAACGGTTAGAAACCTGTTCTTTGGGGTGATAAAGAAAATGAAATACAGGAAAAAAACAGATTATATTCCTAGTATATAGGTTACATTTCATTGCAATTTGGAGGAAAAAAATGTCTCTTTACAAGAAAATTATTAATAAAGAAGAAAAGCTAGCATTAGTTGGGCTTGGCTACGTTGGAATGCCCATTGCTGTCGCATTTGCAAAAAAAGGATTAGATGTCATTGGATTTGACCTTAACACAGAGAAAATCGAATTGTACAAATCAGGTGTTGATCCGACCAAAGAAGCCGGTAATGAGATAATCAAAAATACTACTGTGCATTTCACCAGTGATGAAAGTAAGTTGCGTGAAGCAAAGTTCCATATTGTTGCAGTTCCAACTCCGGTAAATACTGATCACACACCTGATTTGACTCCTGTTATCGGGGCAAGTGAAATTGTGGGACGCAACTTGACCAAAGGCTCCATCGTTGTGTATGAATCCACCGTATATCCGGGTGTGACGGAAGACGTCTGCGTTCCAATTCTGGAACAGGAATCTGGAATGAAATGTGGTGTGGACTTTAAGGTGGGTTATTCTCCTGAACGTATTAATCCGGGCGATAAGGTACATCGTCTTGAAAACATCCATAAGATTGTGTCCGGTATGGATGCGGAATCTCTGGAAGAAATCAAGAATATATATGATCTGGTAATTGAAGTAGGTACATATCCTGTTTCTACAATAAAGACGGCTGAAGCTGTTAAGGTGGTTGAAAACAGTCAGCGAGATATCAATATCGCATTTATGAACGAGCTTGCTTTGGTATTTGATCGTATGGGTATTGATACCAATGAAGTGGTTGATGGAATGAATACAAAGTGGAATGCTTTGGGATTCCGTCCTGGCTTGGTTGGTGGTCACTGTATTGGAGTTGACCCTTACTATTTTACCTATGAAGCGGAAAAGCTTGGTTATCACAGTCAGATCATCCTCAATGGTCGTATTGTCAACGACAGTATGGGTAAGTATGTGACAGATGCAGCTATTAAGAAGATGATTGAAGCGGGGCAGGCTCCGAAGCGTTCCAAAGTGGTGATTCTCGGTCTGACCTTTAAGGAAAACTGCCCTGACATCAGAAATAGCAAGGTGGATGACATCATCAAACGCTTTAATGAATATGAGATTACTCCGGTTGTCGTCGATCCCTGGGCGAGCGAACGGGATGCTATGCACGAATATGGCGTGAAGCTTACCAAAATTGAGGATGTGTTTGATGCCGACTGTGTGATTGTTGCTGTTGCTCATAATGAATTTAGGAGAATGAGTATTGAGGATATCAAAAAAATGTATAAACATGGAGTAGATGAGGAAAAGGTTTTGATTGATGTTAAAGGGTTATTCTCAGTAAGTACTCTAAAAGCATCCGGAATGAGATATTGGAGACTATAATTTAATTGAGGTAACGTAGCGTGCAAAATATTGGTATATGCGGACACTTTGGTGGTAATAAGGATTTTTTAGATGGACAAACAATAAAAACAAAGAATCTTACGGATGAACTTATACATCAATACGGCAAAAACGAAGTTAATATAGTTGATACATATGGTGGGATGAAAAGATTCCCTATATTAATAATTAAAATTATTTGTATGCAATGGAAATGCAGAAATATAGTCATTCTTCCTGCACAAACTGGTTTGAACAGTTATGTACGAATAATGATGTTCCTGAATGTGTTTCTTAAAAGAAACATTCATTATGCCGTTATTGGTGGATGGTTACCTCAGTATTTGGAAAAAAGGCCTTGTTTAGCAAAACAATTAAAAATGATAAAAGGTATATATGTCGAGACAAGTGTTATGAAAGCATCATTGGTTGGAAAAGGCTTTGCAAATATTCAAATAATGCGGAATTTTAAAAAGATTAGAGTTTTAGAAAAGGATGAACTGATCTATATCAATCAAAAACCGTTAAAACTATGCACCTTCTCGAGAGTTATGAAGGAAAAAGGAATAGAAAATGCGATAAATGTAATAAAAACGTATAATCAGAACGCTGGCGAGGAAGTGTTTGCACTTGATATATATGGCCAGGTCGATAGAAAACAAACAGAATGGTTTAGCGAATTAGAGAAAATATTTCCAAATTATGTTCAATATAAAGGTGCAATTCCATCAGAACAGAGTGTTAATGTTTTGAAAGAGTATTATGCTTTACTTTTTCCAACAAATTTTTATACAGAAGGGATCCCAGGAACTATTATAGATGCTTATGCAGCAGGAATTCCTGTTATCTGTTCGAAGTGGGAGAGTTTTCCTGACGTGGTCGATGAAAAAATAACTGGTTTTGGTTTTGAATTTTCAAATCAGAATGAGTTTATAGAAATCCTGCAGTATATCGCTAATAATGTACAAGAAGTGAATGCGTTAAAGCAGAATTGTATTGAAAAAGCAAAAGAATATTCCTCTGAAATAGCAGTATTGCCGTTAGTAAGGGGGCTACAAAAATAGTGAAGAGATTATTATGTATTATTTCAACAATGAACGCAGGTGGGGCAGAAACATTTTTAATGAAGATTTACCGAGAACTCAATACAAGTGAATATCAGATGGATTTTTGCGTCAATGTTGAAGAACCTGGACTGTATGATAAAGAAATTAGAAAACGGGGAGGAAGAATTTTTTTTGTTCCACCTAAATCTCATGGAGTAAGAGAATTTAAAAAAGGGCTAAGAGAGGTAATCGTTAAAAATAGCTATAAGTATGTTATGCGTATAACTTCAAATGCAATGGGATTTTGGGACTTAAAAATTGCAAAGGATGCAGGAGCAGAGGTCTGTATAGCAAGATCTAGTAACGCTGGTGATGCAGAAGGCTTTATTGCAACTATATCGCATTTTCTCGGAAAAGTGTTGTACTCGAATTGTATTGATGTGAAAATAGCACCGTCAGATTTGGCAGCGATATATACATTTGGTAAAAAGAATTTTAAAAGAGGTAATGTCCATATTTTGCATAATGCACTTGATTTAAATGTGTATAAATTTAATAAAGAGGCAAGAAGAAAGATTAGAAAACAGTTTGGAATAAAAGATGACACGATATTGATTGGCAATATTGGAAGGTTTATGAAACAAAAAAATCATATGTTTTTGTTGAATATATTTAACTATTTTCATAGCAAGCATTCTAATTCTAAGCTGCTCTTGGTTGGAGATGGAGAATTGAAAAGTAAAATTGAAGAAGAAACAATGAGGTTAGGCCTATACGATTCAGTGCTTTTTACTGGTATTCGTTCTGACATTCCAGACATTTTATCTGCGATGGATATTATGCTATTGCCCTCCTTATATGAGGGAATGCCTAACACAGTAATTGAAGCGCAAGCAACAGGACTCCCCTGTGTTATTTCATCTACGATTACTAGGAATGCCAATGTTACGGGATTAGTTAAATATGAGTCCTTGGACAGTGATGTGGACCGCTGGGAGGAACAAATACTGGAATTAGTTCAAATAAATCGGGCTGACATGGAAAAGCAAATGATTGATGCCGGATATAGTATTAATAGAGAAGTAAGACATTTTATAGAAATAGTTTTTCAGGATAAATAGTGCTTATTCAAAGGATTATAATGCTACAGAACAATTATGGAAGCGAGAAGGTAAATGCAGATTATTGATAATTCAACGAATAAATTTGTAAGCTTTTTAATTGCAGGAATGATATCGTGTTTTTTTATATTTGATATGACATCTGTAAGCAGTATAAGTATAATTGTGACTATTTTTGTACTGCTTTGCGCTATTGTTTTACAGAATGCTGGAAAAGTACAAATTGTAGTTGAACAATTTCATATTAGATGTTTTATTTTTGCAGGCTTTTGTTTGATGAGTTCGGTTTGGGCGTGGGAACCTAGTTATTCAATAGATCGCGGAATAACAATTATTGAGACTCTAATCTGTATGTCGATAGTTTTTTTATTGTACCAGGAATCTCTTTCCATTGATGGTTTTCTTGTTGGAATAATGTGGAGTGGAGTTGTAATTTGTGTATATACAATTGCATATTATGGAGCGGAAAACTTTGTGGTAATGTCAGAGAATGCATCAAGACTGGGTAATGACTTTGCAAATTCTAATGCAATTGGCATGTGGATGGCAGTAGTTATTGTAATATATGTTGATAAAATATTAAATAAAAAATGGAATTTTCAAAATATTTTTCTTGTTTTTCCAATTATCCTAATGGCAATGTCTCAAAGCAGAACAGCTTTAGCAGAAACCTTGATAGGAATAGTAATTCTTATTATATTGCGATTTGGGGGAGATGGCGAAGTATTAAAGAGAATTTCTTCAGTAATTTTTGCGCTTTTATTAGTATTTATGTTATTGTATTTCCTCTCAAAGCTGGAAATTTTTTCGGGAATCAGTAAGCGTATGTTGGAGTATCTTACTGGAACGGGAAGAACTGGCGGCTCATTAACGCAACGTGCAGAATACCGGGAAATTGGATGGAACCAATTTTTAAGAACGCCTTTACTGGGGATTGGAATTGGAAATTCTTATGAATTAACTGCTAGGTATTCTTCACATGCCACATATCTCCATAATAACTTTTTGGAATTACTAGCTGGCGGGGGAATTATTGGTTTTGGTATCTATTATTCTATTCATTTATACTTAGTAAAAAATTTGTTTTGCATTAGAAAGAATGATCCAGAGAATGCTAATACAAATATTTGCATTGCAATTATTATTATGCATACAGTTTCGGATTGGGGAACTGTGTGTTATTACAAGAAATATACTTATTTAATATTTGTCTTGTGTTTTTTGCAATTATATATTTCAAAGAGAGATCAGATAAGGGAAGAGGAGACTGAATAATGACCATAAAAGAAGCATATAAGGCTGATATGTTAAGGTATGGATTTCATCCCAATATGGAAATGAAATGGTTCCATTTTTTCTTTAGAAGTGCGCAGTATTCCAATTGTAAATTGATTCACTACATTTCACGATTATTATTAATATTATATTGTAGAAAAAGAGGGTTAACATTGAGTTGGAGAACTTCAATTGGAAAGGGCTTTTATATGGGACACCCATTTGGAATAACAATAAATGAAGCGGCTGTTCTAGGTGAAAATATCAATATTCATAAGGGAGCTACAATTGGGCAGCAAAACAGAGGCATGAAAGCAGGCTCTCCGAAAATTGGAAACAATGTATGGATTGGAATAAATGCGGTCATTGTAGGAAATGTAAAAATTGGTAATGATGTTTTAATTGCACCAAATAGTTATGTCAATTTTGACATTCCAGACCATTCAATAGTGTTTGGCAATCCTGCAAGAATTAAACACAACGATAATGCAACAAAAGGATATTTGAATAACTGTTGCTAAGCTAGGAGGAATGGATGAAGAGAGTGTTATTTGTTGCATATAATGATTTGGAAAATGGAGGATTGCAGGGCGTAATAATGTCAATTGTACGTAATCTTTCAGATAAATTCCAGTTTGACATTATAAGTTTTTCGAAGAAAACTTCGTATTATGATGCGGAATTCTGCATGTATGGAGGAAAAAAAATAGTAATTTCTTTATATAGTGGTACGAATATACTGAGAAAAAGGTTGGATTACTATATACGTGCTCCTTATTTGTATAAAAGTATAAAAAGGATACTAACGGAAAATCAGTATGATGTGATTCATTGTAACAATGATTTAGAAAGTGCTATATTTCTTTTGGCTGCCAGAAGGGTAGGAATTCCAGTTCGAATTATACATTCACATGTATCATATGAAAGATTTTCTAATTTGAATCCCATACGAAGAAAGTACGCAAGAATTCTTCAAAAGGTTATGATAGAAAATGCAACAACTCTAGTGGCATGTTCACAAGCTGCAGCTAAGCCTATATTTGAGAAGCACAATTCGAAGATAATATTTAATGCGATTAATCAAGAACGCTTTAATTACAAGAAATATCCATGTAAAGAACATACAACATTAAATTTGTTGCAAGTAGGTTCATATTCAGAGAATAAAAATCAAAAATTTACTATACAGATACTTGAAAGATTAATTTATGGAGGGATAGAAGCAAGGCTATTTTTGATAGGGAGGGTTATAGATAATGCGAGTAAAGCATATTTAGACAATCTATTGAAATATATAGAAATGCATAATTTAGAAAAATATGTGTATATATATCCGTCTAATGCGAACATACCAGAGATTATGCAGAATGTTGATTGCTTTATCTTACCATCCCATAGAGAGGGATTACCGTTAGCTTTAGCGGAAGCACAAACAATGGGGCTATGCTGTTTGGTTTCGGATAGTATAACAAGCGAAAGCGATTGTGGAGGGTGTACTTATCTTTCGTTAGATATGGGACCTGAAGTATGGGCAGGTGAAATAATGCAAAAGAAAAAAGCTGGGAAGCTTGGAAGATGTGAATATGATGTTAGTAAATTTTCAATAGATGTGGTGATGAAGGAGTATGAGGCACTATATAATGGTGACCTTGTATAAAGGTGCATGATGAAGCGTATAATTAGAACTTGTAGATATTTGATAGAATTTTTTACTGCATATATTATTGCAGAATTAATAAAGTTATTTAACCCTAAGTATTGTAATTTCTGGTTAATTTCAGAGCGTGGAGATGATGCACGCGATAATGGATATTACTTTTTTAAATATATGATGAGAGCACATCCAGAGCAGCCTATATGGTATGTGATTAAAAGGAACTCTTCTGATGCAATTAAAATAAAAGAAACGGGGAGGTTTGTGGCGTATGGATCTTTCAGACATTTTGTATATTTTGCATTGACAAATTGCAGAATTTCAACACATGCATGGGGAGGAGATATTCCGATTGCGGACTATTATAAAAAGTTTGGATTATATAAACTAAGTAAGAAAAAATTTGTATTTCTTCAGCATGGGATAACAAAGGACTTACTAATAGGACTGCTTTATCCAAATTTTTATCCAGATATTTTTATATGTGGTGCTCAGCCAGAATTTGAATATATCTGTAGAGAGTATAAACATCCTCAAGGGGTGGTTCAATACACGGGGATGGCAAGATTTGATAATCTATATATTCATAAAGAAAAAAGCCAGATTTTGATTATGCCAACATTTCGCAAATGGCTACAGGGGATTGGAAAAGAGAAATTTCTAGAGTCAGATTACTTTGAAAAATGGAATGTGCTTTTAAACAGTCCGGAACTTGAGCGGATATTAGAGCAGGCTAATGTTCAGCTTGTATTTTATCCACACTATGAAATACAAAAATATGTTAAGTGTTTTGAAAGCAAGATTAGTCGGGTTGTAATTGCGGATTTCAGCCACTATGACGTGCAACAATTGTTAATAGAAGCTCAGCTATTGATCACAGATTTTTCAAGTGTTTTTTTCGACTTTGCTTATATGGAAAAGCCTGTTATATATTACCAATTTGATAGGGAACGATATATTAGTGAGCATTATGATTATACGAAGGGGTATTTTGACTATGATACCATGGGCTTTGGTGAGGTAGTAAGTGATAAAGAAGAACTACTGACTGCAATAAAACATGTGTTACGTCAAGAGTTTGTTTTAGAAGATAAGTATAAAACACGAATAAGAACTTTTTTTCCGTTGAAGGATGATAAAAATTGTCAAAGAATTTATAATGCAATTTCTAAAATTGTGTAAGAGGGGAGTATTTATGAAACAAATTGGAGTAAGCATTCTGTGCTTGGCATTTAATCATGAGAATTATATTTCAGATGCTATTGATGGTTTTTTGCAGCAGAAAACTTCCTTCCCGATTGAAATAATCATTAATGAAGACTGTTCGACAGATAGAACTGCAGAAATAATTCGCCAATATGCACAAAAGTATCCTGATGTTATTAAACCGATTTATCATAAAGAAAATGCATATTCACAGGGTATTAACATAAATGCGGAATATATGTTGCCTCTTGCATCAGGGAAATATATTGCTTTATGTGACGGAGATGATTATTGGATAGATCCTCTAAAGCTACAAAAGCAGTATGACGCAATGGAGAGTAATCCATCATGCCAAATGTGCCTTCATAGAGTAAAAGAAATAAATGCAGTGACAAGAGAAGAAAAAGATTTATCTATACCTATTAAAAGATATGCTTCAGGATTACATACGTCCAGAGATTTTTTTTACTTCATTGGACAAGGAGAATTTTTCAATGAGGTTAGCTATTTTTTTAGGAGGAAGGAATATACATTTTATCAACAAAATTATCCTAAATTCGCGCAAGAGTTTATGAAAAATAAAAGTGATGATGTTCCAATGCTTTTATACTTTGGGCAATTGGGCAATGTCTATTATATAGATGAGCCAATGGCTGTTTATAGAAGATTTGTATCTGGAAGTTGGAGTGAAAATCACGGGAATACGGATTTGACACGGTATATTGCATTTTGCGAGAACTCAATTATAGCATATAAAGAGTTTAATGTATTTTCTGGAGACAAATATAGTGACGAATTAGAAAGATGGCAGAGATATTTCGAATTTAAAAAAGCGGAAGCAGAACGGGATTATAAAAAAATGATTTCCGGAAAATATTCCGATATTTTAAAGAAACAGGAGAATAGATATCAAAAACGTGTTTATATGCAGGCAAAGCTTGGAAAGCCTGCAGCGATATTGTTTAAGATTTATGATTTTGCTAGAAAGAATATGAGCATAAAACAGTATAGAAATAAGAGAAAAGAAAATGCAGAGAAATAATTCAATTGATGAAGTAAGATTAGTGGCTTCTATTGTAGTTCTACTGATTCATGTGCAGATTTCCGGAATTGCGGGAAAGATAGTTACAGATGTAGGAAGATTTGCTGTTCCGTTTTTTATTATGGTTTCAGGATACTACTGCACACCAGTTTCTGCAAAAAAACAATTAATTTTGACAGGTAAATTAGCTATGATAGGCACGATATTTTATATGGTGTTGAATATTTTATTAAGCCTTTATAAGGGAAATGGATTTTTATCGTGGCTGAGTAATTATTTGAATATAGAATCTTTATTATTATTACTTGTTCTTAATAGAGCACACTTCCTGTCAAATATTATGTATTACTTATTTATGATGGTGTATGTATATGTAATTTATATATTCTTATGCAGGAAAAATGCGATTAGAATTGGGTATTATGTTGTGCCATTTTTACTTTTTTTAAGTATTTTGTTTTCTATCGCAAATTTGCCGTGGTATTTTTCAGGTAATTGGTTGTTTACTGGTATTCCATTCTTTTTTTTAGGAAACTGGATGAATGAGCAAGGATGTAAAGATTTTAATGCTAGTGTATTGTTGGTTCTAGGACTAGGACTTTCGCTTGTAGAGGCATTACTTACTAAAGATGGCATGTATATATCGATTGGAACATTGCTTCTTAGTGTGGGGATTTTATTAAGTTGTTTACAACATCCAAATGGAATTACCGGAAAATTAGAGTTTTCTCGAATTGGAAAACAACTAGCGACACCAATTTTTTTGCTTCATTGTGGAGTACGAGATATTGTAAAAACATTTATTCAAGTAGATGCATCAAAGTTACCCATAATTGTGCTGTTAATTACAATGGTAGTATCTATTGCCACAGTTTTTGTGAAAAATTGGAAAGATACAGTATTTTAGTAAAATATAAATTTGAAGAAGGATAAAATATGGATCCAAAAAACAGTGATATTTCAACAAATGTAATATGGCGCTTTATGGAAAAATTCAGTGCAAAAGCGGTTACTTTTATTGTATCAATCATTTTGGCTAGACTTTTGATTCCGGAAGCTTATGGAACTGTTGCACTGGTTACTGTTTTTACATCTATTTTAGAGGTATTTGTTGATAGTGGGCTTGGAAGTGCATTGATTCAAAAGAAAGATGCTGATGATATAGATTTTTCAAGTGTGTTCTATTTTAACGTTGCAATGTGCTTTATATTGTATTGTGGTATGTTTTTGGCAGCACCTTATATTGCACGGTTTTACCATGTTTCGGAACTGACACCAATAATTAGGGTACAAAGTGTCACTTTGATTATTTCTGGTGTAAAAAATATTCAATTTGCATATATTTCTCGCCATATGATGTTTAAAAAGTTTTTTTGGGCGACATTATTTGGAACGGTCGTATCGGCTGTGGTAGGACTTGCTATGGCGTATAAAGGGTTTGGCGTATGGGCTTTGGTTGTACAGCCTATTATAAACTATGCTATAGACACAATCGTTTTATGGTGTACAGTTGAATGGAGGCCTAAGGCAGTATTTTCGTGGAAGCGTTTAAAAGAACTACTGTCATATGGATGGAAATTGTTAACCGCCAAATTACTTAATACAGGATATATGAAAGCCCGAGATCTGCTTATTGGTAAAGTTTATAGTACAGAAGATTTGGCTTTTTTTAACAAAGGTGATGCATATCCGGGTATGTTAGTACCAAATATTACAACATCAATAGATGGTGTAATATTTCCTGCCATGGCAAAAAAGCAAGATGATGAGAAGCAGTTGAGGGAATTGGTGAAGAAGTCAATTCACTGTAGTTCGTTTTTTGTTCTGCCTATGATGGCGGGGCTTATTGCATGTGCAAATCCATTAATTGAGTTGTTAATGACAAGTAAATGGCTTCCTTGTGTTCCATACCTTTACATGTTTTGTATCGTATATGCATTCTGGCCTCTTTCAATAGCAAATTTGAATTCTATTAGGGCATTAGGAAGAAGCGACATATTTTTAAAGCTTGAAATAATTGAAAAAATAGTAGGCATTGTGCTTTTGGTAATAACAATGAGGATAAGTGTATTTGCAATGGGAATAAGTTATATGATAGGCGAATTATTTAGTGCAGCTATTGTTATGATTCCAAATAAAAAATTTATTAATTATGGCCCACTTGCTCAAATAAAAGATATATTACCACTAATAGTGGGATCAGTAGTCATGGGAGGAGTGGTTTATATGATACAACTAATTAATTTGAGTTGTTTGACGACATTATTGATTCAGGTTCCAGTCGGGATTTTAATCTATCTTGGCATTGCCAAAATATTTCATTTCTATGGTTTTAGCTATTTTGCTAATATTATGAAGAAAAAATTGAACTTATGATGAGCACCGAAACTATCATACATAGATGTATGCAAAATAAAGAAATAAAGGAGATAAGACTATGAATATTATGCCTAACCGTATGGACCGTGGCTTCCTTAAATATCAGAAGGAATTCGAAGATAAATCGCTAGAAGTACTTCGCTCTGGTTGGTATATTCTTGGAAAGGAAGTTGCGTCTTTTGAAGAAGAGTTTGCTGAATATACTGGTGCAAAATACTGTGTTGGCCTTGCGAGTGGTTTAGATGCCTTATGGATTGCGTTTCGACTGTTAAATATCGGTCCAGGAGATGAAGTACTTGTACAAGGGAATACTTATATTGCTTCAGTAATGGGAGTTACTATGAATGGGGCTATCCCTATTTTTATTGAACCTGATGAACATTTTGGTATGGATGTAAATAAGATTGAAGATAAAATTACTAACCGTACCAAGGCTATTTTAATTACACATTTGTATGGTATGGCTTCACGAATGGATAGGATTGTGGAAATATGTAAAAGATATAATCTGCGTTTAGTAGAAGATTGTGCTCAGTCTCATGGCGCTTGTTTTAATGACAGGATGACAGGAACGTTTGGAGATGTTGGCTGTTTTTCATTTTATCCATCTAAAAATCTTGGCGCTTTTGGAGATGCCGGTGCAGTTGTAGTTAACAATGAGCACTTGGCAAAGGAATTTAAGATTTTTCGCAATTATGGTAGTGAAAAGCGCTACTATAATAAAGTTGTTGGTGCTAATTCTCGTTTAGATGAACTACAGGCTGGGCTTTTGAGAGTACGTTTATCACATATGAAGGAACTTACCGAGGAGCGGTTAAGGCTAGCGGAACGATACAGTAATGAAATACATAACGAAAAGCTTCAGATACCAACAACGATTGAGGGAGCTACTTCCGTATGGCACCAGTATGTGATTCGGTGTGATGAGCGGAATTGTTTAGTGGAATATCTGAAAGAGAAAGGAATAGGCACACTCATCCATTATCCAATTCCACCTCATTTGGCAGAGGCTTATCGGTATTTAGGGCATCAAAAAGGGTTCCTTCCAATTACAGAGAAATTATCAGATACAGTTTTATCAATTCCTTTTTATAATGGAATGACAGAAGAGGAACAGACTTATGTGATTAATGCGCTCAATACTTTTTAGAAGGAGAAGAAAATGAAATTAGAGGAGAGATGTCCGATTTTGCAGTTTGCAGACCTTGGAGATAAACGAGGCAAATTAGTAGTAATTGAAGGCGGTCAGGTAGTGCCATTTGAGATTAAAAGAGTTTTTTATATCTATGAATCCGATCCAACAGTTGTACGAGGACAACATGCAAACCGTGAATCTGAGTTTGTGCTGATTAATGTTGCAGGTCGAAGCAAGGTGCGTATTACTGATGGTATAGAAGAGATTATTGTGGAATTAAATAAACCTATGATGGGAGTGTACATTCCAAAAATGATTTGGAAAGATATGTATGAATTCTCACCTGATTCCGTACTTTTAGTGCTTGCTAGTACTCATTATGACGGGAGAGAGTATATTCGGGATTATAATGACTATCTAGAAGAAATGAAAAGAAGTGAATTGCAAACAGGTGGCATAAAGTATTACATATGATAATGTTATCTTCTAATTCAGGACAAAAGAGGATTTGGTGATAAAGGCGGTCTGCATTGAGGTGCTTGATAAATGATATTGAACTTTTCATTTTCCATGGTTACATCATATTCATCAGCCAATTAATGCTTCTTATATAGAAAAGATAGAGTATATACAAGAGATTTGCATGGCAGAGATTAGAGGAAAGTCAGTATGGATTATTCCACATGTATCGTAAGGAAAGATGTTGATCGGTAATAGTACGATCAAACAACGAAACGTTGGGTTTGGAAGGAGGATGAGTATTATGTATGGAAAGGATATCAGACGCAACGTGCAGGAGATTATTGCGGAAAGATCCAGAATAGATGTAATGTTGATAAACATGCCGTCAAAATGGATGCAGCCCCAAAAAGGTTTATTTGGTTTGCCGAATATTTATTTAAATCAAGCATCTGATAATTCAAATATATTATTTGGAGATCAGGATCATGAGCCTAATCATGGTTTATTGTTGATAGCATCATATTTAGAATCTTTGGCTTAATTTAAACAGTAACATAATTATGAGAAAAGAGAACCTTAATAATTTAAAAATAATGAATGGAGATGTCAACTTAGATGAAATAAGTGAATATAGCAACTTTTTATCAAAAATTAGAACTGAAAGTGGAGAGAATGAGTTTTTGATAGAAATGTAAAACAAGGAAGTTTGAACTTGAGTGCGTGATATGCGGTGCGCGTATTAGTTCTGCGTTAGGATTAGCATTTCTTTTCGGAAGGGTGCTCACACTTTTCGCTATCCGTTGCTTATACAAACATTCATATAAGCAGTGGGAAAACTGTTGGATTTTGTAACGATTTTGCAGGAAAAATTGATTGCTTCCTATTGATTATAATTAAAACTGTGAAATACAAATTAGAATTAGAAATGTATCCAAGCGTGAAAAGTGAGAAGGATACGCAGATTAATTTTTTATATAAGGAGTATACATATGTTATCAATTAACACTTCATTAGCTAATAAAACAATCCTTGTCACTGGCGTTGCCGGCTTTATCGGTTTTAATCTTGTTCTTGAGCTGTTGAAGACGCAGTCTCAAGTAAAATTGCTTGGTATCGACAATATGAACAATTATTACGATGTATCTATAAAAGAGTGGCGCCTGTCCGAAATTCAGAAATGTGCAGAGCAACACCCGGATTCCACATGGACTTTCATGAAAGGAAACATTGCAGATAAGTCATTGATTGATTCCATCTTTCATGAGTACCAGCCGGATATCGTAGTAAACCTTGCGGCTCAGGCTGGGGTGCGGTACAGCATTACCAACCCGGATGTGTACATAGAATCTAACCTGATTGGTTTCTACAACATTCTGGAAGCCTGCCGACATTCCTATGACAATGGTGCGAAAGGTGTAGAGCATCTGGTTTATGCTTCTTCCAGCTCTGTTTACGGTTCTAACAAGAAGGTGCCATACAGTACCGATGACAAAGTGGACAACCCGGTATCTCTTTACGCGGCAACGAAAAAATCGAACGAATTGTTGGCGCATGCTTACAGCAAACTCTATAACATTCCCTCCACCGGGCTCCGGTTCTTTACCGTTTATGGTCCTGCAGGCCGTCCGGATATGGCATATTTTGGATTTACCAATAAGCTGCTGAAAGGGGAAACCATTCAGATTTTCAACTATGGTAACTGCAAGCGTGATTTTACTTATGTGGATGATATCGTGGAAGGTGTCAAGAGTGTGATGCAGAGAGCACCGGAAAAAAAGAACGGGGAAGATGGTCTGCCTATTCCACCCTATGCAGTCTATAACATTGGCAATAACCAGCCGAAAAACCTGTTGGACTTTGTGGGCATTCTGCAGCAGGAGCTGATTCGAGCGGAGGTGCTGCCTGCGGATTACGATTTTGAAGCACATAAAGAGCTTGTACCGATGCAGCCGGGAGATGTACCGGTGACCTATGCGGATACGAGTGCGTTGGAAAGGGACTTCGGTTTCAAGCCGAGTACTGATCTCCGTACTGGGCTACGAAAATTTGCAGAATGGTATAAGGAATTTTATAAAGTCTGACTGTATAGTGCGAAAGATATATTGCGGTATATTACCTGGCCATATGGAACACTGCATTATATTGGATTATTACAGATGGGTTTATATAAAACTTATAAATTAACAGAGAAGCTAAAAATTATTTACAAAGACAGAAATGAGGAAATAAATAGATGAAAATCGCAGTCGCAGGAACCGGATATGTAGGTTTATCCATCGCTACACTTTTATCTCAGCATCATGAAGTTTTAGCTGTGGATATTATCCCGGAGAAGGTGGAGAAGATTAATCATCGGATATCCCCTATCCAGGATGAGTATATAGAGAAGTACTTAACTGAAAAAGAATTGAACCTGACCGCTACATTGGATGCAGAAGCGGCATACAGCAGTGCAGACTTTGTGGTCATTGCAGCACCCACCAACTATGATAGCAAGAAAAATTTTTTCGATACTTCTGCGGTGGAAAAGGTGATACAGCTTGCCATTAAGTACAATCCGGATGCCGTTATGGTCATCAAATCCACCATCCCGGTTGGTTTTACTGCGTCGGTACGTGAAAAATACCACTGTGATAATATCATCTTCAGCCCGGAATTTCTTCGGGAATCCAAGGCGTTATATGATAACCTTTATCCATCCCGCATTATTGTAGGAACGGATGTTCAAAATGCAAGACTTGTAAAAGCGGCCAACACTTTTGCAGCTCTTTTACAGGAAGGAGCTATCAAGGAAGAGATTGCTACTTTGATTATGGGCTTTACGGAAGCCGAGGCAGTGAAGCTGTTTGCCAATACCTACCTGGCTCTGCGTGTCAGTTACTTTAACGAGCTGGACACCTATGCGGAGACGAAAGGGCTGAACACACAGCAGATCATCAACGGCGTGTGCCTGGATCCACGTATTGGCTCCCATTACAATAATCCCAGCTTCGGCTATGGGGGTTACTGCCTGCCGAAAGACACCAAGCAGCTTCTTGCCAACTACGCAGATGTGCCGGAAAACCTGATCGAAGCCATCGTGGAGAGCAACCGGACGCGAAAAGACTTTATTGCAGATCGTGTATTGGAGCTTGCCGGAGGTTATGAAGCAAACGGCGAGTACGATGCAGGCAAAGAAGGAGAAGTGGTGGTTGGCGTATACCGCCTGACTATGAAATCAAATTCAGATAATTTCCGTCAGAGTTCTATCCAGGGCGTAATGAAGCGC
This sequence comes from Blautia sp., assembly GCA_021772055.1. GTDB lineage: Bacteria > Bacillota > Clostridia > Lachnospirales > Lachnospiraceae > Blautia_A. The sequence goes on along the minus strand of JAETNR010000040.1, from coordinate 1,606 downwards.
ATCAAGGCGAAAGGGGCGATGGTTATTGTCTATGAACCGACGCTGGAGGATGGAACCACTTTCTTTGGAAGTCTCGTCGTGAATGACCTGGAGAAGTTTAAGAGAAGGAGTAAAGCGATCATTGCAAACCGCTATGACAGATGCCTGGATGATGTGAAGTCTAAAGTATATACGAGAGATTTGTATGGCAGGGATTGAGAATCCGTACAGTATTGGAATGACCAATACAGGAAAAAAATGTACTGCATGGGAAGAATCTTTAAACGACGCAGACGGGAGATAGAATGGATATATTTCAGTTGGTATGGGCGCAGTATCCGGATTGGACTGGATCAGAGATTTTCATTGTCGATTTTGTAATCCTGTCCGGGGCGGCGTTGGCCTGTGTATTATATGAAAATCAGAAAATAAGCCGTTCCCAGGGAATTGCTGCAATGGCGATGCTGATCTGGCTGTTACTTGTCATAGGCTCCACGGTATTCACACGGGTACCGGGGGAACGGCAGTATCAGTTGGAAGTGTTCTGGTCGTGGAAGGAGATTTTTGACCATAAAGGGCGGCTCGGTTCCGGAAACGGATCCGGGCTTTTGCTGGAGAACATCCTGAATATTTTCCTGCTCATGCCGGTCGGATTTCTTTTGCCGATCGTGCTGAAGAAACAATCTAATCATGATGCACAGTTAAGTCCGGATAGCATGGATGATAATAAGACCGGACAAGTACACTGGTATCACGGATTGCTGGCGGGTGTGTTGATCTCAGCGACAATAGAATTGCTGCAGCTTATACTTTGCCGGGGACTGTTTGAATTTGATGACATTATCCACAATAGCATCGGATGTATGGTTGGATGTGTGTTGTCAAATATTGTCAGAAAGAAAAAATAGAGGATGGACTACCGGACGGAATGTTTTGCGGAGGAATTGGAATGAAAGACCTGCTTGTTTTTGGAACGGGTAAATTTGCAGATGTGGTTTCTTATGTCTTGGAGACGAAGCTTGGGCGGAATATCCGAGCGTATACGGTGCATGAGGAGCACCTTCATGAGACAAAAAATTATAGCTGCAGCGAGTTTGCCGGGAGGGAGGAATTTTGTTCCCTGACCTATAAGGGGAAGCCGCTTGTGGCTTTTGAGGAGATACAGAAAGTGTATCCGCCGGAGGAGTTCGAGGTGGTTTTATGTATGATCGGGAAGCAGATGGCTGACCGGAGGGAAGAGGTCTTTGTGAAAATCCGGCAGATGGGGTATTAGATTCCCAATGTGACTGATCCGTCTGCAAGTGTAGATACAAGGCAGATGGGTGAAGGGAATATTATCCTGGCAAATGCAGCCATTGAGGCTCACTGCCGGATCGGTGACGGAAATATTATCTGGCAGAATGTGGTGCTTCAGGATCATAACCAGATTGGGAATTTTAACAATCTGGCGCCTTCGGTGAGCCTTTCCAGCTACAGCAGGATAGGAAATCATTGCTTTGTTGGAAATAATGTGTTTTTTGCAAGCCTTTTTTGCATAAAATTGCAAAAGATTTTTGTAGGTTGTTGCACATACATTTTGTAGGTAATTGCAAGGCTCTGGCTGACAACTATTCTGCCAGCCACATAG